>NZ_CP157456.1:3703636-4355454 GCF_041549525.1 Paenarthrobacter aurescens
CAGCGAAGGCGGAGTGATTCATGCCCATCGCAACCCGCCTCCACCGGAAGCCGTCCGTCTAAGCCGGGTGTCCGACGTCGAACCCTTGCTTCAGGCCCGGCGCGCTGCCCTCAAAGCGATACGCGGCGAAGTCTAGCCACCTCAGCAGGAGCGTCAAGCGGCTCCGGCTTGTACACCCACGCCACCAGCACCACGGAGATGATCATCAGCAGGAACCATGCCAGAAGTTTGTCAATGGAGACCGCCTGCCAGCCCTCCAGCTGGTTCGGATACAGCCATGCCCGGGACCACGTGCCGATGTTCTCCGCAAACCAGATGAACAGCGCCACCAGCAGGAACGAGACCAGGATGGGCATCTTGAAACGACGCCGGAACACCCGGAAGTGCATCACGCACCGCCCGTAGACAAGCACGACGGCGGCCAGCAGCACCCAGCGCGCGTCAAAGATGTAGTGGTGCGAGAAGAAGTTGATGTAAATCGCAGCAGCAACAAGGGCCGTGATCCAGCGGCGCGGGTACCGGTCAAAGCGAAGGTCGAACAGCCGGAACACCCGCACCATATAGGACCCCACGGCGGCATACATGAAGCCGCTGAACAGTGGAACAGCCCCGATCCGCAGGACACCTTCCGCCTCGTACGCCCAGGATCCGACGTCCGTCTTGAACAGCTCCATCACTGTCCCCACCACATGGAAGAGCAGGATCACCCGCAATTCCCGCAGCGTCTCCAGCCTGAAAGAGATCATCAGAACCTGGATAACGACGGCAGCGAGGGTGAGGAAGTCGTTCCGGGCAAGGCCCGCGTTGTCCGGATACCAAAGCCGGGCCGCGATAATCACCGCGAGCAACGCCGCCCCGAACACGCACGCCCACGCCTGCTTCAGCCCGAAGACCACAAACTCGGTCAGCCCGGCCCGCAGACGGCCACCGCGAGTGCGGTCCAGGTAGCGGTGAGCGGCGTCGTCAATGGACTGCTCAACCGAGGTGAAGTTACGCATGGGGCGCCTCGGGCTTAATGTGGCTTAGGTAGTAGTCTTTGGGCCAGTGCCGGAGCCGTTGCGGCAGCCGCGGATACACGCGTCCCACCAAACGCATGGTCTGCTCGAAGCGCCGTGCCTGACCTGGGCCCCAGGTGAATCCGAAACCCTCACGCACGTGCTCCGGCAATAGGCCGGCCGTGAGGAAGCGCGCCAGCGGCATGGCCAAGCGCATCAGTGCCGGGCCCGCGGAAGGGTGCAGCAAATCTCCGGCGATTTTGCGGGCTTTCTCGTCGGGCTGCAGTCTGGACACGTGCGCGTCCCAGTATTCTGCAAAGGCAGCGCGATCAGCAGGCCACTTGTCCGGTGGAAGCTGCAGCGCTGTCCCGATCCGCGCATAGTCCCTATACATAGCATCGGCAGTTTCGTCGTCGAGCGGTCCGTGAACTTGCTCGTAGACGGTAACGGCGGTGTCATACAGGGTGGCGACCACCCACAGCTGCGAATCGGCATCGAAGGCGTTGTACCCTTTGGAATTGCCGTGCGGACCGCGGCGTACCGGCGCGTGGGCGCGGTTGACCGCCCGGCGCACTGCCGCAACTTGGGCTTCGGTGCCGTACACCACTGCGTAGACGTAGCTCAGCGTGGCCCGGAGCCGGTCCTGCGGCCTCTCGGCAAAATTGCTGTGGTCCGCAACGCCATGGCCAACCCTTGGGTCGGCGATTTGCAGGAGAATTGCGCGGCCCGCACCGGCAAGAAGAACACCTTCCGCACCAATGTCTGCCAGTCCACGAACCATCTGAATACTGTAGCGCCCTAGCCTTGGAGCCCGGCGACGCCCTGCAGCACGCCCAACTGATGCTCAAAAAGCTCATCGCGGGCCTTGAAAGTCTCCGGCCCGTACTGCCCGAAAACCTCAAAACTGATAGCCCCGAACACTGACGTCCACACCAGGACACCGCGCGCCAACGACGCGTCAGGGGCCGCGAGATTCATCTCGGCGCGAATGGCCGCCAGGTCTTCAGCCAACGCCGGGGGAATCACGACGGCGGGAGTCACCTCTGCGGACAGGGCACCCGCGCGGTAGGCGGCATCAAAGATCCCGACGAGGCGGACAATGACACGCGTTCCGGGCACAGTGGTGCGCTCCCCCGGCGCCTGATATCCAGGGACGGGGCTGCCAAAAAGCAAGGCGTAGCTGGCAGGCTCACGGATTGCCCAGGCACGGACGGCATTACTCAGTGCCCGGAACTGCCCGGGGAAGTCATCCCCGGGGACGGCGTCTACCGCAGCATCCACTTCGTCACCGAGCTCGTTATATGCGTCGATGAGCAGGAGGGTGAGGAGCTCGTCGCGGTTCTCGACGTACCGATACACGGCAGAAGATACGACGCCCAGGTCCCTCGCCACGGCGCGCAGGGAAAGAGCGGCTGCGCCGTGGACCGCAAGGTGTTCACGGCCCAGCCGGATGATGTCCGCGATGGTTTGCGTGCGCGCCCGTTCCCGCGGCGTTGGTGGCTTGGCCTTGGTCTTAGCTGCGGCGGGTTCGGCAGTCGTCATGCCACCAGCTTGCCATAACAGAGAGCGCTGTGAACAAACGAGAGCAGTGCTCTTGACATTGGCTCTGATGATGGTCATTCTTGATTGAGAGAGCACTGCTCTTGTTTAGCTTTCCAGATAACGAACGCGGGAGAAGGATCATCATGTACGTCGTCACAGGAGCAGGGCCCGTGGGATACACGGTCGCCGAACAACTGGCCGAGCAGGGTCACCAAGTACGCATTTTGACTCGCTCAGGCAGCGGACCGGACCACCCCCTGGTGGAGCGCATGCGCGTGGATGCCGCCGATCCCGCGCGGCTCACTGAAGCAGTGGCAGGTGCCGCGGCGGTATTCCACTGCATCCACGGATCGGCCTACCGTGCAGCGTCATGGGCCGCCGAACTCCCCCGGGCCGAGCAAGTGGTGATGGATGCCGCGGCAGCCGCGGGCGCCGTCGTCGTCTTCCCCGAAAGTCTCTACTCGTACAGCGAGCCTGACCGCGTGATGACCGAAGCAAGTCCCCGGACAGCCACGGGCGGGAAGCGCGGCATCCGGACCGCCTTGCTGGCAGCACGGCAGGCGCATGCCGCCAACACCGTCAGCGTTGTTGCCGGCGACTTCTTCGGACCCCACGTGAAGATGGCACATGCCGGGGAGCGGATGGTGACACCCATCCTGGCAGGCAAGGCAGTGCAGTTCATTGGGTCCATCAACCAGCCGCACTCCTTCACGTACGTCCCGGACCTGGCCGCCGCCATGATCGCAGCAGCCCGGCAGCCCGAGCTGTGGAACACTGTGCTGCACGCCCCCACAGGCCCGGCCGTCACGCAGCGGGACATGGCCGCAGCGCATGCGGAGGCCGCCGGCGTTGCTGCACCCAAGGTGAGCACCGTGCCCGGATGGGTGTTGCGGGTGGCGGGTATTTTTTCCACGGATATGCGCGAGCTCGCCGAATTGCTGTACCAGTTTGAGCGCCCATTCGTGATGGATTCCTCGCAGAGCCAGAAGCTCCTGGGTCTCCAGCCGACTCCCTTAGCGGAAGCTGCTGCCGCCACGGTGGCCTGGTGGCGAGGCGGTGTCCCTCTCAGGCGGTAATCCCGGACGGTCCGCGCTGATGGAGCCCGCCGACAGCGTGCTGATCCTGCGGACCACCACACGTGGGATGTCTGAAAATGTTCGAATCATGGATTTCCTGATGGCTGGCTGAAACGCTGGATGGAGTGCACAGGACGCCTCCGGAAACGTCCCCACAGCACGAATAACACTCTTGGAAACGCCCCACGGGACACTCAATGAGGAGATCTTCCATGTCCACTTTCGCCATCAATCGTCGTCAATTGCTGCAGACCGGGGGTATCGGCGGACTGGCCGCAGCCTTGTCGGCAATGTCCTCTGGAGCCGCCCAAGCCGCGCCAGGCAGGCAGACCACAGGCGCCCCGCAGATTACCGACCTCGGACCCGCCGTCGTTCAGTTTTCCCTCATGAGCTCGCTGCTGGTGGGCGACACCGTCTACATCGGGTCCCGCAACCTGAACCCGGTACGGGTGATTGGATACCACCTCCCCACCGGCACCATCACGTCACGGACAGACCTCGGCTCGGGGTACAGCATCCAGGCTTTGGCCGCCGACTCCACCGGCCGCTACCTGTACGCAGGTGTTCTGCGCGATGGAATCGATGGAAAGCCGAACCTGTACCGCTGGGACCTCAGCACGCCCAACGCACCGGCAGTGGGCGTGGGCGAAACCGGAGACCGCGACATCCGGGCACTGGCCGTGGCCCCTGACGGAAAGGTCTACCTTGCCGGCGGAGGGCTAACCACCAATGCACCCTCCCTGTGGGAATTCGATCCCGCCACGAATGCCATGACCAGCTGGGGCATACCGGACCCCGGAGCCACCATTGCCCAAGCTGTGGCGGCCACTGCCAGCCACGTGTATTTCGGCACGGGCAGCACGCTGGGAGGCGGCAACGGATCAAGTCCCGGCCGCCTGTTCGCCTTCGACCGGACCACGAAGACGTCAACCAACATCCTGCCGGCAGAAGTGGCAACCGGGGTCTCGGTCACCTCCCTCAGCGTGCTGAACGGGCAGCTCGGAGTGGGGGTCAAGGGCCCCGGTAAGTCCGTGCTGATCAACCTTGCCAACCACGCCCAGTACACCATCATCGCCAAGACGGGCGTCATGTTCAGGCAACTGGGCAACGACGTGTTCTTCGTCAAGGAACCGGGCGTGTGGTCTTACAACATGGTCACCAAGAAGATCACTCAAATCCTCACGGAAGATGTGGGCGCCATGTGGGGCTTGGACGTCTACGGCAGCAAGGCGCTCACAGTGTCTTCCTACGACGTCATTGAGATCGATCCCGTGGCGAAGACCGCCGTCAAGCATGACCTCCAACAGGCCGGGGCGCCGGGCGGACCCCAGCTATGCATGGGTCTCGCAGCGGGCGCCGGGGACGTCTATGTGGGCGGCACCGGAACCATTGCCCGGCACCAACTGGCCACGGAACAGGTGTCCTATCTCCGGGCAACAGGTGAAGCCAAGGACGCCGTGATGGTAGGCGGTGTCCTCTACACGGGCCAGTACAACTCGCGAGGAATCTACGCCTACGATCCCGCCACCGGGCAACTGCCCTACCAAGTGGCCGCGTTGCCCGCCGGGCAGAACCGCCCCTTGGATGTCTGCTGGGACGCAGTCAACGGGCTGGTCATTGCCGGAGCCCAGAACGACACCGGAGGTGGCGGCTGCTTCGCCGCCTACAAGCCTTCCACCACGCAGGTCATCACCAAGGTCAACCCGATCGATGCCCTCCAGATGGTCCGTGCCGTGGCGACCAAGGACGGAGTGGCCTACCTGGGTGGCGACAACATCTACGCCACCGGTCCCCGCAGCACCGTAGTGGCCTGGGACCCCGTGGCGAACCAGGAGTTGTGGCGCCTGGATCCAGGACAGCCCCAGGGCATTGCGGCCATGGCGATCCATGGCAAATTCCTTTACGGCATGTCCCGCAAGGCTGCCGGCCTGTTCGTGATCGATCTGGATACCCGGCAGGTGGTTCATCGGGGTGACCTGAGCGCGGTGTGCACGGACTTCGGCGCTCTTCAGGTCAGCCGCGGGATGGTTTACGGCGTCTCCGACACCACGGTTTTCCGCATAGATCCGATCACTTTCGCCGCCTCTGTTGTTGTTGCTGACATCAACGGCGGTTGGTACAGCGGACCGCACATCACGGCGGATGAAGACGGCTTGCTGTATACGCTGCGCGGCCCGAACCTTGTCCGGATTGACGATCAGCAGGCCATGCAAACCATGCGGCGTTAGCCCCATGCAAGTAGCAGCAGATGCCGTTCTGAACCCTCAAAACCACATCTGCTGCTACCCAGTTGGGCTGGCTGTGAACAAGCCAGCCAGCACCGAGCACGCAGCACCCCGCGCCAGGGCCACAGGATCTGCGATGGCTGCATCAAAGAGTGGAGGCGGAGTGTTGGCGTGAAGGTACTGACTCATAAACGCGTGCTTGGTCTGCTCGGCAAACGTCCCCAGATTAGCTTCGGGCGCGAAGCCCACCACCACCTGCTCGGGCCCGAGGACCTTGGCGGCGTTCGCCATGCCAATACCCAGGTGCAAGGCGGCGTCGGCAATCAGGCTGGAATCGACGTCGGGGTCTATGTGCCGGTTCTGGCCGCTTCGCTCCAGCTCCTGCTGCATGCCCCACAGGCTGCCGCGGGTTTCACAGCAATCTTCGGCTCCGCAGTGGCACGGCCTGGCCGGCCCGGGTCCGGTGATCGCACGCGAATGGGCGAAGCCGCCAGCCGCGCCGTTGAAGCCGCGCTGGATACGGCCTTCAATCACGACGGCGGCCCCCAAGCTGGTGCCGACGCTGAAGATGAGCATTTCGCGACCCTTGAAAACGTCGTCGAACAGCAGACCGCGTGCGTAGGCGTTGACGAAACTGTCCACAACGACGGCTTGGCCCACAGCCTCTTCAAGAAGCATTTGGAATTTGATGTCAGTCCAGCCCATCGCCCCGCTATGCCGCACCAGACCGCCGGCCTGATCCACCACGCCGGAAACGGCTGCGCCCACCCCGATCAGCCTGGACTCCATCTGCCCTGCCGCAGATCGAACAGCCCGGGCAGCGGCCGCTGCCGCCTCGCCAGGCTCGGTGGATGCCAACGGCTCGCTGTGCGTTGCCACCACGTCGCCGCGCAAATCGACCACGACGGCGTGCGCCTCCGTGGCGGACAGCCTCACCCCAGCTGCGAAGACGCCTTCGCGCCCCAGCTCCAGGAGACGCGCCGGACGGCCACCCGTGCTGGGCGCAATCTCGGTCTCCACCAGCAGCCCGGAGTGGACCAGCTTGCCGGTGATCCCGGTGACGCTGGCAGCGCTCAAACCGGTTTGGACCGTGATTTTAGCGCGGGATACCGGCGCCTGTGTGCGGACGATGTCCAGCACCAGGGCCTCGTTGATCTCGCGGATCAGGGCCTTGCTGCCTGCGCGTGGCTTCATAGCTCGTGGCTCCTGTTGTTGCGTCGCAAGGGATCTCCCCCATTCTGGCATCCGCGGTCCGGATGTCTTCACACTGTCCATTGTACTTACTTTAGTCATTGACAAAAGATATTGAAGCTGGCAATCTCGGTCACATGAACATCAACAAAGGCGTTGCATCACCCTCCTCGCCCCCCACAGCACTCCGGCTGCGGATCCTGCTGAGCATCCCGGACGCCGAACGGGCAGCGTTCATCTCTCCCGAAACCCGCACTGCCCTCAGCGAGCTGGGCGACATCACTGAAATCGCCCCCGCCGAGCTCCAGTCCTTGGATGCTTTCGCGGCCGCTGCCGCAGACAAGGACGCATTCATCACCGCTTGGGGATTCCCCCGTCTCGACGCCGAACACTTGGCAGCGGCGCCGAACCTCAAGTGCGTCGTCCATGCAGCGTCTTCGCTGCACGCCCTGGTCAGCGACACCTTCTGGGCCGCCGGCATCCCCATCTCCCAGGCGGGCGCAGCCATGGCACCGGCCGTCGCAGAACTATCGCTGACATTCACGCTAAATTTGCTGCGCCGTGTGCACCTGCTCGATCACAGCCTCCGGACGGGTGCCAGTTGGGACGACGCCCGCAACGTCAGCAGGGCCCGCGAAATCTCCGGGGCCCGCATCGGAGTAGTTGGAGCGTCCAGGACAGGACGCCGCTACATCGACGCCTGCCTGGCACTCGGCGCCAAAGTGTCCGTCTGTGACCCCTACATTCCCGCGGGAGATCCCCTCGCAGCCCACTCAGCAACCCTGCACGATCTGCTGGCTGGCAGCGATGTGGTGGCTATCCATGCACCGGCCACTCCGGAAACCGAAGGTCTCATTGGCGCTGCCGAACTAGCCCTGCTTCCGGACGGGGCCGCGTTGGTGAACACTGCCCGCTCCACCATCGTGGACATGGAAGCCCTCTACAAAGAGGTCCACTCGGGCCGGATTGATGCAGCGCTGGACGTCTTCGACCAAGAGCCCCTGCCCACGGACAACCCCTGGCGTTCGCTGCCCAACGTGCTCCTCACGCCCCACCTCGGAGGGGCCACCGTGGACTCCCGACGCCGGGCCGGCGCCATTGTGGTTGACGAACTCCGCCGCTACATCAGCGGCGAACCCCTGGAACACGCCCTCACCCGCACCGACCTCGAACGAATGGGCTGAAAATGCGCAACATCCTCCTGATCCATTGCCACGATCTGGGCCGCTTCCTGGGCACCTATGGAGTGGAGACCGTCTCCACACCCAATCTGGACGCCCTGGCAGATGAATCCACCCTCTTCGAACAGGCCTTCGCCACGGCCCCGCACTGCAGCCCTGCCCGCGCCTCACTGTTCACCGGGACGTATCCGCAGAGCAACGGCGTCCTGGGCCTCACCCACGAGCCGTTCGGCTGGGACCTGAACGAACCCTCCCAGCACATCGCCTACAGGTTGAAGTCGGCCGGCTATCAGACCGAGCTGGTTGGTGTGCACCATGAATCCCGGGTTCTGGCCGACGATGTAGTGGCCAGCAGGCTTGGTTTCGACCGCGCCCGTACGGGAGGTGCGCGGGACGTCGTCGTGCATCGCGCCACTGACGCACTGCGTCGGATGTCCGGCAGCGACCGTCCTTTTTACCTGCAGGTGGGCTTCACGGAACCGCATCGGGTGCCGTCCGAGCGGGACCGCCCAGGCGTCATGGGGTTCCTGGCCGACGGCGTGAACCCGGACGTCTCGCGGGGGCATACAGTCCCTGCCCACCTGGTGGACAACGATGGCGCCCGCGAGGAAATCGCCGAACTGCAGGGCGCTGTGAAGCACATGGACGAAGGCGTGGGCAGCATTCTCGCGGAACTCGATTCCTTGGGCCTCCGAGACCAGACACTGGTGCTGTTCACCACCGACCACGGCCTTGCGTTGCCCCGCGCCAAATGCACCCTGTACGACGCCGGACTGGGCGTTGCGCTGATGCTTCGCCACCCCGGCAACGCGGCATGGTCCGGGAAACGCGTGACGGACATCGTCAGCCACGTGGACGTCCTGCCCACCTTGCTGGAGCTGGCCGGACTGCCCGTCCCGGAAGGCCTGGCCGGGACCAGCCTGCGTCCGGCCGTCGAAGCAGGGGAGGCTCCGCGAAGCCACTGCTTCAGCCAGTTGAGTTACCACACGTATTACGACCCCAAACGATCAGTGCGGACATCCACGCACAAGCTGATCGTCAACTTCTCCAACGCACCACGCGCCATGGATCCCACCCAATCCTGGATTCACCGCAGCCTGCCGGCAGACCTTGGCGGGCCAACCATCGGCACCAGCCCGGCGCTGGAACTCTACGACCTCACCGTGGATCCAGAAGAACTGGACAACATCGCAGGCCAGCCGGAGCAGTCGGAAATCCTCAGGGATCTCTCCGCAACCCTCTTCGACTGGATGCGGGAATGCGGCGATCCCCTCCTTACCGCCCCCGTAGCAGCCAGCCGCCACAAGCTCGCCCTCGACGCGATCCACGAAGCCACCCTCACCCGAAAGTAGCCACCATGTTTACTCGAAAAATGCGCACCGCCACTTTGGCCACAGCCGTCGTCGTTACCGCTGCTTTAACGCTCACCGCCTGCGGTTCATCTGGTTCGTCAACGTCCGACGGCGGCCAGGCCACCGGCAAGGTGACGCTCTGGATGTACCCCGTCATCAAGGACGAGACCGCCAGCAAGAAGTTCTGGCAGGACACTGAGGCAAGCTTCGAGACGGCCAACCCCGGAATCGACCTGACCATCGAGCTCCAGACGTTCGACAAGCGGGACGCCCAGATCTCGGCGGCACTTGCCGCAGGCTCGGGACCCGACGTCGTACTTATTACGCCTGACCAAGCAGCCACGTACCGTAACGTCCGCGGCCTGCTGCCAGTAGATAAGGCGGTTGAGCAGGACAAGGACAGCTTCTATCCCGGTACGCTGGAGGCCGCGACGTTCGACGACGAAGTATTCGGCGTTCCGTTGTTCCAGAACATCAACACCACCGCTTACAACACCAAGATCTTCGCGGACGCAGGAGTACCGCTGCCCAAGACCTGGGATGACCTGCGCAGCGCGGCGCCGGTTCTGGTGAAGAAGGGCGTCGCCGTGATGGACTACGCCGGAAGCCCCGAGCAGACGCTCAACCTGTCCTTCTATCCGCTGCTGTGGCAGGCCGGCGGAACGGTTTTCACCGATGACGCCAAGGACATCGCCTTCGACTCCGAGGCCGGTGTTTCGGCACTCCAGTTACTGATTGACCTGAAGAAGCTCGGCGGGCTTCCCGCGGATGCGGCCACCGATGGACCCAAGGTTGAAGGTGCTCCGATCGCCACCGGCAAGGCCGCGATGCGAGCCACCACGTCGTTGCCGGAATTGAAGCAAATGCGTGCCGCGCTCGGAGCCGAAAACGTTGCACTGGGCGCTCCGTTGCAAGGCAAAGTCCAGGCGACCTACGGCAACCCAGGTTTGCTGGCACTGACCTCCATCAACAAGAAGGAAAACCGGGAAGCCGCCTACAAGGTGATGAGCTACTTGAGCTCGGCCGAGTCCCAGAAGGCCCTCAATGCCGCCGCGGGAAACCTCCCCACCCGGACCGACGCCGCGGCCTTGGGCACAGACCCGGACTCCCTGGCCATGGCAGAAGCTTTGAAGACCGCCAACCCCGGCGAATCCTCACCTGTTGCACGCCAGGTCATGGGTGCCCTCGCTCCCAACATCCAGGCCGCCCTCCGCGGTGATGTCACCGCCAAAGAAGCCCTTGACCGTGCAGCCACGGAAGCCCGCGGCATCCTGCAGCGCTCGGCATCCTAAGCCCGGCCCCACCACCGATTGGTCACCCCATGTCCATAAACACCCGAACCAGAAACACGCTGGCCGGCCGACATCCCGAGTTGACGGCCCCACAGCTCAAGCCTTTCGGGGCCAAGAAAGCCCGCAGCCGCGAGGCGCTGGCCGGCATCCTGTTCGTCCTTCCCACGCTGATCATTTTTGGCCTCTTCAAATTCCTCCCCATCTTTGGGGCCGGAGCCATGAGCCTGACCGAGTACAGCCTCAACGGTGATTTCGAGTTCCTGGGCGCAGATAATTACGTGCGCCTGGCCGAGGACCCCAACTTCTGGCAAAGCTTGCGCGTGACATTCCTGTACGTGGCGATTTTTGTTCCGTTCATCATCGCCGTGTCACTGGCCGGCGCCGTCCTCCTGGACAAACTGGTCCGGTTCACCGGCACCTTCCGGGCGCTGCTGTTCATTCCGTACCTGAGCTCGTTCGTGATGGCCGGCATCATCTGGACCTGGATCTTCTCCACCGACGGCCCGCTCAATGCCGCACTGGGCGGCCTGGGCATGGGACCCGTTCCCTTCACCTCAGGCCCTCAACTGCTGGTCCTCTTGTCCCTGGCCGTGGTCTCAGTGTGGAAAGGCTTCGGCTACTCCATGTTGATCTTTCTGGCCGGCCTTAAAGCCCAGCCCGCTGAAGTCCACGAAGCCGCCCGCATTGACGGGGCCGGCGCGTGGAAATCGTTCTGGTACGTGACGTTGCCGCTCCTGAAGCCCGTGGTGTTCTTTGTCCTGGTCATCGAGACAATCGTCGGCTTCCAGGTCTTCGACACCATCTACGTGATGACCGGCGGCGGACCCGCCCGGGCCAGCCACAGCCTCATCTACTTCCTGTTCGATGAAGGCTTCAAGTTCTTCGACTTCGGCTACGCATCGGCAATCGGCGTGGTGCTGTTCGTCATTGTGCTCATCCTCTCGCTCATCCAGCAGCGCTTCTTCGAAGGTAAGGACTCCAAGTGACCGCCACCCTTTCCACTCCAGCTGGTGGGCGTCACCCCGCCGGACGTCCCGCCCAAAGCCCCGCCGGGCACAGCCCAAGGCGCAATACCGAGAAGCGCCGCCAGCGCACCCTGACCTGGGTGTTGGCAGTAATCTCGCTTTTCACCGTTGCACCGCTCATTGCCGTTGCAGTGCTGGCGCTCTCCCCCGCCGACGCCCCCACGTTGCCGTATGCGCTGCCGTCGTCGCTGACGTTGGACAACATTGTCCGCATCTTTAACGTGGGCGAGTTTCCTCTCTGGCTCTGGAACTCGTTCCTGTACTCGGCTGTGTCCGTGGTGGTTGTGTTGCTCACGGCATCCATGGCCGCCTACGCGTTGGCCCGCAAGAGGTTCCCGGGACGGAACGCGCTGCTGTGGGCCATCATCGCCACCATGATGGTGCCCGTCCAAGCCACCCTGATCCCCACGTTCATCCTCATCTCCAAAATGGGCGGGGTGAACACCCTCTGGGGGCTGATCCTGCCCACGCTGGCTAACGCCCAGGCGATCTTCCTCATCCGGCAGTTCGTGCGGGACATGCCCGAGGAACTGTTCGATGCCGCCCGCATTGACGGCGCCGGTGAATGGCGGACGTTCTGGCAGATCGTCCTGCCGCTGATCCGCCCCGTGCTGGCGACTCTGGCAATCTTCGTCTTCCTGTGGCACTGGAATGATCTCCTGTGGCCCTTGGTGGTGGGCCAGTCGGACGCGGCCAGAACACTCACGGTGGGCTTGGCAACGTTGAACACAGAGACCGCCTCCACGTCCAACGTCATGGCAGCAACGCTAGTCAGCTTCATACCGTGCCTGGTGATCTTCGCCCTCCTGCAAAAGCACATCGTCGCCAGCATCACGCATAGCGGGGTCAAAGGATGACGTCTGCCGCACCTATCCGTTTTGGGCTCATCGGTGTCGACTCCCCGCACGCGCCGTCCTTTACGCGCCTCTTCGGCAATGGCGTGGACGGTGTGGTCCCCGGCGGCACGGTGACGCACGCTTGGAAGGGGGAACCGGCGTCGGACTTTCCGTTAAGCCTCCACCGCATCGACGCCTTCGCGGACGAAGTCAGCGGACTTGGCGTCACCCTGTGCGACTCCCCCGAAGCTGTGGCCGAGGCATGCGACGCGCTCTTGATCGTGGCCTCGGATGCACGCACCCACCCGGAGTACTTCAGGCGGGTTGCCCGGTACGGAAAGCCTGTTTACGTCGATACCCGTTTTGCGCCGTCCCTTGCTGAGGCGCGGAGCATGTTGGCTTGGGCCGAAGCCTCGGGTTCGTTGGTACTGGCGGGTTCGCCGAAGCGCTTTGCGCGCGAATTCCAGACGGCGCTAGGGGCTGCCGACGCGCACCGGGTATCGCTCACTGGACCGCTACCCACTCAGCCTGGCCATCCCGGCTTCTCGTGGTACGGGGTGCATTTAGTGGACCTCGCCGTCGCGTCGCTGGGTTCGCTCGCCACCCGCTCCGGAAAAGTGACGGTCGACGCCGGGCGGTCTGAACCCGCTGCAGGCCAGGTTTCCGTGACGGTCGACTGGGGCGACGGCCGGGTGGCGACCATGAGCGGCGAATCTGAATGGACCCCGCACACGCTGGGCCGGATTGAAACCACCGAGGGTCTGGCCACTTTCTGGATTGAAGCCGGCCCCCCGATGCTGGTGGGCCTCCTTGAGGACATCGTGGAATCGTGCCGCAGCGGCAGGCCCAATGTGCCGCTGCCCGAAATCCTCAGCATCGTGGCCATCGTGGAAGCAACCAACAGGAGCCTCGAAACGGGAGTCCCCGTGACAGTAGGCAGCTAGTTACGCACCCAAAATGTTAGGAAACCCATGGCAGAAATCATCATTGTCCGCGACCAGGCCGAGGCCGGCTCCCTCGCCGCTTCCATCATCATTGGAAAGATCAGTTCGAACCCCGCTACCGTGCTGGGCCTGGCGACGGGTTCCACCCCACTGTCCACGTACGCAGCGGTGGCGCAGGCCGTCCGTGACCATCGGATCGATGTTTCCGGCGTACGTGGCTTTGCCCTGGACGAGTACCTCGGGGTCCCCCCGCAGCACCCGGAAAGCTACCGCTCGGTCATCACCCGCGAAGTGGTTGAGCCGTTGGGATTGAATCCGGATCAGGTCTTCACACCGCGCGGAACTGGCGAACACATTGGCCAGGCCGGGGCGGAGTACGAAGCGTTGATTGCCGGGGCCGGTGGCATCGACCTCCAGATTTTGGGCATCGGTTCCAACGGACACATCGCCTTCAACGAACCGGGCTCCTCATTGGCTTCACCCACCCGGATCAAGGCCCTGGCGGAGCAGACCCGCAGGGACAACGCCCGATTTTTCGGCAACCCTGACGAGGTTCCAACGCATTGCATCACCCAAGGGCTGGGGACCATCCTCCGCGCCAGGCAATTGGTCCTCCTGGCCTTCGGGGCGAACAAGGCCCAGGCCGTTGCAGCTGCCTTGGAAGGACCTGTCTCCTCGGTCGTGCCTGGCTCGGTGGTTCAGCAGCATCCCCACGCCACGGTCATCATCGATGAAGAGGCCGCGTCCACGCTGGCGCACGCCGAGTATTACCGGCACGCCTGGCGATCGGCGCAGGAGCTGGATGCAGTAGGTTTTTAGCGGGGGCAAACGCATCCCGCATTCCATAAAAAGGGGACCGTACATGGGGCAGGACGCACGCACATCCGGCTGGAAAGCATTCTGGAACCGGGGCGGGTGGTGGCGGTCCATTCTCCTGGTGGTGCTCTACATGGCCTTCTATCTGGGCGCCGGCCTGCTGATCGGTGCGATCGCGGGAGACCAGATAGACACGGAGGACATCTTCCGCACGCCTCAGAGTGTGTTCTTCGGCATCACGTTCCCGCTGATTGTTGGCAGCGTGGTGCTGCTGGCCTTCTTGTCCTCCACAGGCTGGCTCAGGCCACTCTTCGCGCCGCAGCCCATCAAGGGGAAGTGGTGGATGTGGGTGGCGCCGCTCTTCTTGGTGGCAGCCATCGTCCTTCGCTTCCTCGGCATCGATTACGGCAGCTATGAGGCCTCGGTGGTGGTGGTCACCCTCCTCACTGGCTTGTTAGTCGGCTTCGCCGAAGAGGTGCTGACGCGTGGCATCGTAGTGAAAATGCTGCGGGACTCAGGGAAGTCCGAGTGGGTGGTCATGGTGCTTTCATCGCTGATCTTCGCCCTCCTGCACGCAGCCAACGCCCTTTCCGGACAACCGATCGTCACAGTCCTGGTGACTGTTGGTTTCACCTTCGGGTTCGGAATCTGCATGTACCTGACCCTGCGCGTCACCGGCAACCTGATCTGGCCCATCATCCTTCACGCACTGTACGATCCCACCCTGTTCCTCGCCACAGGCGGCATTGACCAGGCAGCCGCCGGTCCCCAGAGCCCCTTCCTGGTGCTAGCCGGGCCGGCCAACATGATTTACATCCTGATCGCTTTGGTCGCATTGATTGTGGTTCGTGGAAAGGTACAGCGCGCGCCTTTGTCCGAACCTGTGTTGAGCTAGTTCCACGAAACCGAAGCGTTCGACGGCGGATTGCCACCCGCCGTCGAACGCTTCTGTTGTGCTTGCAGTACTTGGTGCGCTGTTAGGCCTGGCTGATGTCGATGCCTGTGACCGGAGCGCCGACCTCCGAACTCCACCCCTCACCCAGACCTACGGAGAGCAGTACCTGAACTACAAACACAATGTCCGCGGGTGGTGGCCGCGGTTCACGCCGTGGCGGGGGTGACCGCAATTGTTGCCGTACCGCCTAAGTGGGCTCGGCCTGTCCCTCGTCAGGTTCTGCCCACTCGAGGGCAGCGACCAGGTGCCCTTCGGTGGGCAGGGCCTTTTGTTCGGAAGCGGGGAGCTTGTCGTACGTGTAGGCAGCGACTGCCATCGGTGAGGTAGAGCGCCCGAGGCTGTACCTGACGCTGCGGTCGTTCTTGGTGCCGCAGATCAGAATGCCAATCGTTTCGTTGTGATGCTCACGGCGAAGCATGTCATCGACGAGGGTGTGGAAGAACAGCATGTCAACGAAGTCATCGTCGCCTTCGACATCGAAGTGAACCTGCCGACCAACGAACGAGAAACCCGGCCCGAGTTCCCGGAGGGTTTCGGTGATTCGGTGAGTCAGGGCCTGTTCCAGATCCCGTTCGGCAAGTCCCCCGACAAGCCGAGAAACTCGAAATCTTTCCCGTGTCCGGTTCATGATCATGTTCAGCAGGACATTGCGGGACCATCCGTACTCAACTGCGGCACCGGCATACCCAATCCCGATGCTGTCGAGTGTTTGCCTTGTCCAAAAGAACGGTGATATGACCCCACGGCAATTGTGCAACAGCTTGTTGCACAATTGGGTCCGGCCATGCGGTGGCAAAGGCCCGCATGTAAAAGAGCGGCTCCCCCTACTCCACGTCCTCCCCCGGCACGGTGGACTCCCGGATGATCAGTTTCGGGGCCAGGCTCACCCGGCGGAGGGCTGGCGAAACCGCAGAGCCGGTCTTTCCGGCAAGACGTTCCATGCACATGGCGACGGCGGCGTGGCCTACGTCCCGCTTCGGCGGGGCGATGGAGGTCAGGGGCACGGGGGCGAGGTCCGCCACCTCGTCGTCGTAGGCCACGATCGCCAGGTCCTCCGGGACGTCAAGCCCTGCTTCCTCGGCGAGGTTAATCAACGTGATGGCTTCCTCGTCCGGAAGCACCAGGGCCGCGTGCGTCTCAGTGCGACGGCAGTCTCTGAGGAATTTCGCGAACTCTTTTTGGTTGTTGCCTGCACCCACCACTGAACGAACGTATTCCATGATGGGCGCATCAGTTTCGAGCCCCAGCTTGGCCACCATGCGCTCGTGGCTTTCACGGAGCCACGGCGCTGTGGGGCTGGTGGCGATGGCAAGCCCTATCCTGCGGTGGCCCAGGGATGCGAGGTGCTCAAGGGCAAGCTCGGCACCATAGCTGTGATCGGACATCACGGATTCAAACACGCGGCTTGAACGTTCCACGAGCACTACGGGGATTCGCAGCCCGGACAGCAGCTCGAACGTTGGAGATCCGGGTTCAAGGGATCCGGCGGTTGCCAACAGTATCCCGTCCACGGAGTTGGCCACCATGCGTTGGAGCTGCCGGTGTTCGTCCTCCGCGGAGTAGTTGCTGACCCCCAGAATCAGCCGGGCGTTCAGTTCCCTGGCGGCTGATTCCGCGCCGCGGATGACCTCCGGAAAGTAGTAGCCCGTGGTCGGGACAATAAGGCCCAGGGTTGCGAGCGGCTGGCGGGATCTCCTGTGAACGGTGTCGCCTTGCCGTTCGGAGGGGACGGGAACGGCACCGCCGTGGACTCGGCGCAGCAGCCCTTGGGCAGCAAGCTGCGTCAGGTCCCGGCGGATGGTCATGGTGGACAGGCCGGTCTTCTCCGCGAACCCATTGACGGTCAGGGATCCCCGCATTTCAAGCTCGCGCAGAATCTTCTCGTGGCGTTCGCCGCTAAGCATGCCCACCCTCTCCGGAATTCAGATGTTCAAACAAGCATAGGTGACCGTATGCACGTGCGTTGCGGGGCCCGCTCTGCGCGGTAAATACTCGCCAGAGAGCGCAAAACAGGCCCCGCAACGCCGGGCACCTACCGCCGTGGGTGGTCGTTGATCCGCACGAGGTTCCGGCCCCGCATGGTGTAGAGGTAGCCGTCCTCGTCGTTGTTAATGTGCGAGCCGCTGTACCAAGCGCCGTCGATGTCGGCCACCACGGTGGCAACCTCGAAGGTCTTCGGGTCGAAGCGGAAGACGTGGGTGTTGGAAACGCCATACACCGCGCCGCGGTTGGTCACCAGGGCCGCAAAGCCGTAGCTGACTGAGGTGATATCGGCTTGGTGCACCACCTTGCGCTGGGGAAGGTCGATAACGAACACCGTGCCCTTGCGGGACACTCCATAGAGGTACTTTCCCTGCACTGCCAGGGCAGCGACTCCGGAATTCTGTCCGGGATCGATCCTCCACAGTTCCTTGCCTTTCACGGGGTCGAAGGCAACCACGGTCCCCGCCCCTCCAAGGTCGGGGAGCCCGCCGCCCAAGTAGGCCACGCCGTCGCGGCTTGCAACGGCACGAACCAGCTGGGTCTCATCCACCGGGTTGACGAAGAAGCCCTTCTTGCCGGTGCGCGGGTCATACGTCCACAGCGAGCCTCCGCCCTCGGTGTCCGCCTGTGCGACTACCAGGACAAGCTTATTGCTGTCGTCCCAGCAGACGTCCAGGGGCCGGTTTTGCTCCTTGGGAAAGTCGGCCACCTGCGTAATCGGCTTACCGTTCCGGGGGTCGTAACTCCAGATGCCCTGACCGCTGTACTGGCCTGTATAAAGGGCACCATCCACCACGATCGCGTCCTTCGCCTCGCCGGGTGCCCTCATGTTCGTGACTTGGCCATCCTTCAGCGAACGCCGGGCGATGACGCCATTGCCACCTACGTAGACGTAGCCCGCGCCTGCCGCGATCCCCATCACCGATTGAGGATCAGAGGGTGCGCCGGCTTCGCCAAGGTCGGTGGTCTTGGTGGTGCCGGTTACGGGGTCGATCTCGGCGATGAAGCCGTAACCAGAGGTGACCAACAGCTTGCCGCCCAAGACGTCGACGCCCCAGATCTCTCCCAGCGAAGGCCCTTGGTACGGCACCGCCGCGATCGTGTTCGATGCCAGCGAGTAGGCGAGCAGTCCGGTCTCGTTGGCGAAATAGACGTTGTCCCCCATCACCGCGAAACTCTTGGCCACCTTGCCTTCCGAGATCGTCAGTGCGTACGACGAGTGGTTGGCCAGACTGAGAGCGGCCATCTTGGCGTTCTCCAACGATCCTGCGGAACTGACCACAAGCTTGTCCCCCACCACTGCGAGGTCGCGGATGCTGGGATCTGGCAGGATTTCGGACGGAGTCACGTTGGTGAACTTCCTGGATGCTGTGTCGTAGGCGTAGAGGCAGGCCCGGCTGGCGCCGCTTCCGCCGTTGAGCGTGCTGCCCGCGCCGAAGAACACCGTGGCGTCCGTCGCGGCCACGGCGCGGGCCAAGGTTGCTCCCGCGTCCGGGATGCCAAGGCTCGCTACCTGGCCGGTGGCGGGGTTGTATTCCCAGAGTGCCGGCGCGGTGCTGCTTCCGCCGCCAACTGCATAAAGCCGGCCATTGGGTGCAACGCTGATGTCCCGGACATCCCGGTCTCCGATGTAGCCGATCGCCGTAGCCTTGGTGCCGAGACTGTTGAGGTCCCAGCGGAACAGGTTCGGCAGTGTGCCGGTGGACTTCTGGAGGACACCGGCGTAGAGGTACCGGCCTGAAGGATCGGCGGCCAACGTCTGGATGGAGTGGCCGTTGCTGAGTTCGGTTTGGCCAATGACCTTGCCCGTGGGGACGTGGAAGGCAATGATCCGGACCGGCTCCAGGTTGCGGGAACCGATGTACAGAACATCGCCAACCAGCAGGCCGCTCATCAGGGAGAACTGTACGACGGCGGGACCCAGGTCCAGGATTTCCGTCGCCTTCGGCTTGGAGCCCAGAAGGGCGGACGCCGACGCCGGTTGGCCGGCTGCCAGCCCGATGGCCGCGGCGAGCGACGCTGCTCCGCCAACTTGTAGGACTGACCGTCTGCTGATGTTCGATTTCTCCATTGGAATCCCTGTTCTTAGGTAATGGCTTTTCAGTAGTCGCCGTTTCGGGTGTCCAGAATTCATAGCAGCGTGAAGCTGACAGCGTCCAGCTTTTCTGTTCGTTCAAACAGAACTGGCAGTGAGGTTCACAGCCAAGGTCGCCATAAACCTTTGAGTTCGTCACGCGGCAATGTTTGAAAATGTTTGAAATCTTGTAGATGTTCGAAGCAGGGCGGTTACATGGATTCACCTCATGTGGTCCCAACCACACAAACTTTCTTCGCATCGCAAGTCTTCAAAGGAGAACACCATGAAGCGTCGTCATCTCTTTGCCGGAGTAGCTGGCTTGGCCGCCAGCACTCTGTTGCTGGCCGCCTGCGGTACTGGCCCCACCCCAGCGGCAGCGCCCACCCCCACGGAAGATCCCACAGGATCCATCACCTTCTGGTCCTCGTTGGCAGGCATGGACAAAGTGGCCGAAGCGTTCAACGCCAGCCAGGACAAGATCAAGGTCAGCTTCGAAACCATCCCCAACGGTGCCAACGGTGGCTACGCAAAACTCTCCACCGCCATCACGGCAGGCAACGGCCCGGACGTCGCCACCATCGAATATCCGCAGCTGCCGCAGTTCGTCAGCAACAGCCAGGTGATCCCGCTCGATGGCCTGATCAACAAGGCCGAGACCGTGGACAAGCTCACGGACGAGACCAAGGCTTTGGTCCAGTTCGGTGAGAAAACCTACGCACTTCCGTACGACGCAGCCCCCATGCTCATGTGGTACCGCCAAGACATGCTGGCGAAGGTCGGCGTCGAGGTCCCCAAAACCTGGGATGAATTCGAAGAGGCCGGCAAAAAGCTCAAGGCCGTGGCACCTGACTCCTACCTGGCCAGCTTCAACCCCAACGAGGTAGCGGCGAGCGCCGGGTTGGCCTGGCAGGCAGGTGCCAAGTGGTTCGGTACCGAGGGTGACAGTTGGAAAGTGGGCGTCAATGACGAGGCCACGCAGAAGGTTGCCTCTTACTGGCAGAAGCTCATTGACCAGAAGATCGTCAAGGTCAGCCAGGCCTACAGTGACGAGTGGAGCCTGGACCTGGCCAACAGCAACGTAGTTGGCGTGCTGGGTGCCAACTGGAGCGCCACGGGCATCCAGAAGCGCACCGAGGCCAGCGGCCAGAAGGGCCAGTGGATCGCTGCGGAACTGCCGACGTGGGGCAACGAGTCCGGCGCCTTCTATGGCGGATCCAGCTTCAACGTGACCAAGACCAGCAAGAATCCGGCCGCGGCCGCCAAGTTCGTCGAGTTCCTCACCACCAGCCAGGAAGCCATCAAGGCCCGCGGCAACACCGGCTCCGCTTTCCTTGCCTTCCCGGGCCTGACGCCGGTGGCGCAGAAGGCGTATGACGCCAGCTACTTCGGCAACGACATCTACGAGGTCTTCACCAAGGCGTACGGCACCATCACCCCGGGCTGGCAGTGGGGTCCCAACTGGGACATCACCAACACTGCGCTCAAGGATGCCTACGGCAAGCTGACCACCGGCGGCACCATCCATGAAGCCGTGGATACTGCCCAGGACGCCACCGTGGCAAGCCTGAAGCAGGCCGGCCTTTCCGTCAAAGAGTAACTCCGTCACCGAATAGCCACACAGGCAGGGGGCCTCGTGATGAGGCCCCCTCCAAGCTAGGAGAATCCCATGGCCACCCAGGCCCTCACCACCACAGTGCGCCGCCGAGGCCGTGCACTGGCGGGAACCGGCGGAAGGACTGCCGCGCTGTTCCTGGTTCCCTTCTTCGCGGTCTTCGCGATCGCCATGATCGCACCGGTGATCTACTCCCTGGTGCTGAGTTTCCACTCGCAGCAGAAGTCCGGGCTGGGCTTCGGGGAAGCCAAGACGGTCTTCGTTGGACTTGAGAACTATGTGCAGGTCTTCCAGTCCGAAACGTTTGTGGAAGGCATCGCCCGCCTTGGCTTGTACTGCCTGATCTACATTCCCTGCATGGTGGGCGGCGCAGTGGTCTTCGCTCTCCTCCTGGATGCAACGGTGGCCAAGGCGCGCAAGCTCTTCCAGCTCCTGGTGTTCCTTCCCCACGCAGTGCCCGGCGTCATCGCCGCCCTCATTTGGGCCTACCTCTACACCCCGGGTATCAGTCCGCTGGTCCAGGCTCTCCAAGGCGGCGGGATCCAGATCAACTTCCTCGACGCGCACTTGGTTCTACCGTCCATCGTGAACATCGGCGTCTGGGAGTGGACCGGTTACAACGTCATCATTCTGTTCACCGCTTTGCAGGCTGTTCCCCGGGAAATCCTGGAAGCTGCCCGCGTGGACGGTGCCGGCGAAATCCGCGCGGCCATCAGCATCAAATTTCCGCTGATCCTTCCGGCGCTGAGCGTGATCATGCTCTTCACCATCATCGGCACCCTGCAACTGTTCACGGAACCGTCCATCATCTCCAAGGCCACCGCATCAGTCACCAGTACTTGGGTTCCCAACCTCTGGGCCTATGACGCGGCCTTCATCCGTCACAACCTCAACCAGGCCGCAGCTGCCTCCATCATCATCGCCGGACTGGCCGCAGTCCTGTCCCTGGCCGTCACCCGCCTTAGCTCCAGGATGAACAAATCATGAGCGCCTCAACTCTCCCCCGCCCCCGCACCACCCCGGACACAGCAACTCCCCGCCGCGCCGGATCCCGTTCCAACCGCGCCGGATCCAGCTCCAACCGCGGCGGTGGCTTCGCCAGCAAGCTCACCGTCAACGGTCTCCTGATCATCGGCTCCGCCTACATGGTGGTACCGGTTCTGTGGCTGGTGTTCGCCTCCACCAAGAACGCTGCAGACCTGTACGGCACCAGCGCCTACGCCTTGGGGAACTTCTCCTTGTTCGAGAACATCGCCAACGTGGCCAAGCAGGACGGCGGCCTGTTCTTCCGCTGGCTGGGTAACTCCGTGATGTATGCCGGTGTTGGCGCTGTCCTGGGCAGCCTGATTTCGGTGATGGCCGGGTATGCGTTCGACAAGTTCCAGTTCCGTTGGAAAGACTCGCTCTTCGGTTTCGTCCTGGTGGGCGTCCTGATTCCCAACACGGCCACGGTGCTGCCCATGTACCTTCTGGCCTCCCTGGTGGGCATGACCAACACCATCTGGGCTGTCCTCATCCCGGTCCTGTGCAATCCCTTCGGTGTGTACCTGGCGCGGGTTTACTCCGCCAGCTACGTTCCTGCCGAAACCCTTGAAGCCGCACGCATGGACGGCGCCGGACCCATCCGGTCCTTCTTCTCCTTGGGCCTGCCCATGATGATGCCGGGCTACATCACCATTGCCCTGTTCCAGTTCGTGGGGGTGTGGAACAACTTCATGCTTCCCCTGGTGATGCTCCAGGACCAGCAATTGCTGCCGGTCAGCGTCGGCATCTCCATCTGGCAGGGCTACTCGGTACCGCAGCCTGAATTCACACCAATGGTCATCACGGGTTCTCTGCTGTCCATCATTCCGCTGCTGGTGGCCTTCATCATGCTGCAGCGTTTCTGGAAGTCCGGCCTCACTGCAGGGAGCGTCAAATGACCACAACATCACTGAACGTCGCACTGGCCATGGGTCCCGGCGTCGTAAATCGGGTCTTTCCGTCCCGCAGGCTGGAGGCCCTGGGTCCGGGGCTGCGGCTGCTCAGCCCGACGCCCATGGAAGACTTCACCTCGCCGCGTTCGCTGGAACTCCTTGCGGAGACGGACATCCTCATCACCGGCTGGGGATGCCCGAAACTGGACGCCGTTGCCCTGGCCGCGGCCCCGCGCTTGACCCATGTCCTCCATGCCGGAGGCACGGTAAGGCATCACGTGGGCGAGGAATGCTGGGAAAGGGGCATTGAAATCAGCACGGCTGCCGATGCCAACTCCATTCCGGTTGCCGAATACACGGTGGCCATGATCCTGTTGGCCAACAAGAGAGTCCTGCAGATCGCCCGCAAGCTCCACACAGAGAGGGCGGAAATCGAGCCGGACCAGGTGTTTCCGGACATGGGCAACTTCGGCAAGCGGGTGGGCATCATTGGCGCCTCAAGGATCGGCAAGCACGTCATCCGCCTCCTGAAGTCCTACGACGTTAGGGTCTTCGTCTCCGACCCCTTCCTGGACCAGGCCGCGGCGGCCGCGCTCGGCGTCGAACGTCTTAGTCTGGAAGAGCTGGTGGCCACGTGCGATGTGGTCAGCCTCCACGCGCCGTCGCTCCCGTCCACCTACAATCTGATCCACCGGGCGCTGGTGGCGAGCTTCAAACCGGGAGCCACCTTCATCAACACCGCCCGCGGCGAACTGGTTGATCAGGATGCGTTACTCGGGCGCATCGAACAAGGCGACCTCTACGCAGTCCTGGACGTCACTACGCCGTGGGTGCTGCCCGCGGACTCAGGCTTCTATACCCATCCCAACGTGCTGCTCACACCGCACCTGGCTGGTTCACTGGGCATGGAACTGGAGCGCATGGCGGTCAGCACCATCGAGGAAGCGCGCCGGATCTCCCGCAGCGAACCTCTCCTCCACAGGCTCAACGCCAAAGACCTCGCCTTTACCGCCTAACAGCCACGCCAGCCGGACAGCGACAGCCGACGACGACGACAGCGACTTAATGCCGCGCGGCTGGCATACTCATTCCCATCGCACGGCCTGTCCGATGACAATCCCTGAAGCGACCCAAACAACGGGGGAATGAGTGGAACTCGAGAAGGATCAAGCAGGGGAAGTCGTCCGGCAAAAGACGGACTCCACGCAAGGACTGAGTACCGCCGAGGTTGCCGAGAGGGTGGCAGCCGGGCAGACCAACGCCTTCGTCCAGGACACCAGCCGCAGCGTGTGGAGCATCGTCCGCGCCAATGTGCTCACCCTGTTCAACGGCATCATCCTTGCCTGCTTCATTGTTCTGTTCGCGATCGGCCGCTGGCAGGATGCGCTCTTCGGCTTCAGCGCCATCGCGAACGCGGTGATCGGCAGCGTCCAGGAATATCGTGCCAAGAGGGCCTTGGACCGGCTGGCCTTGCTGAACGCGCCGCACGCCCGCGTCTTGCGGGACGGAGCAGAAGCAGAAATCGACCTCGACGATGTTGTCCTGGACGACGCCCTTGTCCTGAGGGCCGGTGACCAAGTGCCGGCGGACGGAGTAGTCACCGCTTCACACGGGCTCCAGGTGGACGAGTCCATGCTCACTGGTGAGTCGGACGCCGTGGAGAAGGCAGAAGGGGATCGGGTGTTGTCCGGCTCAGTGGTGGTGGCCGGCGAGGGCACTGCCGTGGTGGACCGGGTGGGCGCGGATTCCTTCGCCAACTCCCTCGCTGCCGAGGCCAGGAAGTTCTCTTTGGTGGCCTCCGAACTTCGCTCCTCCATTGACCGCGTCCTCAAATGGGTCACCTGGTTTGTTGGCCCGGTTGCGCTGTTGGTTTTGAACGCGCAAATGCTGGCACAGGGCGGGTGGGCCGAAGCCTCGGCGAGTGGAGCGTGGCGTGACGCAGCGACCGCCACGATTGCCGCCGTCGTCGCCATGGTCCCTTTGGGACTGGTGCTGATGACCAGCATTACCTTCGCAGTGGGTGCGGTGAAGCTGGCCCGGCAGCAGGTGCTGGTGCAGGAGCTTCCCGCGGTGGAGGGCCTGGCCCGCGTGGACATCATCTGCCTGGACAAGACCGGAACCCTCACCCAGGGCGACATTGTTTTTGACGCCGCCCATCCCCTGACCGACCGCGCCGGTTGGGAGTCCGTGCTCTCCTGGTACGGAATTCAGAACGACGCCAACGCCACGGCTCGCAGCCTCAACAGCCACTTCACGCAACCACCCGCAGAGGATCCGCTTGACCGGGTGCCCTTCTCCTCCGCCCGTAAGTGGAGCGCGGTGATGTTCGACGACGATATGTGGATCCTTGGCGGCCCTGAAATGGTGTTTCCCGCCCGTGACGCCGCTGATCCCGTGCAGCAGCAACTTGCCAGCCAAGCTGCGGACCTCGCAGCCACTGGCCGCCGCACCCTGGTCCTGGCACATGGCACCCCCACGGACGACGAAACCGTTCCGGTAGATGCCGTGCCCGTGGTGCTCCTGACGTTCAAGGAGAACATCCGCCCCGATGCTGCCGAGACGCTCTCCTATTTCGCCGCCCAGGATGTTGACGTCCGGATCATTTCCGGCGACAACCCTCAGACGGTGGCTGCGATTGCCCGGGAAGTCGGGCTGGATGCACCGCACGGCTTTGATGCCCGCGAGCTGCCGGAGGATGACCGGGAATTTCTGGAGATCATCAACAACAATGTGGTCTTTGGCCGTGTGACACCTGATCAGAAGAAACGGATCGTGGTGGCATTGAAAGCTGCCGGCCGCACAGTGGCCATGACCGGCGACGGCGTAAACGACGCCCTGGCCATCAAGGAAGCGGACATCGGGGTGGCCATGAATTCAGGCGCGGCCGCTACGAAGGCGGTAGCCCGGCTGGTCCTTCTGGACGGCAAATTCTCGCACCTGCCCAGCGTGGTTGCAGAAGGCCGGCAGGTCATAGCCAACATTGAGCGCGTCTCCATGCTGTTCCTCACCAAGACCGCCTACGCCACTTTCCTGGCCATCGCTTTCGGCATCCTGTTGCTGCCCTTCCCGTTCCTTCCGCGACAGCTCTCCGTGACTGATGGACTGACCATCGGCATACCTGCGTTCTTCCTGGCACTGCTACCCAACGCCCAGCGTTACATTCCGGGCTTCCTCCGGCGGTCCCTCACCTTCGCGGTGCCCGCTGGTGTTTCCGTAACGCTGGGCCTGGCCTCCTATGCCCGGCTGGCGGCGAACCTGCAGATCCCGGAAGCTGAAATAAGGACCGGGTCAACGCTGATCCTCACCATCATCGGCATCTGGATCCTGGTGGTGCTTTCGCGGCCGGTCACCCGGTTCAAGGGCATGGTGATCGGGGCGATGATGATCGGGCTGATACTGGTCTATTCCGTGCCGATTGCCCGCGACTTCCTGCAGTTCAAAGATCCCACGCTGCCCACGGCACTGCTGATCCTGGGAACCTCCGTGGCGTGTATCGCGCTGATTGAGGTGGTCCGCTTCGTTCACCGCCGCGTGGCCTACAGGGACGCCCAGGATGCGCTGCGTCACCGGGTTTCGAAGTAGCGGCGACCACGTCCGGTCCACAGCGGAAGCACCACGGCCACCGTTGCAATCGACTGCGAAATCACAGCAGACCAATCATTGTCCGCGGCAATGATGAGGTCCAGCACGGCAAAAGCCAGCCCCAGCAGCATGACCGCCGTGGCACCCCTGCGGGCCGCTTCGCTTCCCCGCGCAACCCCGGAGGCCAGGCTGATGACCAGAAGGCCGAACAGGATCATGCCTGCGCCCAGCAAAGTGATGGGGAGGGCAATGCCGCCGGATTGGGCTTCAGGGGTGTAGCGCAGGAAGATCGTCAGGATCCCCAGAATGATTTGAGCGATCCCCCCGATGTACATGAGCACCACCGAGAACGTCACCGCACCGGGCCTCTTAGGGCTCTCCCGCGTCGTCATGAACTGAGCATAGACGAGCCCCCGGGACTGCCGGCACTGCATCAGGGGCGCTCAACACCCTTTGTCACATAATTAACCATCCATTCACGCTGCTATTGAACCCCGTCAACTAAGGCTTCTTAGTGTCGGCACTATGGAAAACATCTCCCGTAGATCCCTCATCTCAGCCGGCATCGGGGCCGGGCTCGTCGCCGCGTTGCCTGGCACCGCCGTCGCCAGTCCCGCCGTCGCCACGTCAACAGCGGACGACGCCGGTCTCCGCACCGATCCGTTCACGCTGGGCATCGCGTCGGGCGAACCGTGGCCCGACGGCTTCGTCATCTGGACCCGCCTGGCGGTGAACCCCGTGGCCGAGGATGGCCTGGGCAGCATGCCCTCCCGCAACGTCGCCGTCGCCTGGGAGGTGGCAGAAGACCCTGCGATGCGCCGGGTAGTAGCCCGCGGCGTCGAACATGCGAGGATCGAAACCGCCCACTCAGTGCACGTCGAGCTGAGAGGGCTCAGGCCTGGCCGCGAATACTTCTACCGTTTCCGCACCGGACGGCACCTGAGCGCGGTTGGCCGCACGCTGACGAGCCCGGCCCCTGGTGAGACGCCCGCTGCCTTGGCCATGGCATTCGCCAGCTGCGCCCAGTACGAGCACGGCTACTTCACTGCGTACAAGCGGTTGGCCGAGGACCACCCGGACCTGGTGCTGCACCTGGGCGACTACCTCTATGAATACAAGAAGGACAGCTACGTGATCGGCGGCGGCAACCCCCGCGATCACGAAGGCCCGGAAACTGTCAGCCTGGCGGGCTACCGTCAACGGCACGCCCAGTACAAGTCCGACGCCGATCTGCAGGCCGCGCACGCGATCGCACCATGGCTGGTGGTGTGGGATGACCACGAGGTGGACAACAACTGGGCGGACGAGATCCCGGAGAACAACGATCCCGCCCAGCTCAATGACACCACGGAGCATTTCCGGCAGCGCCGTTCGGCGGCCTTCCAGGCGTACTACGAGAACATGCCCCTGCGCCGGTCATCCGTTCCCGCCGGGTTCGACATGAAGATCTACCGCACCATTCAGTGGGGCCAGCTGGCCAACTTCCACATGATGGACACCCGGCAGTACCGGGATGATCAGCTCGCAGGTGACGGCTGGCGGAAGAACGTGGCCGGGCGCTTGGCCGAAAACCGCACCATCACCGGCGCCGAGCAGGAGAAATGGCTACTGGACGGCTTCAAGAACTCCACGCAGCGCTGGGACATCCTGGGCCAACAGGTTTTCTTCGCCGAGCGGGACCGGGACAAGGCGCCGGACATCGACGACGTCTCCATGGACGGCTGGGACGGTTACGCTTCCTCCCGCCGCCGCATCACCCAGGGTTGGGTGGACGCGAAGGTGCGCAACGCCGTCGTACTCACCGGCGACGTTCACCGCCACTGGGCCACCGACCTCAAGGTGGACTACAAAGACCCGGCGGCGCCAGTGGTCGG
Source organism: Paenarthrobacter aurescens (assembly GCF_041549525.1). NCBI lineage: Bacteria > Bacillati > Actinomycetota > Actinomycetes > Micrococcales > Micrococcaceae > Paenarthrobacter > Paenarthrobacter aurescens. Next base: position 3,732,111 of record NZ_CP157456.1, read on the forward strand.
CTCCGAACTGGTGTGCTCGTCCATTACCTCCACCGGCGACGGCACCGGCTCCATCACCGACCCCACCATGGCGTGGAACCCGCACCTGAAGTTCTACAACGACAACCGCGGCTACGTGAACACGCGCATCACCAATGACGCCATGACCGCCGACTTCCGCGTGCTGGACTACGTCACCACGCCGGGCGCTCCGGTCAGCACGAAGAAGTCGTTCACCATCGAAGACGGCGTACCGGGCCTCGCCTGAGTTTTTGTACAGATAATGCCCTCCTCAGGCGGCTTTAGGGGCATTATCTGTACAAAAACCCGGCCGTGCGCCGTGCACTACGGGCATCTGCGGGAGTAGCCTTGTTCCAGTTGATGTAGTTGATCTCCGTCCGGCTGGGGTTCTGCCGTGGGCCATGTGCGTTCGTCGCTGTCCGATCTCCTGGGGGTACTTTCCGACGCCGTCACCCCGCAGCATGTGAGGTTCGACGACGGGTCCCCCACCGCGGTCGTACCGCCGCCTGACGCTCCGGTCACGGTACGGGCCGTCACGCTCAGCCGCGTGGGAAGGTCCCGGAACGAAGGGCCAGTCCTGGACCTTGAGCTGAAAGTGGCCGTGGAGTGCCATGGCCCTGAGCAGCTGGACAACATGGAACAACTCCTCCTCGCGGTGGAACTCCACAGCCAATACTCGGTGATCTCCAACGGTGAACTCCAGTTCGAGGAGTACTCCGCAGCGATCGAACAGGGGCTGGGTTTCTTGGTGCGCATCCCTGTATCCCTTCCTTTCGAGGAACCCTCGCAGCTGCCCGCCCCGTCTGAAACGGGCACGTCCGGAACCGTGCGGCGCATCCGGGGAAGACTGGTGGACGGCCACAACAAAGGCATCCCGGACGCCTACATCCATGCCCACTCCTCCGCCAACGCCGTGGTCAGTGACGCAACGGGACACTTCGAGGTACTGACCTCCTCGGAGGAACTTCAGCACTTCGCTGTTGCTGTGGACGGCACGGAGCGGGAGATTTCCGCCAGCACCAAACGCCAACCGGTGATTATTCGCTGGCCCTGATTCCGGACTGATTTACCCGGGCAGGCCGGTGACATGAAAAGATCAACCATGCGTCCGATGCAGCACTCCAGCAAACTCCAGAATGTCCGCTACGAACTCCGTGGGCCCATCCTCCAAGCGGCCAAGGCCATGGAGGCCGAAGGGCACCGTATCCTCAAGATGAACCTCGGAGACACCGCGCCATTTGGGCTTGAAGCTCCGGAGTCCGTAGTGGTGGACATGATCCACCACCTTCGAGGTGCGCAGGGGTACAGCGATTCGAAGGGCATTTTCTCCGCCCGCACCGCCATCTCGCAGTACTACCAAACCCGCGGACTGATGACGATCGGCGTCGAGGACGTGTTTGTTGGCAACGGCGTCAGTGAGCTCATCTCCATGACCCTGCAGGCATTCATGGAGAACGGCGACGAAATCCTCATCCCGGCACCCGATTACCCCTTGTGGACCGCGGCAGTGACCCTGACGGGCGGCAACCCCGTTCACTACCTGTGTGATGAGGAGGAGAACTGGTGGCCGGACATGGCCGATGTTGAAGCCAGGATCACCCCGCGCACCAAGGGCATAGTGATCATCAACCCGAACAACCCCACCGGTGCCGTCTACCCCCGCCACATTCTGGAGCAGTTCGCAGCGCTCGCCAGGAAGCACGATCTTGTGCTGTTCTCGGATGAGATCTACGAGAAGATCCGGTACGTGGACGCGCCCCATATCCATACTGCGGCTGTTGCGGAGGACGTCTGCGTGCTGACGTTCAGCGGCTTGTCCAAGGCCTACCGCATGCCCGGATACCGGGCCGGCTGGGTTGCCGTCACCGGCCCCCGGACCGTAACTGCCGCATACCGGGAGTCGTTGGAACTGCTGGCCTCGCTGCGCCTGTGCGCCAACGTTCCGGCCCAACACGCCATCCAGACCTGCCTTGGCGGGTATCAGAGCATCGAAGCGCTCATCCGGCCCGGCGGCCGGCTCCGCGAGCAGCGGGACCTGGCATGGAAGTTGTTGACCGCCATTCCGGGCGTTTCCTGCGTCCCGGCAGCCGGTGCCATGTACCTCTTCCCCAAGCTGGATCCGGAGATCTACCCCATCGCCTCGGATGAGAAGTTCGTCCTCCAACTCCTGCAGGAGCAGAAGATCCTGGTCTCGCATGGAACAGCATTCAACTGGCCCACGCCGGACCACTTCCGCTTTGTGATCCTGCCGGCCGTTGAGGACATCGAAGAGGCAGTACGCCGGATTTCCACCTACCTCGCGGCGTACCGGAACCGCCCGGCGGACGCACCCAACTAAGCAGCACTCCGCTGGGTGGGGAAGCAGTTACAGCGCGGGGTCCACCATGGTCATGCCAGCGGGATTGGCCTTATCAAAACCGGGCAGCAGCACCGCAGCTTCCTCCAAACCAATGGTGCGTTCGATCAGCAGCTGTGGCTGGAGCGCACCCTGCTCAATGAGCGCCATCATGCCCGGATAGTCCACAGCAGCCATGCCGTGACTGCCCAGGAGGTCCAGTTCCCAACCGATCACGCGGGCCATGGGTACCTGCGGGTTGCCGTCGATGGACGGCAGCAAACCGATCTGGACGTGCCGGCCACGCCTGCGAAGGCTCAGGATCGCGTCCGCGCAGGTTTGTTCACTTCCGACGGCGTCTACCGCAACATGGCTGCCTCCACCGGAGAGTCCGTGGATTGCGGCCGGAATGTCAGCACCATCGGCAAGCACAGTATGGTCCGCCCCCAAACGCGCGGCCACAGCCAGGGCTTCGGGGTTGCGGTCCACGGCAACAACCCGTGCTCCCATGGCCTTGGCAATCATCACAGAGCTCAGCCCCACACCGCCGGCGCCCACAACAGTTACCCACTCGCCAGCCTTGACCTGCGCCCGCGCTGCCATCGCACGGTAAGCCGTGGCGAAGCGGCAGCCGAGGCTTGCCGCCGTCGTAAATTCAACGCCGTCAGGGATGGCAACCAAGTTGCTGTCAGCAGCGTGCAGAGCCACAAATTCAGCGAACGAACCCCAGTGCGTGAAGCCGGGCTGCTGCTGGTCCGGGCAGACCTGCGCCTCGCCGGCCAGGCACCATTCGCAGGTGCCGCACCCGCAGACGAACGGGACGGTGACGCGCTGGCCCACTTTCCAATGCTGAACGCCTTCCCCCACGGAGTCGATCACGCCGGCGAGCTCGTGGCCCGGCACATGGGTCATGGCAATGTCATCATGCCCGGCCCAGGCATGCCAGTCGCTGCGGCACATGCCTGTTGCCAACACTTTCACCACCACACCTCCCGCGGGAGCCTGGGGTTTGGCCACTTCCCTGACGTCGGGCTGGGTCCGGACCTCATCAAAAACTACTGCGCGCACGCCACTGACTCTAACAATCCCTGTCACACTTCCGGCGTCCTTTACGACACCCCTGGTGTAAGGCTCCATCACTGAAGGGAAACATCATGCCCCGCATCAACATCGGCCGCAGCAACAAGCTGGGCTACGCCGCTGTCATCGGACTGGAAGGTTACGCCCGCACGTCCGTGGATCCGGACCTGTATGAACTCATCAAGCTTCGCGCCTCCATCCTCAACGGCTGCGGCTTCTGCGTGGATATGCACGCCACCGACGGACGAAAGCGCGGCATACCTTCCCGCAAGCTGCACGCAGTTGCGGCATGGCAGCACTCGAAAGTGTTCTTCGATGCCCGCGAACAGGCCGTACTCGCCCTCACTGATGCATTGACCCAGCTCGGCCCGGACACTGTCACCGATGAAATCTGGAACGCTGCGGCCATGCATTTTGATGACAGCCAAATGGGCGGCTTGATCCTAGCCATCTCCACCATCAACGTGTGGAACAGAATCGCCATCAGCACGCAAATGGAGCCGCCGTTGGATGAGAAGAATCCGCTGGTCTGAACGGTAGCGTTGGCAGCATGAGTCTTGCGGTGTCGGCCACTTCGGCGTGGCTGAGTGAACGGAATCGCCTCCTGGGGATCGCCTACAGAATGCTGGGCGACTTCGGGCATGCGGAGGATGTGGTTTCCGAGGTGGCGATCGATGCTGTGCAGAGGGAACGGAACGCGGACCCCGTGGATTCCTGGCCGGCCTGGCTGACAACCGTGTGTGTGCGGCGCTCAGTTGACCGGGTCCGCCAGCTCGCCGCCGTGCGTGAGGATTACACCGGCCCGTGGCTGCCCGAGCCGGTTGACACCTCCAAGCTCCCGGACGAAGCGGTGGCCAACCGCGAACTCCTGTCCTTGACCCTGTTGCACTTGGCCGAACAACTGGCTCCAGAGGCGCGGGCAGCTTTGGTTCTGCACAGGGCTTTCGGGATGTCCGCCCCGGAAATAGGAGACATTCTCGAAAAGACCCCGGCTGCGGTACGCCAAATGATTTCCCGTGCCGGGCGTCGTTTGGACATCGACCCTGAGGCGCCCGCTCCCCGGGCGAGGGATCGAGTGGCCTTGGAGAAGCTGGTGCGGGCCATCGAACAGGGAGACATTGACACGGTTGTAGCCATGCTGGATGGGGATGCTGTTCTGTGGGCCGATGGCGGCGGCAAGGTCAAGAGCGCCATGAATCCGTTGTTCGGGGCAGCCAGGATTGCGCGCTTCTTCGCGGGCATCCTCGGCAAAGCGGTGGTTTTCGATCCTGTGCAGCCGGTGAGCGTTGGGATCATGGGGGTCAATGGCGAGGCGGCCATGGTGCTCAGGCATCATGGCCGCTCCGACATCCTGGTGATCAACACCGGCCCGGATGGGAGCATCCGGGAACTGCGCCAAGTGTCCAACCCGGACAAACTGACTCGGGTTTCGCTGGAAGGTTAGATCAGGGGTCGTTTCCAGGTGTTTGCTGGGGCAAAGAGGGTCAGAAAGCCACAGCTGCTGCCACCCTTTGCGAGCGCCGAAGGCGAGCCACCAGCGTGGCGGCAAGCAACGCCGTCGTGATTTCCAGTCCGATCACCAGCAACAGTTGCGCTGCCCCGGACGTATCAACAGCGCTCGACGCCGGTCCCCCGCCGTGGGCGTGTCCGGAACCGCCTGCTCCCAGCAGCAGGACGGCATGAAGTCCCACCATCGCCAGGGCTGAGATGGTCACCTGATGGAGTGCGCCCACGCGACTGTGGCGCCAAATGTGGACCGTGCAGGGGACGCAGACGGCGGCCAACGCGATCATGAGGATTCCCAGCCAGGCGTCGTGGTGTCCTGAAGCGGCGAGCCACAGGTGCACCAGGCAAGAGACTGCGGTGAGGGCCGCGCAGATCCGGGGATGGAGGACGGGCCCGGCTAACCGGACCCGTCCCGCCGTCGTGGTCATGGTGTGTCCCGGAGCGGTTCTAGTGGCAGTGCCCGGCGGGTTCGCCGTGCTCGCCGTGTTCACCGGCAGCGGCGCTGTGGCAGCTCGACCCCGAGACGTTGGCGGGCACATCCAGAACCGGGCTGCGATCGAAGAACCCTTCGGGGCGGAGCTTGAAGCCTACGGTGTCCACCGGCATGATCGGCCAGTCCTCCACGCGCGGGAAGTGCGTGAGGCCGAAGGTGTGCCAGAGGACGATATCCTGGCCGTCAATGTCGCGGTCTTGGGCAACGTAGGCCGGCAGCCCGGCACCTCCGGAGTGTTGGTTCACAAAGTCGCCCGTGGGGTAACGCTCCTCGTCGGAGTAGCGGGTGACCCACACGTCCTTGGTGGCGAAAGCCGCGCGCTTGGCAATGGATGAGCCGGGATCGGCCAGCAGCGTGGGCTGGTTCTCTGAGTGGAGCTTGTAGCCGACCGGTTCGCCAAGACGGTTCTTCGACTCCGGGTTGGAAATGATCCACGTCCTTCCCGCGCGGGCGTCTGCCTCACGGACTGCCTCCGACTCCTTGGTCAGGACTGTCCGCTTGCGGGAGAACGCATTGCCGCGCTCGTTGCCTTCACCCATGGCCTGGCGGACCACGTCCTCTTCTTCCACGCGGTTGGTGAAGCCGTCAATGGCCATGTCCAGGCGGGCGCTGAACAGGTGCTGGTGGAAGGGCGCGCCGAGCCCCGGGGCGAGCTGGGAGATGTTGTCCGAGCCGCCCTCCGGGAAGGCACTGGTGAAGACGACGCCGGTTGCCTTTGCTTCGAATTCGATGGTGCCGTCCAAGTAGAGGTACCAGTAGAAGCCGTAATCGTAGTTGCCGATGGTGGTGAAGAAGGAGATCACCAGGCGGCGGTTGCGGCGGGTGTAGTTGATGCCGGTCCAGAGGTCGGAGTGCTTGGACAGGATGCCCCAGTCTTCCTCGTGCATGCAGATGCCGTTGCGGATTTCGCGGGGGTTGCCGAAAGCGTCGCTGATGACCGGGCTGAGGTAGGTGATGTCGCCCAGGCAATCGCAGCCCAACTCCAGGGAGTTGGCGTATTGGCCCACCAGGTATTCGCCGGTGTCGAAGTAGTTCTGCCAGGACCGGATGGGTGAGGGATCGCCGTAGGGAACCACCATTTCGGCGATGGAGGCGCGGTTGATGATGGGGCGCTTTGTCTCGCCGTCCTGGAAGGCCAGGTTGTGGAGGACAACGCCTTCGCGGACGTCGAAGCCCACGTCAACGCTCCACTTTTCCCACTCAATGTGGTTCCCGCCAGTGACAGTGAAGCTTGGTCCTTCCGGCTGCGTGATGCTGATGGGCTTCTGGGTGGTGCGGAGCGGGCCGGTGAGTTCAGGGTCCGTGTAGTTTCCGTGCTCTGCCGGAATCGGCATGACGCCGAGGTCGATGACTTGTGTGACTTCCTTGTTGACCACGTCCACGTAGGCTACGAGTCCATCCACGGGGTGCGCCCAGGCGCTGTCCTCGGGGAAGTCCTGCACAAACGCGAGCCCACGGAGGATGCGCCGGCCCCTTTCGTCGTCATATTCAAAGACGCCGGCGGACAACGGAGCAACACGGACCTTCTCCACGTCCAGATCCCGGGCCGCGAGGGCAGCGAGCCAACGCTCATCGGTGGCGAGGAGCGTCTCCACAACCTCGAATTCTTCCTCTAACACCGGGAGTTCACCGGACACTTTGGTGTCCAGTTTTGTTGAGGAGAGGATCTCGCCGCGGGTTACAGAGACAAGGACATCGGTGGGTGCGCCGCCGGAGATGTCGTGGAGGAAGACCCGGAAACGGCGGTCCTGCTCTGACTGGCCCCGGGCCGGGTCCACCAGCCCCAAATAGGCGATGCGTTTCCCGGCACCAAGGTGGCCGGCGGCCTGCAGGATTCCCTGCACCTGGGAGATTTCGGCGCCCGTTGCCAGGGCGTACTGTGATTCCTCAATGGCGGTGGCGTCGGTTGCTGTCTCAGTTGCTGTGGGCGTCATGGCTGCCTCTTGTCCGGGACCTGTGATGGGTCAGGATTTATTTTCTATAGGTGTAGAGAATAACCAAAACGTAAGATGGGTCACAAGACCTGTCCGCCATTTATTTTTCCGGGAGCCCCTTCAGTGCCAAAGATTGTGGACCACGATCAACGACGCCTCGAACTGGTGGACGCTACCTGGCGCATCATCGCAAAGCTGGGCATGGAAGGTGCCACCATGCGGGAGATCGCGGAGGAGGCCGGCTTCGCCAACGGCGCCCTGAAGCCCTACTTCCCTACCAAAGACTTGCTGCTGACGTCCGCATTCGGCCACGTTTTCAACCGCACCAACCAACGCATCGCCACCATGACCGAGGGACTCTCAGGCCTCGCCGCCCTCCGCGCCTTCTGCGCAGAAGTTCTCCCGCTGGATGAGGAACGCGTCAACGAAGCCCGCATTGTCATTCCGTTCTGGCAGAAGGCGCTCAACGACCCGGACATGGCAGCCCTTCACAGCGAGTCCATGAGCCAATGGCACACCACCATTGCGGCGCATTGCGCAGCAGCCCGCGCGGCAGGCGAGATAAAAGCGCCAATCAGGGACGCCGCCGTCGCCGATCACCTGCTGAACATGATGCTGGGCGCGCAGGTTGTTGTGGCCCTGTCCCCCGCCGAGCATTTCTCGCAGGATCTTTCGGGGCAGCTGGAGAACTACCTGGCGATGCTGGCGGCCTAGCTGGTGGCGCCGGCCTGACCCAATCCCGGATTACATATTCATAGCGATAACGCTAGGATTACGAAATGCCGCTAAGTATCCCAGAACTGGCGAAGCGCCTCAACGTCAACGAGAGCCGGGTAAGGCAGCTCGTCCATTCCGGACGTATACGTGGCCAGCGAATCGGGGGACGCTGGATTATTGAAGAGTCCGACGCCGCCCAGTACCGGCCGGGCAAGCCCGCCGGTCGGCCGCTGTCCGAGCGAAGTGCCTGGCAGCTCGTGTCATGCTTCTGGGATGACCCCCAGCTTCACTCTGCCCTTGATTACTTTGAACCGTCGCCCCTTGAGAAACACCGCCTGAACGAACGCATCAGCCGGCTGCAGAACTCCCCCGGCCCGCTGGAGCTGCTGTCGGCATGGCTGGCTAATCGCGCCGAGAAGTTTGAGTTCTCCTCCAGCCCGGCAGACATCGCCGAGCTTCGGGAGGACAACCGAGTCCGTCCCTCCGGAGTCTCACACCCACGGTCAGGGCTGCTGGCCAACTCAGAACTGGAGGCCTACGTGCGCCGCGACGAACTCAAAGACATCGTCAGGGACTGGCTGCTGGTTGAGCCCGCCCCAGGCAAGAAACCGAATGTCATCCTCAGGGCAGCCGAGCACATCCCGGACGAACTTCCTCCCCTCTTGGTCGCGGCAGACTTGGCCGAACGGCCCGGTGTCCGTGAACAGCAAGCCGCACGCGAAATTCTTTGGAGCATCCATGCCCATCAAGCTTCCCGCGATGTTGGCCGAACAGCAGGAAGCATGGCAAGCCGTCTTCGAAATCCATAGTGCGATGCCAAAGGGCTGGGTTCTGGTGGGAGGCCAGGCCGTCTACTTGCACGCTGTTGAGCGGGGCGCCCCGTTCGTACGGGCTACCAAGGACGCCGATATGGCGCTGGACATCCGCGCATACCCGAATATGCTGCACGACTTCACTGAACTCCTCGTGAAGCTTGGCTTCGAATCCTTGGGCGAATCCCCGGAAGGCTACCAGCATCGCTGGCAGCGTGGCAATGCCCTGTTGGACATCCTCATCCCCCGCCACCTGGGTGACCGGGCCGAGAAGCGACGAGGAGTCACAGGCGGAACCACAATTGCGGCCCCAGCCAGCCAACAAGCGCTCGACCGCTCCGAAACCGTCGACGTTCAAGCTGGTGCATCATCAGGCCGCGTGAACCGACCCACGATCCTTGGCAGCCTCATAGGTAAGGCAGGGGCTCTTACCATTATCAATGACCCCCTGCGGCAGCGGCACATAGACGACTTCCTCACCCTGACCTCTGTTATCCGGGCTTCCGACCTCCGTGGCGTCTCCTTCAAGCGCGCTGAAAAAGATCACTTGGCCAACATGCTTGGTCGCCTTGCAAATGAGCCACAGTTGATGGAACAGGTACCAGAAGGAGTCGAGGGCGTGGAACGTCTGCGTATCTCGCTGAATTAGAGGCTTAGCTGGTGGCGCCTGATGCCACCACGCCCACGCCCAGTCCGGCAATCACGCCGCTGCTGACATGCTCGACGACGGTGCCCACCTTGGGGCGCTTGAGCCACCTCATCGCTTTGAACGCCACCACGGCGATCATGGACAGGTATGCGAAGGCGATCACGGCTACCACCACGCCCAGAATGAGCGAGGTGCCCATGGTGTCCCCGCCGTGGGGAATGAACTGCGGGACCACCGCCAAGTAGAACAGCCCTACCTTGGGGTTGAGCAGCGTGGACATTGCGCCGGCCCCCAGTGCGGAGAGTCGGCTGTACGGCAGCGGCGCATTCGCAGTGGCACCGGCTGCAGTGGCGGCCTTTGCTGCCTTCGCCGTCTTCCGGGATTTGATGAACGAGGAAACACCCAAATACAGCAAGTACAGGCCGCCCGCGATCTTGACCCAGCGGAACAATTCCGCGGACTGCTCAAGAATCGCGGCGAGGCCAACCCCCACCAGTGCTGCCCAGGCGATCGCGCCAAGGGCAGAGCCTGCCGCTGCGGCAATTCCAGCGCTGGGACGGTTCAGCGCGATGCGCAGTACCAGAAAAGTGTCCGGGCCAGGCGTCACGGACAGAACCAGGCAGAGGCCGGCGAAAGCTGCGAGGGATGCAAGAGTCACAGGCTCGATTATCAGGCACGGACGCCGCTTCTGAAAGCGTTCGCTTCCCGTCAAGGGGTGTTCGTGCAAAGACAAGGGACCGATGCGTGAGGCCCACCACACTGGAAACATCGCCGCGCGCCTCACTGGCCGCCAAGACTTACTACCCGAGCGGAGTACCAATGGAGACTTACGACGCCCTCCTGACCTCGATCACCCCGGCCCCCGGCCAGGACAGCCGCACCATTCTGGACCCAGCAACGGGCCAGGCCGTGGGCGAAGCACCTGTTCACACGGTGGAAGACCTCGAAGCCGCCATCGCCGCCGCCACCACTGCGCAGCCGGCCTGGGCTGCCTTGGGCCACGACGCCAGGTCCGCTGCGCTCATGAAAGCAGCCGACGCCGTCGAACGCTCTGCCGAAGAACTCGCCCAACTCCTCTCCCGCGAGCAGGGCAAACCGCTCAACGGGCCGAACGCGCGCTTCGAAGTGGGCGCCTGCGCCGCCTGGCTCCGCGCCACGGCCGCCACTGCCCTTGATCCCGAAACCGTAGTGGATGACGGCGAAACCCGGGCAGAACTGCACTACCGGCCCATCGGTGTGGTGGGTGCAATCGGTCCGTGGAACTGGCCCATGATGATCACCGTGTGGCAGATCGCGCCAGCGCTGCGCATGGGTAACGCCGTGGTGGTCAAGCCCTCCGAATACACCCCACTCTCCGTGCTGGCACTGGCCTCGATCATCAACCAGGAACTGCCCGAAGGCTTGTTGTCAGTGGTCTCCGGCGGCCGCGACGTCGGCGAAGCATTGGCTGCACACGAGGCAATCGGCAAGGTCATGTTCACGGGCTCAACCGCTACAGGCAAGGCGATCATTCGTTCTTCGGCTGACACCGTCAAACGGCTCACGCTTGAACTTGGCGGCAACGACGCCGGCATTGTCCTGCCCGATTCCGATCCCAAAGCAATTGCAGAGGGCCTGTTCTGGGGCGCTTTCATCAACACCGGCCAGACCTGCGCTGCCCTGAAACGCCTGTACGTGCACGAGTCCCAGTACGAGGCTGTTTGCTCCGAGCTTGCTGCCGTGGCGGCTGCGATGCCCATGGGTAACGGCTTGGACGAGAACAACGTCCTTGGCCCGCTGCAGAACCGGCAGCAGTACGAGATCGTGGCCCGGCTGGTAGAAGCCGCCCGCGATTCCGGCGCACGCATCCTGGTAGGCGGAAACCCCGACGCCGAGGCACCGGGCTACTTCTACCCCACCACGCTGGTGGCCGACATCGACAACGACAACCCGTTGGTGGCTGAGGAACAGTTCGGCCCGGCCCTGCCCATCATCAAGTACAGCACCATTGACGAGGCAGTGGCCAAGGCGAACGGACTCGACGTCGGACTGGGCGCCTCAGTCTGGTCCTCGGACCTGAACGCGGCACGCGAAGTGGCCTCCCGCATTCAAGCCGGCACTGTGTGGATCAACAAGCACGGAGCAGTGGATCCCCGCATCCCGTTCGGCGGCGCCAAGCAGTCCGGCTACGGCTTGGAGTTCGGCGCCGAAGGCCTCAAAGCCCTGGGAGTTCCGCAGATCATCAACGGCTGACGCCCCTCCCACCTGACTGGCATTAGTGGCTGTTATGACTTCTCATTCCAGCCACTAATGCCAGTCAGGTGGGTTCTTCGGGCGTATGGCGAGCGCCATCGCGAGGATGATCAGGCCAACTCCCGCGACGGCCACGCCGGCCAAGGAGTGTTCATACTTGGCAACGATTGCTGCGCATATGGCGAGGACTCCCGCTCCTGCAAGGAAAGGCCGCCGGGCACTGGCACCCCACGCGAGGACCGCGACGCCGAAGTACGGGCTGTAGTTGAAACCCAAAGCCACATCAGCGAAAAAGAACGCCACGGCCACAAAGCACAGAAGTCCGGCCGCGCTGGTCCTGTAATTGAGAGCCCTGCAATAGAAAAAGACAATCAGCGCTGACACCAGGCTCAAGCTGAGGGTGGCCACTTGCAACGGTCCTGCTGCCAGAATGTGGCCGCCCACATCAGCCAAAAGCAGGAACGCCCAAAGGAGCGTAAACACTCCAATGATCACGCCTGCAAACCGTGCAACCCGCTGTTCTTTGACGTGGTCCGGCTTGTTCCCTTGAAACGTCGCTGCCGTGGTCATCGGCTGCCCCCAATCCTTCCTGCGAACCTAGAGTCACTGCCTCCCACTTGTCCAGTCACAGGGTGGACCCGGTTGGGAGGCCGGGGGCGTTGCGTGTAACTATGAGCAGCATGTCCCAGAAGATTGCGTACCAAGGTGAGCCCGGAGCCAACTCGGATCTGGCGTGCAAGGAAATGTTCCCCGAGCTGGAAAGCGTTCCGTGCGCAAGCTTTGAGGATGCCTTTGAGCTGGTTTCCACTGGAGAAGTGGATCTGGCCATGATCCCGATTGAGAACTCCATTGCCGGACGCGTGGCAGATATCCACGTTCTTCTCCCGCAGTCCAAGCTTCAGATTGTTGGCGAGTTCTTCCTCCCGATCCACTTCGACCTTTTGGGGATCCCGGGAAGCACCATTGAGGGAGCCACGGAGGTGCACAGCCATATCCACGCTCTGGGGCAGTGCCGCAGGATCATTCGGGAAGCGGGCCTCAAACCCGTGATCGCCGGTGACACAGCAGGCTCAGCGCGCGAAGTCAGGGACTGGAACGATCCGCGCAAACTGTCTCTCGCCCCGCCGCTCGCCGCCGGACTGTACGGCCTTGAGGTCCTGGCATCGGCGGTGGAGGACGATCCTTCCAACACCACGCGATTTGTTGTTCTGGCCCGGGAACGCGAACTTCCCAGCAAGGAAGAACTGCCAGGTCCTGCAATCACCAGCTTCGTCTTCCGGGTCCGCAACGTCCCTTCGGCCCTCTATAAGGCACTGGGCGGTTTTGCGACCAACGGCCTGAACATGACGCGACTGGAAAGCTACATGGTGGGCGACGAGTTCGCTGCCACCATGTTCCTTTCGGATGTCGAGGGCCACCCCGAAGACGCTCGCCTCCGCCGGGCGTTGGAGGAGCTGGAGTTCTTCACCACCGAAGTGCGGATACTCGGCGTTTATGCCGCCGACGGCTACCGCGAACGGAACCCCGTGAGCGTTTGATCAGCTTGACGGCGGAGCCAACTGGACGCCGGAGCGGCCGTGAGCCAAGCCCGTAGGGATGCCCAGGAGTACCGGTTCCGGAGCCGGGCAGCAACCATTGGGCTCTGCCTCCGGGGCTGAAGCAGCAGCAGGAACCTCGCAGCTTGTCCCTGCGTCGGAGGAGCACACCCCTGTCTCCGGCAGTTCAAGGTGAACGGCATCCGCCGCGAGCTGATCCCCCGCAAGGGCGGCAGCCACGGAGCGGACTTGCTCATAGCCGGTTGCCAAAAGGAAGGTGGGTGCCCGCCCGTAGGATTTCATTCCGACGATGTAGAAGTCCTTCTCGGGGTGAGCGAGGACCTTGGCTCCGTGCGGCGGGACGGTGCCGCAGGAGTGGAACTCGGGATCGATCAGCGGGCCGAGCTCTGTGGGCGCTTCAACAGCCGGGTCCAGGTTCAATCGCAGCTCCCGGAGCATGCCCAGGTCCGGCCGGAAACCGGTGCAAGGCACGACGACGTCCGTCACCAGGGTGCGGCCGTCACCGGAGATGACGGTGAGGCCACGTTCAGAGTCCGCCAGCGAGGCAATACCGAAGCCGGTGTGCAGTTGGATCGTCCCGGAGTCAACGAGCCTGCGCAGCCGTGAGCCGAGCTGGCCGCGGGCAGGAAGGCCGTCAGCATCACCGCCTCCGTAGACTTTCTCCGCGGAAGCCCCCCTGATGGCCCAGAGAATCCTGGTGCCTGGCTCCTCCTTGGCCAGCTGGGCGAGGTTGATCAACGTGTTCGCAGCTGAGTGGCCTGCGCCAACCACCAAAACCCGCTGACCGGCGAAAGCGTCTCTGTCCTGGCCCGTGACATCGGGCAGGGGCGAAGAGATGCGGGCTCCTGCACGCTCTTCACCGATGGCGGCCAAGCCCGAGGTTCCCAACGGGTTCCGGGTGGACCACGTGCCCGAGGCATCGATGACAGCTGAAACCGCGACATCGCTCACCTCACCGGCCACGTCTTCAACGCGGACCACGAATGGGGCGGCATCGCGGTTGCGAACATGGGTTTTGTCCAGTCCGGCACGGGTGACTGCGGTAACACGGGCCCCGGTGTGCAGGCGGGAGGCAATGGCCGGGAGTTCCGCCAGAGGGGTGAGGTAGTTATCAACGAGCTCCCCACCGTAGGGCAGGGCTGTGGGCCGGGGCGATGTCCAGCCCGTGGGTTCGAGCAGCCGGACAGCTGCGGCGTCAATGTTGAACCTCCATGGCGAGAACAGGCGAATGTGGCGCCACTGTTCGAGGGCCGCCCCTGCAGAAGCACCTGCTTCAAAGATGACCGGCTCCAGGCCGCGTTCGAGCAGATGAGCTGCAGCCGCGAGTCCAACGGGGCCAGCGCCGATTACTGCGACGGGGAGGTGCTTTTCCATGGTTGCTAGTGTCTTCCGTGGTTGAGATTCAGAAGTGCGTGGGCTCTTCGACCAACGCGGTGGCAATGCTGTGGGCGTCGTCCAAGGCAGCCAGATAACGCTCAGCGTCCAAAGCCGCAGCGCAGCCGGTGCCGGCCGCTGTGATGGCTTGGCGGTAGCGGTGGTCCACGGCGTCCCCGCAGGCAAAGACGCCCGACAGGTTGGTGCAGGTGGTGGGTGAGTCCACCTTGATGTAGCCCTCGGGATCGAGGTCAACCTGTCCTTCCACCAGTTCCGTCCGTGGCAAGTGTCCTATGGCAACGAAGATTCCGGTGGCCGCCTGCTCACGGGTTTCGCCGGTTCGGGTGTCCGTGAGGGTTACACCGGTGACCTTGGTGTCGCCGTGGATCCTGGTGATGGCCGAATTCCAGGCGAAGCTGATTTTAGGGTTGTCCTTGGCGCGCTGGGCCATGATCCGCGAGGCGCGCAGCTCATCTTTCCGGACCACCACCGTGACGGACTTACCGAAGCGCGTCAGGAAAGTGGCCTCTTCCATGGCGGAGTCTCCGCCGCCTACAACGATGATGTCCTGCTCGCGGAAGAAGAAGCCATCACAGGTGGCACACCAGGAAACGCCGTGTCCGCTGAGTTTTTTCTCTTCCGGAAGACCCAGTTCTTTGTAGGCAGATCCGGTGGCGAGGATGACGGCCGGCGCCTGATGTGTCTCGCCCCCTCCAGTGACCACGCGCTTGAGGTGACCCTTGAGCTCAACCTCAGTGACGTCGTCGAACACTATCCGCGCACCGAATTTCTCCGCCTGCTCCTGAAGTCCATCCATCAGCTCCGGGCCCTGGATCCCGCCCGGGAAGCCCGGAAAATTCTCTACTTCCGTGGTGTTCATGAGGGCGCCGCCGGCAGTAACGGAACCGGCCAGGACCAGAGGGCTCAGGCCTGCGCGCGCAGCATAGATGGCGGCTGTGTAGCCGGCAGGGCCGGATCCGATGATGATCAGCTGTTCGGTGCTCACGGTATCTCCTTGGAAGGGTGTGGAAACGGGCTGAAAAGTGGGTTACTGGGCGTCAGCGTGCCGGGCCGGCAAGAGTTCTGTCACGAGGTTTTCAATGCGGGTCCTGATCTCGTCCCTGATGGGACGGACAGCGTCAACGCCCTGCCCTGCGGGGTCCTCAAGAACCCAGTCCTCATAGCGTTTGCCGGGGAAATACGGGCACTCATCCCCGCAACCCATGGTGATCACCACATCGGAGTCCTTGACGGCTTCTGTGGTGAGGACCTTGGGGATTTCAGCAGACATGTCGATCCCGAGCTCAGCCATCGCTTCAACGGCCGCGGGGTTGACTTTGTCCGCCGGCTGCGAGCCAGCGGACCGAACCTCAATGGCACCTTTTGAAAGCGTTGTGAGGAAAGCTGCGGCCATCTGCGAGCGCCCTGCGTTATGCACGCAGACGAACAGAACGGAGGGCTTCTTGGCGGTTTCGGTGCTCACGGGGTTTCTCCTGTGTGGGTTGGGTTGGTCTGGCTGGGATCATTCCGCACCAATGCCGCGATGAGTAATATTGATGTCCATCGATGCATTGAGTATCCGCCTATAGATTGATGATTGTCAATATGTTGAAGTCCCGGTTTAAGCTGCGGTCAGCCGGGGTGCTAAATCATGGACGCGGCGTGAAAGATCGGCGAAGGCATCCTCAAATGCCTCCGGATTGCCGAGCCGCACGGGATCGGGAACGGACCAGTGGATACCTCGAAAATCCGGAAGTTCTTCGTGGGCGTTGTCACAAACAGTGATGACCAAGTCCTGCTCGCTCAAGGCTTGGTCCAGCAGGCAAGGTTTCGCGCCCGTAAGGTCCAAGCCGTGGCGGCGGGCGACGTCCACGGCGCCGGGAGCCACACGCTCAGCCGGATGGGTTCCGGCCGACGCCGAGGGGATGTGGCTCGCGGTTCGCCACAGAGCCGTTGCAAGCTGCGAGCGGGCGCTGTTGCGGGTGCAGACGAACAAAACCCGCCGGGCTCCGTGTTCTTTCCCGGGAGTGAGTCCCTCCAGTGCGCCGGGAGCCAGCCGGACATAGCTGCGCCGCTTGTCACCTTCAGATCTGTGCCGGACCGCCAACCCTGCATCCTCCATGGAGCGTAGATGATGCGACAGCAGATTGGCCGGCATGCCTAGTTCCACCTGCAACTCCGTGGGCGACAAATCACCGAGGGTGAGGAGGTCCCCAATCCGCAGACGCGCAGGATCGGCAAGGGCGGCATACTTGGCGGCCCGCTCCAAAAGGCTCGAATTTTGATCAATGTTCATTGATTCAATTTTGACTGAACTAGTTTCATAGGTCAAGCTGTTTGCCATGACAACTCACTCACCCCGGTTGTGGCGCCGCGGTCTCGCTGAAGCCTTGGGAAGCTGCTTGCTTGTTGCCGTAGTAGTAGGCTCCGGCATCGCAGCACAGCAGCTCTCCCCCAACGACGTGGGCCTGCAGTTGCTCCAGAACAGCACTGCCACGGTGTTCGGACTGACGGTGCTCATAGTCATCTTTGGACCCATCAGCGGCGCTCACTTCAACCCGGCTGTGTCCTTGGCGGACTGGTTCCTGGGCAGGCGAATGGGTGGGGGCTTGTCTCTGAAAGAACTTGGCACCTGCGTCGCATCCCAGACTCTGGGGGCCATAGGCGGCAGCGTGCTGGCGAACGCCATGTTTGACGTCGGCACGTCAATCTCCAGCAAGGAACGTGTAACTCCTGGCCATCTGCTGGGTGAAATCGTGGCAACGGCCGGACTTGTATTGCTGATTTTCTCCCTTGCTGCCACCAAGCGGAGCTCCCTGGCAGCCCCTGCCGTGGGCGCCTACATCGGGGCAGCGTACTGGTTCACTTCCTCAACGTCCTTCGCAAACCCCGCGGTAACAGCAGGGCGGATCTTCAGTGACACCTTTGCGGGCATCGCACCTGGCTCCGCGCCCGCGTTCGTCGCGGCACAACTGATCGGCGCCGCCGCCGGAGTGGGCCTTCTGGTGCTGCTTTTTCCAACAGATTCGCGCGCAGCTCAGGACGTCGTGGTGCCGCAGACAGCGGACAAGCGGGCCTGATCTACGCTTAAGGCCATGGGGGGAAGCGCAGAAGTGAAGAGCAAAAAGAAGAACGGGCGTCGCAGCGAACAGATAATCAATGTGCTGACAGCCGCCGTGATGACGGCAGTGTTCTTTGCCATGGCCCGGGAGTCACTCCCCTGGGCATCAGTCATCTTCACTGTTGCGGCTTGCTACACATTCCTCATGTTTCGAGTGGTCGTCCAGTCGGGCCGCGCATCGGCGGTGATGTTCATCACCATGTTCCTAATATTCTTTTCTCTGATTCACGTTGAGGATCAACTAGGGATCCCCGCGCCGGGATCGTGGTTCCTGGGCCTCTTCGTCGGCGGCATTGTGGGCATCAACAAGTGGACCGGGACGCCCGCCAAGACCAGATCCAGCCGGAAGCCCACGGGCACCAGCAAAGATGGCCTGAAGTTCACCGGCGGGCCGCGACTCGCACTCATCAATGCCATCTGCGCAGCTGTTCTGCTGGGAATAGGCGGCGCGCACTTCGCTCTTCAAACGCCCACGGCGGCAGTTGGGACAGTGTTCGCCGGGGCCTCACTGGGCGGTTGGGCCCTTTTCCACTTCCCCTTATCCCTGAAGCTCAGGAACCTCCTCCTCTGGGTGATACCGGTGGAGTTCTTCCTGCTCCTCTTCCTGGCAGGCAATACGGGTCAAACGGCTCTTCCCTTTGTGTGGGCATACGGGGCCCTCCTCGGCATACTCCTGGGCGGGCGGTACTGGCGCGGGCCCCGGCTCGGCGAACCAAGGCCCCCGTTCAACGCACGTGCCACCACCGGACGGAAACAGAAACGAAAACGCACGCCCCAGCCGAAACCAAAGCAAAAGCAAAAACAATAAGGCCCGTCCTTCTACCCGGGGTTAGCTCTGCAGTGACGAAAACAGACACGTGGCCCGGCCCAAAGTTTTTTGCCATCATGCTGGTAATACCTATGGCCGCTTATGTATGAATGGCCCGCAATTCCCTGCTCGCTGCATCGCCGTTCTTCCTAGCAGGAAGCGGCACCTGACGTCATAACTGGGTAGATTGATGACCGTCAATATAGGCGCATAATGGGTACATGACTGCATCGCCCATACTCAAGCCCGCCATGGCGCAGGACTGCTCCCCGCTGACGGGCCAGCCCTTCCTGAGCGCCGAGGAAGCCAAGCGGAAAGCAACGGTTTTCAAAGCCCTCGCGGACCCTAACCGGCTGCGGCTTCTGTCCATGGTCAAAGCTGAAGATTCGGGCGAGTCCTGTGTCTGTGACCTCACTGAACCGCTCGGCCTGGGCCAGCCGACAGTTTCGCACCACTTGAAGATCCTGGTGGAGGCAGGGCTGCTGCACCGGGAGAAGCGCGGCACGTGGGCCTACTATTCCCTGGTCCCTGGCGCATTGGATCACGTCGCCGGCATACTCGACGCCCTGTGACGGTGACGCTGAGGGCAATGGTGCCGGAAGACTGGCCCACCGCCCGGGAGATTTTTCAGGAGGGCATCGATACCGGTTTCGCCACGTTCGAAGCAGCCGCCCCCGAGTGGGCCAGCTTCAACAGCTCCAAACTTACGGACCACCGGCTAGTGGCGGTCAATAGTGAGGGGATCGTCCTCGGTTGGACTGCTGTCTCGCCCGTTTCCGCACGACCCGCGTACTCCGGCGTGGTTGAACACTCCATTTATGTTGCCGCCCACGCGCGAGGCCAGGGAATCGGGGGCAGGCTTCTGGACGCACTCTCCGCATCCACTGAGGAGAAGGGAATCTGGACCATCCAGTCCAGCATCTTCCCGGAAAACGAGGCCAGCCTGCGTCTGCATTTGGCTCACGGCTTTGCCGTTGTTGGACGGCGGGACCGGATAGCTCGTGTGAGCACCGGCCCCGCCGCCGGGCAATGGCGCGACACCCTGCTGCTGGAGCGCCGCTCGCCCGTCATCGGTTGACGGCTACCGTCCCACCGACGCTTCTTCCTCCTCGCGGGGTGCTGCCGCAGGCAACGAAGATTCACGCGCCAGCTTCCCCGGCCACCAGATCTTGCTGCCAATGTCGTAGGCAAGGGCGGGAACCAACAGCGAGCGCACCAGTACGGTATCCAGCAGCACGCCGAAGGCCACAATGAAGGCCAGCTGCACCAGGAACATGATGGGGATGACACCAAGCGCGGCGAAGGTAGCGGCCAGCACCACCCCGGCCGAGGTAATAACGCCGCCGGTGACGGCCAATCCCCGCAGGATTCCCGGACGCGTCCCATGTTTCAGCGACTCTTCACGGACACGGCTCATCAGGAAGATGTTGTAGTCCACGCCCAGGGCCACCAGGAACACAAAGCCGAACAGCGGCACTGTGGCGTCGGCGCCGGAGAATCCGAAGACGCCGTTGAACACCCAGGCGGAGACACCCATGGCGGCCCCGTAGGAGAGCACAACGGAGAGGACCAGCAGCACCGGTGCCACTACCGATCGCAGCAGGAGCATAAGGATGAAGAGGATGACCACCAGCACGATCGGGATGATCACCACCAGGTCGCGTTGGGCAGTGGTGTTGGTATCCAACGCGGTGGCTGTGACGCCACCCACCAGAGCGCCGGCATCGACCTCTTTGACGGCTACCCGCAGCGACTTCACCGCTTCTTCGGCTTCAATCGAGTCAGCGGCGGAGTTCAGGGTCGCATTAATCAACACCCGGCCTTCGCGAACGGCAGGCTCAGCGGGAGTGCCGGGGGCGCCGGTGATGGGAACGTTTCCGTCAGCAAGCAGGTAGGCGTCACCCACGCCGTCGGCCGCTTTGACCTTGTCCAGCACCTGCTGCGCGGAACCTTCCGAGGCCACCACGACGGCGGGGCTGCCGCTGCCGGCGTCGAAGTGCCGCGCCAGCGCATCCTGGCCGTCTACGGCGTCGGACGCGGAAAGAATGACGTCCGTTTGCGGGACCCCGTTGGCCTTCAACTGCATCAGGCCGGTGGAAGCTGCAAGAAGGAGCAGGACCGAAGCCACCCACACAACGCGCGGCCGCTTGGAGACCAGACGACCCGTGGCGCGCCACAGACCCTTCTGCCCCTCAAGGCCGGTGAGAATCTCAGGTTCGCGTTCGTCGTCGGGCAGCAGCTTGGGCCGGAAGGGCCAGAAGGCGGCGCGGCCCAGCAACGCCATGAAGGCCGGCAACAAGGTCAGCGCCGCAAACAGCGAGCAAACAATACCGGCCGCGGCTACCGGCCCCAGCGCCTTGTTGGAATTCAGATCGGAAAACAGCAGGCAGAGCAGGGCAATGATAACGGTGGCGCCGGAGGCGAGGATCGGCTCGAAGGATGCCTTCCATGCCGTCATCACAGCCTGCGTGCGGTTGGTGGTGTGCGTGAGCGCCTCCCGGAACCGGGCCACGTACAGCAGGGCGTAATCGGTGGCGGCACCGATTACCAGGATGGAGAGGATGCCTTGGCTCTGGCCGTTCAGCTGGATCCAGCCGGCCTTGGCCATTCCGAACACCAACAAAATCGCGGCACACAGGGCGAAAACCGAGGTCAACAGCACCGCCAAGGGCAATACCACTGAACGGTAGACCAGCAGAAGAATTACGAACACGGCTCCGAGGGCAACCAGCAACAGGATGCCGTCAATCCCGCCGAAGGCGTTGACGAGGTCGGCGGTCAAGCCTGCCGGACCCGTGACAAAGGCCTTCATGCCATCAGGTGCGCCGGGCTGCACTACATCGCGCAGCTCCTGGACTTTCTCGCGCAACTCATCCGAGGACGCCATGGGAACCACAAACTGAACGGCCTTGCCGTCTTCGGACGGGATGGGTCCGACGACGGCGCTGCCCAGCTTAAGCGCCTCAATCCCGGTTTTCAGCTGGGCTGCTTCGCCCAGCTGCGCAGGGGTGAAGGGAGAGTCGCTCTCAACGATGACGATTGCCGGAATCTCTTCAGAGTCCCGGAACTTCGCCTGCCAATCCCCGGCTTCCGTGGCTTCAGCGCCGGCTGGAAGGAAAGAGGCTTGATCGTTGGAAGAAACCTCTTCCAATCGACCGAACGTGGGGCCGCCGATTCCTGCGATGCCCAGCCATGTGATGACCAGTACCACGGGTATCAGCCAGCGCAGCCAGAACGGTACCTTCTGCGAGTTCATGAGTCCTTCTTCTGTGGGGATGCTTGACGGCCTTCATTCCATCATAGATTATCTCTATGATGGAACTATTCCACTGCAGAATCAATACTGATGCCGGAATCCGCTACTGCTGGGAGTAATATCCGGAGGGCAGTAATCCCAAGACAACGCTGGCAGGAGGGCGGAGATGTCCAAACCCACAGACCCGCGCCCCGGCGGATACCCCGGAGGCCGCCCGAACAACGCCGCTCCGCAAGAACTCGTGCGCCTCCTCCAGGACTTCACCCTCGAAGCCAACCACTATGTGGACGCAGCGGGCGGCCGTAATGACATGCACCGCACGGACCTGAACGCGCTGGCCGTGATCATGCGCCATACTGCTGCGGGCAAGGTGGTCACACCGGGCGTCCTACGCTCCGAACTCAGGCTCAGCTCCCCCGCCACCACCGCACTGGTTGACCGCCTGCACGCGTCCGGACACGTGGTCCGCGAACGGCTCGGCTCGGACCGGCGCCAGGTCCAGTTGCAGATGACACCCAAGGCGTACCGGGACGGAAGCGCCATGTTCATGCCGCTCGCCATGCGCATGGGCAAAGCGATGGCCGCATACAGTGCCGAGGAACTGGAGCTTGTGACGCGCTTCATGACGGACATGGTGGAGGCAACCCTCGCCGCCCGCGAGGAAGCCACCCAAAGCGGCACACCGCATTCCACCTGATTTCAGCTTCCGGGTTGTAGCGTTTCCCTATGAACGCGCAGCAGCCTGAAGATGTCTACACCCATGGACACCACGAGTCGGTTGTCCGGGCCCACGCCTCACGGACGGTGGAAAATTCCGCCGCGTTCGTGATTCCGCATCTCACCCCGGGGACCTCAGTGCTCGACGTCGGGTGCGGACCGGGCAGTATCACCTGCGACTTCGCGGGGCTGGTTGCGCCCGGGCAAGTGATCGGCTTGGACCGGTCCGCGGACATCATCGCGCAAGCCACCGAGCTGGCTACCGATCGCGGCGTAGACAACGTGACGTTCCAGACCGGCAACATCTACGACCTCGATTTTGAGGACGAGTCCTTTGACCTCGTTCACGCGCACCAA
Source organism: Paenarthrobacter aurescens (assembly GCF_041549525.1). Taxonomy (NCBI): domain Bacteria; kingdom Bacillati; phylum Actinomycetota; class Actinomycetes; order Micrococcales; family Micrococcaceae; genus Paenarthrobacter; species Paenarthrobacter aurescens. The sequence goes on from NZ_CP157456.1 coordinate 3,755,058, forward strand.
GTACTCCAGCACCTGACGGACCCCGTGGCGGCCCTGCGGGAAATGCGCCGGGTGGCCAAGCCGGGGGCTATAGTTGCCGTTCGCGACGCAGACTTCCACGGCATGAGCTGGTACCCCGAAATCCCCGAGCTGGATGACTGGATGGAGCTTTACCAGAAGATCGCCCGCCGCAACGGTGCAGAACCCGACGCCGGACGTCGCCTGGTGTCGTGGGCCCACCAGGCGGGCTTCACCCAGGTGGCGCCCACCAGCAGCAACTGGCTCTACGCCACAGCCCAACAGCGCGCATGGCAATCCCGGGTGTGGAGCGAACGAGTGCTGCACTCAGCCTTCGCGGAGCAAGCTCTTGAGTACGGCTTCGCCAACGAGGCGGACCTCGCACGGATCGCCGCAGGCTGGCACCGTTGGGGAGCCACAGAGGACGGCTTCTTCCTCATTCCCAATGGCGAGGTGATCGCCCGGGCCTAGTCCCAAAAAAGTTTGCCCCACCATGTAGAAAAGCCCGCCGCAGTTCCGACCCAACAGTGAAAGCACCCACAAAGGGCGCCCCTCACAAGGAGTTTGAGATGAAGTACATGATCATGATGTTCGGATCGGCCGAGGGCATGATGGAGACCGCAGACCCCGCATGGATCCAGGAAATGATCGGGTTCATGATCCAGATCGACAAGGACCTCACCGAGTCCGGGGAAATGGTGTTCAACGCCGGTCTGGCCGACGGCAGCACCGCGAAGCTGGTCAAGCAGACCCCCGACGGTGTGATCACCACGGACGGGCCGTTCGCCGAATCGAAGGAATCGCTGGTGGGTTACTGGGTGGTTGATGTGGCCAGCGAGGAGCGCGCGGTGGAGATTTGTTCCAGCATTGTGAAGTACGCGCAGGTGGTTGAGCTCCGTGCAGTCCAGGAAGCGCCGCCGCAGGAAGCCCTGCCGGAGGTTTAGCTGGACCCGTCACCGGCCACACGCATCGAGGACCTGCTGCGCAGTTTGGCGCCGCAGGTCCTTGGCGTGCTGGCCAGGACGCACGGTCAATTCGATGCTTGCGAGGACGCAGTCCAGGAAGCACTCCTTGAGGCCTCCGTTCAGTGGCCAACCTCCATGCCGGACAACCCGAGGGCTTGGTTGATGACGGTGGCCAACCGCCGCTTGGTGGACATGTTTCGCAGCGAAAGGGCCCGACGATCCCGTGAGGAACGCGTCATGGCCATGGACCTCCAGGCCGGCCCGGCCGCGGAGGCAGACGACACCCTCACCCTCATGTTCCTCTGCTGCCACCCTGCACTGTCAGCGGCTTCGCAACTGGCCTTGACGCTCCGCGCAGTTGGAGGACTCACGACGGCGGAAATCGCCTCCGCTTTCATGGTCCCCGAAGCCACCATGGGACAACGCATCAGCCGCGCTAAACAGGGGATCCAGAAAGCCGGAGCCACCTTCAGCATGCCGCCGCCTTCCGAGCGCAAGGCGAGGCTCGGCGTCGTACTTCACGTCCTGTACCTGATTTTCAACGAAGGTTACGCGGCAAGCTCGGGTCCGTCCCTGCAGCGCGAGGAGCTCACCACTGAGGCCATCCGCGTGGCGCGTCTGTTGGTGGCCGTCGCGCCGCGTGAGCTCGAAGCCGCCGGCCTGCTGGCTCTGATGCTGCTCACCGATTCCCGGCGCGCAGCCCGGACACTGCCGGACGGGACACCGGTGCCGTTGGCAGAGCAGGACCGGAGCCTGTGGAATCGGGGACAAATCCAAGAGGGCATCGCGCTGTTGTCCTCCGTTCTGGGGCGTGGAGCGGCAGGGCCGTATCAACTGCAGGCAGCCATCGCCGCTGTGCATGCGGAGGCGACCTCCGGCGACGAGACCGATTGGCCACAGATACTCGCGCTGTACACAGTCCTTGAAGCCGTGGCACCCAGCCCCGTGGTAACCCTCAACCGCGCGGTTGCCGTGGCCATGGCGCAGGGGCCGGCCGAGGGTCTGGAGTTGCTGGCTGGACTGGATTCTGCGCTCGGGAGGTCGCACCGCCTGGACGCCGTGCGAGGCCACTTACTGGAAATGTCCGGCTCCTTCGCCGAAGCCCGCGCAGCGTACCTTTCCGCCGCCAAAAAAACCGGAAGCCTGCCGGAACGGAAGTACCTCATGGGAAAAGTAGCGCTGATGGATCAGCCATAACCCCATATAGTCGAATCCATGGAACAGCGCATACTTGGCAAGACCGGCCGGCCCGTCTCCACCATCGGACTTGGCACATGGCAACTCGGAGCCGATTGGGGTTCCGTCACGGAAGAGGACGCTTTTGCCGTTCTTGAAGCCTCGGTGGAAGGCGGCGTGACTTTCTTCGACACCGCGGACGTCTACGGTGACGGCCGCAGCGAGCAGTTCATTGGACGCTTCCTCCGCGCCCACCCGGACCTGAACATCACCGTGGCCACCAAGATGGGCCGCCGCGTGGATCAAGTCCACGAGAATTACACCCTTAAGAACTTCCGGGAATGGACCGACCGTTCCCGGCGCAACCTCCAGCAGGACACCCTGGATCTGGTCCAGCTGCACTGCCCTCCCACGTCCGTCTACAGCAACGACGAAGTCTACGATGCCCTGGACACCCTGGTCAGCGAGGGCGCCATCCGCAACTACGGCGTCAGCGTCGAGCGGACCGATGAAGCCCTCGAAGCCATCAAGCGCGGGAACACCGCATCCGTGCAGATCATCCTCAACGCCTTCCGGCTTAAACCCCTGGACGAGGTTCTGCCCGCAGCCAAGGAAGCAAACGTAGGGATCATTGCCCGGGTTCCATTGGCCTCCGGTTTGCTGTCCGGAAAGTACGCCCCGGACACCGAGTTCCCCGAAGACGACCACCGCAACTACAACCGGGATGGTTCCTCCTTCGACGTCGGCGAGACGTTCTCGGGCGTGGACTTCGCAACCGGGGTGAAGGCCGCGCAGGAGTTCAGCGGTTTAGTGCCCGACGGCGTCAGCACCGCCCAAGCGGCCCTCGCCTGGGTGATCGCCCAAGACGGTGTCACCTCGGTCATTCCCGGTGCGCGCTCCGCCTCACAGGCAGCGGCGAACGCCGAGGCGGGTGGGCTGCAATCCGTAGGAGCAGACCTGGCCGGCGGGGTGCGGGACATCTATGACAGCTACTTCCGCGAAGCGATCCACCCGCGCTGGTAGCTGCCGGGCCGCCGTCGGGCGTTCTGCTCTTACCAGCCGCTGCGCGTGGGCGTGTGTCCCTTGCGGGCTTCCTCGGGCATGGGCATTTCTGCACGCAAACCGAGAAGCCGGATAGGGCGATCCGGTTCGATTTTTCCGGTGAGTTCCAAGGCCTGCGCGAGGACCTCTTCCCTGTTGAATGACTCGGGAATCTTCCTCGCGTAGGTTTTGGTCAGAAAGGGTGCGTAGCGGACTTTCAGGGTCAAACCGATCACCGGACGGCCCTCCGCTGCCACATCCTCAAGGACGTGAGCCGTCAATTCCTTCACGGCATCCTGGATTTGGGAGGGCTCGGTGAGGTTCTCCTGGTAGGTGGTCTCGCGGCTGTGTCCGCGGGCCACCCAAGGCGTATCGTCCACCACGCTGGCACCATCTCCCCGCCCCAGTTCCGCGTACCAGGGGCCCATCTTGGGGCCGAACTCCGGGACAAGATCCTGGGGATTGCATGCGGCCAGTTCAGCAACAGTGGTGATGTGGTGCTTCGCCAACCGTTGCGACACTTTGCTTCCAACGCCCCACAGCTCCCTGGTGGGCTTGCTGCCCATGACGTCCAGCCAGTTCTCCTTGGTCAGCCGAAAGATGCCGGCCGGTTTCCCAAAATCCGTAGCATTCTTAGCCCGGACCAAAGTGTCCCCAATTCCAACGCTGCAGTGCAGCCGGGTTTGCTCAAGGACAGCTTTCTGTATCTGCCGGGCAAAGGCTTCCGGGTCCTCCGTTGTCACGCCGACGAAGGCCTCATCCCAACCAAGGACCTGAACCGTGGCCCCCGGCTGCGCGCGAAGGGTGGCCATCACGGTTTCGGATGCTGCAAGATACGCCTCTTGGTCCACCGGCAGAATGATGGCATCGGGCACTCTGCGGGCCGCGATCCTCAGCGGCATTCCGGAGCCGACGCCGAACGCCCGCGCTTCGTAGGAGGCGGTGGACACCACAGCCCGTTCGGTGGGATCTCCCCTGCCGCCCACAATGATGGGCTTGCCCGCGAGTTCAGGCCGACGAAGGACCTCGACGGCCGCAATGAACTGGTCCAGATCAACGTGAAGTACCCAAGGGATTCCGCTCACGGCACCAGTTTGCCCCATGGCGTTGCGTCCGCTGTACCTTCCCCACCTACTTTGAGCTCCTGGAGCACTGGAAACAACCTATTTCGGGTGCATTCAGGTAGGTCAGCCGCCAAAGAGGGTGGTGAAGGCGCGCGTCCAGAGCACCCACCTCACGGGCATAAGCTGAGATGTGCAGTTTTCACTTTGGCTGGCCTTGGTTGGTGCCGGCACCCTGATCAGTTTCACTCCCGGCGCCGGCGCCATCTTCACCATGAGCAACTCGCTCAATTCCGGATTTCGGCGCTCCATCTGGGGCATCCTGGGCCAACAGGTAGCGTTGGTCATCCACATTGTGATCGTCGCTTTAGGCGTGGGCGTGCTGGTGTCCAACTCGCCGGTGATCTTCAACGTTATTCGCTACGCGGGCGCCGCGTACTTGGTGTACCTCGGCATCCGGCAGTTCCTGCACAAGCCGGACCTGGACAAAGAGAAGGTGGACAGCCAAAAGAACGAGTCGGCCTTGTCCATGTTCCAGCGAGGCATCTGGGTAAACCTGCTGAATCCGAAGGCAATCGTCTTCTTCCTGGCGTTCATGCCGCAGTTCATCAGGCCGGACCAGCCGTTGCTTCAGCAATATGCCGTGCTGACAGCCACGGTGCTGTTCATCGACATCATGGTGATGTGGTTCTTCTTCGCCCTTGCCGCCCGGTCCTTCCAGCGGTTTACCCACGACCAGCGCGGCCAAACCATCCTCAACCGCATCTTTGGCTGCCTGTTCGTCCTTGTGGGCATCCTGCTGGCAGTCATCCACTAACTGGCTGTCAGCCACCAAGCAGCCATCAGCCAAGCAACCATCAGCCAAGCGGGCTTCTAGCTAAGCGACGTAGATCCCCGCACCACAAGAGTGCTCTCCAGCGTCACGTGCGGTTCCTCCAGCGGCAGGCCTTCCATGAGTCCCCGGAGCTGCTCCCCCGCCTTGCGTCCCAGGGGCGTCGCGGGCAGGTGCACGCTGGTGAGGCTGGGGTTGCTGGTGGCCGAGTAGGGAAGATCATCGAATCCTGCCACAGCCAGCTCTTCAGGAATCCGGACACCTTCTACGCGGGCTTCCTGCAGCACGCCGTAGGCATGCGTATCGGTACCGCAGACGACGGCGGTCACTCCCTGGCGCTGCCACTGCGGCCACGCTTCGGCGAAGGCGGCGGCGGCGGCACCAACGTCGATTGGGGTGCTGATGACGTGCCCGTCAGCCACCGAGAGTCCACATGTGGCAGCCTCGGCCAAGAATGCTTCGCGTCGCAGCTGGAAGGTTGTTGTGCCAGTGACGCCGTCCATGTAAGCCGCCTTGCTATGACCGGAAGCGGCCAGATGCCGGGCAAGTTCCCGCGCGCCCTGGGCAACATCGAGGTTCACCGAGGGAGCGTAGGACTCCAGGCCCGGGGCATCCAGCAGCACCAGGGGTCCCGCTGCAGACAAATCTTCCAGGAACTCGGCACTGGGGGCGCCCACCAGCAGGCCGGCCGGGCGGAGTGCCAGCAACTTGCGGACGTCATGGGCCTGGGGTGATTCACCGGCGTCGGTCACGGAAAGCAGCAGCTGATACTGGGAGCCAAGGGACTCCCGGACGCCCGCAATAACGTTGGCAAAGAATGGATTGGATACGTCCGGGGTTACCAAAATGACAATGGAGCTGACACCCCGGGCCAAGGAACTTCCAATGCTGTCCACCACATAACCGAGCTCGGCAATGGCAGACCGCACCCGGGAAATGTTGTCATCAGACACGCGGCCCTGGGTTTTGCCATTGGCAACCAGGGAGACGGTGGCCGTGGAAACCCCTGCGCGGGCAGCCACCATCGCGGCCGTCACGCGAGGCGAACGGGGCGCGCGGCCGCGGCGCTGATCCAGGGATTCCATGCATCGATCGTAGCGGTCCGGCACCGCCTTGACCTGCGGGAAGACATCAAGCGCTTGACGCGAGCATGCAATCCGGGCCACTTGGAGAACGTTAAGCGTTTGACGTAGCCCACAAAGCAGTGCCAGAATTCCTCTGAATGCTTAGCGCCCTGCCCCGGGCAAGTACCTGGCAGGCCCCAATGACGTGGAGAGAAACGTGGATCCCAACACCATGACACCGGCACGCAAGAAGATCATTCTTGACTGCGACCCTGGCCATGACGACGCCGTGGCATTGCTGCTGGCACACGGCAACCCGGACATCGAGCTGCTCGCCGTGACCACCGTGGTGGGCAACCAGACCCTGGAAAAGGTCACCCGCAACGCCCTTTCAGTGGCCACGATTGCCGGCATCACCGGCGTCCCCTTCGCCGCAGGTTGCGACCGCCCCTTGGTCCGCACCATCGAAACAGCCCCCAGCATCCACGGTGATTCCGGCATGGACGGCCCGGAGCAGCCCGAGTCTGCAATCGAGCTGGACCCGCGCCACGCCGTCGACCTCATCATTGAAACCGTCATGGCACACGAGCCGGGCACGGTTACCCTGGTCCCCACAGCGGGCCTGACCAACATTGCGATGGCCGCCCGCAAGGAACCCCGCATTGTGGAGCGCGTGAAGGAAGTTGTCCTCATGGGCGGCGGTTACCACGTGGGTAACTGGAGCGCCGTAGCCGAGTTCAACATCATCATTGACCCCGAAGCCGCTCACATCGTTTTCAACGAGAAGTGGCCCGTGGTGATGGTGGGTCTGGACCTGACGCACCAGGCGCTGGCCACTGATGAAGTCGTCCAGCGGATCGCAAAAATCGGCACCAAGCCGGCCAAGTTCGTCATGGAACTCATGGACTTCTTCCAGAAGACGTACAAGGACGCCCAGGGCTTCGACTTCCCGCCGGTGCACGATCCCTGCGCTGTTGCCTATGTGATAGATCCCACCGTCATGACCACCCGCAAGGTCCCCGTGGACATCGAACTCCAAGGCAAGCTCACGCTCGGCATGACCGTGGCCGACTTCCGCGCGCCCGCGCCGGACGACTGCCACACCTCCGTGGCTGTGGACCTGGACCACAAGAAGTTCTGGGATCTGGTCACCGATGCTCTTGAACGGATCGGCGAACCAACGCTCGACGGCGGCGCTGACGCCACCGCTGTTGCAGAGACCGTTCTGGTTGGAGAGGCCAAATAATGTCCACTCCCGTTACTGATACCAAATCCACCCGCGGCAACGTCACCGCCCTTATGGTTGCCCTGCTGGCAGCCTGCGTGGCCTTCCAGCTCAACGCCTCCATGCTCAGCCCTGCGCTGGTCACCATGGGCAACGAGCTGAACACGGATCAGGCCACCATCGGCCTGTCACAGACCTGGTTCTTCACGGCCGCTGCCTTGTTCTCCCTCTTCCTCCCGCGCCTGAGCGACATTGTGGGCCGCAAGAAGATCCTCGTCGGCATGATGCTGCTCATGGCCGTCGGCTCCGTCATCGCCGCGATGGCCCCGGACGTTACCTGGCTCTTTGTGGGCCGGATCATCCAGGGCGTCAGTGGCCCCACGGTTCCGCTCTGCCTGATCATGCTCCGCTCCGCGGTCAGCAACCCGCGAAAGTACGGCACGCTCATGGGCCTCATCACGGCAGTCAACGGCGGCGTGGCCGGCGTGGACTCCTTCGTGGGCGGCTACTTCGCTGAGAACTTCGGTTTCCGCAGCATCTTCTGGCTCATGGTGGCACTGGCACTCATCGCTACCGTCCTGATCGCGGTCCTGGCCTGCGAAAGCAAGCCTGCCGCCGGCACCACCATGGACTGGCTGGGCGTGTTCTTCATTGTCATCGCTGTGGGCGCCCTGCTGACGGCCCTGAACGAGGGCGCCAAACTGGCCACGGCCTTCGACGTCGGAACCTTGACCCTCGCGGTCGTGCTCACGGTGGTTGCCGTCGTCGCGTTCTTTGCGTTCTGGACTGTTGAGAAGCGTGCCAAGCAGCCCATGGTGGAAACCGTGCACCTGCGCCAGCGCTCCACCTGGGCGCCACTGTTGACCACCACCCTGACCATGACTGGCATCTTCGCAGTCATCAACGGAATCGTCCCCGCCTATGTCCAGGCAGCCGATCCCGGCTTCGGCGTTGGCCCCACCGAGATGTCGCTGATCATCCTTACCCCGTACGCCCTCCTTGGTTGGCTGTTCGGACCCATCAGCGGACGTCTGGCACCTGTCCTCGGTTACACCAAGGTCCTGCGCATCGGCCTGATCGGCAGCCTGGTGGCCTTGGCGATCATTGCGTTCTTCGGCCTGAACAACCTGCCCATGATGATTGCGGGCACGGCCTTGCTGGGCATCATGTACGCCGGTACCGTCAACATCATGCTGAACGGACTGGGCGTGGTGCTTTCCCCGCAGGGCAACCCAGGCTTCCTTCCGGGCATGAACGCCGGCGCCTTCAACCTCGGTGCCGGACTGAGCTTCCTTGTCCTTCCGGCGGTCCTGGTGGCCACGGCCTCGCTCAATGATGCCAAGGCTTCCTACCTGACCGTTGTGGTGGTGGGCCTTGCCATTACGTTCGCTGCCTTCGCCGCTTCGCTCCTCATACCCAAGCCGGTGGACGCCGAAGTGAGCGAGACCGAAAAGGTGAACGCATGACCAACGCACCCAAGGCGGGAATCGTCGTCGTCGGCTCCCTCAATGCAGACCTCACCATCTACTGCGACCGCCTCCCCCAGCCCGGCGAGACAGTCCACGGCAACGGTTTCGCGGTGAATCCGGGAGGCAAGAGCGCCAACCAGGCCGTGGCTGCGAGCAAACTGGGCGGCCAGGTCAGCTTGATCGGCGCCGTGGGCGATGACCCCAACGGCACCATGCTGCTGGACTCAACGGCCAGCGCCGGCGTGGACGTTTCGCGCGTCCTCCGAACGGACGTTGCCACAGGTGTGGCAGTCATTTCGGTGGACTCCACGGGCGAGAACAGCATCATCATCTCGGCCGGAGCAAATGGCACGCTCAGGCCTGCGGCCGTCACGCCGGACGCTTTCAAGGACGCGGCTGTGGTGTGCCTCTGCCTTGAGGTGGGGATCGACACTGTGATTGCGGCCGCCCAAGCAGGGCACGACGCCGGAGCCACAGTTCTGCTCAACCTCTCGCCTTACGCGGAGGTACCGGAGCGTTTGGCCAGGTTGAGTGATGTGTTGCTGGTGAACGCGCACGAGGCGTCATTTTTCCTCGGGACGGAGTCCCGCGTGCCGGACCCTGAGGCCATTGCGGAGGCGTGGGAGCCGGTGCGGAGCCAGTTCGCTGACAGGGGCCTGCAAAGGGTTTTGGTGACCCTCGGTGCACACGGCTCCGTGGTGCTCGATTCCTTGGCCCGTGGCACCGAAGACCAGATCACCCGTATTGCCCCGACCCGGGTTTCGGCGGTTGACACCACCGGTGCCGGCGACGCCTTCACCGGTGCTGTGGCTGCGCGCTTGGCCGCCGGCGATTCCCTTGCCGATGCAGCGTCCTTCGCTTCAGTAGCCGCCGCATTGGCTGCAACCAAGAAGGGCACGCAGGCCGCGTACCCGAGCACCGCCGACGTCGAGCAGTTACGGGACGCCTAGCCCCGGCGGGCGGCCCGCTGGGCGGCGCGCTCCACTGCTTTGCGGGTCAGGACGCCGTGGCCGGCCATGAGACGCGGAACCACGACGTAGACGGCAGCGGGCACCACCAGCGCAGTGAGCAACAGGGCGCGGAGTACCGGGTGGAGCGGCTCCATGATGGGCCCCAGGAGCAGCATGCCGATGGACACCAAAGGGAAGATGGCGAGCCAGGTAATGAGGGCACGCATGTGAACGGAAGGTCCCTGCGGGCGGGCTACCGGCGCTGCGGATTCAACGGCGGTTTGGGAGGTTGACGGTGTCGACATGGCATTCTCCAACTAAACGGTTGCTTTTGGCTTGAGATCACCATAACCCCAGCCATCCGGAATTACAACCAACCAGTTGGAAACTGGTAATATGACTCCTATGGCATGGGACACAGAACGAACCAAATCGCTGCTGCTTGAGGCGGCAACGAGTGAGTTTTGCACCCGCGGCCTGGCCGGTGCCCGCATTGACCGGATCGCTGCAGAGGCCGGGGTCAACAAGGAACGGATCTACCAGTACTTCGGCAACAAGAACGCGCTGTTCGACGCCGTAATTGTCACTGCGCTGAGCTCCCTCATGGATGAAGTTCCCATCGAAGGCCGCGGTCCCGAAGCCATGGCGGACTACGCCGGCAGACTTTTCGATCACCACCAGAAGGACGCCACGGCACCACGGCTGCTGTTCTGGGAAGGACTGGAACGCGGCACGGAAGTTGTTGGACTGCCCAAGCGCATGGCCAACTGCGCGTCCAAGGTCAACAGCACCATCGCTGCCTTGCCAGGTATCTCACGGGAAGACGCCGGGGATCTCCTCATCACCATCGTGAGCTTGTGCGATGCTGCTCCGGTGCTCCCTGCTCTGGACGGACTCATGGCCGGCAATGACCCCGGCCGCGTGGAAAGGCGACGCGCCGCCGTCGTACGGACCGTCTATTTGGCGGCCGCAGCGCTGGCCACCGAGGCGCAGAAACCCGCCGCCGCGCAGGCTTAGGAGCCCGCTCCCCCAACGCACCGTGACAGCTTTGACAGGATAAGTGACTCACTTGTGAAGTTGCCCCTAGCCAAGAGGGGGCGCCATGAACCATGCTTGCTGCATGTACTCAACGACGAGCCCATACCGCATCATCACGGTCTGCACCGGAAACATCTGCCGCTCGCCCATGGCAGCGCTCATGCTGACCGAAGCCTTCGAAGCGGAAGGGCTCGGCGAACTCGTTGTGGTGGACTCCGCGGGCACAACGGGGTACGAGGTTGGGCATCCAATCGACCCCCGCGCCGCACGGGTCCTCACGGCCCAGCACCTCGCCTCCGAGGACCACGTTGCCCGCGAATGGCGCCGGGAATGGTACGCCGAACGGGACCTGATCCTCGCCCTGGACGTTGACCATTTCGGCTGGCTCCAGGAAGGGGCCTCGGATCACACCGCCCTCCGCAAAGTGAGGATGCTCCGCAGCTTCGATCCCCACATGGCGGGCCGCAGCTCCCTGGACCTGGGCATCGAAGACCCCTGGTACGGCGGCCACACAGACTTCGACAACACCTGGACACTGATCAAGGCCGCCATCCCCGGGATTGTGCAGCACGTCAAAGCAGCCATCACAGCGTCACAGAACGCACAAGCCGACGAGCCCCAGCAGGTAACCTCTATGACATGACCCCTGCACCCGTGATCATCGCTGTTGACGGCAGGTCCGGCGCAGGAAAAACCACACTGGCCGTTGAGCTGGCGGCCCGGCTGAGGCAACACCACAAGGTTTCGCTGTTCCATCTGGAGGACATCTACCCCGGCTGGAACGGCCTCATGCCCGGCATCGAGCGCTACGTTGGCACGGTCCTGAAACCGCTCAGCGAAGGCATGGCCGCAGAGTGGACAAGTTGGGACTGGGACAAGCATTACGACGGCAGCCTGAACGTTACGCTGCCCGCCGAGATTGTGATTGTTGAAGGGGTAGGAGCGGCAGCGGCGCCGGCCCGTTCCATGCTGAACGCCGTGGTGTGGGTGGAGTCCCCGGGCGAGGACCGCCGTCGTCGTGCTTTGACCCGCGACGGAAGCACCTACGAACCGTACTGGGAAAGCTGGGCCGCCCAGGAAGACGAGTGGCTTTCCAGCGACGAGGTGGTCACCGCCGCCGACGTTCGGGTGCAGAACCCCGCTGACGGCAGCGCACCGGATGACGTCCTGCGCGCTCTGATGTATCTGCCCTCCATTGCTTCGGTTTTGTCGCCCGAACTCAGTGCGCGGCGGGGGTTGCAATTGCGTTCCGAGCGCCTGGAGGCGACCCCCGACGCTGCGCTCCTGTTCGAGTCCCTCTACGGCCAGTCCACCAATGCGGTGTGGCTGGATTCTTCCAACGCCTCCGCGGTGGCCGGCCGCTCCCAGGCCGCCGCGCGCAGCCGGTTCAGCATTTTGGCTGACGACGGCGGCACGTTTGGACAGTCGGTACTGCACCGGTCCGGGACTACTCAAGTAACCGCCGGATCCGCGACCGTCAGCACCTCCGGGCCGTTCTTCCGTTGGCTCGATTCGGTGTGGGGCCGCCGGGCCGTCCGTGCTCCCCGCGGGTACGACGGCCAATTCACCCTGGGCTGGCTCGGCTACCTCGGCTATGAACTCAAGCGCGAAACCGGCGGGAATGATGTCCCCTCTCCCACCCCGGACGCGGCCCTGCTCTTCGCCGGGCGGGCCGTGGTGCTGGACCACCGCGAACAGACCGTCTGGCTGCTGGCCTTGGACGCGCCCGACGCCGGGGACTGGCTCCGCGAAGCCCGCACCGCCGTCGAAGCTGCTGCGGGCGGGACCGCCGCCCCCACGGCGAGCGCTTCCGGAACCGTTCCCGAGTTCGTCAGCCGGGACTCCGCCACGGATTACAAACGCAAGATTGCGGACTCGCAGCACCAAATCAGTGAGGGCAACTCCTACGAAATCTGCTTGACCACCACATTGGAAGCCTCCGCTGGCAACCTGGATCCCTGGGCGAGCTACCTGGCCCTGCGCAGCCGGAACCCTGCACCCTTCGCCAGCTACCTCCGGTTCGGGGATCTGGCGGTGGCCAGCACCTCGCCCGAGCGGTTCCTCCGGATCATGTCCGACGGCGGCATGCGCGCCGAGCCGATCAAGGGCACCCGTGGCCGGTCTGCTGACCCTGACGAGGATGCTGCTTTGCGGCGCGACCTCGAGACCTCGCTCAAGGACCGTGCTGAAAACATCATGATCGTGGACCTGTTGCGCAACGACCTCAGCCACTTCGCCATCCCCGGATCCGTCACCGTCAGCAGGCTGTGTGCGATCGAAAGCTACGCCACGGTCCACCAAATGGTGAGCACCATAGATGCGCATCTTCGGCCGGGCGCCCCGCGGGCAGAAGCCTTGGCCGCGGCCTTTCCTGCCGGGTCCATGACGGGCGCGCCGAAAATCAGCACCATGGACATCCTGGACCAGCTGGAATCCGGACCGCGGGGCATCTACTCCGGGGCTATCGGCTACTTCTCCATGAATGCCGCCACGGACCTCGCCGTGGTGATCCGGACGCTGGTGGTGAACCCTGATGGTGCAGGCGGGCGAACCCTGTCCCTGGGGGTGGGCGGAGCCATCACTGCAGATTCCGTGGCCGAGGACGAGTACCAGGAAATCCGGACCAAGGCCTTCGGTGTGCTGTCCACGCTGGGCGCCGACTTCCCGGGCTGAGTTTTTGCACAGCTACCGCCCCTAAAAACGTCTCTAAAGGGCATTAGCTGTACACAAACTACTGGAGCGTGGCGGTCAATCTGGCTACGTTATCCACATACTTGGCCAATGGGGGTCTATCCATCCAGTCCTCCAGCATAAGCTCACGGGATACCTCCCGGTAAGTGGACTCCACGGCCCGCATGAGGTTCACCGTCTCGGCGCCCAGGAGCATCACCGAGACTTCCATGTTCAGTGAGAAGGAGCGCATGTCCATGTTGCTGGAACCAAGAACGGCCACTTCGTCGTCAATAGTGAAGTGCTTGGCGTGGAGGACATACGGCGCCCGGTACAGGTAGATCCGCACGCCGGCATTCAGCAAGGCCTCGTAGTAGGAGCGCTGGGCGTGGTGAACCAGGAACTGGTCGCCCTTCTCGGAGACGAAGAGTTCCACATCGACGCCTCGTTGCGCGGCGGTGGTGATGGCGTAGAGAAGGGAATCGTCGGGAACAAAGTACGGGCTGCAGATTGAGATCCTGTGCTGCGCTGAATAGATCAGGGTGTTGAACAAGCGGAGGTTATTTTCCGTGGCGAACCCTGGTCCACTGGGCACAACCTGGGCCGTCACGCGGCCCGGAGACGGCTGGGACGGCAATCGCAGCTGGTCCTCAAGGGACTCGTCAGTTTCGCTGAGCCAGTCCGTGGCGAAGACCACGTTAAGGGTGGCCACAATGGGCCCTTCGAGCCGGGACATGAGCTCAACCCATTTACGGCCCACCTTGTGGTGCTTGGGATTGTTGTACGAGGGTTCAATCAGGTTCTGGGAGCCCGTGAAGGCGATCTCGCCGTCAATGACCATGATCTTGCGGTGGTTCCTGAGGTCCGGACGCCTCCATTGACCATGGATGGGCAGCAGGGGAAGCATCCGCTTCCATTGGATCTTGCCTGCCTTGAGCCTCCGGATCAGGCGGCGGTAGCCCTTAACCCGCAGCGTTCCAATGTGGTCAAAGAGCAACCGGACAGTAACGCCCCGTTCGGCAGCTTTCTCCAGTTCAGTGAGGAGTTCGTCCGTCACGGAGTCGCTGCTCATGATGTAGAACTCGGCGTTGATGTAGCTCTTGGCGCCCTTGACCGCTTCGGCCATGGCTTTGATGGATTCGTGGTACCCGGGGATCAGCTCAACCTTGTTGCCATCAACCATGGGCAGTGAGCCGAGGCGGTGATTGAGCTCACCGGCCGATTTCACCCATTCCGGGCCCGAGTAGACGCTCACCGGATCGGCAAGATCGCTCGTCACGGCCCGGACGCGTCGATTCACTTCTTCCTGCTGCTCACGCCTGCGCTTGGACAGCTTGAAATTGCCGAAAAGAAGGAAGAGGACAAACCCTACCGAGGGGATGAGGAACACAGCCAAAAGCCACGCCATGGCGGTGGTAGGCCGCCTATTGCCGGGAATGATGCCCAGAAGGACAATCCGCATGACCACTTCCGCGATGGCCCACGCGCCCAGCAGCCAGGTCCACTCCTGGCCGAACGGAAAAGGAAAGAGCACCCTACAAACCCCCACGCTCCACGATCAACAGTGACCTCAGCCTATCCGCCAAAGTCATCGGCAATGGCACCGCACTAAGCTGGGACCATGACTTCACCTGCTCCCACGGTCCTTGTTTTCCTGGACCCCGCCTTCGAAAACGGACGCATTGCCGATTCCAGCCAGCCCCAACTCATGGCTACGGACCTTGGTGCCACCCGAGGTGATGGCGTGTTCGAATCACTCCTCGCCGTCCAAGGACGCGCCCGCAAGGTGCAGGCCCACCTGAACCGCTTGAGCAGTTCCGCGGCAGCTTTGGACCTGGTGCTGCCGGAGCAGGACGCCTGGCGCAAGGCGATCGATACCGCAATCAACGAGTTTCGCGAGACCCACCCTGCCCCCACACCTGAGGAGGACGAGGTGGTGGTGAAACTGATCGTCACCCGTGGCGTGGAGGGCGCAGCGAGCCCCACCTGCTGGGTGCAGGCTTCGGCTTCCCCCGCGGGCAGTCGCCGACAACGCGAGACGGGCATCGACGTCGTACTTCTGGACCGTGGCTTCGATACCGAAGCCGGAGAGCGCGCGCCGTGGCTGTTGCTGGGCGCCAAGACGCTGTCCTATGCCGTGAACATGGCTGCGCTGCGCTTTGCCCACAAGCAAGGTGCAGATGACGCCATCTTCACCTCCACGGACGGCCGCGTCCTGGAGGGGCCCACGTCCACAGTTTTGCTGGCGCACCTGGAAACAGAGGACGACGGCGAAGGTTCAGTCAGGACTGTACGTCGCCTCATCACGCCGCAGCACGACAGCGGAATTTTGCCCGGCACCTCGCAGGGGGCGCTGTTCGCAGCGGCCAAAGCTGCGGGCTGGGAACTCGGATACGGGCCGCTGGTGCCGCAGGACTTGTTCGATGCCGACGCCGTTTGGCTCATTTCGAGTATCCGCTTGATCGCGCCGGTGAATCACATCAACGGCAAGGAAATCGGCACACCGGCTGTCCGGAAGCAGCTCACGGCCGAGCTCAACGCGTTGTTCGCGGGCATCGAGTAAATCACCGGGCTTCTAAAATTTTCACTTGCGTTGCTCCGCTAGGAACCTAACAGATAGCAAGTAGAGTAATCGCTCGCATGACCCATTGATTAGAACCTCTTGCCCTCAATCATGAGTGGCGTGCGCGTTGAATCGCGTTTCTTAGGCTCCTTGAAATGGTCATTCGTCATGTGATGAATCTTGTTCTCGTGTTAGTTGGATCACGTCCGGCTGGTACTACTTCAGACTTTGCTGGCTAAACTTCCCGGAGGGAATATGGGACTCAGCTCCCCCACAGAAGCCGACGCATCGGCAACCGAGGCGCAGTCGCAGACTGGCGCCTCACACACAGGACTCCGCCGGTCCATGGAGGCCCGGCACCTGGTCATGATCGCCATGGGTGGCGTGATCGGCTCGGGCCTGTTCGTTAGTTCCGGATACACCATCTCCACCGCTGGGCCCTTGGGTGCGGTCCTTGCCTTCCTTATTGGCGCCGTGGTTGTCTACCTGGTGATGGCATGCCTCGGGGAGCTCGCTGTTGCGTTCCCAGTCTCGGGTGCCTTCCACATATATGCCGCACGCACCATCGGGCCCGCCACCGGCTTTGCCACAGCCTGGCTGTACTGGCTCTGCTGGGCTGTTGCCCTGGGCTCCGAGTTCACCGCTGCGGGCCTTCTTATGCAACGTTGGTTCCCGGGCGTCGACGTCTGGATCTGGTGCTTCATCTTCGCCACTGTCCTGTTCACTTTGAACGCCATCTCATCGCGCGTCTTTGGTGAATCAGAGTTCTGGTTCGCGCTCATCAAGGTCGCCGCCGTCGTCGGCCTCATCATCCTCGGCGGTGCCGCGCTGGCGGGTTTCCACCCCCTGGCCCCCGGCGAGTTCCCCGCTTTTGGTGAGAATTTCAATACACCGGACGGGTTGTTCCCCAACGGATTCACCGGCGTGTTCGTCACCTGCCTGGCAGTCTTCTACGCCTTTTCAGGGTCCGAACTGATCGGTGTTGCCGCCGGCGAAACCGCCAACCCGGGCGCCAACATCCCCAAGGCAATGCGGACCACGGTCATCCGGCTCATGATCTTCTTTGTTGGTGCAATTGTGGTCATCGCAGCAACCATTCCGTACGAACAAGTCAGCGTGGACGAGAGCCCCTTTGTCACCGTCTTCTCCATGCTGGGCATCCCGTACGCCGCGGACATCATGAACTTTGTGATCATCACGGCCCTGCTCTCCGCCGGCAACTGCGGTCTGTTCTCCTGTGCCCGCATGCTCTTCTCGCTGGCCGATGAAGGGCACGCACCCAAGGCTTTCCGTAAGCTGACCAAACGCGGAATCCCCATGGTGGCTCTCTGCGTCAGCATGCTGGGTGGCCTGGCTTCACTGATCAGCAGTGTGGTGGCCGCGGAAACCGTCTACCTGGTGCTGGTGTCCGTGGCCGGTTTCGCCACCGTTGGCGTGTGGATGTCCATTGTGGCTTCGCACTTCATCTACCGGCGAACCTTCATCAAGAACGGTGGCGACCTCAGCACCCTGCCCTACAAGGCTCCGCTGTTCCCGCTGGTTCCCATCCTCGCGTTCGCGCTCTGCCTGGTGTCGCTGGTGGGCATTGCGTTCGATCCCAACCAGGTGGCAGCACTGTTCTTCGGCGTTCCATTCGTGGGCGCCTGCTACGCCATCTTCTACTTCAAGTACGGGCGGCGCCGTTCGCTCAAGAAAGCAGTAAGTGGTTCTGCGGCTTCCTGACCCTCTTTGGATGCAGATCAGCCCTTGGGCAACCTTTCCCGGTTGCTCAAGGGCTGATTTCGCTTCAAACAGGGTCAGGGCGCTGGGCCAGGCGGGCCTCCACCACCCACTTTGACATCCAAACCTCCCCGACACGCCAGTCAGGGGGTGTGTCGGCGAGCTCCCGCCGCCAAAGCAGGTGGATGTCGCACGCCCTTTCAGCGGTTGGACCTACTTCTTGGCCACGCGGACCGGGTGCTCGCTCAAAATGGACAGCCGGTTGAAGGCGTTGATCCCAATGGCGGCCATGCACAGCACGCTGATTTGCTCATCGCTGTAGTGCCGGCGCGCCTGGTCAAAGAGCTCCGGGCTGGGCCTCGATGAGCTCATACGTGTGATCTGCTCCGCAATCTCCATGGCCACGGCCTCAGCGGGCTCGAACAACTGCACTTCCTTGTACACGGCAACGAGAGACAGCCGTTGTTCCGTCTCGCCATACTTCAGGGCCCGGCGATGGTGAAGGTCCAGGCAGAAGGCGCAGCCATTGATCTGCGAGCACAAGTAGTTGACGAGTTCCAGGGTGCGGCGCGGAATGCCAAGCCGGTCAGCTTCGTCCACCAGTTGCTGTGAGTAGTGGCTTAGGGTTGCGTAAAGATCCGGCTGCTGCTTGTCCAGATAGCCGGCCAGACGTGGTTTTGTTTCCTGTTCGGGCATGCTTGGAGCCTAGCGCAAGGGAGATGTGCACCCTTAGTGAGAGACGGTCCGGCCCAAACCCGCGGGACGTGAGAGACGGTCCGCGCCAAACCCGCGGGACGTGAGAGAGGCTCCTACTCGCGGGCGGCAGGGGTGTCTGCGGCGAGCCGGATGCCGTGCTCTGCCAGCCACACCGGGTTGAAGGCCTTGCTCATGTAGTTCGTTCCGGCGTCGGGGGCTATGGCTACCACCACGGAACCGTGGGCCGCCGCGCGAGCGACTCGAATGGCCGCTGCGACGGCGAGCCCGGACGACGGACCCAGCGCGAGCCCTTCTTCATCGAGAAGCCGGTGCACGGTGGTGTAGACCTCGTCGTTGGGGATGCGGAGGAAACGGTCCACAATGGCGCGGTTGAATGCTTTGGGCCATTCAGGCTCCGGCCAGGAGTTGCCCACGCCGTCCACCAGGATTTCGCCGGGATGCCCGCCACTGTAGGCCGAGCCGTAGGGGTCGGCGCCAACAACCTCCACATGACCGCCGGGGCGCCGGGCCGCCTGTTCCTTCAAGAATCGGCCGTTCCCGCTGATGGTCCCGCCGGTTCCAATGCCCGCAACAAAATGTGTCACCAGGCCACCTGTCTGTTCCCAGATTTCCGGTCCGGTTGTTTCGTAATGCGCGGCGGGGTTGGCAGGGTTGTCGAACTGCATGGGCCGCCAAGCACCGGCAGTCTCAGCGGTTATCCGTGCTGCCACAGCACGCGCGTTCTCAGGTGACTCAGATGGCGCGTTCCAGTCCGTCAGGATCACGCGGGCGCCATAGTTGTGCAGCGCGGCGAGCTTTTCTTCGGAGATCGTGTCGCCCGTTACCACCACTACCGGGTGACCGGTCAGGTGCCCGATGAGCGCCAACCCGATCCCGGTGTTACCGGATGTGCTCTCCACAATGGTGGCCCCCGGTTTTAGTTCCCCGGATTTTTCGGCCGCCCGGACCATGCTGAGCGCCGTGCGGTCCTTGATGGAGCCACCCGGGTTCTCGGATTCGAGCTTGATATGGATGGTGCTGCCCAGGCCGCGGCCGAGCGCCTCCAACTTCACCAGTGGCGTGTTGCCCACTTTGTCCAGAACTGAGGCGTCCAGCCCGTCAGTCACCGGCTCGGCCGCGTGCACTCCATGTTTCCGGATCCCGGTAGTCATCCCCGGTCCCCTCCCATCACTTCCGGGACCACCACACGCAGTTCACGCCGGGCCCTCTTCACCAGTTCCGGCGCTGACGGCCGGTCCGCCAACACATCGGCCAGGCGGCCCACCACCACGCCGGTCCCCTTTCCGAGCGGCTGCGCGGCTCCGGCTTCGAGCAAAAGATACGACGCCGTCAGCGCCTCGATCACCAGTAGCTTCTCAGCGGCCTCCACCGACTTTTCGAGTTGCTGCAAAGCAAGCGGGGCCAGCGTTGAATGGTCCTCGACGTCGGCAGAGAGGGTTGGTGCGCCCAGCGTCGCCGGTGCTGCCAGGAACTTCAGCTCGGCCAACAGCCCGGCGGCGGAGTACCAGAGCAGTCCGGGCAACTCCTCCTGCACAAGGCCCTCACCGGCGGACGCCGATTGCAAATGACGGGCGCGGATAGCCCGCTGCGGGGGATACAGCTTGGCAATGCGACGCTCACTGGAAATTCCCACGTGCGCCAACGCCAGCCGCAGGCCTTCAAAAGCAAGTGCCAGTTGCATCGGCTGGAAGTTTCCGCCCGACACCATGGCCCCGGACGCAACATCAACCAGCGGATTGTCGCCGCGGCCATTGAGCTCCACTTCCAAGGCACCGCTGAGTTGGGTCACGAGGGCCCTGAAGGCCCCATGGGTCTGCGGCGCGGCCCTAAAGGACAACGCGTCCTGGACAGAGACCTCGGGGCGAACGTCTTCCAACCACCCGCCACGCAGCAGGTGACGCACGGCAGCTGCCGAGTCGCGCTGCCCGTCCACCGCCTTTGCCGCCTGGATGGCCGGCGAAAACGGGCTGAGGTTCCCGCCGCCGTCGTACCTGGCGATTGTCTCCAGTGAGAGGGAAAGCACGACGTCGGCCAGCTCGGCCAGGTGCTGCAGCCGGAGCAATGCGAGGGTTCCGGCGCCCACCGAGTAGGCGTTGGCGCTGACCAGTGCGAGGGCCTCACCGGGCGCGAGGACGAGCGGTGTGAGACCGGCGTCGGCGAGCGCTTTGGCGCCGGAGATCAGGGTGCCGTCCGCGCTGAACGCTTCGCCCTCCCCCATGGCAACAGCGGCGACGGCGGCAAGGTGGGTCAGGTCCGAGGACCCCATGGAGCCTTCGCTTGGGATGGCGGGAAAAACATCATTGTTGAGCATGTGGGCATAGAAAGTTGCGGTTTCGGGCCGCACCCCGGAGCCGCCGCGGCTGAAACCGATGAGCCGGGTGAGGATCACAGCACGCGCAGCGGCGCGGTCCAGATACGAGCCAACCCCGCTGTTGTGATACCTGACAACCTGCACCTGATAGGCATGGAGCGAGTTCTCCTCCACAGCGGTATCCCGGCCGGATCCCAAGAGGGTGTTCAGTCCGTAAACGCGCTGTCCGGAGGCTGCTGTCTGCTCTACGATCTCCCGAGACCGTCCGAGCAAAGACAACGCATCCGGGTTGAGTTCCACGTGAAATCCCGCGTCCTGGGCGGCACGCGCGACGTCGGCGGCACGAACGGGGGCGGCACCGATGACGAGAGTTTTGGATGCTCCCTGCACCATCAGAAGTCCAAGAGGTTCTGCCGGAACCCGCCGTTGCCGTAACTCTTCCTCAACAGGCCGCGTCGCCGCAGTTCCGGTGTGAGTTTGTCCAGAACGCTGTGCACCGTCACCGGGTCCACAAAGCCGGAGAAAAGAAATCCGTCACCACCTACGGCCGAACCGGTTTCCTCGAGGTAATCGGCGATTTCGCCGGCAGTGCCAATGATCGAGTCGCCCGCGCCACCGCTGCGCGCCTGCAAGATCTGGCGAAGCGTTGAACCCGGCGGGGCCGCTTTGGCGAAGTGCTCCAGCGTGCCCTGGTTGCTGTTGGTACTCAGTTCGGGCAGCGGTGCGTCGAGGTCGAACTTCTTGAAGTCGATCACCGAGAGGTAGGAGATGGAGTTCAGCTGGCTGTCGATGTCGCGCTGGCTCAGTTCCCGCCGCTGGGCCCGCAACTCCTCGGCCTCAGCGGGGGAACCCACAACAGTTGGCTTCAGGACGAAAAGTACCTTGACGTCGTCCGGGTTGCGCCCGGCCTTTGCAGCTTCCGCGCGGATCGAATCCCGGTAGGACTTCATGCCGTCCACGCCACGGGCCAAGGCAATGGCTACATCAGCATTGCCGCCGGCAAAGGCCTTACCCCGGGGAGAGGCACCGGCCTGCACCAACACTGGCTCTTCGGGTAGAGGCGCGGTGTTCAGGGGTCCCCGGACTTTGAAGAACTCGCCGTCGTGGTTGATCGGGTGCACTTTGCTGTGGTCCGCGAACACCCCGGCTTCAACATCCTCAAGCACGGCGCCCGGTTCCCAGCTGCGCCAAAGCTTCCTGACGACGTCCACGAATTCCTCCGCTTTCCCGTACCGGAGATCATGCTCAATCTGCTGGTCCAGCCCATAGTTCTGCGCGGCGAGGTCGCTGCCGGAGGTCACAACGTTCCAGCCGAGCTGCCCTTCGGAAAAGTGCTGCAGCGTGGCCAGGAGCCGGGCGGCTGTGAATGGCGGGTAGAAGGAGGCACTGACTGTCGGGACGATCCCAAGGTGCTCGGTGGCTGAGAGAAGGTACGGGACCAGCGCCAACGGATCATGCTTAGGGGCGAAAGAGGCATGAGCCAAGGAAACCTCTGCCGTGCCGCCATAGGTGTCCGGAACGGTGAGGGAATCTTCAATGATGAACAGGTCCAACCCGGACTGCTCGAAGGCCCGCACAGCGTCCTGATACAGGGCGGGTTTCTTCCAGTCGTAGCCCAGAGCATAGCCGGGAGTCCCCCAGCCCTGGACACCGAACCCGTGGCCCACAAACCATCCAAAATGCAGCATGGGCTTGAGTGTAGAACCGCTATGTCCGTTCACCGCGACCTGATTTCATGCGAAGTTACAGGGGGTCGTACTGGGTCAATTATGCTCCCGGGACGTCATATTTGGGCCTGACTCCTGACGGTTGGGATTTTCCACATAAGGGGTCCGCCTTGTTCCGCAAACAGCACCGGTCCGGAATGATCTCTGTATGACCTCAGCCACCCGCACCTCTGCCAAGGACCGTCTCGGGGACATCTGGGCGCTCAAAGGGTACAAGCTCGAATGGTTGCGGCATGATGCCGTGGCGGGTGCTGCTCTCTTTGCCTTGCTGGTTCCCGCCGGGATGGCTTACGCCCAGGCGGCGGGCCTTCCACCCGTCACTGGGCTCTACGCCACCATTGTCCCGTTGCTGGTTTACGCCATGGTGGGCCCTTCCCGCATTCTGGTTTTGGGGCCGGATTCCTCCCTTGCGCCCATGATCGCTGCCGCTATTGTGCCGCTCGCGGCCGGGAACAGTGAAAGGGCGGTGGCCCTCGCCGGGCTGTTGGCTGTGTTGATGGGGATCATCATGATCGCCGGCTCAGCGCTGAAACTGGGCGCCATCACCGGGCTGCTGTCCAAACCCATCAGGCTCGGGTACCTGAATGGAATCGCGTTGCTGGTGGCGTTATCGCAGCTTCCGGCGTTTCTGGGGATAGAGGCCGACGGCGATATCTGGCAGAAGCTTGCAAAGGTCACCACCGGATTGCTGGGCGGGGAGGTCAACATCGCTGCGCTGCTGTTGGGCGTCGGTTCACTTGCCCTCATTTGGATCCCGCGACTCCTGAAATGGAAAGTGCCGGGCGTCCTGCTGGCGGTGGTTGGCTCGTGCGTTGCCACAGCTGTTTTGGGCCTGGACGACGACGTCAAGGTCACCGGCGTCCTGCCTCAGGGGCTTCCAATGCCGGCGCTCGGAGGAATCGGCTGGGCGGATGCTCTGGCGCTGCTTCCCGCAGCCGCAGGCATTGCCCTTATGGCCTTCGCGGACACCGGTGTCCTGTCCCAGTCGCTGGCAGCCAAGGAAGGAAAGAAAGTCTCGGGCAACAGGGAGATGGCTGCGCTGGGGGCAGCCAACACGGCCACCGGACTGCTGGGCGGATTCCCCATCTCCGGCAGCACCTCCCGCACCCCTGTGGCGGTGGACGCCGGTGCCAAATCCCAGATGACCGGGGTGGTTGGTGCCGTGCTGGTCCTTGCCTTCATGCTCCTGGCACCCGGGGTTACCGGATACCTGCCTTCGGCAACGCTGGCCGCGGTGGTCATTGCCGCTGCTATTGCCTTGGCTGACCCTTCCGGCGTCAGACGGCTCCTCAGCCTGAGCCGCAGCGAATCAGTGGTGATGCTGGCGGCATTCTTGGGAGTCCTTACCGTCGGTGTGCTGCAGGGAATCGTGGTGGCCATAGCCTTGGCACTTCTGGACTTTGTCCGCAGGGCCTGGGATCCGTACCGGACAGAACTCGGAGCTGAAGACGGGCTCCCCGGGTACCACGACCTCGAGCGGCATCCTGATGGCGCCCGCATCCCCGGACTCCTGATCCTCCGCTTTGATGCGCCTCTCTTCTTCGGCAACGGGCAGGTTCTGGCCGCCTTCGTCCGCGAACAGTTTGACGAAGCCCCGGAGGGGAATTCAGCACCGGTTACCCACGTTATTCTCGCCGCAGAGCCCATTACCGGGATTGATACCACGGCACTGGATGACCTCGTCACGCTGGACGAGTGGCTGGCCAGCAAAGGTGTGGACCTCGTGTTCGCCGAACTGAAGGGACCGGTCAAGGACAAGTTGATCCGGCTTGGCACAGCCGCCCGTTTCACGCCCGACCATTTCTTCCCCACGGTGGGTGCCGCCGTCCGTGAGTTGAAGGACAAAGTATGAAGAAGCCGCCGGTTACGCAACATGACGGCCGGACAACAGCCCGCAAGTGCAGCCCGAGGCCCGTGGATGTTACGTTTTTCTTGAGTAATGAGTACCAGCGCAAAGCCCTGACTTGCTGGTCGGCAACCCTCTCTCCGGCGGGGTGCCTCAGGTGACTACTCGGCGTATCGACAACTCGAACTGCAAGCGTGACTGAGGAGCACCAGCTATGCCTGAACCCACTGAAGAAAAACTTTCCTATCGCCTGATCACAGGCCCTGACACCCGTGATTTCTGTGAGCGGATCCACAACGCCCTGGCCGAGGGCTACGTGCTCCATGGCAGCCCCGCAGCCACCTTCAATGGCACGGACGTCATTGTGGCCCAAGCGATCGTGCTGCCCGCCGCAATCGCCAATGCCGATGCCGCTGTGGCCAGTGCAGTTGACCAGCTTGAGAACTACGAAGACAACGAAGCATTCGAGGGCCACGCATGAGCTACGCAGGTGACCTGACCCCGCACGATGCGTGGGCCAAGCTCGAACAGGGCGCCATCCTGGTGGATGTCCGCACCGAGGGTGAATGGGCCCACATCGGAATCCCGGACACCAAAGCCACGGAAAACGATCCCTTGTTCATCCAGTGGAACCTCGCCGGCGGCATCCCCAACTCCCGTTTCATCGAGGACTTGCGGCAGCAGGCACCCGAGGACGATTCAGTTGAACTTGTGTTCCTGTGCCGTTCCGGCCAGCGCTCCATCTCCGCCGCGATTGCCGCAACGCAGGCCGGCTATACCTCCTACAACGTCCTGGAAGGTTTTGAAGGCGAACCGGACCGCTACGGCGAACGCACGGTCAACGGCTGGAAGAACCGTGGCCTGCCTACGAATCTGGGGACCGAGTAAGTGACCTTCAATCCTGACGCCGCCGGCTGGAGCCCTGACACCCAGGCCGTCCGCGGTGGCCTTGACCGTACCAACTTCCAGGAAACGTCCGAACCCGTTTTCCTGAACTCAGGCTTCGTTTATGAATCCGCCGCTGCGGCCGAGCGTGCCTTCACCGGTGAGGACGAGCGCTTCGTCTACTCCCGTTACGGCAACCCGTCCGTCGCAACGTTCCAGGAGCGGCTGCGGCTGCTCGAGGGAACCGAGGCATGCTTTGCCACGGCCTCAGGGATGTCTGCGGTCTTCACCGCCTTGGGCGCTCTCCTGGCTGCCGGCGACCGCGTGGTAGCTGCCCGGTCCTTGTTCGGATCCTGCTTTGTGATCCTCAATGAGATCCTGCCCCGCTGGGGCGTCCATACGGTGTTCGTGGACGGCCCGGACCTGGACCAGTGGCGCGAAGCCCTCTCCGAGCCCACTACTGCGGTCTTTTTCGAGTCACCTTCCAACCCCATGCAGGAGATCGTGGACATCGCCGCGGTCAGTGATCTGGCGCATGCCGCCGGGGCCACCGTGGTGGTGGACAACGTATTCGCCACTCCCCTGCTGCAACGCTGCGGTGAGCTGGGCGCCGATGTGATCGTGTACTCCGGTACCAAGCACATCGACGGCCAGGGACGTGTCCTGGGCGGCGCGATCCTGGGCACCAAGGAATTCATTGATGGTCCGGTCAAGCAACTCATGCGGCACACCGGCCCCTCGTTGTCCGCGTTCAATGCCTGGGTGCTGACCAAGGGCCTTGAGACAATAGGGCTGCGCGTAAACCACAGCTCGGCGTCCGCCTTGAAGATCGCAGAGTGGCTCGAGCAGCAGCCTGCCATCAGCTGGGTCAAGTACCCGTTGCTCAAGTCCCACCCGCAGTACGAGCTTGCTGCGAAGCAGATGAAGGCGGGCGGCACGGTGCTGACATTCGAACTGTCCCCCTCGGCCGGGCGGTCAGCAAAAGAGGCTGCGTTCGCCTTGCTCGACGGCCTCCGCGTCATCGACATCTCCAACAACCTGGGCGATTCCAAGTCACTCATCACCCACCCCGCCACCACCACCCACAGGGCCATGGGGCCTGAAGGTCGGGCGGCGATCGGGCTTTCCGATGGCGTGGTCCGCCTCTCCGTGGGACTTGAAGACGTGGAGGATCTCATCTCGGATCTGGAGAAGGCCCTCAAACAGGTCTAACCTTGCTGCCATGAGCGGGAACCATCCCTATCGCCGTGCCGGAGCAGTCATTGTTGCCGGCACGGTGGTGTGGTTCGTCGGCATCTCGCCCGTCTCACGGGTTTACATCACCCCCGACGACGCCGAGCGCCTCCGTATGCTGCAGGCAGGGCATCGCGGCTGGATCACGGGGCAGCACCTTACCGCTGCCGGAACCGCCGCAGTGCCTGTGGGATTCGCAGCGTTCGCCCGCTCCATTCCGGACTCGGGCACCTCAGGCAGGAGGGCGAAGAAGTGGGCTTTCGCCGCTGCGGCCGCACTGCTGGCAGGTGCCCCGCTTTTCGTCTCCAGCCTTGCCCGGCGGGCGTTTGATATTGAGGGCTTTGCCTACCGCCGTGGATCCAACGCCCCGTTCCTGACGTATTCCGGGCTGCATGTTGTGGCTTTGGCAGCGCTCGGCGGCAGCCTGCTTTCCTTGCCTGCCAAACGATGGATAGGAATCACGGCCGCGGCCTCCGCACCCATTTACGGCGCCATCCTGGTAGCCAAGAAGGACATTCCGCCGTTCGCTTTCTACCTGGTTGAGGGGCTTGCGGGAGCATATTTGATGGCGTGGGAGGAGCCGGAAGAAAGCTACGGTCTCCGGACCCGGGACAGTAAGGGCGAACGGTCCTGATGCGCCCCGGCCGCACCCCCGCGGACCGTCACTTTCGCAGCATGCCCAACCACGGCGGCCAATGCTTCGTTGCTCGGAGGACTTCCCGGCTGCCTCTGCCCGTCGCCACGCCTTGTGTTGTAACGGTCCGCGGCTTCCCGTTGCTCTCGCGCACCGTTTCCCCGCTGCAGTAGCTCCGAGATCCCTTCTTTGACCAGCTCCAGCTCCCCTTGGTCGTCCAGGACGGGGCTCAGGTAATCAACCAACGCCCACACCACCTCGGCTGCTGGCTGAGGCAGGAAGTCGCCAAAGTCAAGGAGATCTCCGCGCAGACCTGAGTTGCTGGCCTGCCAGCTGGCCATCCGCAGGATCGCCGTGGGCACCGCGGTGGGTTCCACGCCGTCGAGCATTTCCAGTGAAGCCGTCTCCACCAAGGCCCGCACCAGCACCGCTATCAGTGCCGCGTCCTCAGCACGAAGGCAGACGTCAGCGACCCGGACTTCAACGGTGGGGTGGTCCCGGGAGATGCGGGCGTCAAAGTAGATCATGCCCTCGTCCAGGATCACGCCCGTATCCAAGAGACGTTTGACGAGGCGTCGATACGCCGTCAGCGAGCCGAAAATGGTTGACGGGCCGGATGTCGGCCAGCGGTTCCAGGCTTGCGTCCGGTAACTGTCAAATCCGGTGGGCAGGCCCCGCCAGTAGGGTGAGTTGGCGGTCAGTGCCGTCAGCACAGCGAGTTTGTCCCGGATGTGGTCCAGGACCACCACCCCTTCCTCCGGCGACTCCACGGAGACGTGCACGTGGAATCCACACGTCAATTGCTCCGTGGCTATGATGCCGAAGCGGTCCAGCATCTCCGCATACCGTGGGTCCGGAGTGGTGTGCGTGTTCGAAGCCAAGGGCGAGGTGGCCATCGCAGCAATGCGTGCTCCGTGCCGGCGGGCAGCCTCGTTGGCCATGGAACGGCCACGGCGGATCTGCTCCAGGAGTTCACTGTGACTGTGGCACGGGCGGGTTTGGGTTTCAATTTGCTCCAGCTTGAGCTCGTGGCCAAGACCGGTTGTGGTTGCCGGTTCATGGTGACCGGCCAGCAGCGCGTCCGCGAGGGCCAGTGGCTCACCCGTCACAGGATCGACAATGAGCAGCTCTTCCTCAACCCCGACAGTCCGCATGCTTCATTCTGCGTCAGGAGTCCCGGCCAGGACAGGGCAGGGCCAGAGTCCTCGCGCGGGGACGTCCTCAAGAACAGGACCGGCCGCACTTTGGCCGAACCTAGTCCTGGAAGTACTCGATCTTCGCGCCGATGGTGTTCAAACGTTCGGCAAGGTCCTCGTAGCCGCGCTCAATCACATAGATATTCCGGAGCTCGGACGTGCCACGGGCAGCAAGCATGGCAAGGAGCAGGCAAGCAGCCGGGCGAAGTGCCGGCGGGCAACCGATCTCCGCGGCACGCCATTTGGTGGGTCCGTTGACGTAAATCCGGTGCGGATCCAGCAACTGCACCTGGGCGCCCAGCTTGTTCAGTTCCGTCAGGTAGATGGCACGGTTCTCATAAACCCAGTCGTGGATCATGGTCTGGCCCTCGGCGTTGCCTGCGATCACGGCGAAGAACGGCAGGTTGTCAATGTTCAGCCCCGGGAACGGCATGGGGTGGATCTTGTCCTGCGGCGCGTGGAGTTCCGAAGGCTTGGTGGTGACGTCCACCAGCCGGGTGCGTCCGTTGCGTGCCATGTATTCGCCGGAAATTTCGAGCTTCTGGCCCATCTGCTCCAGGGTGGCCAGTTCGATTTCCATGAACTCGATGGGCACCCTGCGGATGGTGACCTCGGAGTTGGTGACGATCCCCGCGGTGATCAGGCTCATGGCCTCAATGGGGTCCTCAGACGGGAAGTATTCAATGTCCACGTCAATGGCGGAGCGTCCGGTGATCTTCAACGTGGTGGTGCCGACGCCCTCGATCTCCACGCCGAGTCCCTGCAAGTAGAAGCAAAGGTCCTGCACCATGTAGTTGGGGCTGGCGTTGCGAATAATGGTGGTGCCCTCGCGGTGGGCGGCCGCCATGATGGCGTTCTCCGTGACGGTATCGCCGCGTTCGGTGAGGACAAAGGAGCGGTTGAGATCGTCGGCGGGAGGGGCAGTCACGGAGTAGAAACCGGACTTCGCCTCTACCTCAAGGCCGAACTGGCGAAGCGCCTGCATGTGGGGTTCCACGGTGCGCGTTCCGAGGTCACAGCCACCGGCATAGGGAAGGAGGTATTCGCTGGTTTCATCCAGGAGCGGACCCAGCAGCATGATGACGCTGCGGGTGCGCCGGGCAGCGTCCACGTCCATGGACTCCAGATCCAGGACCTCGGGGCGTCGGATGCGGAGGTCGCTGCCGTTGAGCCAAGTGCATTCCATACCGATGGAGGTCAGGACTTCAACGATCCTGTTGACTTCCTCAATCCGTGCCAGCCGACGCAGGGTGGTGGTGCCACGGTTGATGAGGCTTGCACACAAGAGGGCCACGCCGGCATTCTTGCTGCTGTTAACGTCCACTTCACCGGAGAGGGTGCGGCCACCCTCCACACGGAGGTGGGTCATTTGCGGCTTACCCACTTTGACGATGGAACGCCCAAAAATAGCTTCGAGGCGTTCGATCATCCGGAGGCTGAGATTCTGCTTTCCCTGTTCCATCCGGGCGATTGCGCTCTGGCTGGTTCCCAGCTCAGTAGCCAGCTGCCCCTGCGTCCAGCCCTTTTCGCCACGGGCGTCGCGGAGCAGGAGGCCTACATTTTCGGCGGTAGGTTGCGTCATACCAAAAAAATATCACAAGTGAGTTAGAAGTGAAGGGCAAATCGCTGATTCAGCGGTCTACATCACACGGTACCCGTTCTGTGCGATATAAAGCACGACGCCGGCTGCTCACCTTGAGCGAACGCTTTCCCTCAGTTTTCCACAAGGGCAGAGCTCCCCATTGTGCCCGCATTGGAGTTGGCGAAGGATGGACGGGAAAGCTCAGGGGGAAATATGCCTTTCTACGGCGCCGACGTCGATCAGCTCAAAGCACTCTCAAATACCCTTGCCAGCGGGGCCTCGCTGCTGACAACCCGCGCCCGGGAACTCGACTCCTTGATTGCGCAGGGTGGCTACTGGCACGGACAGGACGCCAAACGCTTCGCCTCCGAATGGCAGGGCCACTTACGTCCGCTTCTTGAAAGGACCTCGCGAGGGATAGAAGAAGCGTCCAAGTCTGTGCTCACCAACGCGGACGAGCAGTCGAGCGCGTCCACAGGGAGCGGGAGCGGCAGCGGGAGCGGCGGCAGCGGCGGCTCAGGCAGCGGCGGCTCAGGGAATTCCGGCGACACTGCCAAACCGGCGAATGATCCCACAACAAAGGCCACAGACCCCGCCCAGCCCACACCCCAGGAAATCCTGGAGCAGTACCAAGTCAGCGATGCCGAGACCACCAACTGGCCCGGCGATTGGGATCCGTTGCGGTTCGTGACGGATCAGAGGGTGGTTACCGAGAAGGAAGCGGAACTGCTGAACGGCCTGGGCCCCTTTGAGCTGAACGCTTTTAAGGGCATCCACGACGACGCCTTCAGTGTTGCCGATGAGCGCTTCCCCAGCGAAGACCGCAACGATGACCAGAACGACGCTTTCCGCCACGCCTACTGGAACGCCCTCATGGTCAAGGAGTTCGGCGCTGACTGGGCTGAGGACTACGCCACAGCCCACGAGCAACTCCCCGGAAACCCCGCTCCACGCGAAGCAATGGATCTGTACAACAATGAGGTTGGTCGCAATGTGGCCATCGCCAACCCGGATGCCAGTGCTGAGGAGCTTGCAGACTTGATCGAGGAAGCCGTCAATAACGGAGACACTGTGGTGGTGGGGCCGGACCTGTTGCCGCACCCGTCAAACCAGATCCCTGCGGACCAGACGGGCGACGCCGGCAATGCCGAGCCCGCGCCTGGCGAAGATCCGGAGTTCAACGACGAGTCCAGGACTACTTCGTGAGTCTTCCTTCCGCCAAGAACTTACGACGCCGCCCCAAGACCGGGGCGCCCCGCGTCACCTTGACCAGCTTGCTCATCTTGGTTCTGGCCTGCGCCTTGGCCGCCTGTTCCCTCGGAGGATCCGTCATGCCCGAAACGAACGACCACCTCAACAATCAGGTTTTGGAGTCCGCTACGAACGGCACTGCGCTCAAGCTGGCCGATGCCACGGACTTTGACTGGGACCAAGCAGGTTTTGTCACGTCAGGAACCCCGGCAAAGGACATTGAGGAAGCTTTTGGTGAGCCCCTCACCAAGGAGAGCCGCTACACCGCGTCACCGGCACTCTTCGTCTTCTTGAAGGACGGCAAAGTCACCAAAGCGGTCCGCATCGTCCCTGACGCCTTCTCCGGGGCTGACGCCAGGAAGAAGTATGGACGCGACGTGGTGCTGACGCCGCCGGAGGGGCAAAAGGGCTTCCTTAGCTGGCGCGAATAACCGGCGGAGCGCTAGACCCTCCAGTATCCCAACGCATCAATCCGGTGCTTGTCCACGCCCAGTTCTTTCCTCAGGTGCTTGACGATTGCGCGCGTGCTGGATGCTTCGCTGGCAATCCAGAAGAAGTCCCCTCCAACGGAGACGGTCTCTGCCGTCAGCGCAGCGCAGACTTCCTCCACCAGCGCGGCCCCGTCGCGTTTGCGCGGAAGCCAGGTGACGACGTCGGAATCGGCAGCACGCACCTCAAGGGAGGGATCGGCGTCGTGCTGGTATTCAAGCCACGCCGTCACGGGAGCGGCACCTTTAGCAACACGCTGCCTCTCGTCCAGCAGTGAATTGATGGCCGGGATGGAAGCGGGATCGCCTACCACCCAGATCCGCCGCGGGGCCGGCTGCGGGAAAGCGAAGGAGCTGCCTTGGACAGTGGCATCGATGGTGTCGCCGGGCTGCACTGAGCGGGCCCAATCGGCAGCCACACCCTGGTGCATCGCGAAGTCCATGCTGAACGTTCCCTCAGAAGGGGAGGCATTGGCCAAGGTGTAGGCGCGTTGATGAGCCTTCCCGGAATCGTTGAACCAGAGCCGGATCCACATGGTGGGATGCAGGCCGCTGCGCTCCAGGAGTCCGCCGTCACGCACGTGCACACGGAGGAAGTCCGGAGTGATCTCCTCGCTTCCGGTGACCTCAAGGGTGAAATCCTTGGCGCCCATGACTTTGAGGACGACGCCTTCCCAATTGCGCTTCAAGCAACACTCCTTCACGAATGTCCACGATTTGTGAACGGGGCCAAAGCCATTTATCTTGAGCTTAAGTAAGCCTAACCTAAGCTTGAAAGCGGCCTGAGATTATGACGCCTGCCCCAACGCAGCAACCCGCCCCGGCAGGCGGCCCCGGAACCTACCGGGATCAGTGGGGAATCCCGCAATTGTGGGCTGATTCAACCGACGAACTCGCCTTTCTGCAAGGTATGAATGCCGCGGCGGACCGCTCCTGGCAGATCGAGTTGGAGCGCTGGCGATCTGAAGGCCGCACAGCCGAAGTGCTGGGGCCCGACGCCGTTCCCTGGGACCGCTTCGCCCGCCAAGCACGGCTGGATGACACTGCGCGTCGCTGCTTTGAAAACCTCGACGCCGGCACTCAGCACTGGTGTGCCCAATACGTGGCGGGCGTCAACCAGGCGCTGGAAGACGGGCTCCGCGGCGGCCCGGAGTTCAGCGAATCCGGCTGCGAACCCGAGCCGTGGAATCCGTGGACCCCGCTGGGTGTTTTCCTGGTCCACCACATCCTGTTCTCCACGTTCCCCAACAAACTCTTCAGGGCACACGTGGCACGGACCCTTGGCGAGGACGCCGTGAGCCTGTTCAGTATTGAAGCCCCCGTTTGGTCGGGCAGTAACGCGTGGGCCGCCCACGGCTCCACCACTGCCAGCGGCCTGCCATTGATAGCCGGCGACCCCCACCGGCTCATGGAACTGCCCGGCGTCTACCAGCAAATACGTTTGGCCTGCCCCGAGTTCGACGCCATCGGTTTCGCGTTCCCCGGAGTTCCCGGCCTGCCCCATTTCGCCCAGACCGGCAACACCGCTTGGGCCATCACCAACGCCATGGCCGACTACCAGGACCTCTTCATCGAGGAGCTGCGCCGGATCACCGACACCTCAGGCGAGCGCATCGAGGCACGGGGAGCCGAAACCTGGGAACCCGTCGCTGTCAGTTCCGAGACCATAACGGTCCGCGGCGGCGCGGATGTCTCCGTTGAGATTCTTGAAACCGCCCGCGGCCCGGTCATCTCTGAAACGCCCGACGGCGGCGCCCTGAGTTTGCGTT
Source organism: Paenarthrobacter aurescens (assembly GCF_041549525.1). Lineage (NCBI taxonomy): Bacteria > Bacillati > Actinomycetota > Actinomycetes > Micrococcales > Micrococcaceae > Paenarthrobacter > Paenarthrobacter aurescens. The sequence goes on from NZ_CP157456.1 coordinate 3,788,467, forward strand.
TCCCGGCCAGGGTTGAGGGGCGGCTGGGTTTCGAGGCCCTCCTGCCGCTGTTGCGCAGCCGGAGCGTCTCCGAGGTTGAGGCTGCGTTCGATGCGTGGGTGGAGCCGGTCAACAGTGTGGTGGCCGCGGACGCGGGCGGGTCTGTCCGGCATTTTGTTGCCGGACTGGTTCCGCAGCGGAATCCGGCCAACAGGCGCTTGCCCGCTCCGGCTTTCTCCGCCCGCCACGACTGGGAGGGCCAGTATGTGATCCTGCCCCGCGCCGAAGTCCGGACGTTGGCAGTGAGCGCTAACGATCGACAGGCAGGGGGCGGTGACGCTGTGGCCATGGAGTTTGCCCCTCCACACCGCGCGCTGCGCATCAGGGAGTTGCTGGAGACGGCTCCGGGCCCCTTGTCCGTGGACACCATGCAGGCTATCCACACCGATACTTTGCTGGGTCCGTGGCCTCTGTTCCGGTCAGTTCTCCTGGCCATGGACACTGGGGACCTGTCCGGGGAAGCGAAGGGCCTGCGGTCTGTGTTGCTCTCCTGGGACGGCCGGATGGACGCCGACAGCCACCCAGCGGCGGTCTTTGCAGCTTGGCGTGGTGCCGTGGTCCAGCGCCTGGCCCGGCACTCCGCGCTGGCTCCCCTGACTGAACCCACCGGCTACTCGCCGTTGTTCGGGCCATGGTTGTCCGTGGCATCCCGCATCGGTTTCGCTGTGGAGACCCTGCTGGTTCGCGGCGCCGAACTTGGAATCACCATTGACGTGGAAGCTGCGGCTGCGCTCGAGGTGGTTGCGCTGGAGGAGGTGCTGCTCAACGGAGCCCTGTGGGGTGAGCGGCACAAGCTCCTGCCCGTACATGTGCTTCCCGGGCCGCTCGCATCAGCTGCGCCCAGTGCTGAACTCAGTGGCGACACCGGCTGCGTTCTATGCACTGAGAGCCTCCCCGGTGTTGATGACCGAAGCTTCCGCGGCCCCGTAGCCCGGTACGTCTGGGACCTGTCCGATCGGCGCAACAGCCGTTGGATTGTGCCTTTCGGCGCTTCCGGTGCGCCGGGTCACCAGCACTTCTCCGATCAGCTCGCGCTCTGGACTGCAGGGCAACTCGCCCCGGTAGTCACTGACTGGCCCGAACTGACCAAAGACATTCCCTGATCCACCCCGACCCCCAGCGAACCCGCAATACTCCGCACAGCCCGCATCAGCCCCGATCAGCCCGCATCAGCCCCGAAGGAAGCCATGACCACCACCACCCAGGACTTCTCCGTCCGCACCACCGTCTACTCCGAAGACCTCGAAGGATGGGGCGCCCTGCGGCTTGTTCCGCTGGTCCCCGGCGAGGACATTGAGCTCATCTACCAATGGGTTACCCAGCCCCGGGCCAAGTTCTGGGGCATGACCGAACACACCCGGGAACACGTGCAGGAAATCTACGAGTTCCTTGACTCGTTGGACACCCACCACGCGTTCCTGGCCGTCCTTGATGGAGAACCGCTGGCTCTGTTCCAGACCTACGAGCCCTTGCACGATCCTGTGGGCGAGGCCTACCCCGCCCGCGAAGCAGATATCGGCATGCACCTGCTCCTGGCCCCCGCCACCCGGCCCATTCCGCATTTCACTCCGCGGCTGGGCACATCCCTGATCAAATACATGTTCTCCCTGCCCGGCAAGGATCGGATTGTGGTGGAGCCGGATTCCCGCAACGCCAAAGCTCTCCGGCGCCTGGAAGCCACCTGCTTTGAGTTGGGCCCCATCATTCAGCTCGCGGAGAAGGAAGCCCAGTTGGGGTTCCTCACGCGTGCGGGCTTTGACGAGATTCAACAGCAGCAAGCACAGTAGCCAGGCATAGCATGCCGCCGGCACCCCCAATCGGCCGGCGGCACGCTGGCGCCGGGGCACACCGCGCTGCATGAAGCCTTAGCGCCAGACGAAGCTCCAGGTTCCCGCCCCTACGGCCGTCAGCACTGCGCCCGCTGCGATGACCGCTCCGCCCAGGAGCACCCACGCATCCAGCATTGAGTACGTGGATTCACGGGCCCAAGTCCTTTGTCCGCCGCCGAAACCGCGCGCTTCCATGGTCACTGCCAGCCGGGAAGCCCTCCTAACCGCCTGAACCAGGAGACCGAAGCTCTGGCCGAGGGTTGCTTTGATCCGTTGGAACGGGGTTCCCCGGGAACCCACCCCACGGGCGCGTCGGGCCATGCCGATTGTCTGCCATTCCTCAGCCATGAGCCCCACCAGCCTCATCGCAGCGAGGGAGCCCAGCACAAAGCGATGCGGCAGCTTTGCCTTCTGTGCCAAAGCATCAGCCAAGTCGGTGGGATCCGTGCAGGTCATGAGCAGAATCGCGGGCAGGGCGATCGCCAAGCCGCGCAGCATGAAACCCAGCCCCAGCTCAAGGGAACCTTCGCTGATGGACCAGAGTCCGACGTCGAGCACTACAGCCCCGCTGTCCGCCGCAACTATTGCGGTGCTCCAGCCGCCAATGGCTGCCGCGATGATCAGAGGCCACGCGCGCTGCCACAAGAGCCTCAGGGTGAGCCCTGCCAACGGAAAGATCGCAAGTTCGGCAAGGAGCGCCGTGGAAGCCGATACCCAGTCGATGGATAAGGCCAGCACCAGGGAAATCAGGAAGACTGACACGAACTTGGCCAACGGATTGGCCTTGGTCAGGAGTGCATGGTTTCCGCGCAGATTCACAGCGTCCCTCATGCTGCACCCGCTTCCTGATGCGTTGCTTCACCCTGTTGGACCGGGCCCATCTGCAACTCGGTTCCACCCAGAACAGCACTGAACTCCTGGTCGTGGGTCACCGATACCACCGCGGTTCCGGCGTCCAGCAACTCTGAAAGGAACGACGCCAACTCTGCCCAGGTATTGGCATCCTGACCGAACGTGGGCTCGTCCAGGACAAGCACTTTCGGATGGGCCGCGAGGACCGTGGCCACCGAAAGCCGCCGCTTCTCACCACCGGACAAGGTGTACGGGTTGGCATCCACCAGATGTGTCAGCCGCAGGCGCTCCAGCAGTTCGTCCACACGGTCCTCGCCATGGCCCAGATGCTTGGGACCGAACATGAGCTCATCCATGACGTTCCCTGTAACAAACTGGTGCTCAGGTTCCTGAAACACCGTGCCGATTCGGGAGATAAGCTGCTCGGCTTTCCATTTGTACGGGTCAATACCGGCGCCCTCGGAAAGCTCGACGGCGGCACTGACCTTGCCGTCCACCGGTGCCAGAAGGCCGGCCAACGTGAGCGCGAAAGTGGACTTGCCGGCACCGTTCGGCCCCGTGATGGTCAACGCCTGGCCAGCCCTGACCTGTGCCGTGATGCCCGTTTGAACCGGCACCGGCGGGACGGTCTTGAAGCCTTTGCGTCGTGGCTTTTCCCGGGAAACCGCCAGGTCCTGTGCCGCGAGGAGGAGCTGGGCGGAAGGGGGTTCATTCCGGCGTTGCCGGGTTGCCGGGACGTACCCCGGCACCCAGACGCCAGCAGAGATCAGCATGGTGCGGGCTTCTGATAGAACTTGATCCGGCGGCCCGTCCAAGAGGACACCGCCGTTTGCCACGCTGCCCGTTCCCGCCGCATTTGCGGAGCCTGGCTGCAGGACCACGATCCTGTCCACCAGGTCCTTCCACACGGACACGCGGTGTTCCACCACAACCAGTGTGGCGCCGGTCTTATCCAGACACCTGCCAACGGCGTCGCGGACCTCCAATACCCCGGCCGGATCCAGGTTGGCCGTTGGTTCGTCCAGCAGGATCAGCCCGGGTCGCATCGCCAAAATACCTGCCAGCGCAAGGCGCTGCTTCTGGCCACCGGAGAGTGCCGCCGTCGGGTGATCCAACGCCAAACCGCCGCCTGCAGCGGTACGCAACCCTACGTCGTCGAGCGCTTCATGGACGCGCTCCCAGATCTCCTCCCGCGGGACGGCAAGGTTTTCTGCGCCAAAGGCAACATCGTCCCCCACCCTGGACAGGACCACCTGCGTTTCCGGGTCCTGCTGCATCAGCCCGGCGCGGCCTCGCTGCTCACGGGGAGCAACGCCGTCGATCAGCAGGGAGCCGGTCTCATCCGAGTCGTCTTCCTCGTCCCCCAGCACACCCGCGAGGGCATGCAGGAGCGTGGATTTGCCGGCACCGGAAGGACCCAGGAGCAGCACACGTTCCCCCGGTTCAATCCGGAGATCGAGGCCCTGAACGGCAGCCTGGGCCCGGCCGGCATGCCGCCACCCCCAGCCCTCAGCTGTGATGGCAGCAGGCCGCACCGTGCCGCTATGCGTGGCGGACATCAGCTGAAAACGGGCTCCGAAGCGGCCTTACGTGAGGCAAAGGAGCTCAGCACGCCGGTCTTGGCAAGGCCTCGGGTCGCAACCCAGGAGAGCGCGCCGGCGATGATCGCACCGGAAATCGTGGTGAAGGTGATGTACGCCAACTTGTCCACGGCTTCGTAGGCGATGTTCCAGCCCCACGGCAGGAAGGAATCGTTCAAACCGCAGAAGAGGCCTGCGCCGGCGCCCGCGAGGAGCGCTGTGGGCAGGTTGAACTTCCTGTACCGGAAAGCGGCGAAGATCAGCTCGGCGCCCAGGCCCTGCAGAACGCCGGAAATGAGAACCGTGGTGCCGTATTGCGAGCCCATGATGAGTTCGCCCGTGGCTGCCACAGCTTCGCAGAACAAGGCCGCGCCCGGCTTGCGGATGATGAGCATTCCAAGAACAGCGGGGATCATCCAGCCGCCGGCGATCAGGCCGGTGAGCGGCGGATACGTCGCGTTCATGGGGATGGAAACCAAGGCCGCGCCCTGGGACCATGCCCAGAAAATCACGCCGCCCGCAATGGCGATCAAGGCCGCCACAACAATGTCTACAACACGCCAGTTATAACTGGCCTTCTTCACGTTTACCGTGGTCATTTTTCTGCCTCCTGAGGTTACAGGAGGGGAAAGTGCTCCCCGGAACCCGTTGGCCTTCGCCGTCCGGATCCGGACACTCTGAGAAGCTCGACTCCCTTGCGCCGGTACTAACCGGATCAGGTTCGAGGGTCTGCGGCTGTCCGCACTCTCAGCGCCCTCGCGTCTTCTGCATCTCTGCAGAGTCCGACGGCGGCGCTCCCCTGTCGTTATCAAATCTGCCCTGATGGGCTGGTTCAGTTTACACCTGCGGGTGTTGCGGGTGCTGATTGATTGCCGGGGGCCGGTCACAATCGGACGTGCCGGGGGCTGCGGGGTGCGTTGCGAGGCCCACTCTGCGCCCTTCCCCTACGTTTTGGCACGCACACCAGGCCCCACAACGGCTGCGGGGTGCGTTGCGAGGCCCACTCTGCGCCCCAAACCCACGTTTTGGCACGCACACCAGGCCCCACAACGAGAACGGGGTGCGTTGCGAGGCCCACTCTGCGCCCCAAACCCACGTTTTGGCACGCACACCAGGCCCCACAACGAGGACGCGGTGCGTTGCGAGGCCCACTCTGCGCCCTTCCCCTACGTTTTGGCACGCACACCAGGCCCCACAACGAGCACGAGGTGCGTTGCGAGGCCCACTCTGCGCCCTATCCCCGCGTCCTGACACGCACACCAGGCCCCACAACGGGACCTGAGAGAATGAACCAGCAGACTTCACCGCGGCAAAGGGGCACATTTCATGACCGACCTTCCCACTACTGACGGCACTGCGCCCCAACCGCGTTTGGCCGCGAGCGTCATCCTGCTCCGTGATGCGACGGGCGGGCTCGAAGCCTTCGTCCAGCACAGGGTCAGCACCATGGATTTCGCTGCCGGCATGGTGGTCTTCCCCGGCGGACGTGTGGATCCCGCCGATGCTTCCGGGTGGGATTACTCCGAGGAACTGCTCCAACGTCACGCAGCCGACTGGAACCAGAGCTCCATCAGCGCGGAGCCGGCCGAAGCAACCAGAAACGCCGGGACAGTACTCACTGCAGCAATACGCGAGGTTCAGGAGGAGGCCGGCCTGAACATCAAGGCGGAGCAGCTCCGCCCGTGGGCCAACTGGATCACCCCCACAGACATGCCCAAGCGATTCGACACCTACTTTTACGTTGCCAAGCCCTCCCCCGGTGCCGAACCCCAGCATCAAACCACCGAGGCCTGGCAATCACTGTGGATGCCTGTGGCGGAAATTCTTGCAGCGGAAGCGGCCGGCACCCTGAAGCTGATGCCACCCACGTATTACCTGCTCAAGGAAATCGCCGGGTTCCGAACAGTGGACCAAGTGTGGTCTGCCGATCACCAGGTTGTTCCGGTACTGGCTCCGGTTGGTTCAATGGCCGCTTTCCTCAAGGAACGGGAAAACCGCCGCTGACACTTGGGAGGGGCCGCAGACGGCTAGGCTGGGGGCATGAACCTCTTCTTCAAGCTGATCGGTGCCGGAGTGAGCCTCGGAGCAGGCTTCGTGGGCACCAAACTCGTGAACAAAGGCTGGGAAAAGGCCACCGGCAACAAGCCACCCCTGGGTAATGACGACATGGAGGCCAGCCTGCGTTCGGCCTTGACCTTTGCGTTGATCTCCGCCTTCGTCAGCACGCTCATCCAGGTTCTGGCGAGCCGGGGCACGCAACGTGCCATCGCGCGCTTCGCCAAAAGCCACGACATCGTCTAGGCCTACTTAAGACAACAGCGACGAGGTCATCCTCCCGGGTGACCTCGTCGCTGTGTTGACTCGTCAGTTAGTTGCTGTTCCCGGGTTCCTGGCCGGCAGCAGCCCTTTGGACCACGGCCTCCAGTTCATCCTTGGTGAGCTTTTCGCGGTGACCATGCTTGGTTCTGTATGCAGAGCGGCCCACCATGTGGGCGGACACGGGGGCCGTGAGGAGCTGGAAAATCCACGCCACCAGCAGAACCGGCCACACCCACCAGGTCCGCATCTGGAGTCCGATTGCAGCCAGCATGAGGAACAGCCCCAGGACCTGCGGTTTAGTGGCTGCGTGCATGCGGCTCATGAGGTCCGGGAATCTCAGCAGTCCGATGGCGGCGCCAAGGGACATCAGGGCTCCCACTATGAGGAACACAGCGGTGACAACATCGATCACGGCGTCAAGGCCGGTGGCTTCAGGACTCATTGCTCTGTTCCCTCCGCTCGGCCACGAATCGGGCAACCGTCACCGAGCCGATAAACCCGATGACGGCCAGCGCTACCAGCAGCATCAGGTTGTTAAGGTGCTTGTTCATGGCCATGTCGATTGCCAGAGCAGCACCGAGGATTGCCAGCAAGACATCCGATGCCAGAACGCGGTCAAGGAGCGACGGACCGATGGCGATTCGGATGATCGCACCCGCGGCGGCGAGGCTGAGGATCACGGCGGTAACCACCAGGATTACTTCTTTCACAGCGCTGCCCCTTCCAGCCCGGGCCGTTGCTCAGCTTTGAGAGCCTCGACTTCTTCACGCGTGCCCATAATGCGGATCAGTCCTGCTTCAATGGCTTGGGTTTCCTGACGGATCTTGTCAATATCCGCCTCTTCGTAAATGTTCAGGGCGTGCAGGTACAACGTGGACGTGGAGCGGTCCACCTCCACCACCAAGGACCCCGGGATCAGCGAGATCACGTGGCCGGTAGCGGTGACCATGAGATCGGAATGACTCCGCAACGGAACGGCGACGACGGCGCTGCGAACCTTGGGGCCCTTGGCTACAGCCAGGTACAGCACCAGGAAGCTCGCTGCCACTACTTTGGCCAGGAACATCAGCGCGAAGGGTATGGCGCGCAGGACGTTGAACCTGCCGCTGAGCTCTACGGGCGGAAGGTAGAAGAACTTAGCCACCAAGACGGCAATCAGGGCACCGAACAGGAGGTTGCCCGGGCTGAAGTCCCGCCACAGCGCACCCCACACAATGACCAACCAAATGAGCAGCGGCAGTTCGGTGCGGAATGAGATCGGTTTACGGCTCATTTGGCATCACCGGTCCGCGCATCTTCCGTTGCAGGTTGATCCTGTTGTTTCTCCTCGGGCTGTGCCACTGGCGGCACAACAACGGAATCTCCCAGGACCGAGTGAATGAAAGCGGAACGGTCCAACATGATTTCGGCCGAGCCGTCAGCAACCTTGAACAGTGGGCCAGCGAACACCGTCAGTGCAACGCCGAACACCACCAGTCCAGCCGTGGATCCGACCATGGTCCGGGGAAGTACTCCTACGTTCCCGGGAGTTTTCAGTACGGGGTCCGGATACTCGGCGTCTTCGGGCTTGCGCCAGAAGGCCCTGTTCCAAACCCGGGCGATAGCCAGCAGGGTCAGCAGGCTGGTCACAACGCCACCTACAACAAGTGTTATTGCCAGCGGAGTGCCCAGCTCCACACCTGCTTGCAGCAGCCCAAGTTTGCCAAGGAAACCGGAGAACGGTGGAATGCCCGCCAGGTTCATCGCGGGAACAAAGAACAGCAATGCCAGCAACGGCGAGAGCTTGGCCAAACCGCCCAAACGGTCAATGGAGGAGCTTCCACCACGCCGCTCTATGAGGCCGGTAACCAGGAACAGGCTGGTTTGGACGGTGATGTGGTGGGCAACGTAGAAGACTGCGGCGCCCAGACCAGCTACGGAGCTCATGGCCAGTCCAAACACCATGTAGCCGATGTGGCTTACCAAGGTAAAGGACAGGAGACGTTTGATGTCGCTCTGGGCCAAGGCGCCCAGAATTCCCACAATCATGGTCAGTAGCGCCACCACCATCAGCGGGACGTTGAGAGTGTCCCCCGGGAAGAGGAGCGTTTCTGTGCGGACCAGGGCGTAGACGCCCACTTTGGTCAGCAAGCCGGCGAACACGGCGGTCACTGGAGCGGGGGCGGTGGGATACGAGTCCGGAAGCCAGAAGGACAAGGGGAACACGGCGGCCTTGATCCCGAACGCTACCAACAGCATCACGTGCAGAAGGTTCTGGGTGCCTTGATCCAGTTCAGCCAACTTGATGGCCAGGTCCGCCATGGTGATGGTTCCGGTGGCCCCGTAGATCATGGCAATCGCTATGAGGAACAGCACTGAGGAGACCACGGAAACCACCACGTAGGTGACTCCGGCACGGATCCGTGGCCCCGTTCCGCCGAGCGTCATCAACACGTAGCTCGCGGTCAGCAGGATTTCGAAACCGACGTAGAGGTTGAAAAGGTCGCCGGTCAAGAACGCGTTGGAGACACCCGCGACCAGGATCAGGTAGGTGGGGTGGAAGATCGAGACAGGGGCTTCCTGGTCGCCGTCGGCCATACCCTGCCCGGTTGCGTAGATCAACACCGCAAGGCTCACCACGGTGGAGACCACCAGCATGAGCGAGGAGAACTGGTCCACCACAAGGACCACACCCCACGGCGGCAACCAGCCGCCCAAAGTGACCGAGGTGGTCCCTCCGTCCCAAACGGAGACCAGGAGCAGGCATTCGAGCAGGAGGGTTGCACTGAGAATGACAATGCTGACCACCCGTTGGGCGCTGTGGTGGCGGATCAGCAGGAACGCCAGGGCAGCGCCCAGGATTGGCAGGAGGACAGCTAGCGGCGACAGGTTTGCGAGGTTCACGCGCTGCCTCCTTCCCGGGTTGGTGCCGTGTTGGGGGTCTCTGTGGCATCGGGTTTATCGCGATCCGCCGGGCTTGCCGGGGTGACTGCGAATTCCGAGGTTTCCAGCGGAACAATGGCGTCGTCTTCGGCATCGAAGCTCGGGGTCTTGGCCACGCGTACGTCTTCGAGGTCATCCTGGATCTCGTCCTGGCGGGCCAGGACCCACGTGCGGTAGATGATCCCCAGCATGAAGGCCGTCACCGCGAAGGAAATGACGATCGACGTCAGGATCAGCGCCTGGGGCAGGGGATCGTTGTAGGTCTCCGGGTCCGTTTCCTTGCTGAACAGCGGTGCCAGGCCGGCATAACCTCCGGTGCTCAGGATCAAGATGTTGGTGGCGTTGGCCAGCAACATCAAACCCAACAACACACGCGTCAAGCTGCGTTCAAGGATCAGGTAGATGCCGCAGGCGTACAGGACGCCCATGACGATCAACAAGGTCAGGTTGATGCTCATGAGTTACCCTTCCCGAGCGCAGCGGACTCGGCGGCTTCGTGGGCAAGTTCCGGATGCTCGGCGGCATCTTCCTCCGCAAGCGGGGCGCCCTTACCTTCAAAGTGCTCGTCAATTTCGGCACCGAGACTGCGGAGGACGTCCAGCGCCAACCCCACCACCACGATGTACACACCGATGTCGAAAATGGTGGACGTGACAAACTTGACGTCGCCAAAGACGGGCAGCCAGAACTCGATGATCGCGCTTTGGAATACCTGACCGCCAAGGAAGAGCGGAACCACTCCTGACGCCGCCGCCGTTGCAAGCCCGGTCCCCAGCAGCGTGCCCGCACTGATGGTGGCTGCCTCGCTCAACTCGAAGCGGCCTCCGGCAAGATAGCGAATGGTAAGGGCCAGGCCGGCAGTGAGGCCTCCTGCGAATCCCCCACCTGGCAGGTTATGGCCGGCCAGGAGGAGGTAGATGGAGAAGACGATCATCGAGTGGAAGATCAGCCTGGTCACCACTTCGAAAATGATGGAGCGGCGCTCGGGCGCGAGTGTTCGTCCGGCCACCAGCCACGCGTCACGGGTGACGTCAGTGAACTTTTTGGCAACAGCCAGCGTGGCGCCGTCGTGCGAATCGCGGTCGACGCCGGTGCGGCGCCCCACGCTGCCTTCCGGCACAGCCTCCGAAGTCTTGATGCGATCGCCGCGGCTGCGGACGAATATCAAGCTGGCGACACCCGTGGCCGCAATGGCCAGCACGGAAATCTCGCCAAAGGTATCCCAGGCGCGGATATCCACGAGGGTCACGTTGACCACGTTCAGACCACCGCCGCCTTCATAGGCCAAGCGGGGGAAATCAAGGGAAATGGGAGTGGCTACGCGTGCGCCCATGGCGTAGATCGCCACAAAGATCATGGTGATACCGAACGCCGCCCCGATGATCACCCGGATCACCCTGAGCCGACCTCCGGTCCTGTCCCTGAGCTCTGCGGGCAGACTGCGCATGGCCAGCACAAACGCCACCAGCACAATGGTTTCCACCAGCATCTGGGTGAGGGCAAGATCCGGCGCACCCTGCAGAGCGAACATCAGGGCAATGCCATAGCCGGTGACGGACACCATCAGAACGGCGAGGAAACGCTTGTTGGCACGGACTGCGGCCAAGGCACCCACCACGATTCCGGCTCCAGCCACCAACTGCAACGGGGAGTTCGGGTCAATGACGTAGATACCGTCCGGCAGTGGCTTGTTGGCCATGATCAAGGCGGTCGCCGGCACAGCGAACGCGACCGTCAGAATGACTGCCAGGTAGAAGTACAGCGAACCACGCTGGGTGCGGCCCGTGACCCAAACCGCTACATCGTCCAAGGCGCCGATGGTGTTCTGGTAGGCGCGGTCGCCGTCCACCCAGTCAGGGACCAAGCTTTGGGCCCGGGAGACGAGGTTGCGTCCATAGAACATCGCAGCGCCGGCCGCAAAAGTTATTGCTGTCAGCCCCAGCGCAGGGGTGATGCCGTGCCACAAAGCCAGGTGTCCGGCGTCGACGGCGTCCGGGCCGTCAGCGAACAGCGCCGCGTAAGGCTGGATCCAGGTGTCGACGGGAACCGGCCATACGCCGTAGGCGATGGTCAGCAGGCTCAGGATGGCCGGGGCGGCAAGGAAGGCAGGCTTGATGGGTTTGAAAGGTGTGGGTTCCACGCCCGGCTTCACGGCAAACGCGCCCCACATGAAGCGAGCGCTGTAGGCGAAAGTGAGGATGGAACCGATGACAAGCCCGATCAGGATCCAGATGCCCCAGGCCGGAGCGTGATCGCCGGTGCCGTAGTGGACAAAAGCTTCGAAGACCGACTCCTTGGCCACAAATCCTGCCAGTGGCGGCACGCCTGCCATGGACGCTGCGGCAATACCGGCCACCACTCCGAGGGCCCGGGATGAACGGAAGACTCCGGACAGCTTGCGGATGTCGCGTGTACCGGATTGGTGGTCGATGATCCCCACCACCAGGAACAGTGCCGCCTTGAACAAGCCGTGGGCGAGCAGCAGGCCCAGCCCGGCCAAGGCAGCGTCCGGCTTACCCAGCCCCACCACCATGGTGAGGAAACCGAGTTGGCTGACGGTGCCATAAGCGAGGATGAGCTTGATGTCGGTTTGGCGAAGCGCCCGGTAGCCACCAACCAGCATGGTGGCCAGGCCCAGCCCGAGAACCACCGGCAGCCAGAATTCGGACGTCGAAAAACCCGGAGCCAGGCGCGCAACGATGTAGATGCCGGCCTTTACCATCGCCGCTGCATGCAAGTAAGCGCTGACGGGCGTGGGAGCGGCCATGGCGCCCGGGAGCCAGAAGTGGAACGGAACAAGCGCCGACTTGGTCACCGCACCGGAAAGGACAAGTACGACGGCGGCGGCCACCGCGCCTTGCATAGGTCCGCTCATGAGCGTCCCGGCTTGATCCAGGATTGCCGAAATCCGGTACGTTCCTGCAGCCTGACCCAGGATGATGAGGCCTACGAGCATGGCCAAACCACCAGCGGTGGTGACCATGAGCGCTTGGAGCGCCGAACGGCGGGCAGCCAACCGGGTGCGCGCATAGCCGATCAACAGATAGAACAGGATGGTGGTGAGCTCCCAGAAGATGAACAGCATCAGGAGGTCGTCGGAAGTCACCAAACCGAACATGGCTCCGGCAAAGGCCAGGAGTTGGGCTCCGAAACCGCCAAGGCCTGAGTCTTTGTTCTTGAAGTAACGGGCACAATAAACCAGGACCAGGGACCCAACGCCAAGGATCAGAAGTGACATGATCCAAGCCAATGGATCCATCCGGAAGGCGAGTTCGAGCTTTAGGGTGGGGATCCAAGGGAGAGTTTCTTCTATGCCTCCACCGGAATATACGGCGTCATACTGAAGGACCAGCCATATGAAAGCGCCTGCGGGAACCGCGGCGAGGGCGTAGAACGCGTTTCTTCCGAGTTTGCTGAAGATCAAGGGCGCCACAGTTGCCGCAACAAAGGTGATGGCGAGAACTGTGATCACTGTTTATCTCCGCAAAGTCAGGAACATGTTGTCAAAAGTTGGAGCAGGCGGTCATACGTTGGGTTCGGTTTACCTAGTTTATCAATGGGTTCGGACAGTTTTAGGCATGGGAACCCGAGTGCGCGCACGGCTTAAAGCCACGTTGTCCACATACGGGGCTGTCATGTGCCCACCGATATCCGCGCCGCTATAGCATTCAAGTTATGAACGCGGCCGCAGTTCCCGAAGCCTCCCACCCGACGTCCGAGCTTGCCTCAGGACCCGTTGCCTCCAAGAAGGCGCAGATACTGGCTTGGGCTTCCTGGGACTGGGGCTCGGCTGCCTTCCAAGCGGTGATGACCACCTTCGTTTTCACCGTCTATTTGACGTCCAACGCCTTCGGTGGAGAGGACGCCGCCTCGGCAGCCCTCGGGGCCGCTTTGGCCATTGCAGGTCTCGCCATTGCCTTGCTTGCCCCGGTCACCGGCCAGCGGTCAGACGCCGGAGGGCGCCGCAAGCTGTGGCTTGGCGTCAACACCGCTGCCACCGCTGTCCTCACCGCTCTATGCTTCTTTGTTTTCCCGCAACCTGAGTTTCTGCTCCTCGGAGTTTGCCTGATCGCCCTGGGCAACATCTTCTTCGAATTCGCCGGCGTGAACTACAACGCCATGCTCGCCCAGATCTCCACCCCCAAAAACATCGGCAGGGTCAGCGGCTTCGGATGGGCCATGGGGTACCTCGGAGGAATCGTGGCGCTTCTCCTGGTCCTGCAATTATTTGTTCAGCCCTCCTTTGACTGGTTCGGGTCGTCCACGCAGGACTCGCTGAATATCCGGCTCGTTGCCGTTTTCTCAGCACTATGGTTCTTCATCTTCGCCCTACCCGTCATGTTCGCCGTGCCGGAAGTGTCCGTGAAAAAAGACACCGCATCCTTGGGTTTTGCAGCCTCCTACAGGTTGCTGTTCCGCCGCATCAGGGCGATCTACAAAACCAGCCCCCACACCATCTACTTCCTGCTGTCCAGCGCTATCTTCCGCGACGGCCTGGCGGCCGTGTTTACCTTCGGCGGTGTCATCGCCGCCGGCACCTTCGGCTTCGAACTCAAGGACGTCATCTTCTTTGCGATCTTCGGCAACGTAGTAGCGGCCGTGGGGGCCATCATCGGCGGCTTCCTCGACGACAGAATCGGGCCCAAAGCCGTCATCATCATTTCCTTGATAGGCCTTTTGATCGCAGGCACCGCAATCCTGGTCCTCGGTAACGGTGACTACGTCATATTCGGAAATGCCTGGCCCGGAACCTCAACCTTCTGGGTCTTCGGCCTGTTGCTCTGCTTGTTCGTTGGACCAGCACAGTCCTCCTCCCGGGCCTATCTGGCAAGGCTTGCCCCCGCCGGGGAATCCGGTGAACTCTTCGGGCTCTACGCAACCACGGGCCGGGCAGTCAGCTTCCTCGCACCCACGCTTTTCACTTTGTGCATCACCATCGCCTCGCCATTGGTTGCAGAAGGTGAAGCTCAACGATGGGGCATCCTGGGAATCATGGTGGTGCTCCTTGCAGGCCTCCTGGTGATACTTCCCGTAAAACCACCGGCCAAGGTGGAAATAGCCGTGGTCCCGCAGCGTTAACTACATAGGACTGGTTGAGCATGAACGCCATACCGGACCTGAACAACAGAGTTAGGGTGGAGCTATGAACGTGGATGAGACTGAACTCCCGGGCCTCGGGATCCGCAAGGATTTCGTCACGGCCTCGGGCCGTCGCATCGGTGTGGTGGAACTTCGTGAGGGCGAGACGGAACTTTTTGTCTCCACCTGGGACGATCCCGACACCTGCCAGGCCTCCATCCCGTTGACAGCCGATGAAGCATCCACATTGGGGAACCTCCTCGGCGGCCAACACATTGCCATGCGCCTGGCCGAGGAACACCGTGAGATCCCGGGCATCGTCACCCGCCAGTTCTCCATCACCCCTGAATCACCCTTTGTGAACCAACCCATGGGTAAGGCGCAGATCCGAACCCGCAGCGGCGTGTCCATCGTGGCGATCATGCGCGAAGGTGAGGTGGTTCCGTCGCCGGCACCCGACGTCGTACTTCACACCGGTGATTTGCTCGTAGCGGTCGGCACACAGGAAGGTCTTGACTCGGCAGCCGACATCCTCCGCAACGGCTGACCGGAATGGATCCGCTCGCATTAGCCCTCGTTGAACTGGGGGCCGTCGTCTTCTGCCTCGGTCTCCTCGCTCGATTAGCGGGCCGAATAGGCATGTCCCCCATCCCTCTCTACTTGGTGGGGGGTTTGGCCTTCGGAGCCGGCGGGTTCGTCAAGCTCGATGGCATGCACGAGTTCGCCCATCTCTCAGGAGAGATCGGTGTGATCCTCCTGTTGTTGATGCTCGGACTGGAATATACGGCCTCAGAGCTCGTCACCGGCCTGCGCCGATCCTGGCAGGCCGGCGTCATGGATTTCGTCCTCAACTTCCTCCCGGGTGCCGGTTTAGCCGTGCTCCTGGGCTGGGGGCTTGTGGGCGCAATAGTGATGGGCGGCGTCACCTACATTTCGTCATCCGGCATCGCCGCCAAAGTGATCACCGACCTCGGCCGGATCGGTAACCGCGAAACTCCCGTGGTCCTTTCCATCCTGGTCTTCGAAGACCTCGCAATGGCCATCTACCTTCCCATCCTCACGGCCATCCTTGCCGGCGTGGGTTTCCTGGGCGGACTGCAGACTGTGGGAATTGCACTGGCCGTGGTCACTGTGGTGCTGGTCATCGCGCTCAAGCACGGGCACAGGGTCTCCCAAGCAGTCCATAGTGAGAACTCGGAAGTTTTCCTCCTCAATGTGCTCGGCCTGGCACTTCTGGTGGCCGGCATAGCGTCTGCCCTGCAGGTATCCGCCGCAGTGGGTGCGTTCATGCTGGGAATCGCCATCTCCGGGGCAACGGCCCACAACGCCACCAGGATCCTCGAGCCCTTGCGGGATCTCTTTGCTGCCATCTTCTTCGTGGCGTTCGGGCTCAACACGGACCCAACGTCCATTCCGCCCGTCCTCGGTTGGGCGCTGGTGCTGGCCGTCATCACCGCAGCAACCAAAATGCTCACCGGAATTTGGGCCGCCAAGCGTGCAGGTATCGCTGTGCCGGGCCGCTTCCGCGCAGGAGCGGCCTTGATCGCCCGTGGTGAATTCTCCATAGTCATTGCGGGGCTGGCCGTTGCTTCGGGCGCAGTGCCCGACGAACTCGCGGCACTCGCTACCGCCTACGTGCTCATCATGGCTATCCTGGGTCCGCTTGCGGCCCGCTTTGTGGAGCCGGTGGTCAAGGCCATCCGAAAGGCGCCGGGATCCCCACCGCGCACCCAAGAGCGTGCACCCGCGTAGCAAACACGATCCGGGCCAATCGAGGGCGGGATCTCAGCCCTAGGACACCCCCAAAGCGCCGAGAGCTAACCCCTCGATGCCCACCCACCACGGATAAGGGCTTCCTTGATGCGGCGGACAACTCCGTCGTAGCCTCGCTCCCGGACCTGCTCCGCCGTGATGACGATGGAGATCCAGCCGTTCGCCGCGAGCAGAGCCTCCCGTCGTATGTCGGATTCTTTCTGCGCTGCGCTGAGGTGATGGCCGCCGTCGTAATTGATCACGACTTTGAACGCCGGGAAGGCGAGGTCGGGCCACACCAGCTCGCGGCCGGATAAGTCGCACACCACGTAGCTCAGGATTGGCTCGGGCAGGAGAGCCCGGCCCATCGCGAGACGCACCTTGGTCTCAGGTACCGAATCTGCCCCTACCCGGGCCAGTTCCAATGCTTCGCGTGCCTTCCGAATACCTCGTGTGCCCACATGCCTTTCAACTTGGCTCCTCAAATCCTCCAGCGAGCAGAGGGGAATCCGGTTGTGTCCGAAGCTCCTGGTCTGGCTACAGATGAAATGGTCGGCTGCGGCGACCAAATCCTCGAACGGCAGCACTGCAGCAAGATCGAGCCAAGTCCGCGCGGCGCTGGTGACTGGAATGCCGTTAACGGAGCCGATGTCAGCCGATGTCAGGATCATCCGGTGCCCGCGGACTCCCCGGCGCTGGGGTCGAAACGTTCCGTCCGTACGGGTCAGATGTACTAAAAAATCCTGTTGCGCGTCCCGAGGCAAGGGACATCCCCATAGCATCGCGGCTGTTTCACGGCAGCAAACAGTTCCTTCGCTCACCTGCGCGAGGAGCCGGGCCGTGTGCGCAGGGTCCTGTTCGCGGCCCCACGGTACCCGGATCCCTCTGCTGGCAACGTGAAGGTCGCTGTTCCATGCCCTGTGGTCGGGCAGACCTGCGGCTCGTTGCTCTGCAAGCGAGAACGAACGGCCCTGGAGCTCGATCGGAAGCGGTGAAGGAATCCTCATCAGCCATTGTTGGCATGGATGGGGACGCCCCCAGAGGTTACCCACAGTGTGGAGGAGTAGTGGGGACGATTCGGGCCAATCGAGGGGCGGGATCTCAGCCCTAAGACACCCCCAAAGCCCCGAGAACTAACACCTCGGCAACAAGCACACAGGTGAGTTACGGCAGACTCAAATCGAGGGGCGGGATCTCAGCCCTAAGACACCCCCGAAGCGCCGAGAGCTAACCCCTCGGCGCCACCGGGGAAGAGGCTAGATGGACGTCCGGTGGAAATTCTGGTGGCTGCGGCTCGCGGTGGGTCCACGCTGGCCTTGGTAGCGGTTGCCGTATTCGCCCGAACCGTAGGGATGCTCCGCCGAGGACGTCAGGCGGAAGAAGCACAGCTGGCCGATCTTCATTCCGGGCCACAGCTTGATGGGCAACGTGGCCACGTTGGAAAGCTCCAGGGTCACGTGGCCCGAGAATCCGGGGTCAATGAAGCCGGCCGTAGAGTGAGTCAGCAGCCCGAGACGGCCCAAGGATGACTTCCCCTCAAGGCGTGCAGCGATGTCGTCTGCCAGGCTCACAGTCTCGTAGGTGGAGCCGAGCACGAATTCCCCGGGATGCAGAATGAACGGCTCGTCACCCTCAACTTCCACCAGACGGGTCAGCTCAGGCTGTTCCTCGGCGGGGTCAATGTGGGCGTATTTATGGTTGTCGAAGAGCCGGAAAAACCGGTCAATCCGCACGTCCACGGAAGACGGCTGAACCATCGCGGGGTCGTACGGTTCAAGAACAATCCGTTGGGAGTCTATTTCGGCACGAATATCGCGGTCAGAGATCAGCACAGCATCAAAAATACCCCATGCATTGTCCATGCCGCCCCATGGGACTATAGTTCCCGGACATGTAGAACCGCGCCCGTACTTGGGGGCAACGAGCATTCGCGGGGTAATTGTGAGAAAACTGGCTGCGCCTGCTGCCATTGTGCTGGCTTGCACCCTGGCGTTGGGGGTGGCGGCTTCCAGCCAGATTCTTCCCTCAACACAGACCATTCCCGGCCCCACTGCCACCCCGTCGGCCAACGCCCCGTCAGCGCTCACGGCACCGACGGAAACCTCGACGGCGGAGCCGGCACCTTCCGCTCCGCTCCCCGCAGCCGGCACGGCGTCCCAGCCCACCTTTGAGCCTGCACCGGATTCGGGGACTTCGGAACCCACACCGGATGCCTCAACGAGCGAGGGCTCAAACGGCGGACCTGTCGCAGTGGATCCCGTCTTTGAAACTCCTCCGCCCCTGCCCAGCATTGGTCCATCATGGGGTCCGGATAATCCCTCAGACCCAGGTGCCAGCGGACCACCCGCAACCGAACCAAATCCACAAACCACCGCCGGCTCGGTACCGAGCGAAGCTCCGCCGAGCGCCCCGGCCGCAGGACCGGACCCGTCGGACTCCCAGGACAACACAGGCTCCTCCACCGAACCGGCAGAGCCCACCATGCCTTCGTCTCCGGCACCAAGCGAACCCGCAGCAACCCAACCGGCACCATCCCAACCCGCACCATCCGAACCCGCAGCAAGCGAACCGGCGCCATCTGAACCCGTCACATCCCCACCACCCCCAACGGCCTCAGACCCAGCACCCGCCACGCCGTTCCCCGGAAAGACCCCCAGCGGCGACATCAACCCGGACAACGGCGCGCTGGCTCTCCTCCCCGACAGCAATACGGCAGCGATCCTGACAGTGTTCAACGCCATCAACAGCTACCGCGCATCCCTTGGCCTGGCGCCGGTGAAGTACCACGCAACGGTGGCTAGCCTGGCCCAGGACTGGTCCAACAACATCGCAACCCGTGAGGTGATCCAGCACCGCGCCAATTTCTGGACAGATCCCCGGGCGCTCAATCCGAACAACGGCGCGGGTGAGGTCATTGCCGTGCGTTGGGACCGGGACGCGGCGCAGCTTGTGGAGTGGTGGAAGGGCTCACCTGGCCATGACGCGCTTTTGCGTGATCCCCGGTTCAACGTCATGGGGATCGGTATTACGTACACGGACGGTAACTGGCAGACCACTCCCAATCGCTTCACTCTCTGGGGTGTGGTGAATTTC
Source organism: Paenarthrobacter aurescens (assembly GCF_041549525.1). Lineage (NCBI taxonomy): Bacteria > Bacillati > Actinomycetota > Actinomycetes > Micrococcales > Micrococcaceae > Paenarthrobacter > Paenarthrobacter aurescens. The sequence goes on from NZ_CP157456.1 coordinate 3,807,932, forward strand.
TTCGGCTACACGTCCCTGCCCGCGGGGACCACCACCAGCCCCGGAGGAACGGTTCCACCGCCAACGGACCCTGTGGCAGTCTGCGAGCCAGGCAGCAAGCACCAACCGCCCACCCTCAACCTGAGCGCGGCGTCGATCAGCAGCGCAGCAGATCTCGTCTCGATCGCCGGCGACGGTTCCGTGGTGGCGTACCCCTCATGGGGTGGCGGCCGGTACGGAGGCGGCAAGAGAATCGGGCTCGGGTTCACCGGTTTGAAGGATCTTTTCGTCACGGACTGGGACCGGGACGGGGTGTTTGATCTGATCTCCCAAAGGCTGGACGGTGCCCTCTTGTTGTATCCCGGTCTTCAGGGTGGGGGCTTTAAGGATCCAGTGGCACTGGGGCAGGGTTGGGGGACGCTGAACATTGCCGTGGGCACGTGGTGCGCCAATAACCGTCTTCCGCAAATAGTTGCCATGGACGCGGGCGGAAACCTGTACCTGTACAAGAACGCAGGCCCTGCCTACATTCGTTCGCAGGCAGCGATCGGCCCGGGTTTCCCTGCGATCAGGATCAGCATGGTGGATTACAACGCCGATGGCTTCCAGGACCTGCTCACCACGGAGGCCAACGGAACCCTCCGCCTGTACAGGGGCAGCGGTTTGGGCACGCCCAAGCAGGAATCCCGTCCGGTAGTGGGCGCGGAGTGGACGGACTACACGGGGTTGCGCGCGCTGCGTGGAGTGACGGGCGCCGATTCCACTGGCATCGCGGGACTGAACCGCAGCGGTTTTGTTGAGTATTGGGATCTCAATACCGGTCGGCTCACCACGCCGGTGACCATTGGCAACGGCTGGGGTGGGCTGAAGTTCGCCCAGTAGGAAGCTAAGCGCGCCGCCTGACCTGAGTGTCGGCGTCGTACGCCCAACAGCGGCGACCAGCAAACGGCGGTGACTAGCCTTCGGAGTGGGCTTCGATGGCCACTTTGAGCTGTTCCAGCTGCGCTACTTCGCCTTCCAGCGCTTTCTGGATGACGCCGTTCATGAGCTTCCGCAGACCCTTTGGGTGGTACTCAAGGGCGAACCGGAGGCGGGTGGTGTTGCCTTCGGTGCTGAGGTAGAAGCCCCCGGTGGGCCGTGCCGGTCCAGTCACCACGGCGTAGCGGACTTCGGCTCCGGGACGGGCGTCGGTGATCCTGAAGTCAGCAGCGACGGGGCGGCCGCCGGGGCCGGTGACCGTTTGCTGGTAGAGGGCACCTTTTTGGCCGCGAACACCGGAGCGGAGCGCGATGCTGCGCACACCTGTCCGCCACAGCGGGTTGTTCATTCCGTCCATGAGGAATCCGTAAACGGTCATGGCGTCCCTGCTGATCACCACTTCGTTGGCTGCGAATGCCATGGGAACCTCTTTCGGCGTACGGTCGATTGTTCGTAGCCCGGTTCCCCATACGCTGCAGCTAACACCTTCAGAATAGTCAGCGGCGAGCCGCCCGCCACATATGACGGCCGAGCCTTGACCGAATGGTTATCTGCCATTTTTTCGAGTCACTGCTGACATGCGACCGCCAGCCGGGTAGAGTGCCTGCGGCTGGCTACGAGCAAATTGGGGGCGTTATGCGAGAAAAAGACATGTGGGGTTCCGTGAGGAACGCACGACGGCGACGTGCAGTTTGCGCTGCGATCTTCAGTTTGGCGGTGGCTGGCGGCGTTATGGCCGGGGCTCCTGCTAAGGCGGCTCAGCTCCCTGCCACGGCGGCTCAGGCTTCCTCAACGACGGCAGCAGTTCATACCGCTGTCCCCACCGCCGCGAATCCGCTGCCGAGCGTCGATCCTGTGGGCGACCCCGCGAATTTCTCTGTCCTGGTCAACAAGTCCCGGCCCCTGAATCCCGTGAGCTACGCGCCAGGCGATCTTGTCAACGCCCGCGGTTCCGGGCAGTACCTTCGGGCCGAGGCTGCGGCCTGGTTGAACGGCCTGTTCCAGGGTGCGGCTGATGCCGGCACGGGCGGGCTGGCGGTGGTGAGCGGCTACCGTTCCTACGCCCAGCAGCAGCAGGTTTATTCCTATTACGTCAGCATTTACGGCCAAGCCCAGGCGGACCTCATATCGGCGCGCCCGGGCCACAGCGAACATCAGACCGGATTGGCCGTGGATGTGGGCAATGCCAACGGTTCGTGCGGGCTCAGCACCTGTTTCGGGGATACGCCTGCCGGCATCTGGGTTGCCGCCAACGCGCATAAATACGGCTTCATTGTCCGCTACCCCAACGGCTACACGAACATCACCGGCTACAGCTACGAGCCCTGGCACCTGCGTTATGTCGGCGTGGATCTTGCCACCGATATGAAACGCCGGGGCTTCCCCACCATGGAGCAGTACTTTGCTGGCAACCCCAGCGTTTATGCCAGCATCACGTCCGGCGCGGACCTGGTGGCTGCTGACTCTTCCGGCAGGCTCCTTCGCTACCCTGCACACGGTGGTGGCGGCTATGGCGTTCCCACGGTGATCGGCTCCAATTGGCATGGCTTGAAGCAGGCCTTCGTAGTGGACTGGGATTCTGATGGCGTCTACGACATCCTGGCTCAATGGGACAACGGCACGTTGGGCTTGTTCACGGGCTGGCCTGGCGGAGCTTTCTCCACTCAGATCGTGGTGGGAACGGGTGACTGGGACAAGATGACCATCACCGTGGGCAAATGGTCCGCCGCGGAGCGCTTCCCAGGGGTGGTTGGCTATTTCCCGGATGGCGGGCTGCGCTACTACCCCAACACCATGGGCAGGTCGTTGATCTACCGCGTGGACATTGGAAGCGGCTGGGCTGGGATGGGCCTGACCATGGCGGATTGGAACGCTGATGGCGCCAACGACATCCTGGCCACCACAACGTCCGGGCACTTGCTGAGCTACCCCGGAAATGGCAATGGCGGTTTTGCAGGCCTGCCGCTCACTGTGGGTTCCGGTTGGGGGACCATGAAGGCGTTGGTTCCCAGCTTCGGATTGTCCGGGCCGGGAACGCGCAGCATCACTGCCCACACGGTGGACGGGTACCTCGTGGATTACGGCCTGGGAGCCGGGGCCTGGGGTGCCCAGCGCCAGGTGGGCAACGGTTGGAACGGCATGAAGCTGTTCAAATAAGGCCCATGGCGGCACGCGGTGCGCCGGTCATGAGGAGTCCTTGAACTGCGCTAAGCTAGGACTCGCTCGGGGGATTTTTCCCGGGCAATGCGGGCGTAGCTCAATGGTAGAGCGCTAGCTTCCCAAGCTCGATACGCGGGTTCGATTCCCGTCGCCCGCTCCAGGAAAACCCCGGATCCAACGATCCGGGGTTTCTTTTTGCCCCCAAACCGTCACCCATACACAGTGACTCCGGCCACTGCGGCTTCCGGGGAGGTGTATCGTCAGGAGTCAGGAGCCATCGCGGCTCCGCTCTAAGGGAGCCATCATGGGCGACAAATCACCGCGCCAAACTGCATCAAAGAAATCCAGCAAATCCATCAAGGAAAAACGCGCGGATAAGCGGGCTTCCGAGTCTTCCGCCACCGAGGCTGCCAAGCCTTCCACCGGCAACAAGAAGTGACCGTACCCACCGGCCAGCTGAGCGTTGGCGTCCTCGCTTCCTCGCTGAAGCCCAATGAGCGCCGCTTGCCGATCCACCCGCAGCATTTGGAGCGCATCGCCCCTGATGTCCGCCGGCAACTCCACTTCGAGCATGGCTATGGCGAACCCTTTGGTGTCCCGGACAGCGCCATTGAACCTTTGGTGGGCGGACTCGGGACGCGCGAGGAGTTGATCGCCAACAGCGATGTCATCCTGCTCCCAAAGCCGCAGGCCCAGGATCTGGCCGATCTTCGCGACGGTCAAACACTGTGGGGCTGGCCGCACTGTGTGCAGGACCGGGCCATCACCCAGCTGGCCATCGATAAGAAGCTCACGCTCATCGCCTTTGAGGCCATGAATCACTGGGCGGGCGACGGCGGCTTCGGCTTGCACGTCTTCCACAAGAACAACGAACTCGCCGGATACTGCTCCGTGCTCCATGCCTTGGCGCTTACGGGTTCCACTGGCGATTACGGCCGCCGGCTCAGCGCCGTCGTCATTGGCTTCGGTGCCACGGCCCGCGGCGCTGTTACAGCACTGAATGCCCACGGCATCCACGACGTCCAGGTCCTGACCAACCGGGGCGTCGCCGCCGTCGGGTCTCCGATCCATTCAGTACGGATTGTGCAATTCGACCATGACAGCGAGGCGCCGTTCCTCAGCGAAGTCATCACGGACAAGGGGCGGAAACCTTTGGCTCCGTTCCTGGCCGCGGCGGACATCGTGGTCAACTGCACCCTGCAGGATCCGAATGCCCCTTTGACCTATCTCCGCACTGAGGACCTGGCGGAATTCCAGCCGGACAGCCTGATTGTGGATGTTTCCTGCGACGAGGGCATGGGCTTCGAATGGGCACGGACCACCACGTTTGACGAGCCCATGTTCCGCGTGGGCGGGCACGTCAACTACTACGCGGTGGACCACAGTCCGTCCTACCTGTGGAACTCGGCCAGTTGGGAAATCAGCGAGGCGCTGCTTCCGTTCCTGGACACCGTGGTGGCAGGACCGGACGGGTGGGATGCCAACGACACCATCACCCGCGCAATCGAAATTCGCGATGGTGTGATCCGCAATCCGGACGTCCTGGAATTCCAGGGACGTTCAGCGGAGTACCCTCACCTGCCCGCGTCCTAGCTCGAACGCCGCACACCATGAAGCGCCCCTGGTCCACCAGGGGCGCTTCAGGTTTTCAGGCCGTTTGCGGTTCCTGCACAATTTGCAGCACCCGTCGTCGATCCCGCAGGTCCACCTTGATGTGCAGGGATGACTTCCGGGCGAGTACGACGGCGACCACCACCGCCGCGACGGCCGGCACACCACCGGAGATCAGGACGGCCAGGTGGGGGCCGAGGTGCTCGGCCAGCCAGCCCATCATGGGTCCGCCGATTGCCTGCCCACCGATCAACACCACCAGGTAGAGGCTCATGACGCGGCCGCGGATGCTCATGTTGGAGCTGGTCTGCACCATTTGGTTGGCGGCGGTGAGGAACATGAGGCACCAGAACCCGGCGAGGACCATGGTGACGCTGAACCACACCATGGTTGGCATCAGCGAGGACACACAGAGCATCAGGCCATACAGCCCGGCAGAGGTCACCACCGAGCGCAACCGCAGTTGACGACGGCGGGTGGACGCCACTGCGCCGGTCAGCGCACCGAGCGCAACCATCGCGTTCAGCAGGCCGTAGCCTCCGGCACCGGCGTCGTACACGTGGTCCGCGAAGGCGGCCAGCAGCACGGGCAGGCTCATGGCGAAAACTGCCACGAAGCCGGCCATCAACCAGGGCCAGTAAATGGTGGGCTTGCTGAGTGCGTAGTTGAGGCCTTCGCGGAGCATTCCCTTTTTGCGGGGAGTCGGTTGGCTCAGGTGCAGCTGGTCCTTGCGAAGAATCAGCAGCATGGCCACGGTGGAGCAGCAGGCCACGGCATTAGCGGCGAAAGCCCAGCCGGCACCTACTGCGGTGAGCAAAACACCGGCAAGCGCGGGACCTATGAGGCCGCCGAGCTGGAAAGTGGTGGAGTTCACGCTGATGGCATTCCGCAGGTACTTGGGGCCTACGAGCTCGTTGACGAACACTTGCCGGGCCGGCTGGTCCAGGACCGTCACGAAGCCCAGGACCAAGGCAATAACGTAAACGTGCCAGACCTCCACACGCTGGCTCAGCGAGAGCACCGCGAGCAGGGCAGCGAGTACGGCCGCCGCCGACTGGCAGATGATGAGGATCTTTCGCTTGGCGAAGCGGTCGGCAATCATGCCGCCCCATGGGCCGAGGAAAAGTGACGGCATGAACTGCAATGCCACGGTAATGCCGACGGCGGTGACGGAACCGGACAGCTGCAGCACCATCCAGTCCTGGGCGATGCGCTGCATCCAGATAGCGATCACGGCAATGAAGTGGCCAATCGCGAAGATCCGGAAGTTGGGAACCTTCAAGGAGATGAAGGTATGCCGCCAGGGCAGCTTTTCGCTCACGACGGCGAGTGGCTGGGTGACGGTGTCCGCGGGCGGAGGTGCGGACAGGGAATCGATGACGGGCTGGCTGACGTTTGCCGCTGAAGGCGGTGGGGGTGCCAAAAGTAGTCCTCGGATGGAGAGTTTCGGTGGGATGCGTTTAACGCTAGGGTTGCGAGCATCAATTATGGAAGCGTATTGCGCCTATAACTAGCATTGCGGAACGCAATGGCCCACTTGCGGCCCCGGGAAAAGGCGCAGTACTCCGGCCCGGCGCTGACCTGCGCTTTAGGAGTTCCGCGTGTTCGAACCTGTCCAGCTCCGCTCCTTTTTAGCTGTTGCTGAAACACTGAGTTTCACCAAAGCCGCCGAGCGCCTTGGGCTCGCGCAACCCACCGTCAGCCAGCATGTCCGCAAACTTGAGGCCTCGGCCAAAAGGGTGCTGGTTGCACGTGATACGCGCGAAGTCCGGCTTACGGACAACGGCGATGCCATGGCCGGTTTTGCCCGCAACATCCTTGCCGCCCACGACTCCGCCGCCCGCTACTTTTCCGGATCGGCCATGCGCGGGCGACTCCGCTTCGGAACCGCCGACGACCTCGCTATCACCGGCCTCCCCCGCATCCTCCGCGAGTTCCGTCAGCTATACCCGCAGATCAACCTGGAACTCACCGTCAGCCAAAGCGACCAGCTCTACAAACGACTCAACGCCGGTCAACTGGACCTGGTGTTCGTCAAATGGGTGGCCGGTGCCAAGGAGGGCACGGTGGTCCGGCATGACAACTTCGCGTGGGTGGGCGTGGAGCAGACCGTACTGGAACCCGGAGCGCCGGTCCCCCTCATCGCGTACCCGGCACCCAGCCTGAGCCGGAAACTGGCTATCGACGCTTTGGAGGCCGAGGGCCGGACCTGGCGGATCACGTGCAGCACCAAGCAGATCAGCGGAGTGCTCGCCGCCGTGCGGGCAGGCATCGGAGTGGCCGTCATGCCCGCTTCGCTGGTTCCGGAGGACCTGAAGGTAATCACCCAGAGGTTTGGTCTGCCGCCGGTGGGCGATGTTGATTTCACGCTGATCCGCAACCCGCTGGCCAACGCTGAAGTGATCGACGCCCTGACCCAAGCCATCATGGGCAGAACGTTGAGCAAGACGAACTAGTGCGCTTGGCCCGGCTTCGCGCCGCGGCGTCGCCCTGACCACCAGCGGACCAGCCGGAGGTCATTGAGCCCGAAACGCCCCTCGGGAAGTGCCGCCCTGATCCGGTGGTCATCAAAAGGCAGCACGGGACGCAGCTCCTCGGGAAGCCCGGGCGCATAAGGGACGGGCTCACTGACTCCTTCGGCGAGCATTTGAGCTTGCGCTTTCGCCACCAGTGGCACCACCATAATCCACTCCGTTAGCTGGGCGAGCACCCGGATTGCCCACACCGGCGCGCGAAAGTAAACAGGATTCCCGCCCGCAAGCCGTGCGATCCTGCGTACAGCGGCTCCCAGCTCAAGTTCCTCGGCTCCAAGGACAGCAACAGTCGAGCCGGGAATCCGTCCCTCAATGGCGGCCACCAACACGTTGACGGCTTCTTCCACCGGCACCGGACGCACTGTCCGTTCGCGACAACCTACTGTCGCGAAGATGGGAAACGTGCGCACCGCACGGGTCACATGGTCCACCATGTGATCCCCCGGCCCGTAGATCATCCCCGCTTTGAGTATGGTGTGCTCCATGCCGGACTGCCGCACAAGCTCTTCGGCGGCCCATTTGGTCTCATGGTAGGGCGAACCACAGTCAGGCCGGGCCCGGAGGAAGCTCAGCATGACAATCCGCTGCACTCCTGCCCGCTGTGCCGCCTCAATGACGGCCCGGGTGCCATCGACGTGGACACGGTTGAAAGTCTGCTTGCCGATCTCCCGATTGATCCCGGCGCAATGAACCACAACCTCGCAGCCGTCAAAGGCAGCTGCCAAGGCATTCACGTCGTCGATCTCCACGCCCGTCCGCCGGGAGATGACCACTGTGTCCGGGTTGCCGAGTCGTTCTGCCAGGTGACGTCCCACAAAACCGGTCCCGCCTGTAATGGCTACACGCATTATCTTGCTCCTTCGCTTATTAGCAATGAAGCTAAACCGTATATTGCAATTGTGCTATATTGCAAACATGGCAGATACAGCATCCGACATCTTCGCCGCCCTGGCGCACCCCACCCGGCGGCAGATTCTGCAGGACCTTAAGGATGGCGAGCTGGCTGCCGGTGAGATCGCTGCGCGGTTCAGTGCCACCGGCCCCACCATTTCCCGTCACTTGAGCGTGCTCCGCCAAGCCGGCCTGGTGGCAGAACGGCGCGAAGCCAATCGCATCCTGTATTCACTGGTGGGCGAGCGTCTTGCCCTCTCAGTGGGCAACTTCCTCTCCACTGTGTGCCCCGAGCAGATAGTGCTCCGAGAGGTCCGAAAGCGCACTACCTCCCGCCCATCAACCAGCACGTCCGAGGCCTGAGGCGCTGACGTAGTAGGCTCGCCGGATGATTGACGCGCAGCTCACCCCGCCGTCCGCCAGCTTCCATGCCTCCTGGCTGGAAAGTTACGAGGAGTGGGGAACCCTGGATCAGGATGGTGCAGCAGCTTTTGTGGCTGCCAGATACGATCTTGATCTCCACAACAACGGCGACTTCGCCCAGTGGGTCCATGTGTTGCATCAATTGGCCAAGGACGATTTTCAGCCTCCGGAAGGCCTGGCCAACCAGAGCACCATCTGGGTGGTCCGGAATGATGAGTATCTGGGTGCCGTCAGCCTCAGGCACTCCTTGATGAACGAGTATCTGAGCGAGGTGGGGGGCCACGTCGGCTACGGGATACGGCCCAGCGCAAGAGGTCAGGGACTCGCTAAGTTCGCACTCAGGGGCGCCTTGGACCATGCCCGGGAACTGGGGATGGAACGCGTGCTTGTCACCTGCGAACAGCCCAACGTAGCATCCGCCCGCACCATCGAGGCGTGCGGCGGCGTCCTGGAACAAGTCCGCCCTCCGGAAAGCTTCGCCCCGGGTCTGGGCATCACCGAGGCCATCCGTCGGTACTGGATAGATCTCTAGGGCACGGAGGCGCGCGGTCCAGGTCATCACTGACTTGGCCCGTTACACCGCACCCTTTTCCGCCATTCGCACCAGTAACCTCTGGTGCGCACGGCGGGAACGGGTGCGGCGCTGGTGCTTAAGGGGCGCGCGCGGCGGGAACGGGCGCGGCGCTGGTGCTTAAGGGGCGCGCGCGGCGGGAACGGGCGCGGCGCTGGTGCTTAAGGGGCGCGCGCGGCGGGAACGGGCGCGGCGCTGGTGCCGACCACGCCCACACCTAGGCCACCCCATCCTTCGGCAGGGGTTCCAGGCAGCACCCTTTTCCGCCATTCGCACCACTACCCTCTGGTGCGCACGGCGGGAACGGGCGCGGCGCTGGTGCTTAAGGGGCGCGCCCGGCGGGAACGGGTGCGGCGCTGGTGCCGAAGGGGCGCGCACGGCGGAAGCGGGCGCGGATGTGTTCAACAGGCGATACTCCCTTACCGGGTAAGCGCATTCCCGGTATCCTGTGAAGATGATCGACCTCACCACGCTGGCTGACCTCACGCCGGGAATTTGTTCCGTCACTCTTCGCTCGAAAGGGATTGACGAGGTGGTTCACATTTCTTCGGATGCAGGACTGGCAGGCATCGAGTGGGGTACTGACGTCCATGTCAGTGATGCTGATTCAGCCGCGCACGCCAGGAATGCAACTGAAGCAGCCGGGCTCAGCGTGCTCTCGCTCGGCTCGTACTACCGGTGCGGGCAATTCGCGGACTTCGGGCGGGTCCTGGACCTCGCCTCAGAGCTTGGTGCGCCGAGGATCCGCGTGTGGGCCGGGGAACAAGGATCAGCCGAAACCAGTGAAGATCACTGGGACGCGGTGGTGGATGACGCCCGGCGCATTGCTGATCTGGCTGAACACCGTGGCATAGGCATCGCTTTTGAGTACCACGGCAACACTCTCACCGACTCCCCTGCCACCACTTTGGACCTTCTGAACCGGGTGAATCACTCCAACGTGGGCACCTACTGGCAACCCGCCGTCGGGCTTTCAGACCAGCAGACGCTGGACTCGCTCCACCAGGTCCTGCCGCATGTAGTGGGCGTGCATTGTTTCTCCTGGGGGCCGGAGGCCGAGCGCTTCCCGCTGCGGAACCGGAAGTTGCTGTGGCAGACCGTTGCGGATGTTCTGCGTGGCAACCGCAAGGACATGGACATCATGCTGGAGTTTGTTCAGGACGACCTCCCGGAAAATGTTCTCAACGACGCCGCTTTCCTGCACACCATCACCTTGGGCGAGGACTAACTCCAGCCCATCCGGCGGAGCCAGGCGGCACACAGCGCGGTCCACTGCTCGGCTCCCGGAGCTCCGGAAGCCAAACCAAGCCCATGGGTTCCGCTCGGGAACACGTGCAACTCTACTGGAACACCCGCCCGGCTTAGTGCCCCTGCATAGCCAAGGCTGTGGCTGACGGGGACTGAGTGGTCGTCCGCGGTGTGCCACAGGAAAGCGGGCGGCGTGGCAGCTGTGACATGAACTTCCGCGGACAACTTCCGCAGAATCTCGGGCCCTGCACCCGCTCCGGCGAGATTGTCCACGGACCCCTGATGCGCGGAGTCCACAAAGGAAATCACCGGATAGCAGAGGATGCTGAGGTTCGGCGCTGCCCCGGCGATGTCCAGTGCAGGATCGCCCGCGGGCACCTGCACAGACAGAGTAGCGGCAAGATGCCCGCCCGCCGAGAACCCGAGGACACCCACACGCGAGGGATCGACCTTCAGCCCATGCTCTCCGTAGCGGATCCAGATCATGGCTTGCTTCGCGGCGGCTAACGGCGCCGGGTGCCGATGCGGTGCCACTGGATATCGCAGCACGAACGCGTGGATCCCCAGCGCAGCGAGCCACTCGGCCACAGGTTCGGCTTCGTGGTCTGCCGTTTTCGCGTAGCCTCCGCCGGGCAGAACCAGGACTGCGGGCGCCGCCAGACCGGAAGGCCCGACGGCGGGAATCACCGTGAGCGCCCGGGGCGCCTGAGACTCCGCTGAGGTCATACCTGCGAGTCCACCGGTGTTTCGGTGCTGCGGCGGAGCTTGACCGCGCCGCTGACAGGCGGGGTGTCAGGGTCTCCTGCGGCGAGGCGGCCGATGTCCTCGAGCGGCAAATGCACCGTGGACAGGGCGGGCCGAAAGTCGCGCAGGGTCTCAATGTCATCAAAACCGGCGATGGTGGCATCCCGCGGAATCCAGATGCCTTCAGGTCGGAGCGCGGCGGTGACACCAATGGCCATGACATCGTTGACGGCGAAGATGCAGAGCCGTTCTTTGGAGGCCCTGATCCGCGCGGCCAGAGCCGGGCCGGCGTCGTATCCTCCCGCGCGGTTGAAGCCGGTTCGAACAATCTCGGCGGCGGGCCTGCCTGCCTCAGCGAGTCCGCGCTGGAAGCCGCGGACCCTGTCGTCGGAGGTGTAGAGCCCTTCGGGGCCGGCGACGATCAGGAATTCGCCGCGGTGCGTTGCGGCCAGTTCGGCGGCCAGGCCGGCAGCAAGTTCCTCGTTGGGGACCTGCACCACGTGGTACCCCTCAGTGGTGGAGGCCCCAACCACAGGGTGGCCCACCACTCCCACGTGGCCGCCGTTGCGGCAGTACCGGTCCAATTCTGCGGCGAGTTCGGCGTTCCCCTGCTTGTCCTCGGCGCGGACGGAGCGGGAGCCGGCGATCACGATGGAGTCTGCACGACGGGCAGCGAAAGCAGCTACTGCTTCCTTCTCGTCATGCGGAGCTCCGGACGTGCTGGCCAGCAGGACCATGCGGTTTTGCTGGCGGGCTGCTTCCTGGACCCCGCGGGCTATGGCGGAAAAGTAGGGGTCCGCGATGTCGTGAACAATGAGGCCGATCAACCCTGAACTGGACTTTGCGAGCGCCTGCGCCTGCGCATTGGGAACATAACCCAGCTTGTCGGCGGCTTCGCGGACGCGCTCAGCGATGTCCTCGGCCGGCTTGCGGGCGGAGCCGTTAAGGACCCGGGATGCCGTAGCCAGGGAGACCCCGGCCAAACGGGCAACTTCACTCAGTGTGCTGGCGGCCACGGGGCCCTCCTTTTCTGCAAGCGTCGGGACTGGCGCTAAGGAAATTATGGCAGTCTTCGGCGAATTTTGGGAAAGCGCTTGCCAACGCGGCGAGTCATGGTGCATGATCGAATGCAACGGGAATGCGCTTTCCCACACGAAACAGTAAGCACCGGCAACCGCAGAGCGACCGGCACCCAAGGCACTGGAGAAAACATGGGCTACGAAACAAAGACGATCCGCATCGCCATGAACGGCATCACCGGCCGTATGGGCTACCGCCAGCACCTGCTGCGGTCCATCCTCCCCATCCGCGACGCCGGCGGCTTCACCCTTGAGGACGGCACCAAGGTTCAGGTTGAACCCATCTTGGTTGGCCGCAACGAAGCCAAGATCCGCGAACTGGCCGAGCTCCACAAAGTTTCCGAGTGGACCACTGACCTGGACGCCGTGATCGCCGATCCCACTGTGGACATCATCTTTGACGCCTCCATGACCAGCCTCCGCGCTGCCACCCTGAAAAAGGCAATGCGCGCCGGGAAGCACATCTTCACCGAGAAGCCCACGGCCGAAACCCTCCAGGAGGCAATTGAGCTGGCACAGATCGGCAAAGAAGCCGGCGTCACCGCAGGCGTTGTACATGACAAGCTGTACCTCCCCGGCCTGGTGAAACTCCGCCGCCTGGTGGACGAAGGATTCTTCGGGCGCATCCTCTCCATCCGCGGCGAATTCGGCTACTGGGTGTTCGAAGGCGATGTCCAGGCTGCACAGCGCCCGTCCTGGAACTACCGCAAGGAAGACGGCGGCGGAATGACCACGGACATGTTCTGCCACTGGAACTACGTCCTTGAAGGCATCATCGGCAAGGTCAAGAGCGTCAACGCCAAGACCGCCACGCACATCCCCGCACGCTGGGACGAGGCCGGCAAGGAATACAAGGCCACCGCCGACGACGCTTCCTACGGCATCTTCGAACTCGAAACCCCCGGCGGCGACGACGTCATCGGCCAGATCAACTCCTCCTGGGCCGTGCGCGTTTACCGCGACGAACTGGTGGAGTTCCAGATCGACGGCACGCACGGTTCCGCCGTCGCCGGTTTGAACAAGTGCGTTGCGCAGCAGCGCGCCCACACCCCCAAGCCCGTCTGGAACCCGGACCTGCCGGTCACCGAATCTTTCCGCAGCCAGTGGCAGGAAGTCCCCGCCAACGCCGAGCTGGACAACGGCTTCAAGCTGCAGTGGGAAGAATTCCTGCGCGACGTCGTTGCCGGCCGTGAGCACCGCTTCGGCCTGCTCTCGGCAGCACGCGGCGTGCAGCTGGCCGAGCTCGGCCTCCAGTCCTCTGCCGAGCGCCGCACCATCGACATCCCGGAGATCACCCTCTAATGACGTCACTGATTCTTCCCACCAACGACGGCGGCACCCGCGAGTACCGCCTTCAGGCAGCCACCTCGTGGGCCAAGCCGACCGTTCCTTTGACGGCCCGCCGCGCCTACGCAGCCGCTCACGTCATTCCCGAAGTGGCCGCGGACAACACGCCCGGCGCGCCGGCCCAGCTCGACTGGGACGCCACGCTGGCCTACCGGCACGAGCTGTGGTCCTATGGCTTGGGCGTTGCTGACGCCATGGACACCGCCCAGCGCGGCATGGGCTTGGACTGGGCAGCTACGCAGCAGCTCATCAAGCGCACCGGCGCTGAAGCTGCATCCGTTGTTGCAGCAGGAAACGCCGCTGTTGCGGGCAAGTCAGTCCGCGACCTCGTCTCCTGCGGCGCAGGCACCGATCAGCTGGATATCGCAGCACTCCCCGAGGGCGCAGCGGGCATCCAGGCCGTGATCGACGCTTACCGCGAGCAGATCGCCGTGGTCAGCGAAGCCGGTCCCAAGGTCATCCTCATGGCCTCCCGCGCGCTGGCCAAGGTTGCCAACGGAGCCGATGATTACCTGCACGTCTACTCCACGCTCCTTCAGGAAGTGGACCAGCCCGTCATCCTGCACTGGCTGGGGACCATGTTCGACCCCGCACTGGCCGGATACTGGGGCTCCGACGACGTTTCCGTGGCCACTGAAACGTTCCTCAGCCTGATCCGCGAGCACTCGGACAAGGTTGACGGCGTAAAGGTTTCGCTGTTGGATGCCTCGCATGAGGTGGCCCTCCGCGCCAACCTCCCGGAAGGCGTCCGCCTCTACACCGGCGACGACTTCAACTACCCGGAACTGATCGACGGCGACCAAACCCACCACTCGGACGCCCTGCTGGGCATCTTCGCTGCCATCTACCCGGCCGCTTCGGTCGCGTTGCAGAAGTACGACGCCGGCCAAGGTGCTGAAGGGCGCGCCATCCTGGACTCCACCCGCGAGCTTGGAAAGCACATCTTCAGCGCACCCACGTTCTACTACAAAACCGGCATCGCGTTCATGTCCTGGCTCAACGGTAAGCAGCCGGGCTTCCAGATGGTGGGCGGCCTGCACTCCGGCCGTTCGGTCCTGCACCTGGCCAAGACCTTCGAGCTGGCGGACCAGGCCGGTTTGTTGAGGGATCCGTCGCTGGCTGCGTTCCGCATGTCCGATTTCCTGCGGATCAACGGGGTGGGCGCATGAGCGCGGACTTCTCCCGGCTCTCGCTGAACAGCGCCACTACCAAAAAGTGGACGCTTGCCGAAGCCGTTGACGGTTGTGCACGTGCCGGCATCCCCGCGATCGGACCGTGGCGTGACCGCGTTGCCGAGGCCGGACTGGACAAGGCAGCCAAGCTCATCAAGGACGCCGGACTCCGCGTCTCCTCGTTGTGCCGCGGCGGCTTCCTGACGGCGGCCGATCCTGAGGGACAGGCCGCAGCATTGGCAGACAACTTCGAAGCCGTCCGCGAAGCAGTTGCCCTGGACACCCAGGAACTGTTCCTGGTGGTTGGCGGGCTTGCTCCGGGTGAGAAGGACGTCGTGGCCGCTCGCCAACGCGTGGCGGACCGGCTTGAGGAACTGGTTCCGTTTGCTTCAGAGAACGGCATCCGCTTGGTGCTCGAACCCCTGCACCCCATGTACGCCGCTGACCGCGCACTCATCTCCACCCTTGGCCAGGCACTGGATCTCGCAGCGCCGTACGACGCAAAGGCCGTTGGCGTCGCCGTCGACACCTTCCACGTCTGGTGGGATCCGGAACTGCAGGCGCAGATTGAACGCGCCGGCCGCGAAAACCGCATTGCCTCCTATCAGGTGTGCGACTTCAACCTGCCCATCGCTGCGGACGCGCTGTTGTCCCGCGGGATGATGGGCGACGGCGTCATCGACTTCGCCACCATCGGCACCTGGGTCAGGGACGCCGGATACACCGGAGACATCGAGGTTGAAATCTTCAATCAGGAAATCTGGGACGCCGATGGGGACAGCGTCCTGGAAACAATGAAGCAGCGCTACGCGGAGCTCGTGCTCCCGTTCGCATAAGAACGTGATCCTCCCGCGGATGCCCTAAGCTCCGCGGGAGGATCGCTCCAAAACCAGCGGGTCCCTGCCAAGGTCACGGCAGGGGCCCGCTTTTGTGTCAGCGCCACCCATTCTTCAGCTTTGCTGGCTCGGGACTGTGCGGTCACCACCTACTTTGATTTCTGGCATCGGCGGACACGCCGCATTCTGGGTGTGTCGAGAGGCTTTGAGTTTCGAAGAAGGTGGTGACCGCACGCTCGTCTTTTGTGTCAGTTATACGTCGTCGAACGCGCAGGTGAGATAAGTGGTACACAGCCGAAACATTGCGTCGATGCGAGGAAACAATGGCCACCTACGCTGGTTTTACCTGGACAAAGACGTCCACGAAACCACTGAAAGGACACCACCATGATGCTCTTGAAGACCCTCAGCTTTTTCCTCGATGCCAGCGGCCACCAGAACGGCCCCGCCGGCGAATCCAACCCAGACCACTCCCCCGCCATTGCTACCGAACGCCTGACCTCCAGCGCTTGGGAGGGCTGGTGGGATGACGCCGATCAGGGCTTCCCCGCCGAAGCCTGAGATCGCTCAAGAAGCCCGCGCCGTCAGCTGCAGGCGGGCTGTCGGCAGACCAATAAGGGTGACCGATCCGCCGTCGTGGGCTTGCAGTTCCAGGCCGATGTTCCGCGAGCCGTCCTGCGGCATGACGGCTCGGACCTGAAAAACCTCGCCGCCGATCCGGACGTTGTCGCCGCCCTTGATGGCTTTGAGCTTCTTGTGCATCTCAGCGGCCACTGCGGCGATCTCCACGATCTTCCTGCTCGGCCCCGGCACCGTGGTTCTCACGGATTTCTTCGCCGTCCTTAATGACTTCCTCTTCCTTCTCCTGCATCTTGTCGCTCTTCTTGGTATCGCGAGGCGGCAGCTGGATGCTCTCTTCGGCCTCGATGCCGCCCTGAAGTTGGCGTCCACGTTCCATCTCGGCGTCGAACTCCGCACCAAACAGGAGGGACATGTTCAGGATCCAGAGCCACAGCAGCATGATGATCACGCCGGCCAGGGCGCCATAGGTCTTGTTGTAGTTGCTGAAGTTGGCCACGTAGAAGCCAAAGCCCAGAGATGCCAGGGCGAAAATCACCAGGGCAATCAACGAACCCATGCTCATCCAACGGAACTTTGGCTGCTTCACGTTGGGGGTGAAGTAATAGAGCACAGCGATGATTGCGACAACGATGATGATGAGGACCGGCCACTTGGCGATGTTCCAAACGGTGAGGGCGGTCTCCGACAATCCGATAGCACCTCCGATGGCCTCAGCCACCGGCCCGCTCAGGACCAGCATGGCTGCGGCGAGTGCTGCGCCCACCACTGCCACTACGGTGACGGCGAGCATGGTGCCCCGCAGCTTGACGAATCCGCGGCCCTCATCAACTTCGTAGACCCTGTTCATGGCCCGGCTGAAGGCCGTGGTGTAGCCGGAGGCGGACCACAGTGCCACGAGAATACCGATGATCAGCGTGAATCCGGCGGCGTTGGACTGCGTCAGTTCCTCAATGGGCTGCCGCATGGCATCCACACCCGGTCCGGGCGCGAACTGCTGGACTATGTCCAGAAGGGCGGTGGTGGTTTTTCCGGCATCGCCGAAGATACCGATCAGGGAAACCAGCGCCAGAAGGGCTGGAAACAGGGAGAGCACGGCGTAGTAGGTCAGGCCGGCGGCGGCGTCCGGGCACTGGTCCTTGGTAAATTCGCGCAGAGTCCGCTTGGCGATGTACATCCACGTAGGCTTGACCAGATCATTTGGACTGTCCGGCTTACGCGAGTCTTCCGGGGAAGGGGCGGTCTGCGCTTTGGCTGTGCTGGTGTGGGCTGAGTCTTGTGTAGTCATGGGGCACTCGTCCGTGGGGGTAGTTTTCGCGAACAACTGACCCATCAATAGTAAGCATGCTGATGATTACTTCGGAAGAACCCACGCCGAATTAACGCCGGCAAAGCTGCAAATCGCTGACCCGCTGACCCGCTCAGGCCAGCTTACTGGCCAGCAGGAACTCGAATGGCGACTCAATCACGGACCGGATCACTTGGCCCGCAGCGCCGAGAAGCGTTCCGGAATGCTCCAGGCTGGACACCGTCAGATTCTCCGGATGCAGCAAACCAGGGGCGTAACGCGCCAAACTGCCCAGCAGGGCGGGCCGGAGCCATTCCGCCAGCACGGCAAAGTGTCCGCCAAGTACAACGGCTTCAATATCCATCAACCGGGCAGAAGAGGCGAGCGCAACGCCCAAGTACCTCCCGGCGTCGTGAACTGCCTGAGTAGCCTGCGGCTCCCCGGCCGCCAGCGCCGCCAGGAGCAACTGCGTGCGCACTCCGAGCGAGCCCTCAGGGATGCCGGCTGCCTCGAAAATGGCCTCCTGGCCGGCAAAGGTTTCCAGGCAGCCAGTGCCCCCGCAGGAGCAGGACGGCCCGTCCGGATGGACAACGATGTGGCCGAGTTCGCCCGCAGAGCCACCCGGCCCGGTATAAAGCTCCGAGCCGATAATGACACCCCCGCCCACTCCAACCTCCCCTGAAACATAGAGGAAATCGGGTTGCCCATGGCCGTACCAAAGCTCTCCGAGTGCGGCACTGTTTGCCTCGTTGGACAACCTGACGCCAAGCGGGGCGCCTTCGAGCAGGGCCCGGGGATTCAGCTCCTCATGCTCCCAGTGCAGGTTAGGCGCGGAAAGGACAAGGTTGCGCTGCTCATCCACGAGCCCCGGCACCGCCAGTCCGCCGCCCAGAATGGAAATGTCCGCTGCAGCCGCCGCGGCGATGGCCTCGGCTGCCAGGCCGGCCAAGCGTTCCATGACCTTTTCGGGCGCAAGCCCCCTGTTGCGCGATTCAACGGTGGAGTGGAAGCGGAGGTTGCCGCCCAGGTCCACAAGGCCAACTGCCAGGTAGTCCACGTTGATTTCCATGCCCACCACACCACGACGCGAGCTCAGTTCCAGGCCCTGTCCGGGGCGCCCCCGCTCGCCATCGCGGTAGAGGCCAACCTCGGAGACCAGCCCGGACTCCACAAGATCGGCAACCAGGCTGGAGACCGCAGCTTTGGTAAGACCCGTTCCCGCGGCCAATTGCGCACGGCTGGGTTTGGCATCACCGGTCCGCGCGATGGAGTCCATCACCAGGGAAAGATTCCGACGGCGGACGTCGCCTACGCGCCCGGGCGCGGCTTGATCGTTCACTGGCATGGACCTCCCTGCTTCTTCGAAAAATCTTTTCGACTTCCATTGACCATGATCCATCATCCCCCATATAGTTCAGATTGAAAACTAATTGGAATGCACTTCTCCAAGTTCTTCCCCCAGTGCTTTGCAAAGGAGCAAAAATGACCCCGCAGCCCACCCCGCAGGACCGCTTCACCTTTGGCCTCTGGACCGTTGGCTGGACCGGTGCCGACCCCTTCGGCGTAGCCACCCGTCCGGCGTTGGACCCCGTTGAAGCAGTTCACAAGCTCAGTGAGCTGGGCGCCTACGGCATCACGTTCCACGACAATGACTTGATCCCCTTTGACGCCACAGCATCTGAGCGCGAGCTCATCCTGAAGAACTTCAAAGCAGCCTTGGCCGAGACCGGCTTGAAGACTCCCATGGTCACCACCAACCTGTTCAGCCACCCGGTCTTCAAGGATGGCGGATTCACCTCGAATGACCGCTCCATCCGCCGCTTTGCCCTCAGCAAGATCCTCCGCAACATTGATCTCGCCGCTGAACTGGGTGCCGAGACCTTTGTCATGTGGGGCGGCCGCGAAGGCAGCGAATACGACGGTTCCAAGGACCTCTCCGCAGCACTGGACCGCATGAAGGAAGGCGTGGACACCGCGGCCGGCTACATCAAGGAGAAGGGCTACGGCCTGCGCATCGCCCTCGAGCCCAAGCCGAACGAACCCCGCGGCGACATCTTCCTGCCCACGGTGGGCCACGGCTTGGCCTTCATTGCGCAGCTCGAACACGGGGACATTGTGGGCCTCAACCCGGAAACCGGCCACGAGCAGATGGCGGGGCTGAACTTCACCCACGGCATCGCCCAGGCTCTGTGGGCGGGGAAGCTTTTCCACATCGACCTCAACGGCCAGCGCGGCATCAAGTACGACCAAGACCTCGTTTTCGGCCACGGCGACCTCACCAGCGCCTTCTTTACGGTTGACCTGCTGGAGAACGGCTTCCCCAACGGCGGGCCCAAGTACGACGGTCCGCGCCACTTCGACTACAAGCCCTCGCGAACTGACGGTTACGACGGCGTGTGGGAATCGGCCAAGTCCAACATGTCCATGTACCTCCTGCTGAAGGAACGCGCCTTGGCTTTCCGTGCAGACCCGGACGTCCAGGAAGCACTTGCCACGTCAGGCGTGTTCGAACTCGGCGAGCCAACACTGAACGCCGGAGAGACCACGGCCGACCTGCTGGCTGATGCCTCCGCCTTCGATAATTTCGACGCCGATCACGCCGCCGAGCGCTCGTTCGCCTTTGTCCGCCTCAACCAGCTGGCCATCGAGCACCTGCTCGGCGCCCGCTAGATCTCTCCCACCCACAGCAACCCCGCCGCCGGGCCCCGGGGCGCCTCCTTTACTGAGGTTCCCGGCTCACCCGGCGGCGGTCCCCTAAAGGAACAAACGCATGCCTCTCGTAGCCGGGATAGACAGCTCCACCCAGTCCTGCAAAGTGGTCATCCGGGATTCAGTTACTGGCGCTTTGGTGCGCCAGGGCAGGGCCTCCCATCCGGAGGGCACAGAGGTCCACCCGGATCATTGGTGGACAGCCCTGCAGGACGCGATCACCCAGGCAGGCGGCCTTGACGACGTCGATGCCGTGTCCATCGGTGGACAGCAGCACGGCATGGTGTGCTTGGACGAATCCGGCAACGTCGTCCGGCCGGCCCTGCTGTGGAACGACACCCGTTCGGCGCCCGACGCGGAGGAGTTAATCCTTGAAGCCGGTGGTGGCGATGCCGCTGCCGGAGCCTCATATTGGGCCTCCACCACAGGCACAGTGCCAGTAGCATCGCTGACTGCAACCAAGCTCCGTTGGTTGGCGCGGAACGAACCCGCGAACGCCCAACGGACAGCAGCCGTGTGCCTGCCCCATGATTGGTTGTCCTGGCGCCTCGCCGGGCATGGACCCGGAAGCGGGCCAACGTCCCTGGAACTCCTCCGCACAGACCGCTCGGATGCTTCCGGCACGGGGTACTTCTCAGCTTCCAGTGGCCAATACCTGCCTGAGGTCCTCAAGGACACCCTCGGCCACGTTCCCGTGCTTCCAGTAGTGGCGGGACCTTTGGAAGCAGCCGGCAAGACGCCGGGCGGGGCGCTCATTGGCCCGGGCGCGGGAGACAACGCTGCAGCGGGGCTGGGCGTGAGCGCCGCCGTCGGTGATGTTGTTATTTCGATTGGAACATCGGGGACGGTCTTCGCGGTGTCGGATGTTCCAGCGTCGGACGCAAGCGGGCTCGTAGCCGGCTTCGCGGACGCTACCGGCAACTACCTGCCACTGGCCTGCACACTGAATGCAACCCGGATCTTCGACGCCACGGCTGCACTGCTCGGTGTGACCCTCACCGAACTCGGAAGACTGGCCCTGTCCGCCCCGGAAGGCGCGGAAGGCCTGACCCTCGTCCCGTATTTCGAGGGCGAACGGACCCCGAACCTGCCGGATGCCACGGGTTCACTCCACGGCATTACGGTTTCCAACTACACTCCCGCCAACATGGCACGCGCCGCCGTAGAGGCCGTTTTGTGCTCCTTGGCTGACGGGCTGGCTGCCCTGCAGGCGCAGGGTGTGTCCGCCCAGCGCATCATCCTGGTGGGCGGGGGTGCTCAATCAACGGCAGTCCAGCAGATCGCAGCCGCCGCGTTCGGGGTGCCCGTGTTCGTCCCGGAACCTGGAGAATACGTAGCGGACGGAGCGGCCAGGCAAGCCGCAGGCATCCTCACGGGAAAGCTGCCGTCATGGCCGCTTGAGGGTATTGAGGTTCCTCACGCAAATGACACCGGGCATCCGGACTTCCTGACGAGGTACCGCCATTACGCCGCCAAGGTGGCCAAAGGCTGATCAACGGAGCGGGTGCTCTATCGTGACAGGGTGAGCACTGAACAATCCGCATCCACCCGGCCTCCCGTGATGGAGGACGTTGCCCGCGTGGCAGGTGTCTCCCACCAGACCGTCTCCCGGGTGTTGAACAACCACCCCAATGTGAGCTCCAAGACCCGTGAGCGCGTGGAACAGGCCATCACCGAGCTGGGCTACCGCAGGAACACTGCTGCGCGAAGCCTGGTCACCCGTCGGTCCCAGACCGTTGGCGTGCTCGGCAGCGAAATGGCACAGTACGGGCCCTCGCACACTCTCCTCGGAGTCCAGCAGGCTGCGAGGGAGGCGGGCTATTTTGTCAGCATCGCCGCCTTGCGGGAAGTAACACCGGAGACCATCAAGGACGCCATGGCGCACTTCATGGACCAGGGCGTTGACGGCGTCGTTGTCACCGTGCCCCACCCGGGGACCTTTGAGGTTCTCAAGGACATCACAGCGCAGGTACCTTTGGTAGCCGTTGGGTCCATCGGCGATGAGCACCTCAACGGCGCCACCGTGGACCAGCGTCAGGGTGCCCGGCTCGCCGTCGAGCATCTCCTGGAACTGGGTCACCAGCGGATCGGACACCTGTCCGGACCCGCTGATTGGATTGACGCCGCCGCGCGCATCGAGGGCTGGCGGGACGCTTTGGCGGAGGCAGGGATCGAACCGGAGACCCTGATCGAGGGCGACTGGAGTGCTGAATGCGGGTACCGCGAAGGTTTGAAAATCGCCGCGGACCGATCCGTGACGGCCCTGTTCGTCGCCAATGACCAGATGGCCCTCGGCGTTCTCCGTGCCCTGAACGAACTTGGCGTCCGGGTTCCTGAGGACATCAGCGTTGTGGGATTTGACGACCAACCGGAGGCTGCGTACTTCATACCGCCTTTGACCACAGTGGCGCAGGACTTTGAGGAGCTCGGGCAACGCTGCATCGGCCTGCTGTTGGATCGGTTGGAGAGCGGCAGCACCGGCGTGCCAGTGACGGTGGCACCCCGGCTGGTTGTCCGCTCCACCACGGCCCCCGTGGCAAACTAAGCGCCCCCTCCCCCAAGTAAGCAGCAGATCAGGTCGTTTGAAGGGCTTGATACGGCCTGAGCTGCTGCCCGCTTGGGTGCGCCTGCCAAGAACCCGCGTCATGAGCCTCCCTTTCGGACTGCACGCTCTTGACATCAAAGTTGTGAGCGCTAACAATTGCATCAGACCTTCTTCAGTTTTCCACCCCGACCCCCGGCAATGAGGCCTTGGCCAGCCGGATGGAGACCCCATGAATACCTCTGAAAACCTCCCGCTCGACGAACAGTTCGTCATTGGCGTGGACTACGGCACCTTGTCCGGCCGCGCAGTTGCTGTGCGCGTATCCGACGGCGCCGAGATCGGCAGCGGCGTGTTCGAGTACCCGCACGCAGTGGTCTCGGACCGCCTCCCCGGCAGTGGCCAGCGCCTTCCGGCCGACTGGGCACTCCAAGTACCCAACGACTACCGCGACGTTCTGCGCAACGCTGTACCGGCCGCCGTCGCCGACGCCGGCATCAACCCCGAACATGTGGTGGGCATTGCCACGGACTTCACCGCGTGCACCATGGTTCCGACGACGGCGGACGGCACGCCGCTGAACGAGCTGGAACGCTTTGCTGACCGTCCGCACGCGTTCGTCAAGCTGTGGCGTCACCACGCAGCCCAGCCGCAGGCGGACCGGATCAACCAGCTGGCCGAAGAACGCGGCGAATCCTGGCTTCCCCGCTACGGCGGCCTGATCTCCTCCGAGTGGGAATTCGCCAAGGGGCTGCAGCTCCTCGAGGAAGATCCTGAAGTCTACGGCGCCATGGATCATTGGGTTGAGGCCGCCGACTGGATTGTCTGGCAGCTCTGCGGCAAGTACGTCCGCAACGCCTGCACCGCCGGCTACAAGGGCATCTACCAGGACGGAAAGTACCCGTCCGAGGACTTCCTGGCAGCACTGAACCCTGAGTTCAAAGGCTTCGTCTCCGAAAAATTGGAGCACACGATCGGCCGCCTGGGAGACGCCGCCGGTTATCTCACCGAAGAGGCCGCAGCATGGACGGGGCTTCCGGCGGGGATCGCGGTGGCGGTAGGCAACGTTGACGCCCACGTCAGCGCGCCGGCTGCAAACGCTGTTGAACCCGGACAACTCGTAGCGATCATGGGCACATCCACCTGTCATGTGATGAACGGCGACGTCCTGCGCGAAGTCCCGGGCATGTGCGGAGTAGTGGACGGCGGGATTGTGGATGGCCTCTGGGGTTACGAGGCCGGCCAATCCGGTGTGGGAGACATCTTCGGCTGGTTCACCAAGAACGGTGTGCCGCCGGAATACCACCAGGCCGCCAAGGACAAGGGCCTGGGCATCCACGAATACCTCACCGAACTCGCAGAGAAGCAGGCCATTGGCGAGCACGGACTGATCGCTTTGGACTGGCACTCGGGCAACCGCTCAGTGTTGGTGGACCACGAGCTTTCCGGCGTGGTGGTTGGTCAGACATTGGCCACCAAGCCAGAGGACACGTACCGCGCACTGCTGGAGGCCACGGCCTTCGGCACCCGCACTATTGTGGATGCTTTCCGCGATTCCGGTGTTCCGGTTAAGGAGTTCATTGTTGCCGGCGGTCTGCTGAAGAACAAGTTCCTCATGCAGGTCTACGCCGACATCACAGGCCTGCAGCTCTCCACGATCGGATCCGAGCAGGGTCCTGCGCTGGGCTCGGCAATCCACGCAGCCGTAGCGGCCGGTAAGTACAAGGACATCCGTGAAGCGGCCGCCTCCATGGCAGCAGCTCCCGGCGCTGTTTACACCCCCATCCCGGAAAATGCGGCCGCCTACGAGGTCCTTTTCCAGGAATACAAAGCCCTTCACGACTACTTTGGCCGCGGCACCAACAACGTCATGCACCGCCTGAAGGCTATCCAGCGCGCCGCAATTCAGGGCTCGGCAAACGGAGCCACCGTCCTGGAAGGAGCTACAGCGTGAGCGCACTTTTGGAATCCATCGCCAAAGTCCGGAGGGAAGTCTGCGAACTTCACGCCGAGCTGACCCGCTACCAGCTGGTGGTGTGGACTGCCGGCAACGTCTCGGGCCGGGTCCCGGGGCACGATCTCATGGTGATCAAGCCTTCGGGCGTTTCCTATGATGACCTCACTCCCGAACTCATGGTGGTCACCGATCTTTATGGCACACCTGTGCGGGGAATGAACACTGGCAGCGCAGGCACCGTGGACTGGGGCAACCCGGACCTCTCCCCCTCTTCTGACACCGCAGCGCATGCGTACGTGTACCGTCACATGCCAGAAGTAGGCGGAGTGGTCCACACCCATTCCACCTACGCCACGGCCTGGGCTGCACGGGGCGAAGAAATCCCCTGCGTGCTGACCATGATGGGCGATGAATTCGGCGGATCCATTCCCGTGGGACCGTTCGCGCTGATCGGAGACGACTCCATCGGCCAGGGCATTGTGGAGACGCTCAAAGGTTCCAACTCCCCCGCGGTACTCATGCAGAACCACGGGCCCTTCACCATCGGCAAGGACGCCCGCAACGCAGTCAAAGCCGCAGTGATGTGCGAGGAAGTGGCAAGGACGGTACACATCTCCCGCCAACTGGGAGAGCCGCTGCCCATTGACCCCGCGAAAATCGAGTCCCTCTTTGACCGATACCAGAACGTGTACGGCCGCTAACGCGTCCAGTCGGCCGCCGACGCAGCCAACCCGCCATTTACGCAGCCAGCCCGCCCCCGCGAACGCAACAAGCTACTCAGAACCCAGAAAAACCAGGAGCCACCACAATGCCCAGCGCCAACAACTCTTCCGCCAACTCCACCTCGCTGGGGCAGTACGAGGTCTGGTTCCTCACCGGCAGCCAGCACCTTTACGGTGAGGACGTCCTCAAGCAGGTGGCAGCGCAGTCGCAGGAGATCGCCAACGCCCTGAACGCCAGCAGCGATGTTCCCGTCAAGATCGTATGGAAGCCTGTCCTCACGGATTCGGACTCCATCCGCCGCACCGCGTTGGAAGCAAACTATGACGACGCCGTGATCGGTGTGACCGCATGGATGCACACGTTCAGCCCCGCCAAAATGTGGATCCAGGGCCTGGACGCCTTGCGCAAACCCCTCCTTCACCTGCACACGCAGGCCAACAGGGACCTTCCCTGGGCTGACATTGATTTCGACTTCATGAACCTCAATCAGGCTGCCCACGGCGACCGCGAGTTCGGGTACATCCAGTCGCGCCTCGGCGTGCCGCGGAAGACCGTCGTCGGGCATGTCAGCAACCCTGAGGTTGCCCGCCAGGTGGGCGCCTGGCAGCGCGCTTCGGCTGGTTGGGCCGCCGTCCGCACGCTGAAGCTGACCCGCTTTGGTGACAACATGCGCAACGTGGCCGTCACTGAGGGCGACAAGACTGAAGCGGAGCTGCGCTTCGGAGTCTCCGTGAACACCTGGTCCGTCAACGAGCTCGCCGATGCTGTCCATGCGTCCGCAGAGTCCGACGTCGACGCTTTGGTTGCCGAGTACGAGCGCCTTTACGAGGTGGCTGATGAGCTGAAGGCAGGTGGCGCCCGCCACGAGTCGCTGCGGTACAGCGCCAAGATCGAGCTGGGGCTCCGCAGCTTCCTCGAAGCCAACGGTTCTGCAGCGTTCACCACGTCCTTCGAGGACCTGGGGGCGCTGCGCCAACTGCCGGGAATGGCCGTTCAGCGCCTCATGGCTGACGGTTACGGCTTTGGCGCCGAGGGCGACTGGAAGACTGCCATTCTGGTGCGCGCCGCCAAGGTGATGGGCGGCGACCTGCCAGGCGGTGCCTCGCTGATGGAGGACTACACGTACCACATGGAACCGGGCAGCGAGAAGATCCTCGGTGCGCACATGCTGGAGGTTTGCCCGTCCCTGACCGCCAGGAAGCCTCGCGTGGAGATCCACCCGCTGGGCATCGGCGGCAAGGAAGACCCCGTCCGCATGGTGTTCGATACCGACGCCGGCCCCGGCATTGTGGTGGCTCTGTCCGACATGCGTGACCGGTTCCGCCTGGTGGCCAACGTAGTGGACGTCGTTGATCTCGACCAGCCGCTCCCCAACCTGCCGGTTGCCCGTGCCCTCTGGGAGCCTAAGCCCAACTTTGCCACTTCCGCCGCCGCGTGGCTCACTGCCGGCGCCGCGCACCACACGGTACTGTCCACGCAGGTGGGCCTTGAGGTGTTCGAGGACTTCGCCGAAATTGCCAAGACCGAACTCCTCACCATCGACGAAGGCACCACCATCAAACAGTTCAAGAAAGAGCTCAACTGGAACGCGGCCTACTACAAGCTGGCCGGCGGCCTGTGAGCACCGAATTCACGCTGAGCGCGGGCGGTTACACGGCAGTTGTGAGCGCCCGCGCTGCCGCGATTCGCGTCCTGCAGTTTGAGGGCCGGGACCTTGTGGTCCCGTTTCCCCAGGGTGGTCCCATCCCGGACTACCGCGGTGTGATTGCCGCGCCGTGGCCCAACAGGATCGCGGACGGCACGTACACGTTCGACGGCGTGGAACACCGCGTGCCTATCAACGAGCCGGAGCGGGCAACGGCCTTGCACGGGCTCGCCTTTCCGCTTGACTGGACCCTGAAAGAGTCCGACGCCGGTGCACTCACCTTGACGTGCACGGTGGGGCCCACGGCGGGCTATCCGTTTGTGCTGGAGCTTTCGGCGCGCTTCACCTTGGACGAGGCCGGGCTGCACACGTCGGTCACGGCCCGGAACGCCGGCAGCATCGCGGCGCCCTATGGGGTCTGCCCGCACCCGTATCTGGTGGCGGGATCTTCTCCGTTGGATGAGTGGATCCTTGAGTTCGCTGCTGACTCTTTCCTTGAGGTCACCCCGGACCGCCTCCTGCCTGTGGGCCTGGCGCCAACAGAGGGCCACCTCTTCGACTTCCGTTCCCCGCGCGCCATCGGCAGCACCGAGATCGACCACGCCTTCACAGGAATAACGTTCGACGGCGGGCTGGCGCGGCTTTCCGTGCGGGACCCGGCGGGCACCGGCGTCGGAGGGTCCGGCGTCGGGATGTCCTGGGACGAAAGCTGCCAGTGGCTGCAGATCCATACGGCTGATAAGCCGGCACCGATTCCGGGAAGGCTTGGCCTGGCCGTTGAGCCCATGACCTGCCCGCCGGACGCCTTCAACAGTGGAACAGACCTGATCCGTCTGGAACCCGGGGCCGAGCACACAGCATCCTGGAGCATCTACACCCTGTAGCCCGCGTTCCTGCCCAGTAGCCGAGGCCGCTGGGGCAAGAAGCCCGGGTTTCCGCGAAACTGCTCGCGGAAACCCGGGCTTTTTGGGGACTAACAGGGCAGGAGCGCAGCTAAGCGCCGGCTGTGCTTTGGCGGACCACCAGCTCGGGGGTGAACACCACAGCCCTGTGCTTGGTTCCGCCGCTCTCCTGTTCTTCCGCGAGCAGCTCGATCGCGGTCCGGCCCAGCGCCTCGGTGGGCTGGCGGATGGAAGATAGCGGGACAACTGCTGAGATGGCGAAGTCGATGTCGTCATAGCCAATGAGCGCGATGTCCTCCGGAATCCGGACGGTCCGCAGCATGGTCAAGGACTGCATGACGCCCAGCGCCAGAAGGTCATTGGAACAGAACACGGCTTCAGGCCGCTCTTCGGGCGCGCGTTCCACCAGGGTGTTGCCCACTTGCCTGCCAGCCAGGACGGTCTGGCCTGCGGAGTCCACGACTTCAACGCTGGCCCCGGATACCTCGGAGACAGCACGCTGCGCGCCCTTGAGTCGGCTGGCCACCTGACGGATGGACGGCGTACCAACAAAGGCCAGACGACGGCGGCCCAGGTCCAGCAGGTGTTTGGCGGCCAGATAGCCACCTTCCTGGTCATCCACGGAGACCGAGCTGCAGCGATCAGTGTCCGCAAGTTCGTCCACCAGAACCGTGGGCACGCCACGTTCGCGGAGCGTATCAATGCGCCCTGAAACATCACCTACGGGAGAGATCAACAGGCCTTGCACGCGCTGCTCTTGGAAAAGGTCCATGTAGTGCGCTTCGCGGGAGGAGTCCTGACCGCTGTCCCCCACCAGCACCACGCTGCCCAGGGCCGCCGCCGCATCTTCCGCCGCGCGAGCCACGGAGGAGAAGAAGGGGTTCCCAACGTCCAGGACAATCAGCCCGATGGTGCGGCTCTGGCCGGCGCGGAGCTGCCGGGCGGCGTCGTTGCGGACGAAGCCCAGCTCAGCAATGGATTTCAGGACGCGTTCCTTGGTCCGCGGCGAGACCCGGTCCGGATAATTCAGCACATTGGAAACAGTTCCCACTGCTACCTGGGCATGGGTGGCAACGTCTTTGATGCTGGCTGTCTGGGACATGCTTTCCGATCTCCGCTGGCTGACGTCAATGTTTTGGAAACGCCTTGACACCCTCCCGTTTGCGAGGGTAATTTGAATCGTAACAAATGAAACGATTCAAAGACGAGTAACCCTGGAGATCCGCACATGAGGGTTTGTTTCCGCTCTTCAGTCCAGCCTGAACTGATGGCCGAGTACAAGCAGCGCCACGCCGCAGTGTGGCCGGAGATGCTGTCCGCACTGAAGAACGCAGGGTGGAACAACTACTCCCTTTTCCTCGCACCGGATGGTCAACTGATCGGCTACCTGGAATGCGAAGACTACGAGGCAGCCCAGGCCCGCATGGCAGTCACTGAGGTTAACGCCCGCTGGCAGGCCGAGATGGCAACCTTGTTCGCCAACAGTGACCTCCCACCAGACCAGGGCTTCGAAATCGTCGAGGAAGTTTTCAACCTTGAGGATCAGCTCGCCGCAGCAGGCGTCACAGATGCCGCCGGCCCCACACACATCAATAAGCACGCCGCCCACGAATACCAAAAGGAACAAGCATGAACACCACAGAATCGGCCCTGGGCCGTCTAGGGGAACTGGCCATTGAAGTGCCGTCCTGGGCCTACGGAAATTCCGGAACCCGGTTCAAGGTCTTCGGCACCCCGGGTACTCCGCGCACCGTTCAGGAAAAGATCGCCGACGCCGCCAAGGTTCACGAACTCACGGGGCTCGCTCCTACTGTGGCGCTGCACATTCCCTGGGACAAAGTGGATGACTACGCTGCGCTCCGCGAGTACGCCGCAGGGTTGGGCGTAGGCCTGGGAACCATCAACTCCAACACTTTCCAGGATGACGAGTACAAGTTCGGCTCCTTGACGTCCTCCAACGAGTCAGTGCGTCGCCGTGCCATCGACCACCACCTTGAATGCATCGAGATCATGCACGCCACCGGGTCCAAGGACCTGAAGATCTGGCTTGCTGATGGCACCAACTACCCCGGCCAGGATGACATGCGCGGCCGCCAGGACCGCTTGGCCGAGTCCCTCCAGGAGATCTACGCGGGCCTCGGCGACGAGCAGCGCCTTGTACTGGAGTACAAGTTCTTCGAGCCCGCTTTCTACCACACCGATGTTCCGGACTGGGGAACCTCGTACGCTCAAACCCTTGCACTCGGCGAGAAGGCTTTCGTCTGCCTGGATACCGGCCACCACGCCCCGGGCACCAACATCGAGTTCATCGTCATGCAGCTCCTGCGTCTGGGCAAGCTGGGTTCCTTCGACTTCAACTCCCGCTTCTACGCCGACGATGACCTGATTGTTGGCGCCGCTGATCCGTTCCAGCTGTTCCGCATCATGCACGAAGTCATCCGGGGTGGCGGCTTCGGCAAGGACTCCGGTGTCGCGCTGATGTTGGACCAGTGCCACAACCTCGAAGAAAAGATCCCCGGCCAGATCCGCTCGGTCCTCAACGTCCAGGAAATGACCGCCCGCGCCCTGCTGGTGGACACCGCAGCACTCTCCGAAGCACAGCGTGCCGGGGATGTCCTGGCCGCCAACGGCATCTTCAACGATGCTTTCTACACCGATGTCCGCCCGGTCCTGGCTGAGTGGCGCGAATCCCGCGGCCTGCCCGCCGACCCGATGGCCGCGTACAAGGCCAGCGGATACCAGAAGAAGATCAACGAGGACCGCGCAGGCGGCCAGCAAGCCGGATGGGGCGCATAAGCATGACCAGCAAGACTGTTGAAGAGCTGATTTCCCGTTCCAACCGCCTCGGCGCGGACAAGCGGAACACCAACTTCGCCGGCGGCAACACCTCCGCCAAGGGCACCGAGAAGGATCCTGTCACTGGCCAGGACGTCGAACTCCTCTGGGTCAAGGGCTCCGGCGGCGACCTCGGCACCCTGAAGGCTGAGAACCTGGCAGTACTCCGGCTGGACCGCTTGCAGGCACTGAAGTCCGTTTACCCCGGCGTCGAGCGTGAAGACGAAATGGTGGCCGCGTTCGATTACTGCCTGCACGGCAAGGGCGGCGCGGCTCCCTCGATCGATACCGCCATGCACGGACTCGTGGACGCTGCCCACGTTGACCACCTGCACCCGGACTCGGGCATCGCCATCGCCACCGCGGTGGACGGCGAAGCCCTGACCTCCAAGGTCTTCGGCGACAAAGTGGTGTGGGTTCCCTGGCGCCGCCCCGGATTCCAGCTCGGCTTGGACATCGCGGCGATCAAGGAAGCCAACCCGCAGGCCATCGGCACCATCCTGGGTGGCCACGGCATCACCGCGTGGGGCGCCACCAGCGAAGAGGCTGAGGCCAACTCGCTCTGGATCATTGATCAGGCCGAGAGCTACATCAAGGAAAACGGCAAGGCCGAGCCCTTCGGTGCCAAGCTCCCCGGCTACGGCGCCCTCCCCGACGCTGAGCGCCGTGCAAAAGCTGCCGCTCTGGCACCGGTGATCCGCGGCTTGGCTTCCACGGACAAGCCGCAGCTGGGGCACTTCAGTGATGACGCCGTGGTGCTTGAATTCCTCGAGTCCGCCGAACACCCGCGCCTCGGCGCGCTGGGTACCTCCTGCCCGGACCACTTCCTGCGCACCAAGGTCAAGCCCTTGGTCCTGGACCTCCCGGCCGGGGCCTCGATCGAAGACTCGGTCAACCGCCTCAAGGAACTGCACGCCGCGTACCGCGAGGACTACCAGGCGTACTACGACCGTCATGCTGACGAGAACAGCCCGGCGCTTCGCGGCGCGGACCCGGCAATCGTGCTAATCCCCGGCGTGGGTATGTTCTCCTTCGGCAAGGACAAGCAGACCGCCCGCGTGGCCGGCGAGTTCTACATCAACGCCATCAACGTGATGCGTGGCGCTGAGGCCATTTCCACCTACGCGCCTATCGAGGAATCGGAGAAATTCCGTATCGAGTACTGGGCACTGGAAGAAGCCAAGCTGGCCCGCATGCCCAAGCCGAAGTCCCATGCCACCCGCATCGCGCTGGTGACCGGAGCGGCGTCGGGCATTGGCAAGGCGATCGCCACCCGTCTGGCGTCCGACGGCGCGTGCGTAGTTATTGCCGATCTAAACCTTGAGAACGCGCAAAAGGTGGCCGAGGAACTGGGCGGTTCGGACGTAGCCATCGGCGTCCAGGCCGATGTGACTGACGAAGCGCAGATTGCCGCCGCGATTGCCGAAGCCGTGCTCGCGTTCGGCGGCCTTGACCTGGTGGTCAACAACGCCGGCCTGTCCATCTCCAAGCCGCTGCTGGAAACCACAGAGAAGGACTGGGACCTCCAGCACAACGTCATGGCCAAGGGCTCATTCCTGGTATCCAAGGCCGCGGCCAAGGTCATGATCGATCAGGGTCTGGGCGGGGACATCATCTACATCTCCTCCAAAAACTCCGTGTTCGCCGGGCCCAACAACATCGCCTACTCCGCCACCAAGGCTGACCAGGCGCATCAGGTCCGCCTGCTCGCCGCTGAACTGGGCGAGTACGGTGTCCGCGTCAACGGCATCAACCCCGATGGCGTGGTCCGCGGCTCCGGCATCTTCGCCGGCGGCTGGGGCGCAAAGCGCGCCGCGGTATACGGCGTGGACGAGCAGGAACTAGGCAAGTACTACGCCCAGCGCACGCTCCTCAAGCGCGAAGTCCTCCCGGAACACGTGGCCAACGCCGCGTCCGTGCTCACCAGCAACGAGCTCTCCCACACCACCGGCCTTCACATCCCCGTGGACGCCGGCGTGGCAGCAGCCTTCCTCCGCTAGGACCCACAGTGACCAACGGAACCACCACGAGCACCGCCCCGGTTCAGGCCGGGGCGGTGCCCGCTGCTGACAACAAAACAGTGTTTGCAGCCATCGACATTGGCGCCTCTTCCGGCCGTGTGATGCTGGGCCGCGTTTCCCCAGCATCCGGAGTGGCCCTCCAGACCATCCACCGCTTCCCCAACGGGGTGGTAGAGCTCGACGGCGGCCTCCGCTGGGACTTCGACGCCCTGTTCGCTGAGGTACTCAAGGGTCTGGCGGCTGCCGCTGACGTGGCACGCGGGAACGGCGAGCGCATTGTGAGCATCGGCATCGACACCTGGGCTGTGGACTACGGCCTGGTGAACGATGCCGGCGAACTCACCACGGTTCCGTTCAGCTACCGGGACGAGCGCAGCCGTGCCACTGTGGAGCGGGTCCATGCGGTTATTCCCTCGGAGAAGATGTACGCCACCACGGGCTTGCAGTATCTGCAGTTCAACACCGTGTATCAGCTCGCTTCCGAACCGAATCTGGACGGTGTGCAGGCACTGCTCATCCCGGACCTGATTGCGTTCCTGCTCACGGGTCAGCGGCGTACCGAGGCCACCAATGCCTCCACCACCGGGCTGTTCGATGCTGTTGAGGGCAAGTGGGCCACGGATTTCCTGGACGCTCTGGGCCTGCCCCGCAACATCTTCCCGCCTCTTATCCAGCCCGGAGAAACCGTGGGCACACTGTTGCCGACGATCCTTGAGCAGACGGGCCTGCCCGCAGACACCGCAGTGGTGGCCGTGGGCTCACATGACACAGCCTCGGCGGTAGCAGCCGTTCCCGCGCAGGAACAGCACTTTGCCTACATCTCGTCCGGCACATGGTCGCTGGTGGGCGTGGAACTGAACAAGCCCGTGCTCACTGAACCGAGCCGGAAGGCCAACTTCACCAACGAACGCGGCGTGGACGGCACCATCCGGTACCTCCGCAATGTGGGTGGCCTGTGGTTGCTCAGCGAATGCCAACGCGCGTGGGCCGCCCAAGGATTCACCCAGTCCCTACCGGCCCTGCTGGACTCAGCTGCGGCACTTCCGGCTGGTGGTCCGCAGATCAACGCCGACGATCCCGCTTTCACAGCCCCGGACCACATGCCGGACCGTATCCGCGCTGCCGTGCGCAACACCGGTGCCGTGCTCCCGGACCGGCCCGCCGCCGTCGTGCGTTGCATCATGGACAGCCTCGCGGCCGGTTACGCGCGGACGCTGGCCGATGCCGAGCGTCTAACGGGCCTCAGCACCGGAGTGGTGCACATTGTGGGCGGAGGTTCGCAGAACCGGCTCCTCTGCCAGCTGACTGCGGATGCCACCGGCAAAACCGTGATCGCGGGACCCGTTGAGGCGACCGCGCAGGGCAATGTCCTGGTCCAAGCACGCGCTGCGGGCGTGGTGACCGGCGGGCTGGCCGAGCTGCGCGCGCTGGTGGTGGCAGGCGAAGAACTGGTGCGCTACGAGCCAGCCCAGGAGGTCAGCGACGTGGCATCCTGACCGCGAACGTCTGGTACGTCACAGCGCCGGGCGAGGGTGCCGCGCTAAACTGATCGCATTATGATCCGCACAATGTTCAAGTCCAAGATCCACCGCGCAACGGTGACCCATGCCGACCTCCACTACGTCGGTTCCGTCACCGTAGACCTGGACCTCCTGGACGCGGCCGACATCCTTCCCGGCGAGCTCGTCTCCATTGTGGACGTCACCAACGGTGCCCGGCTGGAGACGTACACCATTGCCGGCGAGCGCGGTTCCGGCGTGATCGGGATCAACGGCGCGGCGGCCCACATGGTCCATGTTGGAGACACTGTCATCCTCATCACCTATGCCGAGATGACCACCGAAGAAGCCCGGGCTTACGAGCCCCGGGTGGTCCATGTAGGCAAGGACAACAAGATCCTGCAGCTCGGCAACGACCCCGCCGAGGGCCACACTCCCGGGCTCATGCGCCCGCCCCACGCGCTCAGTAACGCAGCGCACCTCAGCTAAAGATCCACAGCAACGCTCGACGTCGGCACTCACTTAGGTGCCGACGTCGAGCGCGTTCTGGGCTGATTTATACCGCGACTTCAGACGGCCGCGACGCGGGCCTTGAGGTGCAATCCGGCATCATTGCCGAGTGCGGATGCTGTTTGGCGGGCAGCGTCGAGGCCGCTCTCAATGGCACCGTCAATGAAGCCTCCCCACCCGTTGGCGATGTCAGATCCCGCGAGCCGGATCCTGCCCTCCGGCTGCTGGAGTTCGGCCAGATACCGGGTGAGGAAGCCGGTGTAATGCATGGGCCAGGTGGAGCGCGCGTATTCATCGGCCACCCAGTTGTGTCCGGCAACCTCAAGCACTTTCAATCCCGGGACCAGGGCGTCGATGTGCTGTTGAGCGGCCCTGACATCGGCGGTGTCCACTGCCCCGGCGTCGGGACCAAAACAGACCAGGGTGGTGGTCTCTTGATCGATGTACTCGGCCTGGACGAAGTTCAAGGCGGCGGCCTCGGGCCCGAAGGCCACAAACCTTTCCTGATGACCTTCCACCTTGACCCACAATTTTGCCCCGCGGCCTGCCTGTCCCCTTGCTGCCGCTTCCCTCTTGCCGGGAGAGAACGCCGGTTGGACGTCAATGTCATTGAGTGTACTGAGCGGGATGGCGAGCACGAGCTGACGAGCCGAGTACTGCTTCCCCGCTTTGGTGGTCACCAGGACTCTCTCGCCATCCTGGACAATGGACGCCACCACTTGGTTCAGCCGCAGCTGGGCCGTTGAGTCATCAAGGATCGCTTGGGCGAGGCGGCGGGTGCCCCCGTCGATCTTGAAACTGGCGCACGCCTCAAACATCAGCTGCCAGTCGCCGCTGGCCACCGCACACCAGCGCAACGCCTGGGTATAGGCCGCCTGATCCAGCCTGCCGTTGAAATTCAAGGTCCAGAACGATCTGAGGAGTTGACGCTGGTCCTCGGGAAGGCCCAGCTGGTCAATGGCTTCGGCAAGTGTGAGCTGATCAATGTCCGCAATATCAGGGTTTTCCAAAGGCGCCCACGGCATGGGAAAGTAGCGTCGGGAGTCAGCCAAGAGCATCCGGTTGGGGCCATCAAGCAACTCCAGCAAACTTTCTGCAGTGCCTTCGTGCCTCTGGCCGCCCACCGTCCAGAAGGCTTTGGTGAACTCTGGTCCGGCCAGTGCCTTGATACCGTACCGGCCCATTTCTGCCCAAACATACGGTTGGGTCCAGTGCACCCAGGTACCGCCAAGTTCCAGGTTCCGGCCAAGACGTTCGTCCAGATGGGTGCGCCCGGCGATCCGGTCTTTTGCTTCCAGCAAGATGGTGCCGTAGCCACTGCGGGACAATTCCCTTGCCGCTGTGAGGCCGGCAAAGCCAGCGCCTATGACAATGACGTCGGAGGTTTCCACGTGCCCAATCCTCAGCTGTAGACGAAGAATTCGAGGGTGGGCTCCAACACCGTCCAGCGGGTCATGGCGCCCTTGGACAGTGAAGCCATGGAACCTTCCGTCAGCTCCAGGACGCTTCCGCCCTTTACCTCGATGCGGAGGTGGCCGGAGACGATGTAAATGGTTTCATCCTGGTCAATGGGAAGGTCGAAAGGTTCCGGCGCTTCCTCCGGCGAGACTTTCCAGATGCCGCCGCTCAGCACCTCATTTCCGTTCTCCCCCGGACGCCGAAGCCACTGAACGGTTCCGAGGGCAAAGGGTTCAAACGCTGCATGGTCGAGGTGGGCGTGGAAGACCTGGGACATGGGTAGCTCCTCTGGGGTGGTGGGTTGTGCGTGTCAGTGCTTGTGGGTGTCAGTGCTTGTGGGTGTCTTGGGGGTAGCTCGTGGCGTTGAGGACGGTGAGCCTGGAATTGAACGGCAAGGTGACTGGTTGCGCGGCAGGATTGTCCCAACCGAACATCCGGCCGATGGAGCGCTGTTCGCGAAGATCGATCAAAAGCACGGCCTCAACGGTCATCACCTGTTCGGTCCAGAAGAAGATGTACAAATCCTCCGCGACAGCCCATGTCATGCATCGGTCAGTATCAGCCAGTCCCGCCTCCCCTCCCCGGACGCAGTGCCACGTGAAGGTTCCTTGATTCAGGTAAATGTGCTCATAAGACTCGACGTCGCTGTAACGGTAGAAGATGCGCTTGCCCACAAGATCTGCAGACCTCTGGTGCACCGTCGCTTGGCCGCTGGCATTTGAGTGCGTGAAGTGGGTAGTTCCCCGCACCTTTCCATCCGAGACGACGAATCCGGAGACGGCGGTGGTCACGGCACCCGTGGTTTGATCCAGGATGATGGTGACGTTTTGGGCGTCGGCGTCCTTACCGTCCCCCTGCCCACGGACGAAATCGATGATGAAGATTCCCGGGCGGGCCTCAATGGCCTTGTAGTGAGCGGTTCCGGTGGCAGTGCCCTCGGCCCACGCGAGTTCTGAAGAAGTGAGGAAGCTGTACTCAACAGGAGTGCCGTCAGTTGCAACAAGGGCGATCTTTGTGGCGGCCAGTGCTGGAGACGCAGGCAGGGTCTGATCTCCGAAGCCGTCCAGCATGGTGGAAACAGGCGGCCATTCTTCCTCGGGAACGTAGTCCTGCAGTTCAGTGGTAGTCATGAATCAGGTCCTTTATGTGGATAGTTGGTTCAGTATGTGAACAGTTCACGTCAGAGAATTTCTGCGGCGTAATTGATGGCTGGCTTTTGATTTCCCCGAATCAGACCGGCCAAAAAGATCAGCGGGATGCCAAGGAGGAGCCACCGCGCCACCCCTCCTGCACCGCCGAGCAGGACGTCATAGTTCTCCAGGGTCAGGTAACCCACCACCACAAACGCCAGGAAAGAAAGAGCCGGCGCAATCACGGTGACCCAGAGGTTGTCCCGGGTCCCGGATCTGGCGAAGTAGACCAGGACTGCCGCTGAAGTCAGCAGCAGGATGGAGATGAAGCCTGCCGTCCCCAGAGCCACAAACCACGCGAAGACTGTGGCGATCGGGTCCGCTCCTGCCAGGAGGAAGGCGCTGATCACTGCCAGGACAGCCAAGGAATTGACCAAGCCGGCAAAGGACGGGGCGCCCGTTGCGGAAACGGAAGACAACTTGGCCGGGAGAGCACCCGCCCTGCCGAGAGCAAAGAGGTAGCGGGAAAACATGTTGGACAGGCCCAGGAGCATCGCGATGAAGCTCGTCACAACCAGCACCTGCATGGCGATGCTCAGCCAGGCCCCGGCGCTGGATTCCGCGAGCTCGAAGATCATCCCGGAGGGGTTCTCAGTGGCAACGGCCTGAATCCCATCAATGCCCACGGCACCGCTGATGGCCCATGTGGAGACCATATAGAAGACTCCGATGAAAGCGATGACAAGATACGCGGCACGCGGGATGGTACGCCGGGGTTCTTTGGCTTCTTCGGCGAAGACCACTGTGGCCTCGAAGCTGGTGAAGCAGGCAAAAGCGAACAGCAACGAGATCCCCAGACCGGGCCCAAAAATGCTCTCTCCCGTGAACCCGGCCAACGTGAAGATCCCCAAACCCTTCTGCGCCACCAGGGAGATGACAAGCGCGGCCACTACCAACGTTTCGCCGAGGATGAGGACTCCCAGCACTTTCAGGCTGGCATCGACGCCCTTCATGGTCAGCACCGTGGTGATGGCCATAACAACCACAATCCAGAAATAGACCGGCAGCCCAAGGCCGGTGAGGCTTTCGATGAGCTGTTGGGCAAAAACGCCGAATTGGGACCACAATCCGATTTGAAGGCTGAGATAGGTAAGAATGGCGATTCCCGCACCGCCAGTGGCCCATTTGTTGCCTAAGCCCTTGGCAATGTAGGCAACGAATCCGCCGGCGTTGGTGATGTGTTGACTCATCCTGAGGTATCCCACGGAAAACAGAGCTACCAACAGGGCCGCAATCACATAGATCACCGGAGTTCCAGGACCGCTCGCGGAGAAGATGACGGGGCTGGCCCCCACAACAGCGGCCATGGGCGCAGCTGCGGCAATGGCGAAGAAAGCTATGGCCACGACGCCGAGTTTGTTGGCCCTGAGCCGGACGCCACCGGGCACGGCGCCGGCGTTCTGGAGACCGGCATTCTGGGGGTCGGCATCGAGGGGGCCGGAATTGAGGGGTGCAGCGCCCGGCTGACCGAGTGGGGCCGAGGTCTGACTGGATTCGTTCATGAGGCTGTTCTTTCCGAAATGCAGCGGCGCCATCGCCACTGCGGAGGGATAGGGTGCCCCGCGGCCCGACTCGAGGGTCCGGGAGGCGAAGCTGAAGCTGCTCTGGGTTTCGGGTGCTCTGGGTTTCAGGTGATCCGGGTGGCGGGTGATCCGGGCCACACTCAGAACTATACGTTTGTATAGTTTGACGTGTCAATGGGCTCCGTCCCCCGATTTATTCACCGCTAGACTCGCTGTATGAGCCAGGAAGCACGCAAGCTGCCCTACGGAGACGGCAGAGATGCGCTGTTGGCCGCCGTGCTTGAAGTCGTGGCCGAAAAAGGTCTGCGTGGGGCGACCTACAGATCCGTGGCCTCGCGAGCCGGGGTCAACCACGCACTGGTCACTCACCATTTCGGCTCCATGGAAGGACTCCTTGCCGCCACCATGGAATGGTCCGTCCAGCGGTCCATTGACGAAACCGGACTATCCGGCATTGCGGACTTCGACGGACACTTCGCCGACACCCTCATCGCTACAGTCTCCGCAGAACCTGAACTGCAGCTGTTCCAGTTCGAGATGATCCTCGAGTCCAGGCGAAATCCCAGGATCCGGGAAATGGTGGAGCGCCTTTACGCCAACTACGTCAGCACAGTGGAAGAAGCCTTGGCGCGGCGCGGACTGGACACCCGCAACGAAGCGTCCCTCGCCGTCTTCGCCGCGCTCGACGGCCTCATGCTTCAATTCCTCACCATCAGCGATCCAGACCGGATCCGGTCCGCCGTCAATCAGGTGGGACGCTTACTCTCCGCCCTGGAGAAGGCGGATGGCACCTCAGGAGAGACAACCCGGGCATAGGACCCGACGCCGGCACTGACCGAAGTGCCGACGTCGAGCGCGTTGTGGGTCCACATAACGGAACTTCCGCCTGAAAACGCTTACTCGGGAGGCGATTCTGGCTAGGCTGGGAACCGTGATCCACCGAAACCCCACCCGCACGCTGCCATGATCGGCGTCCTGTCCGGGTTCTTCGTGGTGTGGGCCATCATTCTGGTGGGCATGTTTGTTGGTCGGCGGAACATCCTGGGTGAGAACGCCCGGTCCGTGCTGAGTTCGCTGACGTTCTTCGTGGCCAGCCCCGCGCTCCTGTTTGAAACGTTGAGCAAAGCGAAGCTGCACGACGTTTTCGCCGCGCCCCTCCTGGTCACCGCCGTGGGTGCCGTAGCGACGGGCCTGCTGTTCTTCCTGTTGGTGAAGTTCTGGCTCAAGCGCAGCCTGCCGGAATCGCTCATGTCATCCATGAGCGCATCCCTGGCAAACTCAGCCAACCTCGGCATCCCCATCGCGGTGTTCGTCCTGGGCGACGCCAGC
The DNA here is from genome assembly GCF_041549525.1 of Paenarthrobacter aurescens. Lineage (NCBI taxonomy): Bacteria > Bacillati > Actinomycetota > Actinomycetes > Micrococcales > Micrococcaceae > Paenarthrobacter > Paenarthrobacter aurescens. The sequence goes on from NZ_CP157456.1 coordinate 3,848,215, forward strand.
TATGTGGCACCGCTGCTGATCTTCCAGCTGGCGTTCTTCACCCCGATGTACCTCATGGCCCTCGATGCCAGCACCAGCTCACACCGCACCACTCCCCTGCGGTTCCTGCTGATGATCGTGAAGAACCCCATGATCGTGGGCTCAGCACTGGGGTTGCTGGTGGCAGGCACGGGATTCCAGGTGCCCGCGCTCATACTGGAGCCGATTCATTTGATTGGCGGCGCGGCGATTCCGGCCATGCTGATGTCCTTCGGCATGAGCCTGAACGGATCCAAGCCACTGCAAAAAGCCGCGGGACGCCGCCTGGATACCCTGCTGGCGAGCGGATTCAAGCTGATTGTGCACCCCTTGATCGCGTACGTGTTCGCTCGCTTCGCGTTGGGCATGGACGGGCACGCACTGTTTGCCGTGGTGGTCACCTCAGCTCTGCCTACCGCGCAAAACGTGTTCGTTGCGGCGAACCGTTACCAAGCAGGAATCACCGTGGCCAAGGACACCGTTCTGATCACCACCATCGTGGCGGTCCCGGCCATGATCGCCGTCGCGTTGCTGCTCGCCTAGCGCCCCCTCGCCCAAGTACTTAATTGGGCTACTCCACGTCGGCGCTGGCCAGGTAATAGTCCAGGAGCTGGGCGCAGCGGATGAAACCCAGATGCGAGTAGGCCTGAGGGTGGTTTCCCAGATGTGTTTCCGTGCCGGGATCGTATTCCTCCGGCAGCAGGCCCGTGGGTCCGAACAATGCCACCAACTGGTTGAACAACTCCAAAGCATCATCAAGGCGGCCAACAGCAAGGTACGCCTCAATCAACCAGGTGGTGCAAATGTGGAAGCCGCCCTCCAAACCCGGCAGACCGTCGTCGTACCTATACCGGAAAACGGTGGGTCCCACGCGCAACTCGCGCTCAACCGCAGTGACGGTATCCAGGAAGCGCTGGTCCTGAACATCCAACAGACCCGAGAGCCCAATGTGGAGGACCGCGGCGTCCAAGTCAGGGCTGTCGTAAGCCACAGTGTAAGAAGCCGCGGAGGAATCCCATCCCTCGTGCAGGACTTCCTCGCGGATGGTTGAGGCAGTCCCAGCCCACTCAGCGTGAGGGGTACGCCCATGCAAAGCGGCCGCCCGGAGGGCCCTGTCCAGGGTGACCCAGCACATCACTTTTGTGTACACGTGGTGCCTCGGGGGTCGCCGTGCTTCCCAAATCCCGTGATCAGGTTCGTGCCAGCGAGCCAGCACCGCATGGGCCATCTGTTCCATCAGGAACCAGTGTTCGTCCGGAAGGTACCCGCGGCGCTCGGCAAGATCGTGGATGAGCTCGGCGATGGGGCCGAACACGTCCAGCTGAACCTGATGATCTGCCGCATTCCCAATCCGGACGGGCCTGGAACCTGCATAACCGGGCAGGCTTTCCACGATTGCTTCCGTGGAGAGCGGCGCCCCGGTCACCGAATAGAGGGGGTGCAGCCACTCCGGCCCCGGCGCATTCTCCAGGATGCGGTCCAGCCAGGCCAGGAATCCATCGGCTTCCTGAGTGGAGCCCAAGGACACCAACGCATTAACAGTCATGGACCCGTCCCGCAGCCAGCAGTAGCGGTAATCCCAGTTCCGGGTCCCGCCGATGCCCTCCGGCAGTGAGGTGGTGGGCGCGGCCAACACCGCCCCGGTGGGCTCGTGAACCAGCGATTTCAGCACCAAAGCCGAGCGGCGCACCAAGGATGTTTTGATGGTGGGCAGCTGAAGTGCCTTGATCCAGTCGCGCGAAGACTGCCCGACGGCGGTGCGCCGGTGAGGTTCGCCGGCCGGGTCTGCCGGTGGCGGCTCGGTGTCACCGCAGCGAAGGTTCAACACCACCGGGCCTTGATTGAGCGGAACTTCCGCCGTGGCCGTGGCATATTTGCCGTCGCTGGTGATCCGGAAAGATACCCCCGGGGCGGAGAGGATGATGGGGTCCGAGGTGCCCATGATGTGAACCTCGTCGCCACGGATCTCCATGCTGAAGGGGGCGTTGGCGTAGTCCGGCCTGGGGGCAAAGACCACCCGCGCAGTGCCCGTCCCTGAGAGCACCCTCACCAGGCTGGTGATGCCTTCGGGTGCTGGTTCCAGGTAGTCGGTCACCGTGACATCAGCCCAGCGCGTCTCCACAATCATGGTGTTATCCACATAGCGCTGAGCCAGCACCTGCGATGGCTTGACCGGCTCTATGCTGAAGTGACCGGCGGGTTCACCGCCAAGTATGTGGGCAAATATGGATCCGGAATCCGGTAAGGGGTGGCTCATCCAGCAGACTTTTGCGTCCGGGGTCAGCAATGCCGTGGAGCTGCCGTTACCGATCATCGAATGCCGTTCCAGCCCTACCGCATCTTCGCCGAACAACCATGCCCGGCGGAGCTCGAACAACAAAGCCAGCACACGCGCAAAGGCTTCCGGGTCCGCAACGGTGTGCGCCGCCGTCGTATCTCCTGGCCCCACATGCAAACCAAGGTCCGGTCCGCGGAGGGTGGCGATCGCTTTCTCGTCACTCTCGGCGTCACCTGCGTACAGGGCCGCGCTCACCCCGAGCCGTGTGCGGAGCTGCTCCAGCGCCAAGCCTTTGGCCGGCTCCTCCACGGTGAGATCGAGGACGGAGCCGTCCACAATGAAATAGAGCCCGCATTCGATGGCGATCTGCTGCGCACGGAAAATGACGCGGTCCACAACTTCCTGCGTTGCCGGGCGGGTATGCACCGCCACGCCCACCGGCTTACGGACAATGCTGATGCCCTTCTCGAAGCCCACCGCCTCGGTCAATAACGTAGCCGCGTGCTGAAGCAGCTGTTCGGTGGCCAGTGAGAGCGTGTACGCGTAGCCCATATCAAACTCCACCCCGTGCGATCCCACCAGGTGAACCTCGGCCGGTAACCGGGAGACCGCCGCGAGGTCACGCAGTGAGCGCCCGGAAATGATGGCCGTATGGGTGTTGGGAAGGGCTGCGAGGGCGCGCAAAGCCACAGCGGCGCTGTCCAAGGGCAGCGTCTCGGTGGAAACCCCCTCGGCGGAGCAAAGTGTTCCGCCGTAGTTGCAGGCCACCAGCAACCCCGGGACCCGAGCGAGAGCCCGCAGTTCCGAGAACAACTGCGGCGTGATGCCGTGCTCCGCGTCAGACTGCAGGACGGTGCGAAGGAGGCCAAGCGGGAGTGATTTCATGAGCAGTGCGGAGTCGGCTACTGCTTGGTTCAAGTGCGTAGGCATGGCGAATCCTTCCGAAGCGGATAGTTACAGTTTCCGCCCGAACGGTTTCGCTTGACTACCTAGTAGATTGCAAACGCGTAAAGCTTTTCCATGGATTTATACCGAGGCTTAAAACCGGGCAGATCCCGCCCCCATATGCCACCTACCGGCTCGGGGAACGGGACCTGCCGCGGTACAGCTACCGCGCGAACGTATCCGCTATATCCAGGACCTCGTCCAGAACGGCCAGCCCCGTACGGGCATCCTCAACACTGATATTGCAAGGCGGAACAACGTGGATACGGTTGAAGTTGGCGAACGGGATGAGCCCACGGGACTTGCAGGCGGCCACGAGTTGGTTCATCTCAGGGCTGGAAGAACCGTACGGAGCCAGGGGTTCGCGGGTGGTGCGGTCCTTGACGAGCTCGATGGCCCAGAAAACACCCCTGCCCCGCACTTCGCCCACGGAACGGTGACGCTCTGCGAATCCGGCGAGCGCCGGGCCAATCACGTCGGCGCCAAGGCTTGCAGCGTGCTGCACCATGCCTTCACGTTCCATGGCGTTGATGGTAGCCACAGCAGCAGCAGTGGCCAGCGGGTGGCCGGAGTAGGTCAGCCCGCCGGGGTAGGCGCGCGTACCAAAGGTGGCTGCAATCTCAGGGCTGATGGCCACACCTCCAAGCGGAACGTAGCCGGAGTTCACGCCTTTCGCGAAAGTGATCAAGTCCGGCACAACATCAAAATGCTCCACGGCGAACCACTTCCCTGTCCGCCCGAAGCCTGCCATGACCTCGTCCGCGATCAGGACGATGCCGTGCTTGGTGCACAGCTCCCGCACGCCCTGCATGTAGTCAACCGGTGGAACGTAGATCCCGGCCGTCCCGGGGATGCTTTCCAACATGATGGCCGCGATGCTGGATGGGCCTTCGAACTCGATGAGCTGCTCAAGGTGTTCCAAGGCCCGTTGGGCTTCCTCGGCTTCGGTGGTGGAGTGGAACGCCGTGCGGTAGAGGTAGGGCGGGAAGAAATGGAGGGTGCCTGTGGAGGCGTTGTCGCTGGCCCAGCGCCGGGGGTCGCCGGTGATGTTGACGGCCAAGTGCGTTCCGCCATGGTAGGAACGGTAGGCGGAAAGGACCTTGTGGCGGCCGGTGTGGAGCCTGGCCATCCGGACAGCGTGCTCATTGGCGTCCGCGCCGCCGTTGGTGAAGAAGATCCGGTTCAGCTCCCCCGGGGTCCGCTCGGCGATCAACCGTGCGGCCTCGGATCGTGCGTCGTTGACGTAGCTGGGAGCAATGGTGCACAGCTTGGCTGCCTGCGCGGCGATTGCTGCAACCACCGCCGGGTGCTGGTGCCCGATGTTGGTGTTGACCAGCTGTGAAGAAAAGTCCAGGTACTTGTTGCCCTCACCGTCCCATACGTGTGAACCCTCGGCGGCTGTGATCACCATGGGGTCCAAAGTGTCCTGCGCGGACCAGGAGTGGAAGACGTGTTTCCGGTCCAGCTCGTAGGCGCGGAGCGCTGCGTCACGGTCCGTCTGTGGTGGTTCAAGGATGGCAGTCATAGTGATTGTCCTGACGTTGGCACTGACAATTTTTCTGGCGCTTAGGAGTTCTGCGGGAAGCCGAGGTTGATCCCACCGTGGCTGGGATCGAGCCAGCGCGTGGTGACGGCTTTGCCCCGGGTGAAGAAGCCCACGCCTTCAGAACCGTGGGCGTGGGTATCGCCGAACAGGGAGTTCTTCCATCCGCCGAACGAGTAGTACGCCATGGGCACCGGGACGGGGACGTTGATGCCTACCATTCCCACCTCAACCTCATTTTCGAAGCGGCGGGCCGCACCGCCGTCGTTCGTGAAAATCGCGGTGCCGTTGCCGTATGGGTTGGCGTTGATGGTGGCCAGGGCGTCGTCGTAGCTGTCCACCCGGACCACCGAGAGGACGGGGCCGAAGATCTCTTCCTGGTAGATGGACATGTCCGTGGTGACGTGATCAAAGAGGGTGGGGCCAACAAAGAAGCCGTCGCCTTCAGCGTCCGGAACTACGCCGCGACCATCGACGACGAGCGTGGCACCCGCCGCTTCACCGGCGTCGACGTATCCGGAAACCTTGTCCCTGTGCTGGGATGTCACCAGTGGGCCCATATCGCAACCGCGCATTCCGTCGCCGGTACGCAGGGTGCGGGCACGATCCGCGATTTTCTCCACCAAGGAATCGGCAATGTCACCCACGGCCAGCAGCGCTGAGACCGCCATGCACCGTTCGCCGGCTGAACCGAACCCGGCGTTGATGGCGGCGTCGGCAGCGAGGTCAAGATCGGCGTCGGGCAGGACAATCATGTGGTTCTTCGCGCCGCCCAAGGCTTGGACCCGTTTGCCGTGCGCGGTGGCGGTTTCATAGACGTACTTGGCGATCGGGGTGGAACCTACAAAGGAGACGGCTTTGATGTCTGGGTGGGTCAGCAGGGTATCCACCGCCACTTTGTCACCGTGGAGGACGTTGAAAACACCATCCGGCAGGCCGGCTTCCTTCCAGAGCTCGGCCACCCAGTTGACGGCCGTGGGGTCCTTCTCGCTTGGCTTGATGATCACCGTGTTGCCTGCCGCGATTGCGATGGGGAAAAACCACATGGGGACCATTGCCGGGAAGTTGAACGGGCTGATGATTGCCACGGGGCCAAGTGCTTGGCGGATGGAGTGGATGTCCACCTTGGTGGAGGCGTTTTCGGTGTAACTGCCCTTGAGCAGGTGCGGGATGCCGCAGGCGAACTCCACCACTTCCTGGCCACGGCTTACCTCGCCCAGAGCGTCGTCCAGAACCTTGCCGTGCTCGGAGGTGATGATGGCAGCGAGCTCATCCTTGCGGGAGTTCAGCAGCTCACGGAAGGCGAACAGGACCTGGGTGCGGCGGGCCAGCGAGGTGTCCCGCCATGCGGGGAAGGCAGCTTTCGCGGCGGCGACGGCGGCGTTGCCGTCCTCCACGCTGGCCAAGGCAACCTGCCCGGTGACCTTCCCCGTGGCCGGGTTGGTGACAGGAGCGGTGCGCTCTCCGGCCGGGACGTAGCTGCCGTTGATCCAGTGCTCGATGGTGTTCAAGAGTTCTCCTTGGTGCGGGTGCTTGGTGGTCTGGATTCAGTCTGTCCGCCGTCGGCCAAGCACAGAAGAGCCATGGTGTAAATGAATAGGATGTGAGCCTTACACTGTGTAAATGCTGCCCACCGTCCGCGCCATCCTTGACCTTCCCGTGCTGCGGGCCGCCTCGCCCACGGTGCTGGGTGGTGCGCAACGCCTGGACACACCTGTCCGCTGGGTGCACGTCAGCGAAATTCTCGACGTCGGCAACCTGCTGTCAGGCGGGGAACTGGTGCTCACCACAGGACTGGAGCTGGAGAAGTTCCCGGAAGAGTCGGCGTCGTTCATTTCCTCACTGGAGGCCGCCGGAGCCGCCGGGCTGATGGTGGAACTCATAGGCCAGCGCCCCCGCAGCCGTCAGGCTTTGGAAAAAGCGGCCCGTTCCGCCTCCATGCCCGTGGTGATGGTGGAGCAGCGGGTGCGCTTTGTCCAGGTCACCGAAATCGTGCACAGGATGATCGTGGCTGAACAACTGGAGCGGGTGGAGCGGGCCCGGGATGTCCACGAAGCCTTCACCGTGCTGAGCTTGGAAAGCGCTGACACCCAACGCGTGGTGGAGCAAGCGGCTGCAATGATCGGCGCTTCTGTGGTGCTGGAGGACCTTTCCCACCTGGTTCTGGCCTATGCCGGCCAGCGGGTGTCCACCACTGAACTTCTCCAGGACTGGGAGCGCCGATCCCGGACCACACCCTTCCCCGCACACACTGCCAGGTCCGGACCGGAACAATGGCTCCAGGCAGCGGTGGGGGTACGTCAGCAGGTCTGGGGCAGGCTGGTGGTGCCCATGCCACCGGCGGCCCTCGATGCCGATGAGGACATGGCCATCATGGTTCTGGAACGTGCGGCCCAGACGTTGGCCATCAATCGGCTGGCAGACCGGGATCAACGCGAGCTCAGCCACCATGCACAAGCCGGACTCCTGAACGCACTACGCCAACCCCGTGGACTCAGCGAAGCGGAGGCCCTGGCACGCGCCGGATCCCTCGGGTTGAAGCGCTCGTCCTACTACGTCCCGCTGGTCTTCAGGTCCGCACTCCCGGCATGGGGCTCGCCCATCCTGCCCGTCGATCCCTTCGCCGGGCAGCAGGACGAGCGCGAACTCCTGGAACGGCTGGCCAAAGGGTTGAAGTCCAGCGCGGGGACGGCCCTGGCGGCAAGCATCCAATCCGGTTCAGTGGGGATGATTCTGGCGCTCCCCGCCCGGCAACAGGAGGAAACCACCCTGCAGGTCCTGGCCGGGGCTGCCGCGGGGCAGTCGGCGGAAGTGACGCCCGCATGGATCATTGGAGTTGGCCGTATGCAGGCAACGCTCCTTGAGGCCGCAGCAGGCATCGACGAAGCAGCGCATGTGGCCGAAAGCGCCGCCACACTCCGGAATACGGGCAAGCTGTACTTCCGGGCTACGGATGTGCGCCTTCGCGGGCTCCTGGCCCTTTTACGCAAGGATCCGCGTGTTCAGCAATTCGTGGAGTCGGAGTTGTCCGCCGTTCTGCAAGCAGACGCCGAGGGCAAGGGCGAATACCTGGAACTGCTGGGACTCTACCTCGGGTCCGGCGGCAACAAGGCAGCCATGGCACGCAGCGGCTACCTGAGCAGGCCCACCCTGTATGCCCGCCTCAGGAAACTCGAGGATCTGCTGGGCGTGGACCTGGAGGACGCGGAATCACGGACCTCACTGCATGTGGCGCTCCTGGCGCACCTTATCCGGGGGCAGTGACTGGGCATTATTGGTGGCACCATGGACGGATGGCCAAGCCCTTCACCCTCACGCAGCTGCGGTACTTTGCCGTGGTGGCCGAGCTCGAGAACATGACAGCTGCCGCCCAGCGGCTGATGGTGACGCAGTCCGCCTTGTCGGCTGCGATGGCACAGCTGGAATCGAGCCTGGCTACGCAGCTGTTCGTTCGCCACAAGTCCCGCGGTTTGCGGTTGACGCAGAGCGGCCGGCAATTCGCCCAGGACATCAAGTCCTTCCTGGAGCAGGCAGATTCGCTGTATGAGTCGGCGCGGGGTCTTTCCACCACCTTGGTAGGTGAGTTGAAGGTGGGCGTCTTTGCCCCCTTGGCACCTTTCCGTCTTCCCGCCATCCTGCAGACCTTCGAAACCCGGCATCCCGGCGTCGAGGTTTCCATTCTGGAGGCGGACCTGGCCACGCTGCAGGACGCGCTGATGGACGGCCGCTGCGATGTCGCCCTGACCTATGGGCTGGGCCTGGGCAAGGGGTTCGCCTACAAGGTGGTGGAGCGGGTTCCGCCGCACATCCTGGTCCACGAAAGTCATCCGGCGGCGGGCCGCCCTGAGCGCGAAATTTCCCTGAAGGAGCTCGACGGCGAGCCTTCGGTGGTGTTGGACCTTCCACACAGCCGGGAGTACTACGAGCAGCTGTATGCCACTGCCGGAGTGGTCCAGAATGTCCGCCACCGGTTTGCCGGCTACGAGACGGTCCGCTCGTTTGTTGCCAAGGGCCACGGCTACGCCATCCTCAATCAGCGGCTGCACAGCGATGTCACATACTCGGGTGGCAAGGTGGTCCCCTTGGCGTTGACGGATGCATTCCCGCCGATCGAGGTGATGTTGGTCAGGCCCGAGGGCGTTCAGGCCACCAAGCGCGTTCTCGCGTTCGAGGAAACCTGTTTGACCCTGTACGGGGCTGTACGCGACTAGATTTTGCTGCGGTTGTCATCAAAGAAGTCGATCGCAGAATCAAAAACAATCAATTGGACAGATGTGACATGGGTCACCGATGGTTGAACAAGTCCGGCATCTGCCGCATACGCAGGAGACCCCCAGGTCCCCGCCGCTGCAGGAAAGTCGCCCTGGCCGGACCCCGGTTTGCCATCTTGATCAGAGGAGATTCGATGGTGCAGAACAGCGTCGAAAATGTCCGCGCGGTTTCCCCGCATGGCCCCGTCCGCAATAACCAGGCAATATTCGCCCACATCAATTCCCACAGCCGAAACACTGAATCGGCAGCAGGAAACCTGAGCAACCTAGCGTGGCAGTCATGACCCTCAACAAGCTCGCCGAACACGATTCGGCCCAGGATCCGGCGGCCTCATCGCCCTCTGCCAATGACAAGTCCACCACCATGCAGAAGCGTGTTCTGGCAGGCGGCAGCGTCGGTCAGTTCATCGAGTTCTACGACTTCACCCTCTATGGCCTTACAGCTGTAGTGTTCTCTCAACTCTTCTTCCCCGGCAGCAACCCGCTGACGGCCATGCTTGCCACGTTCGCTACCTTCGGCGTAGCTTTTGTGGTCCGGCCCCTCGGAGGCCTGTTCTTCGGCGCACTGGGTGACCGGATCGGCAGGCGCCGCGTCCTCACCATCACCCTCATTGCGATCGGCGGAGCCACGGCCCTTATGGGACTGCTCCCCACCTACGCTCAAATTGGCGCCTGGGCGCCGGCCCTCCTGGTGCTGTGCCGGCTCATCCAAGGATTCTCCGCGGGTGGCGAATCCGTTGGTGCGCCATCCTTCGTGTTCGAACACGCTCCCGTCAGCAAACGGGGTTTCTGGCTCAACATCACCATCGCAGCAACAGCGCTGCCCTCGGTGGTGGCCGGCTCCATGATCCTGATTCTCAGCCAGTCCATGCCCAACTCAGCATTCATGGAATGGGGATGGCGCCTGCCATTCCTGCTGGCCCTCCCGCTTGCCTTGTTTGGAGTGTGGATTCGCAGCCGCACCGAAGAAAGCGACGTCTTCAAAAAGGCGCAATCCGGTCAAACCAAGGAATTCAGCCCCATCCGCGAAGCCTTCCGCGAAAACAAACTCCGCATGCTGCAGGTCATCTTCGTCATGGGCCTGACAGCCATGGGCTTCTACTTCCTTTCGGCCTACTTCGTCTCATACGTGCAGACCACAGGAAAGCTCAGCCGCGAGCAGTCACTCATGGTCAACGCCGCGGCCCTGGCACTCTATGCCGTACTCCTGCCGATCGGCGGCCGGCTCGGGGACCGTTTCGGCCGCAAGCCAATGTTGATCGCTGGTTCCGCTGCCTTGGCGTTGCTGTCCATCCCGAGCTTCATGCTGGTCACCAGCGGCAGCCTGCCCCTTGCACTGCTCGGCCAGTCAATCTTTGTGGTGGCGCTCTGCATCTACGGCGGAGGCTGCTACACATTCTTCGTCGAAATCTTCACCACCAAAACACGCTTCACCTCCGCAGCGGTCAGTTACAACGGCGCCTATGCAATATTCGGCGGCACCGCTCCACTCATCGGCACAGCACTGGTAGGCGCTACCGGAGTACCGCATGCGCCAGGCCTCTACATGGCGGCAGCTGCCGCCGTCGTACTTCTCCTGATCCTCTTCACCAAGGTGCCTGAGACCCGCGGCCGAATGGGCTGACACCCAGCTCACCCACCTCATTCCACAGCACCCTAAGGACCTTCATGACTTCCTCAGCTTTTCTTCAGGACTTCCACCATGTGGCCACCATCGGTGCCACAGCCAACAACGGCGTGGACCGCCAAGCCGCAACGCCGGACGATGCAAAGACCCGCGCATGGTTCGGGCAGTGGATTCACGACGCCGGATGGCAGCTTCAGGTGGATGGCATCGGCAATATGTTCGGGCTGCTTGAGTGGACGCCCGGGGCGCCCTTCATCCTGATTGGCTCCCACTTGGACAGCCAACCCCTGGGCGGCCGGTTTGACGGCGCCTACGGCGTGATTGCCGCGCTCCATGCGGCCCGGGCCATTGACCTGGACGTCAGGTCTACGGGCACCGCGCCCCGCTTCAACCTGGCCGTGGTCAACTGGTTCAACGAGGAAGGCGGCAGGTTCGCACCTTCGGTGATGGGCAGCTCTGTTTTCACGGGGCTCTTTGACCGTGAAGAGATGTTGTCCGTGAAAGATCTCCAAGGCGTCTCAGTCCGTGAAGCCCTGGAAGGCATCGGGTACCTCGGCACGGACACAGGACCGAAGGCCGCAGGGTACGCCGAAATCCACATCGAGCAGGGCCGGATCCTGGAGCGGGAAGGGATCAGCATCGGGCTCGTGGACAGCAGCTGGTACACGCAGAAACTGGATATTGAAGTGCTGGGCGAACAGTCCCACACCGGCGCCACAGCCATGGCAGACCGCCACGATGCGCTGGTAGCTGCATCGAAAATCATCCTGATGGTCCACCAGGTCACCAAGGAATTTGCAGAGGAGGCCCTGGTCTCCTCCGTAGGCCAGCTGACCTTGGAGCCCAACTCTCCAATCGTTGTGGCACGCCGTGTGCACTTGGTGGCGGACCTGAGATCCGGTGACCCGGAAATCGTGAAGTCCGCCCGGGCCAGGTTACTGGCTGATATTGCGGCGCTGGCCGCTGAGCATGACATCAAGGTCAACGTTAAAGACTTCGATATCCGCCCCATCCGCCGTTTTCCGGAGGCCGGGCTGGAGCTGTCCGCCAAGGTCGCTGCCAATCTTGGGCTCTCTTCCCGCCGCATCCAGACCATGGCGGGACATGATTCCGTGGCCATGAACACTGCTGTTCCCTCGGTAATGCTGTTTGTCCCCAGTGTGGACGGCGTGTCCCACTGCGAGCGCGAATTCACCACGGATGAGGACATGGTGACGGGTGTTCAGATGCTGACGGGGGTTACCCGGGAGCTGGTGCAGGGAGAATTGGCATGACCGAATTGCACTACCTCGATGCCAGTACGGCCCTGGGCTTGTTCCGACGCCGTGAGCTCTCCCCGGTGGAGCTCCTGCAATCGCTGATCCACCGCATTGAGGAAGTGAACGGAGGCATCAATGCGTTGACGGAGACGCTCTTCGAGGACGCTCTTCCGGCCGCGAAGAAGGCCGCCGTCCGGTATGCCCGCGGACGCGATGTCACTCCCCTTCTGGGTTTGCCGGTGGCCGCAAAGGAAAAGCACGGGCTTCAAGGCCGCACACTCTCCCAAGGCCTCGTGGCGAGGAGGGACACTCTTGCAGCGGCCAACCATCCTGTGATCGAGAGGATTCAACGGGCAGGCGGGATCATCCACGCCCGAACCACCACACCGGAATTGAGTTGCGCCACGGTAACGCACAGCCCGCTCTGGGGTGTCACCCGAAACCCTTGGAATCAGAGATTCTCCCCCGGCGGGTCATCGGGAGGTTCCGGTGCGGCATTGGCTGCAGGCTTCGCGCCACTGGCCACGGCATCAGACATCGCAGGATCAACACGTCTGCCGGCATCGTTCACAGGAACAGTGGGCTACAAGGCCCCCTACGGAAGGATTCCAGGTTTAGCCCCCTTGTCAGCTGACCACTACCGTGGCGATGGGCCCATGGCACGTACCGTGGCGGACACCGCGTTGCTGGCCAACGTTATGTCCGGGCGGCACCCCGGTGATCACACCACAGTGGCAGACGCGGCGCCCATGGCTCCCGATCCTGCATTGGTGGCCGGTTTACGGGTTGCGCTGTGCATACGCCTGGGCAATTACCCCGTAGCACCCGATGTTGAGGCCAACACCCGGCGAGTGGCGGAAGCGCTGACGGCGGCTGGGGCAGTGGTTGAGGAGATCGTCCTCCCGTGGACCGTCGAGGAGATCAGCAGGACCATGTTTACGCATTTCGGATATCTGCTGGGCCCTGCGATGGAGGACGAGACGGCCGGGAGTGAGCCTCAGCTCGCCGCCTACACCCGGCGTTTCATGGCTGATGCCCGCGCGGCAGCCGAGGCCAACCGTTATGTGGACGGGCTGCGGGCCGAGACCCTCCTGCAAGGACAGCTGGCAGAGGCCATGACCGGGTTCGACGCGCTGCTGTGTCCGGCGTCGGCTGTTCCAGCTTTGGATGCCGATGCCCACTATCTCGACGGAATTGACGCCAATGGCCAGTACCTTGGCCATTACTGGCAGGCGCATATGACGGCACCGTTCAACATTGCCAACCGTTGCCCGGTTCTGGCCGTTCCCAGTGGCATGGCTGACTGCGGGATACCCACAGGGGTGCAGATTGTGGGACACCCGTTTGATGACGCCACCGTTTTCCACCTTGGGGCGGCCGTGGAATCCGCGCTCCCGTGGGCTGATCGCCATCCCATGGCTCCCGAATTCGCGGGGCACGCGGGGATTTGAGGCCCTACGCGCTCACAAGCCCCGCAACTTCGGCCACGAGTTCCACGGACCGCAGGCGCTCTTCGGTACCGATGCTCTGGTGCGCCACGATCAGTTCATCGGCGTCGGCGAACGCTGCGAACTCGTCCAGGTAATCGCGCACTACATCCTTGGTTCCCACCGCGGAGAACTTCATCATTTGGGCGATGTGCTGGCCTTGGGGGGAATCAAGCACCATGTCCGCCTCGTCATCGGTGAACTCCCTGCCGCCACCGAAGAAGAGTGAAACGCGGGCGCGCTTCACTGCCAGGTGGATGGCCTGTGCCTCGGCGTTGGAATCAGCGGCTGTAGCGTTCACCCCGGCGATCACATGCGGCTCGGACAACTGATCCGAGGGCTTGAATTCACGGCGGTAGATGGCCACGGCGTCCTGGAGAGCGGCGGGCGCAAAGTGTGAAGCGAAAGCATAGGGAAGGCCCAGCTGGGCGGCAAGTTGCGCGCCGAACAGCGAGGATCCAAGGATGTACAGCGGCACGTTGGTGCCCTTCCCCGGAGTCGCTTCAACACCCTGGATGCGGGTGGGGCCGGTGAGGTAGCCCTGCAGTTCCAGGACGTCCTGCGGGAATCGGTCCGAGGACGTGTGGTCGCGCCGGAGGGCGCGCATGGTGTTCTGGTCGCTTCCGGGGGCACGCCCCAGGCCGAGGTCGATCCGTCCCGGGTGCAGCGTCTCCAGGGTTCCGAACTGCTCGGCGATGGTCAGGGGCGAGTGGTTGGGAAGCATCACACCGCCGGCGCCGAGGCGGATGGTGTTGGTGTGGGCAGCGACGTGGGCGATCAGCACGCTGGTAGCAGAGGAGGCAATCGCGGACATGTTGTGGTGCTCGGCGTACCAGACGCGGCGGTACCCCAGCTCTTCGGCTTTCTGCGCCATGGCCACGCTGCCCGCGAGGCTTTCCGCCACCGTCTGGCCCTTCCCGATGGTTGCCAGGTCGAGGATGGAAAGAGGAACAGTCACAAGAAGGCCTTTCGGTACGTTTTGTGCCCACACGGCTGGTTCCCGGGCACTCTATGGACAACCACCACTCCCCCCGGCTTATTTCTGTGAGTTGCGTCGCGCGGTTCTCCAGCAGAGTTTCCTGACTGTTTTTATGACCCCGTTCGACGCCCGATTAACTGCCGTGAACCCCTGTATCCCCGCGTTTCAGAGCGCTTTGACCCAATCCTTGGAGCTGCCGGATAGTTGCAGCCACACGTACGCATCAGACCTCCCTGTCACTATGACCAGGGGAATCCCAAGGAGAAACAATGGCACGCTTTGCTCTCAAGACCGGCGTCACTGCGGCGCTGGCCGCTACGGCGTTACTGGGGCTGGCTGCCTGCTCCGATCCCGGGGCGACGGCGGCAACGGGGGCCACTGCCCCGCAGGGATCGGCAAGCGCGAACGCTTCATCGAGCTCGTCCACCAAAGAGTTCAACCTGACCCCGCAGCAGGACCGCATCAAGGTGACGGTGGACTCCGCCGCAGCCGCCCTGGTTCCTGACGCCATCAAGGCCGACGGCAAGCTGACCGTGGTGACCACGGGCGGCACTCCCCCGTTGAGTACCTTCGCCACGGACAACAAAACCCTCATTGGCAGCGAAGTGGACATTGCCTACGCAGTGGGCGAGAGCCTGGGCCTGCAGGTTGAGGTGCTGCCGGTAGCTTGGGCAGACTGGCCGTTGGGTGTGGAGTCCGGCAAGTACGAGGCCGTCCTCTCCAACGTCACCGTTACCGAGGCGCGCAAGGAGAAGTTCGACTTCGCCACCTACCGCAATGACCTTTTGGGTTTCTATGCCAAGTCCGACTCGGACATCGGTTCCATCAAAGAGGCCAAGGATGTAGCCGGCAAACGCATTGTTGTTGGCTCGGGCACCAACCAGGAAGCCATCCTGGTGCGCTGGGACGAGGAGAACAAGAAGAGCGGTTTGAAGCCGGTTGAGTTCCAGTATTACGACGACGACTCCGCCTCCCAGCTCGCCCTCCAGTCAGGCCGTGCGGACCTGACGTTCGGACCGAACGCCTCCGCTGCGTACAAGGCTGCGAAGGACGGGAAGACCAAGGAAGTGGGCACGCTGGAAGGCGGCTGGCCGCTGAAGGCTGAGATTGCTTTCACTACCCAGAAGGGCAATGGCCTGGCCGTGGCTGCCCAGGCTGCACTGAACACGCTCATCAAGGACGGAAGCTACGCCAAGATCCTGGACCGTTGGGGCCTCTCATCCGAGGCAATCCCCGCGTCCGAGCTGAACCCGGCAGGTCTGCCCAAGAAGTAGGCTCCGCTATGGCAGGGCAGCCTGCCGACGCCGAATCCCCGCCGGATATCAACCGGCGGGGATTCTTGCTTGCGGCCCGCTTGGCTGTGGTTAGAAGTGCGCGGGATCGGTGTTGGCCCCGCAGAGCACCACCGCCACCGTTTCACCTTCGTGCGGGGTGTACGCGCCGGAGAGCAACGCCGCATAGGCAGCAGCCGCACCGTGCTCCACCACAATCCGGTGCTTCTCCCAAAGAGTTCGCCGGGCGTCCACAATGTCCTCATCGCTGACAAGGACGCTCTGAACACCGGTGCGTCGGGCAACTCCGAAGCCGATCTCCCCGATCCGCCGGGCTCCGAGCGAATCCGCGGCGATGCCGGAAACGGCCACATCCACCGGCTCTCCCGCGGCCAACGCGGTGTGCAGCGTGGGGACGGTCTCCGGCTCAACGCCCACCACCTGCGCCCTGCCCTCCGTGGCTGCGGCGATGCCGCCCATCAACCCGCCGCCGCCTACGGCAACGAGGATAGTGTCGACGTCGGGCAGTTCATCCAGCAGTTCAAGGCCAACACCTCCTGCACCGGCCACGATCTCGGGCTGATCATATGCGTGGCAGTAAACAGCGCCCTTTTCCTCGGCGAAGCTGATCGCGGCGGCATAGGCTTCTGCATACTCCGCGCCGCCTTGGACCACCGTGGCGCCAATGGCGTACAGCTTATGGACCTTGTTTGCCGGCGCCGACTCAGGAACAAAGACCGTGGCAGGGACCCCCAGCTTGGCAGCCGCGTAGGCATTGGCCAGTCCAGCATTGCCACCGGAAGCCACCACGATCCCCACCTCCGGGTTGAGCTCGCCGTTCTCCTTGGCCGTCAGGAGCCTGTTGAAAGCACCACGCGCTTTGAACGAACCGGTGTGCTGCATGTACTCGCATTTGAACCAGAGATGGTAGCTTTCCTGGTCGCCGCTCTCCGCCAGCGGGGTATGGCGAACCCAACCTGCCGTCCTTGAGTACGCTGCTTCTACTTCTTCGCGTGTGACCATCGTGGCTGCACCTTTCCGTCCGTTTCATCCTATGGTTCGCTCGGGCGGCCCCCGGATGTTTCGGCGGGCAGGTGTCCTGGCACGCGGCTGCCCCGGGCTGCTTCATGGAACACATTGCCGTGGTGCAGAACGGCCAAGATCCCTCCAGGACCACCGCATGGCGCGAGCACATTACCGACGCCGAATACAACGGCCGCCAGCAGCATCATAGGCTTGTCCCCATGTCCGTTGATTTCGTCCTCCGCCCCACCGTAGCCACCGATGCCGCGTGGATTGCCGAGCTGCGGGCCGTGGTGATGCGGCCGGACCTTGAACGGTTGCAGCGCTTCGATCCTGTTCGGGTCCGCGAGCGCTTCCTGAACGGTTTCCAGCCCGAGCACACGTACATCATTCATTCCGATGGCGTGGACGCAGGAGTGATCGCGGTCCGCCCTGAGCCGGACAGCCGTTGGATCGAGCATTTTTATGTGGCTCCCGCGCATCAGGGCAAAGGGCTGGGCAGTGCCGTGCTGCGCCACGTGATGTCAGCGTCGGTGGATGAGCGGCCGTTCCGGCTGAACGTGTTGCAGGGAAGCCCTGCGCGCAACCTCTATGAGCGCCACGGCTTCGTTGTGGAGTCCGAGGACCCAGTTGATGTGTTCATGATGGCCCCCGCCAACCCTTTAACCACAGCCCACTGACTAGTGCCCCTGACCCGTACCCCCTGACCCGGAGGTGGGATGTGCGGTAACCTCAGCACACACCACGCGGCTATGACGCGATACTTCCGGGGGGAAATATGGGGATCTTCAAGGCGCGCTCTTTCAGGCGGGCAACCACTACCGCACTTGCACTTGGACTGTTGGGTTCCGGCCTGTTGGCTGCTGGTCCAGCCACTGCAACGTCCCAACCGACGCCGTACATTGATGGAGTCCCGTATGTGGGTTCCGAGATGAGGCGGCAGTACAACTACGACTATTGGGGCTGCCGGAATCCGGACGGTTCCGGGGATGCCATCACGTTGGAATGGTTGCGCGACGGTGTTCCTCTCCCGGCTGAGCGTCAGGGGGAAACGTTGCGTGTCCTCCCTGAAGACCAGGGCAGCCGTATTTCCTTAAGGGTTTATCCGCTGACGCCCGGCGAACCAGGATGCCCTACGGGAACCCAGCTCAGTGCCGAGACCAAACCCATCAAGGCTTCCAGCCGGGCCATGGGTTGGACGGGGCGCGGTAATTTTGAGCCCCTGGCGCGCACCCCTGACGGCAGGCTCGTCCTATACCCGCGCACGTACACCTATTACAAAGGCATGTGTGAGGGCCCTTGCCCGGTTTACTTCGGCTCCTGGGATGAGCCCCGGCAGGTGGGTGCCGGCTGGAACATGTTCAACACGGTGTTCTCACCCGGAGATTTCGATGGCGACGGGTTCAATGACCTCCTGGCCAGGAACGCGTCCGGCCAGCTCTTCCTGTACCCCGGTGACGGCGATGGCGGATGGCTTCCCACCCGCCAAGTGGGCTCCGGCTGGAATGTGTTCGACTCCATTGTGGGTCCCGGGGATTTCAACGGCGACGGCACCAACGACGTCCTGGCCAGAAATGCTGCCGGTGAGCTGTTCCTCTACCCGGGAAACGGAACCGGTGGGTGGCTCGCCCCATCCAAGGTGGGTTGGGGCTGGCAGGTCATGAACAAGATCATCCCGGGTGGCGACATGAACGGTGACGGCACGGTGGAGGTCTTCGGGCGGGACTACAGCGGCGGCCTCCAGCTGTATTCAGCCGACGGCCAAGGCGGCTGGGCCACTCAAGCGTTCATGGGTGGTGGCTGGAACGAGTTCCTTGATGTGGCGGGCCTGGGCAGTTTCGCTCATCAGAAATACAACAATCTCTTCGCCATCAACAGCAACGGCGACCTCGTCACCTACTCCACCGGCGCTGCTACCACAAGCCTTTATGGCCCGTACGGGCCTGTTGGCAACGGATGGAACGTGTTCAGGGAACTGCTGTAGTTCCCTGAACCGGACTACAGCGGCTGCCCTTGGACCGTCAGTTGCAAGGTGACCGTTCCGCGCGAAACGTCGACGACGGCGGCACTCGAGTCGCCGCCGTCGGGGGCTGCTCCGCGTTGGCCCGGCTGGTAGCCGAGCCAACGCAGCAACGTCTTCAGCAGGTGACCTGGCTTCATCAGACCTGCGCCGGATCTTCGGAGCGCGCAGGCGTCTCCAAACCCAGGTTTTCGCGCAGCGTACTGCCCCGGTATTCCGTGGGATACACGCCGCGTTCCTGAAGCTCAGGTACCAGGTGGTTCACAATCTCGTCCAGGCCTGTGGGGATGAGCCACGGTGAAATGTTGAAGCCATCCACTGCCCCAACACGCGCATATTGGGCGAGGTGATCCGCAACGGCGGTGTAGGAGCCGGTGAACGTGGAGTCGATGCGTGCCGTTTTGGATATGACGAACTGGCGGATGGACAGGCCCTTGTCCTTGGCTTCAGCCCTCCACTGGTCCGCGAGCTGACGGGCCTTCGCACCGTGGAAGCCGCTGCCGCGGGTTTCCGAGGTTTCCTCCACCACGGGGTCGATCTCCGGGAGGGGGCCATCGGGATCGTAGGAGGAAAGTTCCCGGCCCCAGAACTGTTCCAGGTAGGCGATTGCCTGCTGCGGGCCGATCTGCAGGCTCCGGACCCAGGCCTTCTTTTCCTGTGCTTCCTGATCCGTGGCACCCAGAATGAACTCGCTGGCGGGCATGATCTGCACTGCGTTGGCACCCCGACCGGCGGCGATGGAGCGGGCTACGATGTCGCGCCGGAACTCCACGGCGGCATCGAACTTGGGGTGGGCGGAGAAGATCACGTCAGCCTGGCGGGCTGCGAAGTCGCGGCCGTCCGGGGAATCACCGGCTTGGAAAAGCACCGGACGGTATTGGGCGCTGCGCGGCAGGCGCGGGGTGACGTCAACGGTGTAGTGCTGGCCTTCGTGGAAGACCCTCCGGGCCGGCCCAACAGCAGTTTCCCACGAGTCCCAAATACGTTTGGCCGTCTCGACAAAGGCTTCTGCGTGCTTGTAACGGTCAGCATGGTCCAGGTATCCACCGCGGCGGAAGTTGGCACCCGTCCAGGCGTTGTCCGTGGTGACGATGTTCCAGGCGGCGCGGCCACCGGAGATCAGGTCCAGTGAGGACAAACGGTGTGCCAGGTCCGCGGGGTCGTTGTACGTGGTGTTTTGAGTGGCTACCAAGCCGATGTTCCTGGTCACGGCGGCGAGGGCGGCCAGCATGGTCTGGGCATCAGGCCTGCCAACCACGTCCAGGGCATGGGGACGGCCGAGGTGCTCACGTAAGCGCAGCCCTTCACCCAGGAAGAAGGCTGCGAACTTGCCTCGCTCTGCGGTTTGGGCGATGTGGCGGAACGATTCGAAATCCGTCTGCGAACCGGATTCGGCTGCTTTCCAGATGGTCCCGGAGTTGACGCCTTGGAAGAAGATCCCGAACTGGATCTGTCCGCTCGGCTGGAAAATTTCGCGTGTCATGGTGTTCCTACTTTCCGGCGGCCACGGTGGCTGCGGCGGTGGTCGAAAAACGGTTCTCTGCCGGAGCCAGCCCCAGCACAGCGCGGAAGGTGCCGTCTTGGACAGGAGCCCGCAAGGCACCGCGGCGGCGGAGTTCGGGGAGGACCAGCCGTGAAAGTTCTTCCAGATCCACGTCCAGGACAGCCGGGTGGAGCCGTACTCCGTCGGCATCTTGGAGCAGCGAGTCCAGCAATTCGGTGAGGGCGGTTGCAGAGCCAACAAACCGCGCATGTCCGCTCTCACTCGGCGGCACCTGCCGGGAAGCTGCGCTTTGCCCACGCGAGTCCAGTACGACGTCGAGCTCGGCAACAATCGCCACGGACGCACCAAGCCTGGACCTCACGTCAACGATCTCGGCAGAGAGCAGTTCCGGCGTCGGAGCGGACACCAGAACGGCATCCACAGCATCGGCGGGCACCAGTCCCTCGCCTACCAATGACGCAGCAGCCAATACCGGCAACTGCCCTTGGAGGGGCCTTGGAATGATGGAGGGGCCCTTCACCGAATAGGCGGTTCCGGCAAAGCCGGCAGGAGTTTCGTAGTCCGCATAGTGCAGCTTGTCCACATCGATGTACCGTCCGGTGGCGACGTCGCGGATCACAGCGTCGTCCTCCCAGGAGTCCCACAAACGCCGGCCAACCTCAATGGACGCGGCAGCCTCTTGGGCCAGCGCCTCACCTTGAGCGAAGGAACGTCCGACGGCGGCGGCAGCCTCGGGCGACTCCGCTGCGGTAGCGATCCACCCGGCCCGGCCTCCGGAGACGTAGTCCAAGCTGGCCAGTTGGGTGGAAACGTGGAAAGGCTCTGTGTAGACGGTGTCCACCTCGGGAACCACAGCAATGGTGCGGGTCAGAGGCCCGGCAAAGGCTGCACGTTGCAGCGCGTTGGTCCGGCCTGCCTCCGGCGTGTCCTTGAATGATGCCGCATGGAAACCGGCGGACTCGGCTGCGAGGACGGCAGTGGCAAGATTTTCATGGCCTGCGCCGTCCAGTTCAATGGCAAGGAACCCGGCCTTGCGTGCTTCGGAAGTACTCACTGCTGGTCCTGACGTTCGTAGGGAATCTTTTCCCCGGCTTCAACGGCCACCGGAAGCCGGTTTTCGGCGGGCGGCAACGGGCAGGTGGCGAGGTCTGTGTACGCGCAGGGCAGGTTCACTGCCCGGTTGAAGTCGAGCTGGACGGAGCCATCGGCGGCAGGGACCACGGAGAGCGAGCGGTTGGCAGCATAGGTGGTCTTGCCGGAGGTCTGGTCAGTGAACAGTACGGACAGCGAGCCCGGCGCGTAGCCATTGAATGCTGTCAGTGCCAGCTCCTTACCGGCCAACTTGAAGCGAATCTCACCCGGGGCCTCGTAGACGTGCTGGATGCCCTCGACGGCGGCACCCACCGTGGTGGGGCGCGGGGCCTCGAAGGGGACGAACCTGCCGGCCACGGCAAACGCGGCATTCGGGGCGTACGCGGGTGTGCCCCGGTACTCCTGCAAGAGTGTGTTGGACGGGTTCCGGGGCCGCACAATGTACTCGCCGCCGCGCTTGGCAACCTCTACCACTGTGTCCCCGGAAACGAGGTTGATCCCACCGCGCTCCTCTATGGGCCCCAGCTCCAGCGTCTTGCCCGGGTCTGTGTTCAGTTCCACGCCGTCCCGTTGCAGGCTTTCGCCCGGTTCCAGGACAACACGCACGACGTCGGCATCCACGCTCCATGTGCCCGGCGCACCTTCCAGCCGGGTTGCTTCGCTGCCGAGCCAGTGCAGGTGGGTCACGGCGAGGAAGCCATGCGGATGGGCGCGGTGACGCTCATGGGCGTCGTGCCATTCGTGCCATTCCTCGTTGAAGGTTTCGAGTGCTGTTTCAGTGCGGGTCGTGGTTTCAGTGTGCGTAGACAAGAGCGTTATCCGTCCTGTTGAAGGCGTGGTCTGCTGCAACGGTTGCTGCTGCGTCCGGTTCAGTGGCTCCGGCGAATTCGGGTCGGCCTCCGAAGGGATCGCTGGATTCCCAGAGGGTGGTGGGCGCCGACGCGCGGACGGCGGGGATGACCTCCAGCGCGAAGCGTTCCAGGATCTCCAGCTGCTGTTCGAAGGGCAGCGTGGTGGGCAAGGAAATGGATTGAAGATCGTGGTTGTACAGCGAGTGGTAGCTGAGAATCTTGTGGATCACCTGCTCCGGGCTTCCTACCAGGGCCGGTCCCTCGGCAACGGCGTGCTGGATGTCCCGGAACGGCGAGTTGTTGCCGGGGACGTTGCGGTTGGCGGTCAAACCCTCGTACACCGGGCCGTACTGACGGATGGCTTCCTGCGTGGTGTCCGCGATGAACACACCTCCAGCACCACTTCCCGAGCCAAGGTACTGGTGCCGTGGATCGTGCCCGTGGCGCTCGTACTCTTCGCGGTAGTGGTCGATCAGGACCTTGTAGTTCTCCCGGGGCTGGATGGCGTTGGCCGTGAACAGCGGGTCTCCCCACTTGGCGGCGAGCGCAGCTGACGTCAGGGTTGTAGCAGAGCCGTGCCAAATCCGGGGCGAACCGGCAAAGGGGCGCGGCGTTGTGGTGGTCGGTTCGGTGAGGGCGGGCCTGAAGCGGCCGGACCAGGTGACGCTTTCCTTGCGCCACAGGGTGCGGAGCAGGGCGTACTTTTCGGCCAGGAGATCCCATTGATCGTCCAAGGACAGGCCGAACAGCGGGTATTGAAGGACTTCATTGCCTTTTCCGATTACCAGCTCCAGGCGGCCACGGCTCAGTTGGTCGATGGTGGCGTAGTCCTCGGCCACGCGCACAGGGTCCAGGACGGAGAGCACGGTGACGCCGGTTTGGAGGCGGATGCGGCTGGTGACGGAGGCAATTGCGGCGAGGACCGTCGTCGGGGATGAAGAGACGAACTCGCCGGCGTGGCGTTCCCCCACGGAGAAGCTGTCGAACCCGAGTTCCTCGGCACGACGGGCCGTCTCCACCACTTGGTTCAGTCGATCAGCGGTGGAGACGATCTCTCCCGTCACCGGGTTTTTCAGGTGGGGGATGATGTCCAGGACCTGGAACTTCATTTGGTGGTCCCTGCCGGGGTGACGAACGTGGCTTCGGTGACCGTCTTGGATTCCGGGATGGCTTCCTCGGAGAGCCCCCAGCGTTCCAGGACCTTGCCGTAGGAGCCGTCCTTGATGGTGGAGTTCAGGGCGTCGGTGATGGCCGGGGCCAGTCCGTTGCCTTTCAGGGTGGTGGCGGCCACCAGTGTTTCTGCGGGCCAGCCGGCGTTGACCTTGCCAACCACCTTGAGGTCGTCGCGGGTGTTTTCGCGGTAGGTCACGGATGGGAAGGGTGCCAGGTTCAGGTCGGTGCGGCCTGAGGAGAGCGCCAGGATGGTGTCCGCGTCTGAGGAGTAGTACTGGAGGGCGGCCGGCGCCTTGCCCTTTTCCTCAAGTTCCTTGTTCCAGGCCAGCAGGATCTTCTCCTGGTTGGTGCCCGAGCCCACGGAGATCTTCAAGCCGGAAATGTCGTCCGAGCCCTTGATGTCATAGGTGGAGCTCTTCTTCGCTTCGAAACCCATGTAGGCGGCACGGTAGGTGGAGAAGTCGAACAGCTTCACGCGCGCGGCGTTGATGCCCACGTTGGAGAACACTGCCTCAAAATCGCCGGACTGGGTTTTGAGCGGCCAGTTTTCCCAGGATGTCACCTGCAGGTCCAGTTCCAGCCCGAGCTTGTCCGCTACGAGCTGGGCAATGTCCACCTCCACACCAATGGGTGTTTTGTCATCCGTGGCGTGGAAGGACAGCGGGATGGAACCGGCCGTGGTGGCTACGGTGAGCTTGCCGTCCTTGGCTATGGCTGCGGGTACGTTGGCGGCCGCGGCTGCGTCCTTTTCGCCGCGGATACGGTTCTGGTCAACCGAGGTGTTGTAGACAATGCCATTCTTGGCAGCCTCGGACTCCGGCTGGGCTGCCGATGCTCCAGGATCGGAGCACCCGGCCAGCACGGGAAGCACGACGGCGGGAAGTACAGCGAGTGCCAGCAGCCTGCCCTTAATTGAGCGCAGTTTTGGTTCATCAGCGGCGAAGCCGTGGGTGGTGCGAGGCATGGTGTGTCCTAGATGTTGAAGGCTGGTTCGATGACTTTGGAGAAGAAGCTGCGGGTGCGCTCTTCGCGGGGGTTGGCGAAAATTTCCTGCGGGGTGCCGGACTCCACAATCTGGCCCTGGTCCATGAACACCACGGTGTCCGCCACGTCCCGGGCAAAGCCCATCTCGTGCGTCACCACAATCAGAGTGGTGCCGGACTTGGCGAGCTCACGGATGACATCCAGGACCTCATTGACCAGTTCCGGGTCCAGTGCCGAAGTTGGCTCGTCAAACAGGAGAATCTTGGGGTCCAGGGCAAGTGCGCGGGCAATCGCAACGCGCTGCTGCTGGCCACCGGAAAGCTGGCGCGGGTAGGCGTCGGCACGGTCCTTCAAGCCCACCCTTTCCAGCAGTTCCAGGCCGCGCTTCCTGGCTTCGGCCTTGGACCGCTTCTGCGCCACGATGGGCGCCTCAATGACGTTCTCCAAAGCGGTCAGGTGCGGGAACAGGTTGAAGCTCTGGAACACCATGCCAATGTGGGTGCGCTGCTTGAGGATGTCCTTTTCACGCAGCTCGTGAAGTTTATTGCCCCGGACCTCGTAGCCCACCAGTTCGCCGTCGATGGTGATGTAACCGCCGTCCACCTTTTCCAAGTGGTTGATGGTGCGCAGCAAGGTGGACTTTCCTGAGCCGGACGGGCCCACAATCACGGCCACGCCACCCGGCGGCACGGACAGGGAGACGCCCTTGAGGACCTCCGTGGCACCGAAAGACTTCCGGACATTGATGATGTCCACCTGGCCGCGGGTGGCCACCGGCGCTGTGCCGGCCGAATCGCGAACCGGACGTTCAACGGCAGGCTGTGCCGCCGTCGTCGTTTCTTCCTTGCGTGCAGCGGTGAGGCTCATCGGGCGTCCTTCGTGGGAGAGGCAGCAACGTGGGTGGTGAAGAATTTCCGGGCCCTCTGCAACGGTGTGAGGGGCAGGGTCCGCAGGGCGCCCTTGGAGAAGTGGCGCTCAATGTAGTACTGGAAGACGCTCAACACCGAGGTGATCACCACGTACCAAAGCGTGGCCACCAGCAGCAGCGGAAGCACTTGCTGGGTCCGGTTGTAGATGACCTGGACCGTGTAGAACAGCTCGGAGTAGGCCAGGACGTAAACAATGGAGGTGCCCTTGACCAGGCCGATGATCTCGTTGAACGCGTTGGGCAGGATGGCGCGCATGGCTTGCGGCAGCACAATCCTGGTGGACCGCTTCCATGCCGGGATGCCCAGGGCCGAAGCGGCTTCGAGCTGGCCTTGGTCAACGGAGAGGATGCCGCCGCGGATGATTTCGGCAGAGTAGGCGGCCTGGTTCAGGGTGAGCCCCAGCACGGCGGCAGCAAACTGGCTGATCAGCGTGGTGGTCTGCGCCTCGAAGAAGCGGACGTCCGTGAAGGGAATGCCAAGGCTGATCTTCTCGTACAGGTAGCCCAGGTTGTACCAGAGCAGGAGCTGGACCAGCAGCGGCGTGGACCGGAAAATCCAGGAGAACGTCCAGGACACCGAGACCAGCAGTGGGGACGAAGAGAGCCGCATCAGGGCCAGGATGAACCCGAGCACAAAGCCAAGGACGCCGGAAATGGCTGTGAGCTTGAGCGTCTCAAGCAACCCGTTGACTACCGATTGCGCACTGAACCATTCGGCCACCACACCCCACTCCCAGCGCGGGTTGGTAACCA
Source organism: Paenarthrobacter aurescens (assembly GCF_041549525.1). Classification (NCBI taxonomy): domain Bacteria; kingdom Bacillati; phylum Actinomycetota; class Actinomycetes; order Micrococcales; family Micrococcaceae; genus Paenarthrobacter; species Paenarthrobacter aurescens. Next base: position 3,874,221 of record NZ_CP157456.1, read on the forward strand.
GGGACCACGCAATGGCTGCCACGCCGGCAGCTACCAGCACGGTGCCTACCCAGCGCCACGGGTGCCGGGCCGGAACCAGCTGGTAGTTGGAGTAATCCGGGGTGGGCGGTGCAGTTTCCGCCGTGGCAGGCGGTGCGATTGCACTCATGCGCCACCTCATTTCAGATCGGTTGTTCTCTATCGGATGGCTGCCAATCTAGGTGCGCGCGAAAGCCCGCAGCAAGGCGGAAATTTGCACTTCTTCACTGGACTTCGCGGGGCTTCGCAGGAGTTCGCACGGCGTCACAATGGCCGTCACCAGAGGCCATATGCGTCGGGATTTTGCGCTCGTTAACGCTGCGTGACGTGTGGTGAACGGCGGTTACCGCCGCCTCGACCAGCAGCCCCAATCGTCCTTAGATTGGGCATCACAAACCACTGCTTCAGGAGATCCCATGCCGTCACGAGTACCCGCCATCGCCTTCATCGGCGGCGGCCCGCGCACGGCCGGCGTTCTTGAGCGGCTCGCTGCCAACCGTCCCGCGCTGTTTGCCGGGCCCTTGGAGATTCATGTCATCGAACCCCATGAACCCGGTTCCGGGAGGATCTGGCGCTATGACCAGGATCCCGGGCTGCTGCTGAACTCCACCGCCGCAGACGTCACCATGTTCACCGATGCCTCAGTGGCGTGCGAGGGCCCACCCGTTGAGGGACCAGGGCTGTCCACATGGGCGGCAGGGGTACTGGATGGCAGTATCCGCGATGTCCCGGCGTTGGAGCCGCACCTGCTGGACCAGCTCCGCGCACTGACCCCTTCGTCCTTTCCCACACGGCAATTGCAAAGCAAGTACCTTGAATGGTTCTACCGCCGGGCAGTCAGCAACCTTGGCCCGGATGCGAAAGTGACTGTTCACCGCGACACCGCCACCGGCGTCGTGCGTTCTTCCGCGGACAGCGGCGCGGCCTCAACTGAAACGCACGACGACGCCCCTCACCATGTGCAGCTGGCCTCCGGCACCGAGGTGGTTGCCGACGTCGTGGTGTACGCGCTGGGCCACACCGACTCTGTTCCCGATCCCGAATCCGCCCGCCTCAGCGAGTTCGCTGCCCGGCACGGCGGGTTCCATGCGCCGCCGTCGTACACCACGGACGTGGACTACTCCGCGATTGAGCCCGGGCAGGACGTGATCGTTTCCGGCATGGGGCTCGCGTTCGTGGACCTGATGGTGCTGCTGTTCGAGGGGCGCGGCGGCCGCTTTGAGGAAAGGCCCGACGGCGGCCTGGACTACGTGCCTTCCGGCGCCGAGCCCCGGGTCTGGGCAGGTTCGCGACGCGGAGTGCCGTACCACTCCAAGATCTCCTCCGTTCTGCGGGGCGAACCTGTTGCCCGTCCGCGGTACTTCACGGCGTTCGCCATTGATGCTCTGTTGGCCACGCACCAGGAACTCGATTTCCGTACCCACCTGTGGCCCTTGATCGCCAAAGACGCCGGCTACGCCTACTACCGCGAGCTGTTCACCGGCTACCCGTCGCGGGTGGTGGGTACGTGGGCCAGCTTCGAGGCCAGGTTCGACGCCGTTGACTGGTACAGCGCTGAACGGGAAGAACTGGCGGCGTTCTCCGTGCGGGATCCCGCACTGCTTCTGGACCTCGAGAAACTGGACCACCCCCTGAGCGGCTGCGCTTTTGCGGACCATGAGACCGTCCAGCGCTCCGTGGCCGCCTACATCCAGCACGATCTGAACCTCAGGACCAGTCCGGACCATTCCGAGACCCTCGCCCTGTTCACCGCCTTGTTGTACGTGTACATGGACTTGGGGCGGTTGGTCCCGCAGGAGCGGCTCAACGCGCGTTCCCAACAAACCATCCACGGTTGGTGGCACGGCTTCTTCAGCTTTGTGGACTCCGGGCCGCCCGCGCACCGGTTACGGGAAATGCTGGCACTGCACAGGGCCGGGCTCCTGAAGTTCCTGGGCCCTGGCATGTGGGTCCGCACGGACGATTCCATGGGCAGGTTCGTGGCCGGGACGTTCCAGTCCCCCGTTGTGGTGGATGCGTCCGCGTACATTGAGGCGCGGCTTCCCTCTGCCTCAGTGGAACGTTCTGCGAATCCCGCGCTATTGGACCTGCACCACGCCGGATGGGGCACCGAGCAAAGGCTCCTCACCTCCGAAGGCTCCCATTCAACCGGCAAACTGCTGGTCTCCGGGAATCACCAGGTTCTCTCTCCTGTTGCAACTGCTCAGAAGGGCCTGTTCGCGGTGGGGCCGTGGACGTCCGGATGGGGCGCGGGAGCGTTTGCCCGCCCCAACACCAATGCAGCACCCTTCCGGGAAAACGACGCCCTGGCACGCCGGATCCTGTCCACAGTTGCCGCCACCCGCCCAGCTGCGTCGCAATTAACGTCGTTGTGAGCCCTCACTCGACGCGACTTACTACGTTCTTGGGATCCACCTACGAAAGGCCTGACATGACCACAACGCCAACCCTGCCGACGTCGGGCCTCACCGTCCTCAAACTGCCCATGCGCGATCCCCGCGTTCGTCCGCTCCTTGACGAGCTCGCGGTCGAATACAACACCCGCTACGGGGACCTGTTCAGCAGCGAAGGGGCAGCGGAAGAACTGAACCGTTACCCGGCCGAGGAATTCGAAGCCCCGCACGGCGCGCTGATCATCATCCAGGAAAACGGCGAGTCCGTGGCTGGCGGCGCGTTCCGGCGCTACGACCAGCACACCGCTGAACTGAAGCGGATCTGGACGCATTCGGCCCATCGCCGGCGCGGTTTGGCCCGGAGGGTGCTCACGGAACTGGAAAATGAAGCTCGACGCCGGGGCTACCGGAAGCTCTACCTCACCACCGGGCCGCGCCAGCCGGAGGCCAAGAACCTCTACCTCGCCACCGGCTACAAAGCGCTGTTCGACCTCGCCGCGGACCCCGAAGACATCAAGCACTTGGCCTTCAGCAAGGATCTTCCCGTGCAGAGCTAAGCTATGCGCATGGCCAAGAAGACGACTGCCGAAAAACTCGCCACTATCGCCCAGGGGTACACCCTTGAAGGTGCCACCATCGAGCTGGGAGCGGCGATCGTTGACGGCGAGATCCACAAGGAAGCGCAGGTCCGGCTGCCCCTGGCCATGATGAACCGGCACGGGCTGGTGGCCGGCGCTACCGGTACCGGCAAGACGGTCACCCTGCACATGATCGCCGAGCAGTTATCCACCGCGGGTGTTCCGGTTTTCCTCGCGGACATCAAAGGTGATCTGTCCGGCCTGGCGACTCCCGCCACCGGTAGCGAAAAGCTGACCGCACGCACGCAGGCGCTTGGGCAGGACTGGCAGGCCAAAAACTTTCCGGTTGAGTTCCTCTCGCTGGGCGGCGACGGGCACGGGATCCCCGTCCGGGCAACCATCACCTCGTTCGGCCCCATCCTGCTCTCCCGCATCATGGACCTCAACGACACCCAGGAATCCAGCCTCCAGCTCATCTTCCATTTCGCGGACAAGAACAACCTGGAACTGGTTGACCTCAAAGACCTGAGGGCGGTCATCCAGTTCCTCACCTCGGACGAAGGCAAAGCCGAGCTCGCAGACCTTGGTGGACTGTCCAAAGCCACAGCCGGGGTGATCCTGCGCGAGCTGGTTGGTTTGGAAGCCCAAGGCATGGAGAAGTTCTTCGGCGAGCCGGAGTTCGACACCGCTGAGCTCCTCCGCACCGCACCGGACGGCCGCGGGGTCATCAGCTGCCTCGAGCTGCCCACCCTGCAAACCAAACCGCTGCTGTTCTCCACGTTCCTCATGTGGCTCCTGGCCGATCTCTTCGAGGACCTGCCCGAGGCCGGGGACCTTGATAAGCCCAAGCTCGTCTTCTTCCTTGACGAGGCACACCTGCTCTTCAACGGCGCCTCCAAAGCCTTCCTTGAAGCCATCACCACCACGGTGCGCCTCATCCGCTCCAAAGGCGTGGGCATCTTCTTTGTTACCCAGACCCCCAAGGACGTTCCGGCCGACGTCCTCGGCCAGCTGGCCAACCGCGTCCAGCACGCCCTGCGCGCCTTCACCCCGGAAGATGCCAAGGCCCTCAAAGCCACGGTGTCCACCTTCCCGGTCAGCGATTACGATCTCGAAGAGACACTCACCTCCGCGGGCATCGGCGAGGCCGTCATCACCGTGATGAACGAGAAAGGCGCACCCACGCCCGTCGCCCTGACCCGGCTCCGTGCACCCGAGTCCGTGATGGGTCCCAGCACTGATGAACTCATTCAGAGCACCGTTGCTGCGTCCTCCTTACTGGTCAAGTACGGCACCGCCGTGGACAACCTCTCCGCGTACGAAAAACTCACGGGCCAGGCAGCCGCACCTACCGGAGACGCCGCGCCCGGGCTGCCCCCGGTGCCGTCCACTTCCGGGGCTTCTGCGGGTTCACCGGCTTCGCAGGCGGACATCGATGCCGAGGCACGCCGGATCGAAGAAGAAATCCTCGGCCGCCCCAGCTCACGGTCCTCCTCACCGGAGCCCTTCCCCGCACCGTCTGCTCCTCCCGTCCCGGCTCCGGCACCACAGCAATCTCCACAGGACGGAATGTTCGGCGACATCGCCGGCGCCCTCGGTGGAGCGCTTGGTGGAGCGCTGGGCGGCGGGCTCAAAAGCATGGTCCGGTCCATGGGCACACAGCTTGGCCGCGACCTCATGCGCGGGGTCTTCGGCACGTCCTCGAGGCGTCGCCGCTAGTCTTGTTTGACGGCCGGAACCACGACGCCGGGTAGCAGCAGCGGTTGCTGCCACCCGCCGTCGCGCCTTCTCCAATCGGTGGATATAAGTCGTTCGGACGTCTTCCTGCACGGTGTTGGCTGCCGTGGCAGGTAACGTAAAGGGCGTGCAGTTGAGTCAAGCGTTCGTCAAGACCGCAGCCGGATGGCTGCTCGGTCTGATGCTTGCTGCCGCCGGAGCCATCGTGTGCATCAACTTGGTGAGCTCCTCCGTGGCCAGTCCTCAACAGCCCGTCAAGGAATATCTGGATGCCCTGCAACACGGCGAGGGCGAGCAAGCATTGGGCTTGCTGCGGGCAAAAGTTCCCAATGCCAACGCCGCCATGCTGGATGGCACGGCACTCCAGACTGCCGCCTCCAAGATGTCCGATATCAAGGTGGGAAACCCGGAACCCCGGGGTAACAACCGCATGGCCGTGCCGGTGGACTACACCCTGGACGGCAGCCGTCTCCACACCGAATTCCTCATGGAACGGACCGGGACGCAGTGGCTGTTCTTCGCCAAATGGGCCTTTGTCCCCACCACTCTGCCCACTATAGAAGTGACCGTTGTCAACGCCAGCGAGGCCACCCTCAACGGCGTACCCGTGAACATGCCCAACGGCCGCAACAACTTTGCCGTTTTCTTCCCCGGCAAGTACGAGGCAAGCCTGAACGGCACCTACTTCGAAGCCCCTCCAGCTTCGGCACTTGTTTCAACGCGCGACGGCGGCCAGGCTCCCTTGAACCTGCAGACGCGGTCCACCAAAGCCATGAACGAAGCTGTGGCCGGAAAGGTCCGGGAGTTCCTGGACAGCTGCGCAGCGCAAGCCACCGAACAACAACGGCTGCAACCGGACTGCCCGTTCTATCACGCCAGCAACGCCAGGGTGGTGGACGGAACCATCAAGTGGGCCATCAGCGAGTACCCCAAGATCACCATTGAGCCGTTCGGCGGCAAATGGGTAGTGGCCCCGCTCAACGGCAAGGCCACACTGACCGCCAGGGAGATCAACCTCTTCACCGGGTTCGTCAATGACCTCAACGTGGAGCACGATTTCAGCTTCACCACACAGTTGGACGTGGGCCCTGACACCGTGACGGTCACCCCGATGCTGACTTTCTAGGCCCTGGCTTCCCGACTTGGCCCTTTGCGTCACGCCCCGCAACTTATTGGCCGCGCTTGCACCCCAGTTCCTTGGATTCCCGCGGGTGCGCTTCTCCTGACCAGGCAATAACTTGCTCAGCGTGACGGCCTCTTGTGCGGTTTCCCTCGTGCCAGCACCGCCAAGACCTCCTGAACCATCTTTTCAGGGCGATGGACAACGTCGGAGTAGTAGTAGCGGAGCACTGTGTAGCCCTTCACAGCTGAGACATTCCCTCGGCGATGGTCCTTTTTGACCTGGGCCCAGTCAGAGTGGTGACTACCATCAAGCTCCACCAGCAACCAGCCCTCCAGGATCAGATCCACATAGCCCACTCCCTCCAGGTAGAACTGTGTTTCCACCCTGATCCCTGCCTGCCGGAAATGGGTTCTGGCCAACGTCTCCAACAGCGATTCCGCTCCGCGGTCCACCCATGCAAGGACAGCCCGGGCTTTGCCGTTCCTTCTGCCCTCAAGGCGTCGCAGCAGGAAGTCCACTGTCATGTCGCCCCGGCGCACGGCGCACTCCACCATCACCAAGGCCCCGGTCCACGGCAGGCAGCGCAAAGCATGTATCAGCACATCGGCCAGGGAAGCTACGGGGCGGTATGGGTGGGCAGGCAACAGCAGCCCACGGTGAAGAATTGCTGTGCCCCCGGCATCTCCACGGGCCTGGTGCACATGCACGGAATCACTGCTCCCCAGCACCCAAAGGTTGTAGAAACCAGCCGCGCTCATGCACGTGAGCAACTGGCGGTTAACAACCAGGCCGATCTGGGCGGCATCAGCCGAGGCCAAGGCATACACCCCTCGCGCGGGCTGGAGAACGCCTCTGCGGGTGGCGCGTCTCAATTCCGCGTCGGTGACGCCGAGGTTGGTTATGGCCGGCCGACGAGCCACGCCACCCAATCGTCGCAGCGCTTCCTCTGGTTCCATCCCTCCAGCCTGCGGTGCCAGCCATGGGGACGGCACGGCCACAATGAGCTATGTGGACAACCCGGATCCTCCGTCAGCCCACGTTTCAGGGCTCCTTGGGCGCAAAAAGGCCCGGGCAGACCTCCTGGGAGGTCAGCCCGGGCCAATCCAGCTGTGAATTTTTGGTCCAAGCCGAGTGTTTAGTCCAAGCCGAGTGTTTAGTCCATGCAGAGTGTTTAGTCCATGCCGCGCAGGTCCAGCACCAGCTCGGACTCACCATCGGCCTGCAGGATCACGGGAATGCCCCAGTCCTGCTGGTAGAGGTGGCAGGCCGCGTGGTCCGGAATCTCGCCGTCCTCAGTTTCGGGACCATCGCATGCGGCCGCGCGGGCCGTGATGTGAAGGATGCCCTCTGGAACATCAGCAGAGAGTTCAAGGGTACGGAGCAAGCCCACAGAGGTGCCGCCGCCGGAAACCAGGAGTTCCGGAGGGGTGGAAGAGATCTTCAGCTGCGTAGGATCACCCCAACGGTCATCCAGTTTCTGTCCTGTAGGAGCTTTGAAACGCACCGCGAGCTCCAGGGTACCGGGGGTCACCGGGCTCTTGGGACGGTGCGTCTGCGAGGCTCCCTCATCCACTTGCAGGGCTTCCTTGGGAATGGGAACCAGGACCAGTTGGTGCTTGTTGGACTCAACAACCACCAGCAGCGGATCGCTGCCTTCAACCTGGACCACGACGACGTCGCTCGGCTCAGCGAGGCCCCTGGCCAAGGTGGAAACAGACTTTGTGGCGGGGTCGTAGCGGCGTACGGCACCGTTGTAGGTATCGGCAATGGCTACCGAATTGTCCGGTAGAACCGTGACGCCCAAGGGGTGCTGCAGGCGTGCTTCATCGGCCTTGCCATCGCGGAACCCGAAATCGAACAGGCCCTTGCCCACGGCCGTTTCCACGGTCACGCCCGAATCATTGACCACTAAGCGACGCAAGGAGGAGGTCTCCGAGTCAGCAACCCAGATGTTGTCTTCGCCATCGATCGCCAAGCCGGACGACTGGGCGAACCAGGCTTCCTCGGCTTTGCCATCCAGCAGGCCCTCGAGTCCGGAACCGGCGAGGATGGAAACCTCGTTGGCCAAGGGGTCAAAGGCGAAGATCTGGTGGGTTCCTGCCATGGCGATCACTACGCGTTGAAGCTTTTCGCTCCACACAACGTCCCACGGGGAGGACAGTGAAACTTCGGTGCCCAAACCCAGCGCACCGACGTCGATCGCGTCGGCAGCGAAGTCAGCCGGACCGCCGTCGTGATGTTCAGACCACGTTCCGGCACCGGTGTCCGTCACCCGCGCGGGACCGGCGTCGAGCAAACGCTGAACGCCGTTGCCTGCGAGGGTCTGCACGTAGCCGGAACTCAGCGTGACGCCACGCAGGCGATGGTTGACAGTATCGGCAACAACGGCGTCGTAGCCAAGCTTCTCCGCCAATTCCGCCGGCAGAAGAGTCACGCCCTGGGGTTCGTTGAACTGGGCGATCTCCGATTCTCCGTCCAGGAAGCCCTTGGTGCCGGAGCCAATAAGGCGCTCAACCGTTTCAAGGTCGGGACGGAGCTCTACCAGGCGGTGATGGCCGGAATCCACCACAAGGTAGTTGCCGTTGGGCAGCTGGGTGGCCTTCCCGGGGAACCGCAAAGTGCCCGACGTCGGCTCCGGAGCCACGTATGGTCCGTTGCCGCGGTGGAGGGTGCCCTTGGCCTCGTGCTCAGCCACGAGTTCCTCCAGGAGGACGGCAAGACCGCCCGCATGGCCCTCGCCGGAGAGGTGGGCCACGATGTAGCCCTCGGGGTCAATGACCACCAAGGTTGGCCATGCACGGGCGGTGTACGCCTTCCACGTTGCCAGCTCGGGGTCATCCAGCACCGGGTGGTGGATTTCGTAGCGCTCAACGGCAGACGCCAGCGCAACGGGATCTGCCTCGTGTTCGAACTTGGGCGAGTGCACGCCTACGGTCACCAATACGTCCGAGTACTTTTCCTCAAGCGGGCGCAGCTCGTCCAGCACGTGCAGGCAGTTGATGCAGCAGAAGGTCCAGAAATCCAGCAGCACGATCTTGCCGCGCAGGGACTCGAGGTCCAAGGATTTCCCACCCGTGTTGAGCCAGCCGCGGCCCTCCAGTTCGGAGGCCCGGACCCGGTGTTGGGTACGTACGGTTTCGCTCATCAGCGTCCTTCCAGCTTGGTGTTCGGTTCGGCCTGCCCGGCAGGGTCCATGGTGGTGCGTTCGGCGTTGCTGCGTTCGGCCTGGGTAGCCGTGGATGCCTGGGTGGCTGTGGATGCCTGGGGCGTCCTGGCTGCCTGGGTATTTCGATTCGACATCTTGGCATCACGGTCAGCGAGCCGGGCAAACATATCGTTATAAGCACTGAGATCGGCGTCGTTATTCCTGTCGGCGGCCCGATCCACCCGGCGGGTCTCCCGTTCGTCCGAGCGGGACCACATGACAGCGACGCCGATTGCCACCAGCAAAGTGGGGACCTCGCCGATACCCCAGGCCACTGCACCACCCATTTGCTGGTCCCCGATGGCCGACGGGCCCCAGGTCCTGCCGAGGTTTCCAAAGTAGTCAGCAGCCAGCAGTCCGGTGCCGCCCATGATGGCCACGCCGAAGAATGCGTGGAAGCCCATGGTTGCCAGCAGAAGCAGCAGGCGCATGGGGTAGGGCGCGCGGCGCGGCAGAGGATCGCTGCCGATCATGCTCAACACAAAGATGTAGCCGGTCAGCAGGAAGTGCACGTTCATGAGTTCGTGGCCCACGTGCTCGCGCATTGCCAGGCTGAACAGGTCTGAGTAGTAGAACAGGACGATCGAGCCCGCAAAGTTGGCAGCGGCGAACAACGGGTGTGTCACGATCTGCGAGAACTTTGAGTGCACAAACAGCAGCAGCCATTCGCGCAGCCCCCGTGATCCGTGGGCACCTTCGCCTCGGGCCGGCAGTGCCCGCAAAGCAAGGGTTACGGGGGAACCAAGGACCAGGAAGATAGGAGCCACCATGGTCAGGGCCATGTGATCCACCATGTGGGCGGAGAACAGCACGCGTCCGTAGACGGCGGGCGGACCGGAGGTGATGTAGGTGAGCACCACCAGACCGATCAGCCAGTTAGTAGTCCGGAACCACGACCATTTGTCGCCACGCTTACGGACCTTGATGATGCCGAGGATGTAGGAAACAGCTCCGAACAGGGCTACGCCCACCCACAGCCAGTCAAGGCGCCATTCAGTCAACCAGCGTTCCGGGGTGAGCTCAGGCGGGAGTTCGTAGCCGGAGAGAATGAACGACGGTGAAGCATCGGGCGCGTACGTGGTGGGCTGAGGCGGTGCCGAACGTCCGAGGGCAACGGCGAGTCCCGACGTCGCGCCCATCACCAGCAGCTCAACCAGTACCAGCTGCCACAGCACGCGGCGGGCTGACATGGAACCGTTCTTGCCAAGCTGGGGGATAACCCACTGGCGGTGCATGAATCCGATCCCGCCCAGCACCAGCGTGGCCAAGGACTTCGCAATAATGAGCTGGCCATAGGCCGAGCCGAAGAGATCAGCGGGGTTCGTCACCCGGATGGCGGCGTTGATGACACCCGAAGCGAATACCAGGACAAAGGCGAACCCGGCCAGTGCAGAGAAGCGGCGCAGGGTTTGCTCGGTGATGTCCGGTGTTCCCTTGTTCCTGGAACCCGTAAGAATGCCGGAGAGCACCGCAAGCATGATGATGCCGCCCACCCACGTTGAAACACCCACCAGGTGGAGGCCCAGGGAATTGATGGCACCCTCATGGTCACTTGAACTGGAGGAGTGACCTATCAGTGCTGTGGGAATCAGGCCGATCAGTGCCAGCAGGAGGGTGAAGGCCAAACCTGTCAGGGACCGCACTCCGAACAGGGCTGTGGTGACGACGGCGGCGATGATGGTGACCGCGAGCCATGCCTTGCCGGTCTCGATGTCCGTCATGAAGTAGACCAGGGAGCGCGTGAACTCAGCGTCCCCGGAGAGCCCTTGCCCTGCTACGTCTGCGTACGTCAGAACGAGGACCGCGACGGCGGACAGCGTCCAGGCTGCGCCGGCTGCAGCCGCTACCGCCAAGGCCTTGGCAAAAGCGGGGTGTTCCGGCGCGTCAATGTCCTTTTCACGGGACCGGGATCCGCCGATGTTTTTGGGCAGGATCCCTACGGCAAAGATCAGTCCGCCAACAACCGTTGCCACTGACACGTTGTGGATGGCCTTGGCAATGGGAAGGCCCCAACGGACCAGTTCACCGGGGTCCGAGACCTGCCGGGCAGCTGAGGCACCGGAGAAGATGAGGGCCGCCGCGAGGGCCAGGAACAACGCCGCCAGACCCGCCAGTTGCCATGGCAGGGAAATGCCCGCGTCTGTAGTGCCTCCCCGCGCTCCCGGTTTGGGAACAGGCGAAGGGGCAGTAGCGGAGCTTCTTGCTGATGGCACTTATCCATTGTCCGCTACCTGCCGCCGGGCTGCGAATCGGAAGAGGTGCTATGTGCATTAACTAACAAAAGGGACGGCAACCAGTTGGTTGCCGTCCCTTCAAAGGCGTTCGCCGAAGAGTAGTTACTTCTTCTTGGCGACAGCAGCCTTCAGCTTGGAGCCAGCGGTCAGCTTGACGCTGTGGCCAGCTGCGATCTGGATGGTTTCGCCGGTCTGCGGGTTGCGGCCGGTGCGGGCTGCACGGTCGGTGCGCTCAACTGCGAGCCAGCCCGGGATGGTGATCTTTTCGCCAGCGGCAACAGAAGTCTCGAAAACTTCGAACAGTGCATCGAGCACGGAGTTGACTGCTGCCTGGCTGGTGCCAGCCTTGCCTGCTACCTCTGCAACGAGTTCACTACGGTTCTTAGCCATTTACGTCCTCCTGGACTCATACGTTTTTGAGCTTTCAAGCGGAATGCGAGCAAGCCACTGTTCGAAAACTTACCAGCTTGGGCTGGCATGGCCAGCAAATTCCGCGTGTTTCCGCGCCTTTTTGACCAAAATCACCGGATTTTCAGGGTTTTTAGGACTGCTTTACGCCCTTGGCGTACCCTACGGCGTTGGGATGGGCACTTCGCTGGCCGCCGTGCGGCGCCCCGGTTAGAACAGAATGCGTTGGAACAACACGTGGTCCTGCCATTCGCCGGCTATCTGAAGATAGGACGGCGCCACCCCTATCTGCTGGAAAGCCGACTTCCTCAGCACTGCTTGAGAGGCCGCGTTGTGGGGAAGGGTTGCGGCCTGGATTCGATGCAGGTTCAGTTCTTTGGTGGCCATACTCACGACGGCGGCGACCGCACCTGCCGCGAGGCCGTTGCCGGTGCATGCCTGGTCAATCCAGTAGCCGAGGTTGGCACTCAAGAATGGTCCCCGGACAATTCCGGAGAGCGTGACCATCCCGGCTATTCCCCGTGGAGTGGTCACAACCCACGGTACTTCCGTGCCCAGTTGATACTGCTTCAGCTTGGCTTGTATTACCGCTTCCTGCCCCGCGGCGGTGAAGAACTCCTCGGGTCTGGCTGGTTCCCAGGGTGCCAGGTGCTGACGGTTCCGCCGGTAAGCAGCGGCCACGGCGGACGCGTCTGAGAGTTCAACCGGGCGCAGGAGACACTGACGGTCGTCCTCGCCAGGCGATACGCCCAGCGATGAATTGTCCAGGTTGCGCATGAGACTCATCTCTGGACTCTATCGGTGTCCCACGCCGACGATTGCGCACACTTCAACCCAGTGATAGCTTTTCGATGATCGTGATTATTCAACAGGAGGTGAGTCCCATGAACGCTGTATCCACAATGGGCGCTCCCCTGTCCACGATCCCGCGGCTGAGATAGCCGCCACCGGGAGCGCCGAACACGCAATTCGCGAAAGGCGACTCCCATGAACAACACTTCTTCTTCACACTTCACTGACCTCACTGAGTCCCCGGGTTTCAAGCAATCGGGGCTGCACCGCAGCCAAGGAACAGTGGACGCCTCAAACAGGGTGCCAACCGGCCGGCGGGCGCTGATCCTCGGCGGCGGCGGGTCCACGGGCAATGCTTGGCTGATCGGCATTGTCGCCGGCCTTTTCGACGCCGGATTGGACGTCACCACTGCAGACCTCACCGTTGGCACTTCGGCCGGTTCGACGGCGGCGGCCCAGTTGGCGGGTGCAACTCCCGCTCAGCTTTTTGATGACATCCTCGCCACGGCGCCGCAGGCAGCTACAGGCGTGAATGGTTCCGCTTCCGGCTCGGCCGTTCCGCGTGTTGACCGGCACAGCGGATCCCGGGTCGTATCCGACCATATGGAACGAACCCGCACCGTCATTGAGGACTCTACGGACATGGCAGATATGCGGCGACGGTTGGGGAACGCGGCGATGGAGATGGCCGCGGCTATGGAGGGCTGCAGTGCCCGCTGGCGCGCCACCGTCACGGCCAGACTGCCAAGGCAGGAGTGGCCGGAGCGACCGGTGCTGCTCACCGCCGTGGACGCGGCCACCGGCGAACCCGTGGTTTTCGATCGCCACAGTGGAGTGGCCTTGGTTGACGCTGTGGCCGCCAGCTGCGCCAGTGGCTTCGCCTACACGATCAGCAACAATCATTATGTCGACGGCGGCTACCGCACCAATGCCGAGAATGCTGACCTCGCGGCCGGGTACAGCCGCGTTCTTGTGCTCTCACCGTTTGGGGGACGGACGAGGACGCCCGCGGAGTGGGGCATGGAATTATCTGCACAAGTAGACGAACTGCGCCGCAGCGGCAGCCAGGTTGAGACAGTCTTCCCGGACAGTACAGCGGAGCACATGTTCGGCGCCAACGCCATGGATCTCTCGCTGCGACCTGCAGCGGCCCAGGCAGGCTTCCATCAAGGCAGGGAACTGGTCGGTCCGCTCAGCCGGTTCTGGTCATGAGCCGTTAAAGCTCCGGTCTGACCGGTTAAATGCAGAAGGGCCCCGACCTGGTGGTCGGGGCCTTTCTGTAATGGTTGTCCGGCGGTGTCCTACTCTCCCACACCCTCCCGGGTGCAGTACCATCGGCGCTGTGGGTCTTAGCTTCCGGGTTCGGAATGGGACCGGGCGTTTCCCCCACGCTATGACCGCCGTAACTCTGTTACCCGACCCCGTGGGGTGGGAAATCTTTGGTTACAACTGTGGTGTTGTTATTCAGTTGTTGGTTCCTGGAACATTGGTTGTTGTTCGGGAACCACATAGTGGACGCGTGCAGTGTGTTGTGTGGTGTAAGTTGTTGGCCTATTAGTACCGGTCAGCTTCACGAGTCTTTAGTCCTCGCTTCCACATCCGGCCTATCAACCCAGTGGTCTGGCTGGGGGCCTCTCACACATAATGTGTATGGAAATCTCATCTTGAAGCGAGCTTCCCGCTTAGATGCTTTCAGCGGTTATCCCATCCGAACGTAGCTAATCAGCGATGCACTTGGCAGTACAACTGACACACCAGAGGTTCGTCCGTCCCGGTCCTCTCGTACTAAGGACAGCCCTTCTCAAATTTCCTGCGCGCGCAGCGGATAGGGACCGAACTGTCTCACGACGTTCTAAACCCAGCTCGCGTACCGCTTTAATGGGCGAACAGCCCAACCCTTGGGACCTACTCCAGCCCCAGGATGCGACGAGCCGACATCGAGGTGCCAAACCATGCCGTCGATATGGACTCTTGGGCAAGATCAGCCTGTTATCCCCGAGGTACCTTTTATCCGTTGAGCGACGGCCATTCCACAATGTACCGCCGGATCACTAGTCCCGACTTTCGTCCCTGCTTGAGATGTCTCTCTCACAGTCAAGCTCCCTTGTGCACTTACACTCGACACCTGATTGCCAACCAGGCTGAGGGAACCTTTGGGCGCCTCCGTTACTTTTTAGGAGGCAACCGCCCCAGTTAAACTACCCATCAGGCACTGTCCCTGACCCGGATCACGGGCCGAAGTTAGATGTCCAAAGTGACCAGAGTGGTATTTCAACGATGACTCCACCCGAACTGGCGTCCGGGTTTCAACGTCTCCCACCTATCCTACACAAGCCACTCCGAACACCAATACCAAACTATAGTAAAGGTCTCGGGGTCTTTCCGTCCTGCTGCGCGTAACGAGCATCTTTACTCGTACTGCAATTTCGCCGAGTTTATGGTTGAGACAGCGGGGAAGTCGTTACTCCATTCGTGCAGGTCGGAACTTACCCGACAAGGAATTTCGCTACCTTAGGATGGTTATAGTTACCACCGCCGTTTACTGGGGCTTAAATTCTCAGCTTCGCCCGTAAGGGCTAACCGGTCCTCTTAACCTTCCAGCACCGGGCAGGAGTCAGTCCGTATACATCGTCTTGCGACTTCGCACGGACCTGTGTTTTTAGTAAACAGTCGCTTCCCCCTGGTCTCTGCGGCCCACACCCGCTCACGGAGAGCAAGTCTCCATCACGGGGCAGGCCCCCCTTCTCCCGAAGTTACGGGGGCATTTTGCCGAGTTCCTTAACCATAATTCTCTCGATCGCCTTGGTATTCTCTACCTGATCACCTGTGTCGGTTTGGGGTACGGGCGGCTAAAACCTCGCGTCGATGCTTTTCTTGGCAGCATAGGATCACCGGATCCCCCCATACGGGGGTCCCATCAGATCTCAGGATCGTGCTCGAAGCACACAGGAACGGATTTGCCTATCCCTGACCCTACATCCTTAGACCGGGGCAACCATCGCCCGGCCCGGCTACCTTCCTGCGTCACACCTGTTAATACGCTTACCTCCCGGGATCAGGTCCCGCGCTCGGCCAAAACCCACACACCACAAGGGTGGGCGGGCAGGCTCCGGGCGGTTAGTATCCCCCGCTTGGCATGGGCGGTTTTTCGCCGGTACGGGAATATCAACCCGTTGTCCATCGACTACGCCTGTCGGCCTCGCCTTAGGTCCCGACTTACCCAGGGCAGATTAGCTTGACCCTGGAACCCTTGATCATTCGGCGGACGGGTTTCTCACCCGTCTTTCGCTACTCATGCCTGCATTCTCACTCGTGTAGGCTCCACCGCTGGTTTCCACCGCGACTTCACTGCCCACACGACGCTCCCCTACCACTCCACACCCCTGAACCACGAAGGCTAGGGCATTATGTGAAATCCACAACTTCGGCGGTGTACTTGAGCCCCGCTACATTGTCGGCGCGGAATCACTTGACCAGTGAGCTATTACGCACTCTTTCAAGGATGGCTGCTTCTAAGCCAACCTCCTGGTTGTCTTCGCAACTCCACATCCTTTCCCACTTAGCACACGCTTAGGGGCCTTAGTTGGTGGTCTGGGCTGTTTCCCTCTCGACTATGAAGCTTATCCCCCACAGTCTCACTGCTGCGCTCTGACTTACCGGCATTCGGAGTTTGGCTGACGTCAGTAACCTTGTAGGGCCCATCGGCCATCCAGTAGCTCTACCTCCGGCAAGAAACACGCAACGCTGCACCTAAATGCATTTCGGGGAGAACCAGCTATCACGGAGTTTGATTGGCCTTTCACCCCTACCCACAGCTCATCCCCTCCATTTTCAACTGAAGTGGGTTCGGTCCTCCACGACGTCTTACCGTCGCTTCAACCTGGCCATGGGTAGATCACTCCGCTTCGGGTCTAGATCACGCCACTACACTCGCCCTATTCAGACTCGCTTTCGCTACGGCTACCCCACACGGGTTAACCTCGCGACGTAACACTAACTCGCAGGCTCATTCTTCAAAAGGCACGCCGTCACAGTTACTTGTGATTACTCACGACTGCTCCGACGGATTGTAAGCACACGGTTTCAGGTACTGTTTCACTCCCCTCCCGGGGTACTTTTCACCTTTCCCTCACGGTACTGGTCCGCTATCGGTCATTAGGAAGTATTTAGGCTTATCAGGTGGTCCTGACAGATTCGCACGGGATTTCTCGGGCCCCGTGCTACTTGGGATACTCCCCAGGCCGTGCACAACATTACGGTTACGGGGCTCACACCCTCTCTGGCCGGCCTTTCAAGACCGTTCACCTATGCCTGCACCTCACCTCACTGGTCCGGCAGAACCAGAACGGAAAGTCCCACAACCCCGCCCATGCAACGCCCGCCGGCTATCACACATGGAAACGGTTTAGCCTGATCCGCGTTCGCTCGCCACTACTAACGGAATCACTATTGTTTTCTCTTCCTGCGGGTACTGAGATGTTTCACTTCCCCGCGTTCCCCCCACGCACCCTATGTGTTCAGATGCGGGTCACACAATCACCATGACAGCGTTGTGCGGGGTTTCCCCATTCGGACATCCTGGGATCAACGCTCGGTTATCAACTCCCCCAGGCTTATCGCAGATTCCTACGTCCTTCTTCGGCTCCTAATGCCAAGGCATCCACCGTGTGCCCTTAAAAACTTGACCACACAAGATCAAAAACTTACTCGAGAGAACCATGACCACAAGGGCCAGGTTCATTCATAAGAAATTGCTGTAGAAACACACACCAAAAAGGCGTGTGTTTCAGATGCTCGCGTCCACTATGTAGTTCTCAAACAACAACCCCGTCAACCACACCCCCAACCACCACAACCACCCCAACAAAAGGAGTAGCCGCTCAACGGTGACCAGAGGAACCGGCCGCAGGAACAAAAGAAACACCAGAAGTGCCCCCATGCATTGCTGCAAAAAGGTCCTGTTGCCTCAGGACCCAACAGTGCGCCAAACACAACCCCCACAAACCACGCCCCGGCAGCGTTCCACACAACCCACACCCCCACCAAAGCAGGAACACAGGAAGCCGTACTAACACCAGGACACAACCAGGAAAGGCCATGCCAAAGAAACTTTGATTTGTTGATATTCCACCCATGAGCACCCACCGCAGAACATACGCCTGCGCAATGGGCAACACTGACAACCACCACCACACCCATACAGGCACAGCAACCAGTTGTTAGCAGCTCCTTAGAAAGGAGGTGATCCAGCCGCACCTTCCGGTACGGCTACCTTGTTACGACTTAGTCCCAATCGCCGGTCCCACCTTCGACGGCTCCCCCCACAAGGGTTAGGCCACCGGCTTCGGGTGTTACCAACTTTCGTGACTTGACGGGCGGTGTGTACAAGGCCCGGGAACGTATTCACCGCAGCGTTGCTGATCTGCGATTACTAGCGACTCCGACTTCATGGGGTCGAGTTGCAGACCCCAATCCGAACTGAGACCGGCTTTTTGGGATTAGCTCCACCTCACAGTATCGCAACCCTTTGTACCGGCCATTGTAGCATGCGTGAAGCCCAAGACATAAGGGGCATGATGATTTGACGTCGTCCCCACCTTCCTCCGAGTTGACCCCGGCAGTCTCCTATGAGTCCCCGCCATAACGCGCTGGCAACATAGAACGAGGGTTGCGCTCGTTGCGGGACTTAACCCAACATCTCACGACACGAGCTGACGACAACCATGCACCACCTGTAAACCGACCGCAAGCGGGGCACCTGTTTCCAGGTCTTTCCGGTTCATGTCAAGCCTTGGTAAGGTTCTTCGCGTTGCATCGAATTAATCCGCATGCTCCGCCGCTTGTGCGGGCCCCCGTCAATTCCTTTGAGTTTTAGCCTTGCGGCCGTACTCCCCAGGCGGGGCACTTAATGCGTTAGCTACGGCGCGGAAAACGTGGAATGTCCCCCACACCTAGTGCCCAACGTTTACGGCATGGACTACCAGGGTATCTAATCCTGTTCGCTCCCCATGCTTTCGCTCCTCAGCGTCAGTTACAGCCCAGAGACCTGCCTTCGCCATCGGTGTTCCTCCTGATATCTGCGCATTTCACCGCTACACCAGGAATTCCAGTCTCCCCTACTGCACTCTAGTCTGCCCGTACCCACTGCAGAACCGGAGTTGAGCCCCGGTCTTTCACAGCAGACGCGACAAACCGCCTACGAGCTCTTTACGCCCAATAATTCCGGATAACGCTTGCGCCCTACGTATTACCGCGGCTGCTGGCACGTAGTTAGCCGGCGCTTCTTCTGCAGGTACCGTCACTTTCGCTTCTTCCCTACTGAAAGAGGTTTACAACCCGAAGGCCGTCATCCCTCACGCGGCGTCGCTGCATCAGGCTTGCGCCCATTGTGCAATATTCCCCACTGCTGCCTCCCGTAGGAGTCTGGGCCGTGTCTCAGTCCCAGTGTGGCCGGTCACCCTCTCAGGCCGGCTACCCGTCGTCGCCTTGGTAGGCCATTACCCCACCAACAAGCTGATAGGCCGCGAGTCCATCCAAAACCACAAAAAGCTTTCCACCACCATGACATGCGCCAGATGGTCATATCCGGTATTAGACCCAGTTTCCCAGGCTTATCCCAGAGTCAAGGGCAGGTTACTCACGTGTTACTCACCCGTTCGCCACTAATCCCCCAGCAAGCTGGGATCATCGTTCGACTTGCATGTGTTAAGCACGCCGCCAGCGTTCATCCTGAGCCAGGATCAAACTCTCCGTTGAAGTAAAACAAATCAAACAGACACAACCACACCCACCGGAAATAACGGCAAGACACGGCTGCACAAAATTCGAAACCAGCTGAAAACCAGACCACCACACACGGGGGTGCGCGACAATCCGGCCATAATTTCAACCAATCAATAAAACAATCGGCATCAACAAACTTGGCACACTATTGAGTTCTCAAACAACAGACACACCCGGCACCACTCAACCCCCACAAAGGGGCCAAGATCGCTCCGGAGCAACTTTTCAAACTTACCCGATCAACCAGATCTTTGCAAACCGGCGTTTCCGCGGTTTCCGATACAGGTTCCGGCCCCACCCGAAGCAGACGCACTCGGAAGCGCACCGTTTTTCAGGCTGTTATCAAGGGGGTTGGCCTCCGCGGCTCTCAGCTCCAGGCTGTCTCACTCGCGGCGACTCAGAAGACATTACACGGCTACGGACCGCGGCACAAATCCAGCCCCGCACCACCCAAAACCCCCGCAAACACGGGGCGAACAGCACCACCACTGCTCCAATCAACGCAAAACCAGCCAAAATCAGTGCGCGTGAAGCCCGTCACACCAGCAATCATCCCCCCAATCCGACGCCCCGCACCCACCCGACCACCGCCGTCGAATATTCCACTCGAGCGAGCGTCCGGCAAAAACCCGAGGGAATTGAGAGACGGTCCGGCAAGAACCCGAGTGAAGTGAGCGAGCATCCGGCGAAAACCCCCGGGAAGTGAGAGACGGTCCGGTAAACCCATGCTTAAACACAAAAAAGCCGGCAACCATAACGGTTGCCGGCCTTTTCAGAGCTTCGTGATTACCAGGAAGACTTGGTGATGCCCGGGAGCTCACCGCGGTGAGCCATGTCGCGGAAGCGAACACGGGAGATACCGAACTTCTGGAGCGTACCGCGGGGACGGCCGTCGATCTGGTCGCGGTTACGCAGACGGATCGGGGAGGCGTTGCGGGGCAGCTTCTGCAGGCCGAGGCGTGCAGCTTCGCGTGCTTCGTCAGTCGCGTTGGGGTCAACCAGGGTCTTCTTCAGTTCGAGACGCTTGGCAGCGTAACGCTCAACAATGACCTTGCGCTGCTCGTTGCGAGCAATCTTTGACTTCTTTGCCATGTGTTTAGCGCTCCTCTCGGAATTCGACGTGCTGGCGGATCTTGGGGTCGTACTTCTTCAAGACCAGACGGTCAGGATCGTTACGACGGTTCTTGCGGGTTACGTAGGTGTAACCGGTGCCCGCAGTGGACTTCAGCTTGATGATCGGACGTACGTCCTTGTCCTTTGCCATTAGAGCTTTACTCCTCGTGCCAGGATGTCAGCAACGACTGAGTCGATGCCGCGTACGTCGATTGTCTTGATGCCACGGGCTGACAGGGTCAGCGTGACGTTACGGCGCAGGGACGGAACCCAGTAGCGCTTCTTCTGAATGTTCGGGTCGAACCGACGCTTGTTGCGACGGTGCGAGTGCGAAATGCTGTGTCCAAAGCCCGGCTCGGCTCCGGTCACTTGGCAGTGTGCTGCCATGACTCTCCTCCAAAGATTGAATGTAACGGCGTGCAGATGTTCCTGCGTTACCGTGCGACAGGCAGCGTCCGCATCCGGGTCCAAACCATTTCGGTAGTTTCCGCAGCAAGTGCGGCGAAGAAGGTTGGCCTCAGGACCGGACAGTGAAAATCACTGAAACAGATCCTGGGATACCGGGCGAATACAGGAATGCACGCAACTTGAGCCCCTAACTACCGGCCACCGGGACGTCAGTAAAACCAACAGTCACCACCAACCGGAGCAATTGCACACGATCCGCACTACCTAGCGCCTAACTATTCTACGGGTCAGGCCAAATTAAGACCAATCCGGCATGATAAGCCCTGCGCAGCCGGAATTAAAGCGGCCGGATCAGCTCTGGGTATTTCGGGCTCAAGCCATCACCGGACGAGACTCCCCGCACCCGTCGGGCAACCCACGGTGCTGCGGACTCCCGGAACCAGCGGGCGTTGGCTTTCAGGGTCTCCACCCGATTCATCAAACGGACCGGCGCCAGTTCCGGAACCTCAATGACATGCTCATGCTCAAGGACGTCCAGGACGCGCTTGGCCATGTTGACATGGCCGGCAGTGGACATGTGCATGCGGTCCTCGCCCCAAAGACGCCAATCGTCGTACTCGTCGAACCGCCAATAATCCACCAGCAGGGCACCATGGTTTTCGGCGATTTCACGCACCAGCTCGTTGTAGATCGCGGTGCGGCCGCGCATGGCACTGAAAACCTTGGAGCCCTTGGCATCGAAGCCTGTAAAGAGCACAACAGTGGCTCCGGACGCACTCAACTTGGCAATGCCGGCGTCGTACTCTTCCAAAAGCGAGTCAATATCAATCTTGGGCCGCAGGATGTCGTTGGCGCCCGCGTACAGCGTTACCAGCGTCGGCTTCATGGCGACTGCGGCATCAACCTGCTCAGCCATGATTTGCCGGAGTTTCCGGCCGCGGATGGCCAGGTTGGCGTACCCGAAGTCCGTGTTGCTGTGGGCAAGTTGGCCGGCCACGACGTCAGCCCAGCCGCGAACCCCGTTGGGGCGGGTGGGGTCCTCATCTCCAACACCCTCAGTGAACGAGTCCCCCAAGGCAACATAACGGGCAGAAAAATCCATGCCGTCAGTCTGCCACTTCAGCTCGGGAGGCCACAAAGCACGCCTGGAACGGGTCAGGAGTCACGGAGTATCCAGTGGTTGTTGTCCAGGCGGGCCACGATTTTTTCACCGATGCGGGCAAGATCAGCGACGTCGTCGGGGCTGAGGGAATCGAGCATGAGCGTCCGCACGGATTCCACGTGTCCCGGGGCGAGGGACACAATGGTGGACATGCCGGCGTCGGTCAGGTGCGCCACGGTTACCCGGGCATCGCCGGGGTGCGCCTGCCGTTCCACCCAACCGCGTTTCTGCAGCTTGGTGACAACGTGGGAAAGGCGCGACAAGGAGGCACTCGTACGCGCGGCGAGCTCACTCATGGGAAGGTACCGGCCCTCTGTTTCAGAGAGCATTGCGAGCACGTTGTAGTCGAACAAGGACAATTTGCCGGCGGATTGAAGCTGGGTGTCCAACGCCGAGGGGAGCAAGGTGTTGATGCTCAGCAGGGCCAGCCAAGCACGGCGTTCGTCGGCATTCAGCCAGCGGGGTTGAGTCATGTCTCCATCTTATGAGAATCCGCTGCTTCCATAGCTCCAGTGGGCGGCTCTGACGATAGGCTGGCGGCATGTTCGTAGTCTCCTTGACCTACAAAGTTCCCGACGAAATTGTCGACTTCCACCGGCCCGGTCACATGGCTTGGCTTAAGGAAGCGTTCGACGCCGGAACCTTCCTTGCGTCCGGACGTCGCGTCCCAGCCACGGGCGGCGTACTGCTGTCCAAAGTGGACAGGGCAACGCTGGATGCGTCGCTGGCGAAGGACCCGTTCTACAGCAACGGAGTGGCTGAGTTCGAAATCATCGAATTCACTGCCACCAGCGTCGCTGAGGGTTACGAAAACCTGCTCGATACCTGAGGTATCCGGGGTTGTGAGCCCAACTGCTCGGGCAACACTACCGGCATCAGATCGGGCCAGCGTGCCGTGATGTCCTCGCCGCTCGATGTCCCGCGGAGACGCCGCGAAAGCCAAGGTCCGACGTCGCGCTGATCTGTTCCATCACTTCAGTGCCTCTTCCATCAGCTTTTTCAGCCCGCCCTTCCGGGGGACCTTCACGGGTTGGGGCCAGCGCGGGCTGAGGGCATCTCCCAGGGTGACGCCCCTGAGCTTGCGGCCGAAGAGCGGCACCACCCAGTCGTTGACCCAACGGCGCTGCCGGCGTTCCCATTCGCGGAGGGTCAGGCGGGAGGGCGGATCCCATTGCTTGGGCGAGATCTTGTGGGGGACGTTGAGGTGGTCGAGGACCTGCGCCGCCAAATACTTGTGGCCCGCTTTGGACATATGAAGCCGGTCCGGGGCCCACATCCTCTTGTCCTTGTAAGCATCAAAGCACCAGTAGTCCACCAGGACCGCACCATATTTTGCGGCAACCTCGCGGACTCTCTGGTTATAGAGGGTGTTGCGCTTCTTGAACGGCTCCAGGACGGCCGAGACCTTCACGTCGAACCCGGTGAACAGAACCAAAGTGGCCCCGGTTTCACTCAGCCGGGCCACCAGCAATTCATAGTCATTGAGGAGCGCATCCATGTCAGTGCCGAAATCGAGGATGTCGTTGCCGCCTGCGTAGAGCGTAATGAGCGTCGGCTCCATAGCGAGGGCCGGCTCGAGCTGTTCGCCAATGATGTGCCGGAGCCTCTTACTGCGAACAGCCAGGTTGGCGTACTCCCAACCCGGCTGGTCCTTAGCCAATTTCTCAGCGACCCTGTCCGCCCAGCCGCGCACCCCATTGGGCAGGACATTGCTGGGGTCCCCCACGCCTTCGGTGAAGGAATCCCCCAAGGCGACAAACCGCCGTCGAACCTTGTTCCGGTCCCCGAGTTCCTCCCGCACCCACCCGACGCTACCCGCCCCCGGTTACACCCGAGCCAACCCCAAGTGAACTCCCCAAACAAGAGGGAAGTGAGAGACCGTCGGCCCAAAGCCCAGAGGAAGTGAGAGAGCGTCGGCCAAAAACCCGAGGGAAGTGAGAGAGCGTCGGAAGGTGAGGCGCACGGACGGTTGGCGGGTATCCGGCAGCGTGCGTCAAAGCGACGAAGGAGCAGCACGCCGAAGATGGCCGCCAACCGCCCACCCGGCGCTTCTGCGGACTAACGCAAGGGGCTTAGCCTTCGGCTTTGCCCCGGCGCCAGTAACCCATGAACGCAACTTGCTTACGGTCGATGCCAACGTCCCGAACCAGGTACCGCCGCATTTCCTTGATCACGAACGCTTCACCGGCGATCCATGCATAGAACGGCAATGCACCGGCGGGCAGGGTGGGGTTCTTGCTGGCTTCGATGGCCGCGGTGTCCATGCGCTGCGGGGTTTCCCAGAGG
Organism: Paenarthrobacter aurescens; assembly: GCF_041549525.1. Classification (NCBI taxonomy): domain Bacteria; kingdom Bacillati; phylum Actinomycetota; class Actinomycetes; order Micrococcales; family Micrococcaceae; genus Paenarthrobacter; species Paenarthrobacter aurescens. The sequence continues at coordinate 3,898,461 of NZ_CP157456.1, forward strand.
ATGTCCTGGTCCACGTTAACGTCTTCAGGTTCGGGGCCGGCCGCGGTTTCGGTGCCTTTGATCCCTACCCAGCCCGGCACGGGAATGGCCTTGGCTACGGCTTCTTTGAGGAGTTCACCGTGTGGACGTGAGCGCCCGATGGCTGCACCGCGTGCCAGCCAGGTGATTTCGATGTCCGCTGCCGTGGTGATGTCCTGGAAGTCGCCGGCCTCGGGTACTTCGAGGAAGGCGTGGCCGGTCATATCGGCGGGCAGGCTTTCGAGGATGGCGCTGATGGCGGGGACTGCGGTTTCGTCGCCGGCCAGGAGCACGCGCTGGGCAAGGCCCGGGCGCCATTCGATGCCGCCGTAGGCTCCGGCAGTGGTGCACTGCGCTGCCCTGTTGTTGGGGCCAATGATGGTGAGGGAGTCCCCGGGCCTGGCGGCTTTGGCCCAGTTGGCCGCGGGTCCGCCGTGGCCGGCGTCGTCGAAGTGCATGACGAAGTCGATGTCGATCTCCGGGTACACGGCATCCAGACGCTCGGAGCGGACCGTGTAAGTGCGCATGTCACCGCGGACGGAGGGATCCATGGCCAACCATTCCTGGTACCAGCCGGCTTCTTCCATCTTAAAGACAGGCAGCGGAATGATGTTGCCGGATGCGTCGCGGGACGGGATCATCAGCTTCACGCGCAGGTCCAGGGTGTCGCCCGCTACGCCGAAGTCCCGCAGGGAGTATCCACCGAAGGTGATCCGGCGGAAGTTGGGGCTGAGCTCCTGCACGGCCGTCACGGTGACGTCGAAGGCGAGGGTCATGGGCTCCACGGCGGCACTTGCTTTTGCCTGTGTTGGTTGTGCACTCATGAGGCGATCTCCAGTTCGTTGGTTGAAGCGGTGCGTGCGTGGTGGCGTCCGATGGGGACGATCAGCGGTGTGCCTGAAATGGGGTCCGGAACCACACGGGATTCCAGGCCAAAAACGTTGAAGACCAATTCCTCGGTGACTACCACTGGTGCGGGACCTTCGGCCACGATGCACCCGCCCTTCATGGCGATCACATGGTCTGCGTAGCGGGCTGCGAGGTTGAGATCGTGCAGCACAATTGCCACGGTGGTGCCGCGGCTGCGGTTGAGGTCAGTGACGAGGTCCAGGACTTCCACCTGATGGGCGAGGTCCAGGTACGTGGTTGGTTCATCCAGCAGCAGGACGTCGGTTTCCTGCGCGAGGGCCATGGCAATCCAGACCCGCTGGCGTTGTCCACCGGACAGTGCATCGATGCTGCGCTCAGCCAGTTGCAAGGTGTCGGTGGCGTCGAGCGCGCGCTGCACCGCGGCGTCGTCGGCGGCGCTCCAGCTGCGGAAGAAGCCTTGGTGCGGGTAACGGCCGCGGCCCACGAGGTCCCGGACGGTGATGCCGTCCGGAGCGGCGGGGTGCTGGGGCAGGAGGCCGAGCGTGCGGGCGAGTTCGCGGGCGGGACGGGTGTGGATGTCCTTGCCGTCCAGCGTCACGGAACCGCCGCTGGGCTTGAGCAGGCGTGACAAACCACGCAGTAGCGTGGACTTGCCGCAGGCGTTGGCGCCCACAATCATGGTCACTTTGCCTTCGGGGATCTCAGTGGTGAGCCCTTCCACCACCTTGCGTGCCTCGTATTGGAGCGTGAGGTCCTTGGCATTAAGGATGGCCATGTCAGGCCTCCTTTCGGTTGGAGGTAACCAGCAGCCACAACAGGAAGGGAGCACCGAGGGCGCCGGTAATGACGCCCACCGGAAGGACCGTTCCGTCAAGGATGACGGGAGCGATGTTGGAAGCGAAGAAGTCTGCGAGCAACACGATCAGGGCACCGGTAAGGGCCGACGCCGGGAGGCTGGGTTTGCGGACAACGCGGCGGGCAATGGGGCCTGCAAGGAAAGCGACGAACGCTACCGGACCGGCAGCGGCCGTGGCAACGGCGGCAAGTCCGACGGCGGTGAGCACCAGTCCCAGCCGGGCGGCGTTGACCTTGATTCCGAGGCCGGCTGCGGCGTCGTCACCGAGTTCGAGGATGCGCAACGGACCAGCGAGGGCTATGACGGCCGGGATCAGGATGAGAAGAGAGACTGCGAGGACCCCTGCGCGGTCCCACGTGGAGGAGTTCAGGGAGCCGTTGAGCCAGATGAGGGCGTCGGCTGCGGTGCGGATGTCCGCGCGGGTCATGAGGAAGTTGACCACCGCGTGCAGTGCCGCTGCGATGCCCACTCCGGCAAGGATGAGGCGGTTGCCTGCAGCGTTGCCGCGGCTGCCTCCACCCGCGCCGGTACCGCCACGGGAGATTGCGTAGATGATGGCGGCGACGCCGAGCGCTCCACCGAGTGCTGCCCCGGAGACCACGGCTCCGGAAGCGCCGAAAATCACGATTGCCGTCACGGCTGCCGCGCTGGCACCGTAACTGATACCGATGATGTCCGGGCTGGCCAGCGGATTGCGGAGCATGGTCTGGAACAATGCGCCGGCCAAGCCGAAGGCGATGCCGATCATGGTGCCCACCACTGCGCGCGGCAGCTTGTGCTCCATGACAATGAAGCTGGCTCCGGGGATTTTCTCACCGCCGGTGAGGTGGTTGATCACGATGGTGAAGAAGTCGGCGATGGTCACGGTGTAGCTGCCCAGGAGCACGTACACGGCGAACATGACAATGACTGCCAGTCCCAGGAAGAACGTGGGGCTCAGCACGCGCCGAAGAGTCGTTTGTTGATGGTGCTTCGGGGAAACATTGGCGCTGACTGCCAACTCGGTGGGGAGTTTATGGACAGTGGTCACAGCCCGGCCCCCTTTCCGCGGCGGATGAGCCAGACGAAGACGGGGGCGCCGATGATGGCGGTCATGATGCCTGCAGGGACTTCGCCGGGGAGAAGGATCACGCGGCCAACGATGTCGGCGCTGATCAGCAGGATCGGGGCCACAGCTGCGGAAAACGGCAGGATCCACCGGTAGTCCGGGCCGGTCAAGGAGCGGACGGCGTGCGGTATGACCAAACCGAGGAAGGCAATGGGCCCGGCCACGGCCGTAGCGGATCCGCACAAGAGGACGATGCCCAGTCCGGTGATGCTGCGGGCCAGCGTGACGTTTTGGCCGAGGCCGCGTGCAATGTCGTCGCCCAGGGCAAGGCTGTTCAGGATTCGTCCGCCGGCAAGAACAATCAGCGCCCCGACCGCGAGGAACGGCAGTGCAGGCAACAGGACGGACCAGTCACGTCCGCCTATGGTGCCTACCTGCCAGAAGCGGAAGCGGTCAAAGGTGTCCTGGCTCGAAACCAGGATGACGTTCATCAGGGAGAACAGACCGGCGCTCAGGGCGGCACCTGCCAGCGCGAGCTTGACCGGTGTGGCACCGTCACGTCCGATCGACGCGATGGCGTAAACCACGACGGCGGCCGCGGCGGCACCGATGAAGGCGAACCAAATGTAGCCGGACAACGAGCCGATGCCGAAAACATAGATTCCGACCACCACCGCCAAGGCTGCACCGGCGTTGAGTCCCAGAATCCCGGGATCTGCCAACGGGTTGCGGGCAACACCCTGCATGGCTGCGCCGGCGAGACCCAGTGCGGCACCGGCAAGAAGGCCCAGCACGGTCCTGGGGATCCGGGCGATGACCACAGCGTGGTTACCGTCCTCCGGATTGAAGTTGGTGAGTGCTTCCCAGACGGTGTTAAGGGGAAGGCCGCGTGCGCCGATCGCCAAGGATGCGGCGCACACTGCGGCGAGTACGACGACGGCTACCAGCAGCCAGGCGGTGCGCTTTCCTGCTGTCCGCCTGTCTGCTGTGCCTTCGGAACCGGTTCCCCCGCCGGTCGCCGTGGCCTCAGGGGCGATGCCTCCCGGGCCAGCCGACACCAAAGTGCCGCTGCCCCGCCCCTGAAGTGCCGTCGTCGTACTCAGTTTCATTGCAGTTACTTGCCTGCTGCGTCTGCTGCTTTACCCAGCTGCGGCAGGAAGGTATCCAGTGCCCACGGAAGGCTCAGCGGCGAAGAGGCGGAGATGGAGAGCGTCAGGGTCTGATCCGAATCAGCAACCAGTGCGCCCTTTTTGATGGCCGGGATCTGGCCCAACAGCGGGTCAGCCTTGATGGCATCTGCCGTGGTGGAGTCCGGAACCCAGGTCACGAAAACATCGGATTCGAGCTCGTTGGCCTTCTCAGCGGACCACGGGATGAAGAATTCCGTGTTGCTCTTGGTGTTCTCAGTAACCACCGGGGCCAGCTTCATGCCGATTTCGGAAAGGAAGCGGGGGCGGTTGTCGATTGCCGTGTACACGTTGGCGCCGTCACCCTTGGCGGGCTCGAGGTTGCCGTAGATGAAGGTCTTGTCCTTGATCTGCGGGAACTCGGACACCTTTTCCTTGACGGTGTTTTCCGTATCTTCAATCAGCTTCTTGGCTTCGGCTTCCTTGCCGAGAGCCTTGCCGATCAAGGTGGTGCTTTCCTGCCACGGGGTGCCGTAGGCGAGTTCCGGCTGAGCAACCACGGGAGCAATTTCGGTGAGCTTCTTGTAGTCAGCTTCTTCCAGGCCCGAGTAAGCGGCCAGGATAACGTCCGGGCTGAGCTTGGCGATCTCGGTGAAGTTGATGCCGTCTGCCTCGGAGTACTGAACCGGAGCCTTCTCGGTGCCGAAGCCGGCGCCGAGCTTCTCCAGTGCGGCGTCCTTCCAAGGGGTTGAGCCCTTGTCGTTGTTGCCCCATTCGTTCTTGGGAACACCAACGGGAACAACACCCAGGGCGATCGCGACGTCGTCGTTGACCCACGAGATGGTGACTACGCGCTTGGGCTGTTCCTTGATGGTGGTCTCACCAAAGACGTTCTTGATGGTGACCGGGAAGGCCGAGGATGCTGCCTGCTCAGTGGCGGGAGCGGATGTTGCCGGGCCAGTGGAGCAGCCGGTGAGGGTGAGGGCGACGGCGGCCAATGCGGCCGTCGCGGTTCCTGCTGTCTTCAGCAGGGCGCGGCGTGGGAGAAGGGAAGCCACGGTACTCCTTAAGTAAGTGATGCGAACCTAAGTAAGGCTAGCCTAGCCTGCTGATAATTAAGAAACGTTTGCGTCACCTAATCCGCCACAATAGCGGAATGCGACGCAGATCACACCCCTTCCCGCCGCACCCTCTCTCACATCCCGAGCCCTTCCCACCGCACCCTCTCTCACATCCCGAGCCTTCCCGCCGCACCCCCTCTCACATCCCGAGCCCTTCCGCCGCACCCCCTCTCACATCCCGAGCCTTCCGCCGCACCCCCTCTCACATCCCGAGCCTTCCCACCGCACCCTCTCTCAGTGGACATCGGCCCGGAAGATTTGAAAGTATAGGCGGCAGCGGACTACCGCTTCTTAAGGAATGGAACGAGGGGATGAGCATGCGCACTGGTTCAGTTGCCGCAGCCATGGTGAGCGAGGTGGCCGCTTTGGCCTGCTTGGCACTCCCCCGCACGTCGGCATCCCTCTAGCCGCCATTTCGGGCCTCTTGTATTTTGAGGCCCTTTGCTGCGCCTGCTTTTCTCCGATGACCGACGCCTCCTGCCATTTTCCGCGCGCCCAAGATTCGCGCGGACGTCGACCATTTCCGAAAGAAGCTTTGCCATGCAGAAAATTACTGCCCAACAAATCCGATCATCGTTCATCAACGCCAGCCGCTCCGAGGCCGCCAGGCTGAATCTCCCGCGGGACTTTGAAACCATCGACTGGGAAAACCTGGAGTTCCTGGGCTGGCGGGACGACAAGATGCCCCAGCGTGGCTACCTTGTGGTTCCGCATCGGGGAAAGCTCACCGGGATCATGCTCCGTGCACCTGAAGGCGGATCCGGAAAGAGGCGCGTGGTCCTCTGTGAACTGTGCCGCGACGTGTTCTCGAAGGACGACGTCTACTTGTGGGTGGCCAAGAAAGCCGGCCAATCCGGTAGGGACGGGAACACCGTGGGGACGCTCATTTGCGCGGAGTTCGGCTGCAGCGCCAACGTGCGTAAGGAACCGCCCGCCAACGAGATCAACCCGGACCCGGCCGCCGTCGTTGTTCGACAGATCGCCGGACTGGAGGCTAGGACTGAACAGTTCCTGGACCGCGTCAGGGCCAAGTAGCGCAAAGTAGCTGGCAGTAGTGGTTGTTGTGAGGCCTTCGAACAACCACTACTGCCAGTCAGCTCGAGCCAGAGTTACGCACTTTCCTTAACCAATCTGACGACCTCATCCGGAACAACCCAGCGGTTAGCCGTCGGCCCGAAATCGTATGCGGGCAAGAGCAACCCCCGCACGCCAGGGGGAACCTTGCCTTCCTTTTGCAGCATTCTGGTGTGCCTCGCAACCGGCTTTGTGAAGCCTCGGAGCATCCTCGTCGGCTCAAACTCACAAATCTCGTAGACAGATTCCCGAGAAATAGAGCCATCGTTGGCGACTGCCGCAGCAATTACGGCAGCCTGCTTCGAGCCTTGGTATTCCAGGCTTGCAATTACGGCTTCGTACCCTTCAAGGGTCCACTCCGAACGGCCTGTATCAGCAACCATTTGTTCTGGCTCGGAACCGACAAGTGGATCGTCAGAGGTCAGCTCATCGTCCTGAGAACCAGCATCAAATGCGTCCTCAGGAAGCTGGGTGTGGTTGAGCTCTGCAAAGAGGCGCAAGAAGTCCTGAGGAGTCATCAAGTAGACCTGACCGCCAGATCGTCCGTTGAACTCCTCTACAAGGTCACGGTTCGGCCCCAGGAAAGCGCCTTTCTCGCGCCACCACCAGTCCTCTTTCTGATCGCGAGTGATGACAACCAGCGGTGTGCTCGCCTCACATGCGATGTCACACGCCTGAGACCAGACAAGGTAGTCCCCAGCCACTTTCTCTGGCAAATGCTCTTTATCTGCCGCTTTTTCCTTGAAGCCTGGAGCTATTCCGGCCCCGTGTCGTCGAATTCCCTCCGACACTCGCTTGGACCACTCACTGGCCGCCAGCGGTCCAACTACTCGACCTTCTAGCACTGATTCCAGTTCCTGGAGTATGGGATCCTCGGAAGGCGCCGGATAGTTCTCTGTGTCATCGACATGGAATGACGAAACCAAGTCGCGGCTGCCTTCAACGAAAGACTCCAAAAGCTTAACTATTTCTGCCATATCGGTCTCGGGCATCTGGGTGCGGTTACCCCACTGCCTAAATGCCTGACGCAGCGTCTGATTAGCGCTCCCCAGAGCCCGTTCGATATCGAGCTTGGCCTTTGTTCTGTCTTCCAAGACCGATGTGCGATTTCGCCAAAACTCCCTCATAGCTTGGTGAGTGACGAAAAGCCTGTTATTGAGCCAGCGAAGGGCCACCATCATGTTAGACGTGTAAGCGTCGGAACCTCGGTAGAGGTCGAGCATAACGTTAGCGTCGACGGTGACCGATGCCTTTTCGAGTGCAGATTTGAGCTCAGCCCTATCAGGCACCCGATAGTGCCCAAAGTCAGTGTAAATACCAGCCATGATTCCCCCAAAGCGTGAATGTCCGGACCTGTCCCGGCTGCACAAATGTAGCACTCGAATTTGCTGCGCCACCCGAGTGTCACCAACCTAATGGCCGGTACATCTACCGCAGCACGATGTCCACCGGGTTGGCCTCGGAGCGCCACGCTCCGGGCTCGCCCGGTCCGGCAATGACCGGCGCCGTGAGCACGCCCGAGCGGTTTGTGCGCTTGTCGCGGAGGATTTCCGTGACGGATCCGAGGTGCCGGGACAGGTCGATCACGTTTTCGGGAGCCGCGAGCAGCAACTGGAACCCGAATTCGTGAAGCGCCTTGATGCCGGCGCCAGCGAATTCTTCCGAAGCCAACACGAACGCCTCGTCCATCATCACTGTGCCGTACGTTGTGAACCCCTGCTCGGCGATGCCCAGCTGGTAGCTCAACGCCGCGGCCATGATGAACGCCGTGAACCGCTGGCGCTCACCGCCGGACATGGAGCCGGTATCGGCGTGCATGAAGACTTCGGTCTTCTTCTTGCCGGAGCCGCTGGAGCCGCCTGCCTTGCCCGACTTCGAAGCCACCTCGCGGTGCTCCTTGCACTGGATAAACAGGTGCCCACGAACATCGAGTACCTCGGCACGCCAACGCCGGTCCTCCGGTGTCTGCGAACCCAGCCGCTTCACCAGGGTTTCCAAGGACTTGTAACGCGCGGTGAGCTCGGCGTCGTCGTCCACTTCCGTTGCGGAAGAAGCAGCAGCAGAGCCGCGGGAGGGCCGGGTGTGCTTCGCCTTCAGCGCGTTCTGAATGGCGTCCTTGAACTGCTTGGCCGTGGCCGGCAGTGTCTGTTTGATATCCAGTTCCAGGAAGCTGCCCTCATGGAAGTTGACCTGGGAGAGGATCCCGTTGAGGGGCAGGATGCGGCTGGTGATACTGCGGCGTTCCTCGTCCAGCAGGTGCAGGAGCGTGCTGAACGATTCGTGTGTCCTCTGGTTGAAGAACAGCCGGAACTCGGCCTCCTGAGCAGGCAAACCGTCACTGACGATCGCGTGGTACCGGGATTCGAAGTCCCCGGCGGCGCCGATCGACGTGCCGTGATCGGCGCTGATGGCGCTGCCCCAGTCGCGCACGAACGCTTCAAACATGCGGGTCAGGCGCTCGGCCGTCGCCTGTCCCCGCGATTCCGCCGCATGCAGCTCGTCTAGCAGCTTATTACGGACACTGTTGGCCAGGTTGTCCAACTCGTACAGTTCAGAAACCTCGGCGACGCCGTCGAAGTACGGCTCCAGCGCGGTGACAGTAGAGGCCGACGGCGGTGCTTGCTCCAGCTTGAGCCTCGCCGCATCCAGCAGGCCGTCCGCCGTGGTCATCTTGTGGTCCAGCGCTTTGTATTCGCTCTGCAGCACAGCGGCCGAGCCTGTGGAGGACTGGTGCTTCTCCCGGACAGTTTCGATGCTGGCCCGCAGCGGTTCCAAGTCCGCCTGAGCGGCCAACGCATCGGTCAGGCGCTGCTCGATCCTGGTAAGTTCCTCCGCCGCGACCGCTGCGGAGACCTGCTCCCAAGGCCGTTCATCTTCAGCCACACGGCGCAGTGCCTCGAGCTGCCGGGCCATTCCCTGGTGCGAGTCCTCACGGCTTTGTGCAAGTTCCGCGGCCTTCACGAGCTCGTTTTCCAGCTCCCCCACACGGGCCGCAACGAGCTCGAGCTTGGACGCATTATCGAATCCGAGCACGTAATCCTGGCGGCTCGTGAAGCGATCGTCCTTCTCCACTGTGTGCCGGTTGCGCTTGACCACGCCGCCCAAGCTGAGGCCCTTGTCCATCGAGGCAAGCTCGTCCGGGTCCTCCACGCACGGATAGGCGAAGTCCAAGGCGATCCGCTCCCGAATCCACTCCCCCGCTTCTGCATTGGCGCCTGAGGTGAGGATGCTCAACTTCGTCAAGAGGTCGCCGTCGGACACGTCCTCCACAGCCAGGGCGCCGCCGGCAAGCGGCTTTGAGACATCCACGGCGCGAAGAGCGCCACGGACAGTGTTGTCGTTCAAATAACGGGTGACCGCTGCGAAGTGCTCGCCGGGTACCAGCAAGGTGGTGGCAAGGTTACGCAGCGCACGCTCCGCGGCAGGCCGCCATTGATCCTGCCCCTCGGCCAGATCCATCAACTCGCCGCCAAAGGGCATGCGATCTTCCGGAACCCCGGTAGCCGCTGCGATGGCCGCCCGGTTTTCAATGCTCGACGGCGGCAGCAGGGACTTGCGCGACCGCAACGAAAGCAGCTCTTGCTGGGCCGCAGCGAGCTCACGTTTTTTGGTTGCATGCCCGTCAAAAGCCTCGAACCGCAGTTCCTTGAGCGCTTCCGAATCGTCCTTCAACTCGGCCGAGCGTGCCGCTGCCTGCTCATGCGCCTGGTCCCAGCCCTCGGCCGACCATTCCAGGTTCAGTCCGGCGTCGGCCAAAGCCTTCTTCGCTGAATCCTCAACCTGCTGACGCAGCTTGAGGCCCACCCGCGCGTTTTCCAACGACTGCTCAATGGCCGAAATGGCGTTGCCACCCCGGTTGTTGTAATCCAGTTCAAGGTCCCGGAGCTCCTTGGCCAAAGCGTCCCGCACCGTGCGTTCTGCCGCCAATTCCTGGGCTTTGGCCTGTGCAAGTTCCTTGAAACGGGCCAGCGTCTTGGCGTGGACCGTGACGGCAAGCTGCTGCTTGTAGGCCTCAAACTCCTCGCCGGCCAGCTCACGGAGACGGTTCGCGTCCAGCAGCGCCTGCGCATACTCCTTATTCAACCCCGGAACCGGCGCCAGTTGATCGCGCTGCTGCCGGACATCCTCCAACCGCTGCCGGATGGACATCAGGTTGCTGAATTCCTCCACCACATCATCGGCCGCAGCCAACGTGGCAGGAGCGTCCAACACCTGGTCACGGAAGAACGTATTCACGCTGCCACCCAGACCCTTGCCGGCCTGGATCACGCGAAGCAACGGAAGGGCTTGGTCCGAGTTGATGCCCAGCAAACGCCGGAAACGCTCAGCGAACGCCTTATGCACATCGAAGACCTGGCCCTCAGGGAAGATCCCTTCCAGCGCACCCTTGGTGAACCGCTTCTGGGCAATGCCCTCGATCGCCTCAAGGTCCAACGGTTTGCTGTCGATCACATAGAAGCGCCCAACACTGGACTCCGTGCCGTTCTTGGGGAGGTCGAACAGCGCTGACACCGTCACCTTCGTGCCGGCGGCGTTATCAAACGTCAGGGCGACGGCGGACCATGTGGCACCAGGGCGCTGGAAGGCACTGGCCGAGCTATCACCCACCGCCTTATCACCAACCTTGCCGCGCATATAGGTGAACGTGGTTCTCTTGTCCTCCACAGCACCACCGGACCGCTGTGCAGCAGCCTCGTTCGAGCGCGGACGGGCATCAAAAACACGGAGCATCGCGTCAAAAAGAGTGGACTTACCGACGCCCGAGTTACCCGTCAGGAGGGTGCCCTTACGGTCCACGTGCATGGTGTGAGCGCCATGGAACGTGCCCCAGTTGACCACCTGCACCAATGCCAAACGCATCTGGCCGGGGTTCGTCAGCTCGCCGAGCGGGAGCATGCTTGCGATGGTCACTTGGCTGGCTCCTCTGTTGTTGGGTCGCCGTCCGCTGCGGGGGCAGCATCGGCGTCGTCGTCGGCATCTTCCGGACTCGGGTCGGAGTCCAGGTCCAGGAGGGGTTCTGTTCCGGATTCGTCGGCTGCCACTGCTATCAGGGCCTCTATTTGGGCCGGGATGTCGCCGATGTTTTCGAAGGGAAGGGCAAGCGGGAGGGCGTTGCTGATGGTGTAGGTGTCATCCAGCGGGGTGGGGAGGATAAGTTGGCGGGCCAGGAGTTTGGTGATGGTCCGGGTGACGACGTCCGAGTCACGGAGGGCATCCTGTTGGCCTGCCGGGGTGTAGTTGGCCACGAGGTCCGAGATCTCTTCGCGGGTGATGGTGGGGTCCGTTTGGGCTGTGACGTGGCGGTCCAGCAGGAGACGCAGGCGCAGCAGGACGATGGTTTCCACACGGCTCAGGGCCCGCTGCTGACGCAGGATGCTTGAGCGCGAGCTGGCGCCGACAACCTCCGGATCGACGGGTCGGAGCACGGCGATTTTGCGGTCGTGATCAAGCTGGAGAGTGAGGAACAGTTCGGAGAGGCGGCTGCGAAGGATCAGCTGGTTGTCCAGCAGCGTGGTCCACAACTTCTCGTCACGGCCCCCGTCAATGTACGGGCCTTTCAGCAGCTTCACCAGCGCATGCCGCACTTTCATGGGCAACACTCCGGTGTCTCCTGGGAAGAGCGCGGCGCCGTCCACAAACGTGTCCCGCGGCGTGACCCGGAAGGGGTCAGCGTGGGCAACTTCAGGAGCCGCCTCAAGCCCGGCGTCAGTCCCATCCTCGGCGCGCTGGTCCGCTTCGGTGAGTTCCGTCGTCGTGGTTTCTTCAGTCATCAGAATCCTCATTTAGCGTGACCACCGGCAGGTACGCTGCGCGGGTACTGCCGTCAATTTGTTCGAAGTCGATGTGTTCCCAGGCAGCCCTGTCAAAGGCCGCGCCGGTCTGCAGCGCCATGGAAAGCAGCGTGCGCACGGTGTTGATGTGGCGTTCCTCGGCGGGCAGGTTTTCCCAGGCATCGCCAAGCGTGGTGGCCCCTGCCATGGCGGCCCGGATAACAGCGGGTTTGGCCTTTCCGGTCCGGGCCGACCTTACGCGGTCCGAGTCGCTGAACGCGATGGGGTCAGCCAGGCGTGGGGGCGTGGCAAATTCATCGGGGTCGAAGAGTTTGACCATCGCCAAGGACTCAAACCCTGCGTTGTAAAGCACGGGCCCGCGGACCAAGCCCGGGCGGTCGCGTTCATACGGCATGGATCGGATGGCTTGCTCTGCCTCGGCCAACACCTTCCGGAGGCTGACGGACTGCCTGACGTCATCGCTCTGAATGTAGGTGTTGAGGCTTTCGGAGAGTTTGCCGTAGATCCTCTGGATGTGGCTGTGCTGGGTGCGCAGTTCCGCCACCAGGTTTTTCAGCGTCTCGCGGTCCTCGTGGGAGAGATCGTCAGCGAATTGACGGCTCAACACCTCGCCGATTGCCGAGCGGAACCGGACTTGCTGCTGCGGATCCTCCAGGAACGCGGTGAAGGAACGGAAGGTGCGGCCTTCCGGGCTTTGGCGCAGGCGTTTGTCCGCCTCCAAAACCTGGGCCATGGTGGCGCCTTTGCTCAGGGATTCCTCGATGATCTGGTTGCGGAGCTCGCCCACCAGCTCTTCAATCCGGTCACGCATCTTCTTGTAATCGGCGGGCAGGCTGGCGGCGAGATCAAGAATGTTGCCGGCCGCTTCAACTGCTTCCTCATCATCAAGGAGTCCATCGAACTCCCCTGAGCTGATGTCCTCCACCAGTTGCTGGCGTTCCTGAATTTCTTCTTCGAGGGCTTCCAGGCGCGCGCTCTGGTCAGGGTTGGTCTCGTTGGCGAGCTTTTCAACATCGCCCAGCAGCGTGCCGAGCCGCGATCCGTTCAGTGTGGAACGCTCGCTGGAAAGACTGTCCAGGAACGCGAGCACGCGGGCAGCAGGTTCGGTAACTTCGTAAACGATCTGACCTGACTGGTTGCGCCGGGTCAGGAACTGCTTCCGGGTCCATTCGTCGCCAAAGAGCTTGCCGTTTTGCTGACCACCCAAGGCTGGGTCCTGGCGGCGGAGCTGCTCCAGGAAAGCGTCGACGTCGGCGTGGAACTCTTCGAGCGGAAGCTGCGGCCGGGTGCGGGTAAAGGAGGCCTGCAGCACCGCGATCACCCACGGCGCGGACCGCGTCAGAGCCCAGGCGGGGCCCTTGGTCAGTTGCTCAAGATCACGGAGCCGGGCACTGATGGCATCCGCGGAGGACATGGCTGAACGGGACAACTACTCTCCTTCAGCTGCTGCGAAACCTGGCTGGCAGCGAAAACTGCCCCGTACAAGGTTAACGCAGAGCGTCGCCGGGACGACCGCCGGCCTCAAGTGCCGCCGTCGAGCCCGCTGCCGTGCCGCCGTCGAGCCGGTCCCCTGCCGCTGGCCGCAACCATTCCGTAACCTACCGTCCGGTATGGTTTCGATCCCATATCAACGCTGCCACTTACCGCTTCTGCTCTGGCTGGAAACCGCGCCCGCCCCTAATGTCAGAGCATCGACGCAGCCACGCCGCGCCGACCCACGCACCGTCGCCCCGGGGGGAACCATGAATTTCGACTTCACTGCGTTAGATACTGCAACTTACGTATTCATTGGAACACTGGTGTTCGCTGCAATTCTGGTGGCATTTATTGCCGCGGCAGCACTGGCAACGATCGTTCTTATCGGAGCAATGGGCATTGCCTGGTATGCCGTTAAGTCGGTGCTGGGCGGCCTCGTTCACGGCATTAATTTCGCGTGGGACCGCGTGGTTCACCATGCCGGACAAGTGGAAATTCCCGCCGAATTCCAGCCCCAGGTTTCCCCTAGCACAGGTAGCTACTCACGGGTAGCATTGAGGGACAGCTGAAGGGTTCGCACCCAAGGCGGACCCTGGCTCCATCCGGCACCACCGGCTAGAGGAGTTTTCCCATGACGTCCGCCACTGACAACAGTCTCGCCGCAGCAAGCGTCAACGCCAGCGCAGAAGAAGCCCGGGCCGTAGCCGAAGCCGCACGGGAAACTGAATGGAACCGGCCCAGCTTCGCCAAAGGCCTGTACCTGGGCAGCTTTGACCTCAGCCTGATCCACCCTTGGCCACAAGCCAAAACGGACGATGTCCAGCGGGGCGAAGAGTTCATGGCCAGCCTGCTGAGCTTTGCCAAGACCATGTCCGGACGCGTGATTGAGCGCGACGCCAGGATTCCCGACGAATACCTCAAAGGACTCGCCGATCTTGGCGTCTTCGGCATGAAGATTCCGCGCGAATACGGGGGCTTGGGCCTGTCCTTGGTCTATTACGGCCGCGCACTTGCACTGCTGGGATCGGTACATCCGAGCCTCGGCGCCCTGATTTCCGCCCACCAATCCATCGGCGTTCCGGAACCGGTGAAAGAGTTCGGCACAGCCGAACAGAAGCAGGAGTACCTGCCGCGTTGCGCCGCCGGCGCCATTACTGCGTTCCTGCTGACAGAGCCCGACGTCGGCAGCGACCCCGCCCGCATGGGCGCCACAGCAGTCCTGTCCGACGACGGCGAGTCCTACCTTCTGGACGGCGTGAAGCTCTGGACCACCAACGGGGTGATCGCCGAACTCGTGGTGGTCATGGCAAGGGTCCCCCAACATACCGACCCTGACGGCACAGAACACAAGGGCGGCATCTCAGCGTTCGTTGTGGAAATGGACTCCCCCGGCATCACCGTGGAAAACCGCAACGCCTTCATGGGCCTGCGCGGAATCGAGAACGGGGTAACCCGTTTCCACCAGGTCCGCGTCCCCGCAGCCAACCGGCTGGGACGTGAAGGGCAAGGGCTCAAAATCGCCCTCACCACCCTTAATACAGGACGGCTTTCCATCCCCGGCCTGTGCGTGGCCGCCGGAAAGTGGAGCCTGAAGATCTCCCGCGAATGGTCCAATGCCCGGACCCAATGGGGACGGCCGGTAGGCAAGCACGAGGCCGTGGGCAAGAAGATCGCCTTCATCGCCGCCACCACTTTCGCTCTGGAAGCGGTGTTCGAACTCTCCGCCGAGATGGCTGATGCCGGCCAAAAAGACGTTCGCATCGAAGCTGCCCTGGCCAAGCTGTGGTCCACGGAACTGAGTTGCAGGATCGCGGACGAACTCGTGCAGATCCGGGGAGGCCGCGGATTCGAAACGGCCGACTCCCTGGAAGCCCGGGGCGAACGTGCCGTGGCTGCCGAGCAACTCCTCCGCGACCTCCGCATCAACCGGATCTTCGAGGGCTCCAGCGAGATCATGAAGCTCCTGATTGCCCGCGAAGCCGTTGACGCCCACCTTGCCGCCGCGGGCGACCTCGCCTCAGCGGACGCGAGCCTGCAGGATAAGGCGAGGGCCGCCGTCGGGGCCTCCGGCTTCTATGCCCGCTGGTTGCCTAAACTTGTGGCCGGCGCCGGTATGGACCCGCGGTCCTACGCAGAATTCGGACGCTTGGGCAAGCAGCTGCGCTTCGTGGAGAGATCATCGCGCCGGCTGGCCCGTCAAACCTTTTACGGTATGGGCAGGTGGCAGGCCAAGCTTGAGCACAAGCAGGCGTTCCTGGGCAGGATCGTGGACATCGGCGCTGAGCTGTTCGCCATGGCAGCGTGCTGCTCCCGGGCCGAAATGCTGCTCCGCACCCACCCCGGGCAAGGAGCCGCGGCCTTCGAGCTGGCCGAGGCGTACTGCGAGCAAGCCCGGGTGCGGGTGGACGAGTACTTCGATCAGCTGTGGAGGAATACTGACGACGGCGATCACGACCTTTCGCGCAAAGTCCTCGCCGGGGACTACGCCTGGTTGGAGGCCGGCGTCCTGGATCAATCCGAAGGAACCGGCCCCTGGATTGGCGATGCCTCCCCGGGCGCTTCAATCAAGGAGAACCTGCACCGCAGCTATCGGTGAGAGTTTCCTGCTGCGTTCCTTCCCGGTTAGTGCGGGGAAGACCGGTTATTGCCGCCGGCAACGTGGAGGCAAGTGGGAAGGAGCGCGCTCAACAAACGTCCCCGTCCACGTAGAACCAACGCTTGTCTTCCCGGACGAAGCGGCTGATTTCGCGCTGGACGCCGCGTTCGCCGTCGAGCCTGTAGTGCGCAGCGAATTCCACCGTCCCGGTGGTGTCCAAGGGGCCGCCATTGGTGGTGGAAACGATGTCCAACCTGCGCCACTGCATGTCCGGGTCCAAGTCCATGGATTCCGGCCGGGTGGAGGGGTGCCAGGTGCGCAGGAGGTAGGCGGGCTCCAGGACCACGAACGCCGAATATCTGGAGCGCATCAATTGCTCAGCGGTTGGCGCGTGGGCATCGCCACGGTGGAAGCGTCCGCAGCAATCGAGGTACTGCTCACCGGAAAGGCACGGGCAGGCGCCGTTGCGAAGACGGGCTGAATCAGGGGTCACGGGATCCCAATCTGAGGCTGAAAATGAGAGCTGGGCAACATATTTTCCCACGCCGTATAACAGCTTCGAAACAACCCTGCCGGAGGGTGGGGCGGGACGTGATTCCGTCGGTGCTGGACCTTAGGCTATATATGCAAGCTGGGTGGGCATTGGGCGCATCACAAAACGACGGCCAGGGGAGGCTAACGTGGAGGATCCGACAACACTCGCCATCAACCTGACGTATTTGGGGACACTGGGACTCGCTGTCGTCATGTTCCTGGGTCTCATGTTGATCGTCATCATCACTCTGGTGATCGCTGGAGTTGGACGGCTGCTGTCCATCATCCTCTTGGCCCTGGTGGGAATCTTCCCCAAGAAGGCCAACACCCCCATAGTTCACCTGCCCCAGCACCCTGGGCGGGCGCCTGATCTGGCGGCCGAGGACGACCTCGCACCTGTTGCTGTTGCCGAGCCGGCTGCTGATGCCGAGCCGGCCGCTGCTGGCGCATCGGCTGCTGTTGCCGCGCCGGCTGCCGCTCCAAAGCGAGACTTTTTCGGTGGCACCCGGCGACGGATCTCGGGTGCGTCTTCTGCGCTTAAGGACGGCGCATGGAAGGCCAAAGTAGACCCCCGAAATCTGCCCAAACCTGCTGAGGTCAAATCAGTGGTGGAACATCAGACCGCCCACCACCCGATTGTTGTTGCAGCCGCCAAGGAACCACCCGTCCTCTCCAAGGACTGGGCTGATGCTGTGGCACAAGCGGACGAAAGGGCGGCCGCACGCGCCAAAGCGCAACAACCTCCGGCCATCAAGGTCACTGTCCGCGACCTCGACGAGCCCACTCCGCCTCCCCATGGAAAAACTCCGGCACCCAAGCGTCCCGACGTCCCGCCCAAGCGGCCGGACCACGGACCAGCACAGGCCGGCGATTCCAAGAACCCGGCCTTGGGGAATGGGGCTAAGAAATCGGGCCCGGACACTTCCAAGAATGGAAAGTCTCCGAGCCCGATTCGAAAAGGTTCACTCAGCGGAGCCAGCCGCAACTCCTAAGTCAGCTCCGCGTACCTAAGCCGCCCACGCAACTACGCTGCCAGTGGCCTACGCTGCGAGCTGCCTGAAAGCCGCGCCGTGGTAGATCAAGGGCTTGGTTTCAAGGTTGATGGTGGTGGCCTTGACCTCGAGAACAACAATGGCGTGATCTCCGGCCGGGGTCTCGGAAACAACTTCGCATTCAAAACCCAGCACTGCGCCGTCGATCAACACTGCTCCTGAGTCGCTCACGCTGGTGTCCAGCCCGGCGAAACGGTCGCGCGTCTTGGAGGCCAGCTGGAGCGCCGCAGCTTCCTGGCCCTCCGCGAGCACCGAAACTCCCAGGCGCTGGGCTTGGCGGAGCTTCGGCCAGGTGGTGGAGGAATTCTGCACGGCGAACATCACCAGTGGCGGTTCAAGTGAAACGCCAACCGTGAAGGACGATGCCACCAGGGCCTCCGGCGTGAAATCCACCATGGCGCTGAAGGCTGCAACTCCAGACGGGAATTGCGCGAATGCCGCCTTGATGGCCGCCGTTTCTTCCACTGTGGTCTGTGTCATTCCGGTGTCCCCTAAATCGTGCGTTGCCTGAGTTCCTTTTCCATGATTCACCTGCATCCTGGAACGGCAATATTTGTTGATTCGAAAGACATTTGTGTTGCCGCGTGTCAAGAAATATCGCGAAGTATGGCCTCTTCCATTACCTCGCAAGACGAAAAACGAAGAACTTCTACCATTTGCGTTTATGCCTCCGGTGGCCGTGTGTAGCCTCGATTGAACATCCGCACCGTTTCACCACAGGAAGCCGACATGAGCCTCAACGAGCTACGAACGCTTGGACGCACTGGCGCCCTGATTAGCCCCCTCACACTGGGCACGCTGAATTTCGGCACCGGCGCCGCGCCAACGGGTCCTGCCGAGAGCATCCGCATCATCAAAGCTGCCCTCGACGCCGGTATCACCAGCGTTGACACCGCAGACATCTACTCGCAGGGCGAAGCCGAAACCGTGGTTGGGCAGGCCATCCACAGCCGTCGCGACGACGTTTTCCTGGCCACCAAGTTCCACGGCCAGATGGGCTCCAACCCGGCACACGCGGGCAACTCACGCCGGTGGATCGTCAGGGCTGTGGAGGACAGCTTGCGGCGCCTGAACACGGACAGGATTGACCTCTACCAAGCGCATCGTCCGGACTACAACACGGATTTGCTGGAGACCATCACAGCCCTTAACGACCTCATCCGGCAGGGCAAGATCCTGTACTACGGCACGTCCGTGTTCAGTCCTGCCCAGCTTGTGGAGGCGCAGTGGATCGCGAACACCAACCACTTGACCCCGCCCGTGGTGGACCAGGTTCCCTACTCACTGTTGGTGCGTGCCAACGAACGGGACGTTTTCCCCATCACCCAGCAGTACGGCGTCGGGGTTTTGAGTTACGGACCGCTCGACGGCGGGTGGCTGGCCGGCGGTTACCGTGTGGGCGGGGGCCAGCCGGAGAGTTCGCGTTTCTCCGCCGTTCCTGGTCGCTTTGATGTGAATGCACCGTTCAATCAGGGCAAACTGCATGCAGCCGACGCCCTTGCGCAGCTTGCTGCCCGGCATGGGCTGACGTTGGTTCAGCTTGCCGTTGCTTTCGCTCTGAATCATCCCGCGGTGACCAGCGTGGTCATCGGGCCGCGAACAGAGGATCACCTCACCGACTATTTGAAGGCCGCGGATGTGGTGCTCAGCGAGTCCATTTTGGATGAGATCGATGACATCGTGGCACCGGCCGTGAACTTCCTGGAGCGCGACGCTGGCACTGTTGCCCCCCACCTTGAGTACCCGGAACTACGACGCCGGTAACCCCCTTCCGTTGTGAGTCCCGCTTTGCGCCCCGCGTCCCCGTGTTGGCGCGCAAAGCAGGCCCCACAACGGGCTATTGACGCAGCTCCGGCCGCGGCGTGATCCTTGACCTAAGTGCTGCGGCGCTCCGCAGCGTTTAGCTTCCAGTAGAACGCCGCCGTCCCATGTCCAAACACCACGTCAAACAAAGAGCAACGCAGGACGCCAACCCCGGGCAGCCGACCCAAGGTCCGCTGACCCACGAAGAACTGCAACTCTCCGGGCGCAATCACTCCATGCCGCTTGAAGCCCTGCAGGACGACATCACGCCGGCCGGGCTGCATTACCTGCTCATCCACTTCGACATCCCGCATGTCTCCGCCGATACCTGGCGGCTGCGACTGGGCGGCGCTGTTAATCGGAGCCTCGAATTGAGTCTCGAGGACATCAAAGCCCGGCCCGCCGTCACCATGCCCGTCACCCTTGAATGCGCAGGAAACGGGCGCTCACTGCTAAAGCCCCGTCCCGTCAGCCAACCCTGGGTGCTCGGCGCTGTAGGCACGGCGGAGTGGACCGGAACCCCGCTGGCACCCCTGCTGGAGGAAGCAGGTCTGGCAAGTGACGCCGTCGAGCTTGTCTTTACCGGTGCCGACGCCGGCATTCAGGGCGGCGTCGAAGAGCCCTATGCGCGAAGCCTTTCGGTGGCCGAAGCGATGCACCCCGAAGTCATGCTGGTCTACGCCATGAACGGCAGCCCGTTGCCAATCCAGCACGGGTTCCCCCTCAGACTGCTGGTTCCGGGGTGGTATGGCATGGCGAGCGTGAAGTGGTTGACGTCGATCGAGGCTGTGACGTCAAGGTTCATGGGTTTCCAACAGGCGGTCGCGTACCACTATCTTCAGGGACCAGACGGGCCGGGGATTCCCGTCTCCCACATTCGCGTGCGCTCCCTGATGATTCCGCCCGGAATTCCGGACTTCTATACCCGACGACGCGTGGTGGATGCCGGTCCCGTGATGTTGCACGGCCGCGCATGGTCCGGGCACGGCGAGGTGGAGCGCGTGGAGGTGGGGATCGACGGCGAGTGGATGCCCGCACATCTTGAACCTGCTCTGGGCGACTTTGCCTGGCGGGCGTGGTCCATGGTGTGGGTGGCAAGTCCCGGCGAGCACGTTCTCCGGTGCCGGGCCATGGATACCTCGGGCGCGCTGCAGCCCACTGACCAGGTGTGGAACTACCAGGGCATCGGGAACAACATGGCGCAGGTGGTGCAGGTGACGGTGCGGTAGTTCCTGGGCGCGCCAGTTCCTTGGGCGGGCCCAGATCGCTGGAACGGTGCGTGTTCGCCGGAAGTCTCCAGCGATTTCGGTGGCTTCCCCGCGTTCTCGCAGGCTTCCAGGTTCCTCGCCAGCCTGCCCCGCCCCGATTAGACTCGTTCCAATCATGAGTATCCCGTCTTCATCCCCAGCCAACGTCCGAGTCGACGCCTGGCTGTGGGCGATCCGTGCTTACAAAACCCGCTCCGCTGCCACGGCCGCCTGCCGTGCAGGGCATATCCGCATCAACGGAAACCCGGTCAAGGCCTCGCAAAGCGTGATCATCGGCGACACCATCCGCGTCCGGGAATCCGGCTGGGAACGGATCCTGGAGGTCCGGCGGCTCATCGCCAAGCGCGTCGGCGCCGAAGCGGCCTCGCACTGCTTCACTGACCACACTCCCCCGCGTCCGGTTGCTCCCAAGTTGGGGCTCCCTCAACGCGACCGCGGGGCCGGCCGACCCACCAAGAAGGACCGCCGGGATATGGAGAAACTGCGGGGCTAGCCTCCTGGTGCCCGCGACGACACTTATCCACAGGGCCCCGATTCTGACGTGATTCCTCCATGGCCCTCTGCTTAGACTGGCCGCCACACCGCCAAGCAGCTTCCGGGGAGCCTGTCATGTCACGCCTTTCGTTTGCCCATTCTCGTACCGTTCACGTCCGGACGGCTGCCTTCGGCCTTGCGGCCGTGGTCCTTCTCAGTGGTTGCCAGGCCGCCTCGGCACCGGGCGGCTCCCCGTCAGAAACAAGCTCGACGACGGCGTCGCCCACCTCGAGCGCTTCGGCTCCGGAGGCCTCGGCTACTCCGGTTGCCCCGCCCGCCGTCTACAAGCCCGCCGACGCGTCCGGTAAAGCCCAGAACGTGCCCGTTCCCGTGATGCCGGAGCTGGCGAAAGAGAACTCGAAGGCGGGGCTGGAGGCGTTTATCGGGTACTGGTATGCGGTCAAGAATTACGCAAATCAAACTGGTGAGCTCTCGGTTCTCTCTACGCTCAGCTCAACAGGATGCCAACTATGTGGCCACATGCAGAAAGCAGCAGTCGATAGTTATCGAGACGGTCGTTGGATAGCTGGCGGAACCTTACACCTAGCAACCGTTGAAATGGATTGGGATGCTGACACTAGCCCCCACCTGTCAAGGGCCCAAGTGATACAGGATGCGATTAGTTACTACAACGCGGACGGTACAGAAGGGCGGCCCTCAGACGCAGCCACCAACGACACTTTCGTGATCCTTGCTGAGTTCGAAACCGCGTGGAAGGTTGTGGACACCGGTGTCATTCGCTGACCGAACGCGCCTGTACGCGTTCTCTTTCCCGCTTACAGCCTTACTCGTTTTGACCATTTCCAGCACGAGTGTTGCCGCGACCAACGATGAGTGGATTAGTTTGAACGACTCGAATGGCAGCGTCGACTTGGAGGCGAACTGGTCATTTGATCCGGTAACCGGGAAGTCGACTCCAACCCTCGGGGGTACTTCCGCAGCCGAGGATCCCTATCAGTACAAGCCTGACCTTCGTTGCACCCTTGGCGGTCCGGGTGCTCGGGAGATGGGGTGTCTGGCGCTTGAGTGTCCGCCAACAACACCTGATGGCGAGAAGGGTTCACCGGTCATCTGGATGCAAGCACCGAAGGGCATTACCAACCCGACGTTCACCGATTGGCAGCCTGTCGACGGCAAGCCAGCGTGTCTGTATGACCCCGAGCCCGGGAACGTGCTCGAAGACATCGCCGCCCGGGTCCTCACCGACTTCCAACAACTCCCGGTCAACCCCGGAACCCTCCAAGCCCAACCATTCCCCCACACCCTCAAAGGCGGACCCACCAACTTCTACACCACCACCGGGGAACAAACCTTCGACCTCACCGTCCTCGGCCAAAAGGTCCACCTCACCGCCACACCCACCAACTACACCTACGCCTTCGGAGACGGCACCACCTTGGGACCAACACCCGCCGCCGGTTACTCCATCCCACAAACCGAATGGCTCACCAACCAAACCCGCACCAGCCACAACTACACAAACACCGGCAACTACCCGGCCACCGTCACCACCAGCTTCACCGGCACCTACTCCGTCAACAACGGACCACCACTACCCATCAACGGAAACCTCAACATCACCACACCACCAACAACCATCCACGTCTGGAAAACCGAAAAAGCACTCGTCGCCGACACCTGCCAGGAAAACCCCAACTCCTGGGGCTGCCCCGGAGCAGAGACCGGATAGCCGGACGGCCTCACGTACCGCCACCACCCACTTCGAAGGCGGATCGCCCGGCGGACACCACGCAGGCGGCGAGTCCAGGCCCTTCAAGATTCAAAGTGGGTGGTGGAGGCTCATGAAGTCAGGGATCCATCGCCTTAAGTGGAGAAAGCACCAGTTCCGAAGAACCGATGCTTTCCACCGATTGAAGCTTAGGAGAACCAGGTACCTGGAGGGCCCATGAACAACAGGAAGCTGAAGACGGCGCCCACGGCAACGAGGGTGACAACTACGGCAAGAATCGGGTTCCGAAGAACCCAGGCCTGGGCTTTCTCGAAGCCGCCCCGGGGTTCCTCCCCTCCAGCAGCCAGGCGCCAGTCGCCAGCCAGGAGTCCTCGGCGGTCGAGCGACTTCTCCGTGGGGATGGTGGCGTAGGGGATAACGGCTGAACCGATGGCGAGCAGGCCCGTCCGGGTGGACCACTTCTGGTTGATCCAAGTGAACGCAGCCGTCGCGGCATAGCAAAGGAAGACGAAACCGTGGATGCCACCGGCAATGCTCACACCAACATCGGTGGTGCGGGTGACGTACTTGAGGAACAGTCCGATCAACAGCAGCGTCCATGTCACGGCCTCGGCGAAAGCAACGGTACGGAACAAGGTGCGGGGCTGCATGGAAGTCCTCAGGTAGAGAGCGGGAGTCTCCTCCAATTTACCGTGACTGTAGAAATTCCCTGGTGTCAGGCCATGCAACCTTTAGAAGCAGCTGTGGTGGCCGCGACCCGAGAAGCCGCGGAAGACCGTCGTCGTGCGGGCCAAAAGATTGTCGGGCGTGACGCAGCAACCGCAGCAACCGCAGTGTCACGGCAGCGGGAGCGCCTCCCGGTTCCGGATCTGCGAGTCTCCGAATTCGATGGCCACTGGATCGATCTCCATCTCCGGCTCGTGGCGGGTGCGAGCCTTGCCCACCGCGATGTGGGGCAACCACCGGGGTGACCTGTAGCCGAGTGCCGGTGAGCTGAGAATGAAGTCGTCAATGTTGTCCAGGCCAAGATCATCAAGGAGTACGTGGAGGCCTTGAACCAACAGCGCCTGGTAGTCGTGAACCTCCTGCGGCACGTCCACCTCAAGTCCCATCAGACGGCCGCCACCCAGAGGGATCAGCTTGTCCGACTTCCCAAGAAAACCCTGCAGCACCGGCAACTCGGTCAACCAACTGGCGATCTCCGGAAGTGTCTTCTCCGACGGCGACAACCCCTTGGTCCAGGCAGCAATGTCCCTGCCCAGGTCATCCAGAATGCCAATGTGCAGCAAGGTCATATGCAATCCCTGGGGCTTTCGCAGGGATTGGACGAACCGGTTCAGTCCCTCGTAGTCCGAAGGCCCAGCCCCTACGCGAAGGACGGGCACCTCCACAGTGATGCGGGCTTCATGAGGTTTGCTTCCATGGGAGACAACGGCCGTCATGGTTGCCATTATGCGCCGAACGCACAGCGAGCGGGAGGCCGACGGAGGCACTCGGCTTCCGCCGTCGTACTGCTTGTAGCCGGCGCCGGGTTTACTTCTTTGTGCGGGCCTGAACAAGGTTGGCGAACGGAAGGCGTCCATGGGCGGCCACGAAGCCGGCGTGATAGGCGGCCTCGGCTGCGTTGACCTCGGAAGCCGGGAATTCCTTCCACGCGATGATCAGATCCGAAGCGTCGCGGAGTTGCCAGATGAGCCGCGCATCCCACACCACAGTGGGCCGTCCGCGGCCGTAGTCAAGGAACTCCTGGATCTGTTTGCGGAGCCCGCGGTTGCCTTGGCTTCCAGCGCTGGCTTTGCCGATGTACAGCACCGAAGCTTCGGGCACCCATTCGGATTCCAGGGCGTCGCGTTTGAGCGAGGGGTCCTTTTTCTTGAACGTGCCGGCAGCGCTCTTGCTGAGGAACACGGGCTCAAACTCGGCGGGGCGAAGGATCGCGAAGACGCCGGGGCCTTGGGGAATCCTCATGGGATCGAGTTCGTCGAGGGGCCGGAATCCGGTGAACCCGTCCTCGGTGAGGGACTTTTTGGTGAAGAGCATGAATATAAGGACTAACCCTTTTCAACTACGGAATCGGCAGATGCCGGGTCATTTTCTGCATGGGCGTTTCTGCGGCCTTCGATGCCCTGCGCCACTTGGAGAATTCGGTCCTCAATGCCTCCACCGATTGCCTTGGGAGCAGCGGCGACGCCACCGGCAGCCGCAGTAACCGCCCCTGCTACCGCCTGGCCGGCCTGTTGTCCCAGGCTAAGTACAGATTGGTTCCATTTCGATCGCTCAACGGCGCTCATTTCCGGCATGCCAAAGTTGGCGGCAAACACGGCCAAGAGCCTCTGCAGCTCCTCGACGGCGCCATATAGCTTGGGCATGTCAATGGGATTTGCGACCCGTGTAAGGGCGCTGACATTCACAGCTTTGGCGGCAACATCGGCAAGTCGCTGAAGCTTCGAACGGGTCATTTCCAGACGTGTGTCCTTGGCGGCGAACACATGTTTCACATGCGCCGTGTCCTTGAGCGTCGTTTCAGCGTGGACGATCTCCAATGAATCCAGCCGCACCGCATTCGTCAAAGTGACCGCCGTGATAATAAGCCAATGCTGAAGGTCTCCGTTGGCCGCTTTCTTGGCATTGGCCAGACGGACACTAAAATCCTTGGCGTCAAGCTCATCAGTGAGCGAATCGATGTGGTTGAGTGCAACAGCGTGGGCCTGGGCAAGACTTACTGCTTGGCCAGCCACCTGATCCCACAATGTACTGGTAATTGTGCCCGTTTCCTCAAAATATCCGAACGCCTTATCGAGGATTTGTGTAGTACCTTGAATGTTGCCCATGGCCTCATGGCGGTTGTCACGGATGAGCACATCCACCTTGGCGTCAACCGACTCCATCAACGTCTCAAGACTGTGAATGGCCGTGCGGATGGCGAGGCACGCCGCGAGCACGGGAAGGTTTCCTCCGGCTAAGGATTTGAGGGGCGAAGTCTTCACGAACTCCAGAACGGTGTCTATGCGACCGTCGGATGTACGAGCCAACCCCGCCACCACGCCGGGCTTACTTGCAGTTTGGCCGGCTAGTTCAATATAGCGCTGGAACGACTCTGAAGTCATCGTGAACGCGTTGCCAGATAGTGCAGACGGTCCCGCTTCCTTCGCACCAGCCAAGCCTGAAGCTGCAGCCAACATGTCTGCGACAGCAGAGCCCAACTTTGAGGTGGACGTCTCCGGGACGTCGATAACGCGGAACAACTCGGCGATCGCCGTGGGGTCACCCGCCACGAGGGCGGACTCTCCATCAACGCATATGGCGATTTCCGGGGCTTTTTCTTCCATAGCCACATCTTCACATATAGGTCTGACAGGACTGGTGCCTCTGCACTCGGTTACCTCGATCGCGCCATTCTTGACGCGCTCACGGCGTAGCAATGAGGGAGAGCTTGCAGTTTCAAGTAATCTACATTTTCATCACTCTAAGTATTCGCATAAATAGGGGGACTATTTGCGTACCCAATTCCGGCTGCCCCACAGCCACCGTCCAACTCACGCTACTTCCACGAAAGGCTCTACACCGTGCGGAAGCTAGCAATTGCCGCGGCCACTTCGGTGGTACTCGCGGCCACATCCTGGGCCGTCGCCACGGCAGCTAACGCCGATTCGGGAACTGTCGTTCGGGTGATTGACGGGGACACCGTCGTCGTGTCCATTAACAACATCGATCAGACCATCCGTCTTTTGAACATCAATACGCCGGAAACCAAGGATCCGAACAAGCCCACGGAATGCCTGGGCCCAGAGGCGACGGACCATCTGGAAGAAGTCCTTCCGGTGGGCAGTAAGGTTCGCCTGGAGTTCGACGTCGAGCGCCATGACAAATACGGCAGAACTCTGGCAGGGGTCTTCAATGCCAGTAACAAGCTCGTCAATGCCGAAATCGCCCGCCGAGGGCTTGGCGTTCCAATGGTGGTAGGCGACAACCGAAAGTTCCTCCCTCCGGTTGAGGCCGCTTATCAGGAAGCCCGAACCGCCAAAGCCGGGCTGTTCGCCGAGACCATTGAATGCACACTCCCGGCACAGCTGGCGGCAGCATCGGAAGCACTGACGGCCGCCGAAAACGCCGCGCCAGCAACCACCTCCGCAGCAGCTGGCACCACCGCAACAGGCTTGGCGGCCGCTCTTGTCACGGCCAAAGCCGCTCGCGATCTACTTTCCGCAGCCAGGGATACCGAGCAATCAATCGTCTGGGCGGCCTACGAGTCAGTTGAGGCAGGGTCAAAACTGGCCGCCCTGACAACACGGATCACTCAAGCAGAAAACACGTTGACCAAGGTGAAGGATCAGCAAACATCACTCGCGGCTGCGGAAAAGAAGGCCGAGGAGGAGCGCGTGGCCGCTGCCGCCCGGGCTGAAGCTGACAGGAAGGCCGCTGAGGAAGCCGCAGCAGCTGCAAAAAAGGCTGCCGACGAAGCTGCCGCAGCAGAGCAGGCACGGGCCGCTGCAGCAGCAGCCGAAGCTGAGCGGATCCGCAACATCCCGGCTGCACCGCCAGTTCAGCAGTATGCTCCGCCGGCGCAGCAGTACGTGCCACCGGCCCCGGTAGCTCCGGCGAACCCAGCGCCCGGCTACACCGGCCCCCGGTGCTACGCGCCTGGAGGGAAAACCTGGCGTCCCTGCTGACGCCCTCAAGCAAGCCCGGCACCGCAGATCTGCCGTGCCGGGCTTGCTTCGCACGAGAGTCAGTGAGTGTCCGCCCCTGCCACTAAACTCGCATGAGTGATCACAGGTGAAATTAAGTCCCAAGTAGACAAAGTCTGGAATACGTTCTGGAGCGGCGGTATCTCTAACCCTCTGGAAGTCATCGAACAGATCACCTACCTCTTGTTCCTCAAGCGCCTCGACGAGAACCACACACGGGCAGAGGCACAGGCCAACCTCCTGGGCGAGCCGATTGAGAACGCGATGTTCCCCGAAGGCGTCGATCCTCAGGGCCGCCCCTACTCGGACCTGCGATGGTCGAAGTTCAAAGATTTCGGCCAAACAGAGATGTTTACAGTCTTCCAGCAGAGCATCTTCCCGTTCCTCCGCACTGAGCTGACCAAACAGTCCAATGGGGAGGACTCCACGTACAGCCATCACATGAAGGATGCGCAGTTCAAGATCCCGAACGCGGGTGTCTTGAAGCAGGTGGTGGATGTCATTGACTCCATCAACATGGAGGGTCGCGACACCAAGGGCGATCTCTACGAGTACATGTTGTCGAAGCTGGCGTCGGCGGGTACCAACGGACAATTCCGAACCCCGCGGCACATCATCGACCTCATGGTCGCGATGACAGCACCCCAGCCGCTCGAAGCCATCTGTGACCCAGCCGCCGGCACCTGCGGCTTCCTGGTTCAGGCCGGCGAATACCTCCGCACGAACAACGCCAACCTCCTCACCAATGACGAGACGAGCAAGTTCTTCCACCACGAGCAGTTCCACGGTTTCGACTTCGACTCCACCATGCTTCGGATCGGTTCCATGAACATGCTCCTCCACGGGGTCGAGAACCCGGACGTCTCCTACCGCGATTCACTTGCCGACCTGCACTCCATCGAGGAAGAAAAATACAACGTCATCCTCGCCAATCCGCCATTCGCCGGCAGCTTGGACTACGAGAATGTGTCGAAGGAGCTGCTGAACGTCGTCAAAACGAAGAAGACCGAACTCCTCTTCCTGGCACTGTTCATCAAGCTGCTCAAGCCAGGCGGCCGGGCCGCAGTTATCGTTCCTGACGGCGTCCTCTTCGGCTCCACCGGCGCACACAAGTCCCTTCGCAAGACACTGGTGGAGGGACACAAGCTCGACGCCGTCGTCAAACTTCCGTCCGGCGTCTTCAAGCCCTACGCCGGTGTCTCCACGGCCATCCTCTTCTTCACAAAGACCAACTCCGGCGGCACGGACAACGTCTGGTTCTACGACGTAAAGTCCGACGGCTTCAGCCTCGACGACAAACGCACGCCGCTCGGCTCTTCCGACCTTGAGGACGTCCTCTCACGCTGGAATCAGCGCACGACGGCGGAACTTGAGCGGGCGCGCACGGAGCAGTCCTTCTGTGTTCCGCTTTCGGAGATCGTGGCGAACGACTACGACCTTTCACTCAACAGGTACAAGGAGATCGAGTACGAAGAGGTCGCCCATGCTGCCCCGGAGGAAATCTTGGCAGCGCTCGATGAGCTCGAGGCCGAGATCACTGAGGGAATGAACGAGCTGCGGGAGCTGCTGAAGTGAAGGCCGCGAAGCTAGCCGATGTCTGCGACATCATTATTGGCAGAACGCCGTCGCGAAGTGAGCCACGGTTCTGGGCAGGCGACCTGCCATGGCTATCAATTGCAGACATGAATCAGGGCAGAAACCTCCTACGCACCAAAGAACGAGTTACATCTGATGCGATGCAGGAATGCAAACTTCGAATAGTTGAGGCCGGGACGGTACTCATGAGTTTCAAACTGTCCATCGGTAAAGTCGGGATAGCCCGAACCCGCATGGCAACCAATGAAGCCATCGCAGCTCTTCCTGTGAAGGACTCCTCTCGCCTGGATTCTACGTACCTCTCTCGTGTTTTGGAGTCAATGGATCATACGGGCGCAGCAAATCGCGCTGCGATGGGTGGGACCCTCAACAAGGCGTCGCTGGCGGCCATCAGGATTCCAATTCCTCCACTAGAGGAGCAACGGCGGATTGCGGCGGTTTTGGACAAGGCCGACGAACTTCGCGCCAAGCGCCGCCGCGCCATCGCCCACCTGGATGCGCTCATCCAGTCGATCTTCCATTCCATGTTCGGAGACCCCAGCAAAGCTGAAGATGGTCAGCGGCTGGAGGAACTTTTGGCGTCGATCGATAGCGGAACCAGCCCGGTCTCGGAAGACCGTCCTGCCACCCCCGATGAATGGGGCATTCTCAAGGTTAGCGCTGTCACAAGCCAGACCTACATCGATTCCGAAAATAAAGCTCTGATCAGTTCGAAACCGAAAACCGCTAACGAGGTTTGTCCGGGGGACGTGCTGTTCACTAGAAAGAACACGCCGAAGCTGGTTGCGGCCGTGGCCATAGTCCGTCGCACACGACCTAGGCTCCTTATTCCGGATCTTGTGTTTAGGTTGAACATCCGAGACCGGACACAGCTTGACCCTGAGTACCTTCAATCCGTGATGGCTTACCCAACTCAAAGAGCATCCGTTCAGCGTCTGGCCGGTGGATCCGCTGCTTCAATGTCAAACATTTCTAAGAGCAAGCTGGCAACTGTCAAAATCCCAGTCCCCCCACTCGAACTGCAGCAGACCTTCGCAACCCGAGTTGCCGCCGTCGAGCGTTTGAAGGAAACTCACCGCAAGCACCTGGCGGAACTGGACGCGCTCTTCGCGTCGCTCCAAAACCGCGCGTTCAAAGGAGAACTCTAGTGACCGAATCAGCGGCCCAGGCGCCCTCGACCGAGGTGCCGATTTGGCCAGCGCTCATCGTGCCCGTTCTCCAAGCCCTATCTGGTGGACAGACGCTTCACCGGAAGGAGCTCTTCCATCAAGCTGCGGATCAAGCCGGTCTGTCGGAAGGCGCTCGCGAGGAGACCCTGAACTCTGGCGGACTACGTTACGAGCAACGTATGGGCTGGGTCCTAAGCCACCTGACACGGGCAAGCTGGATCGACCGTCCCGTAAAGGGGTATTACTGCATCACGGATGCAGGCAGGCAGTGGCTTCTGGACAATCCTCAGGGAATCAACTACAGCCAGGCACACACGATCTTTGCGCAGTATTGGCCGAAAGCCGATGGTCAAGTCGCACCCACGCAGGTTGCGCAAGAGACCGGCCTCGCAGCTACGGACGAACTGGAACCAGTGGAGCAGATCGAGGACGCGATAAATCGCATCCAAGACGAAGTGGGAGCATCGCTGCTCAGACGGCTGCACGAAGAACATCCGGACTTCTTCGAAGACGCTGTGGTGAAGCTGCTGCTGAAGATGGGATACGGGGGTGCTGAGCAGCGGGGTCGACGTATCGGTGGCACCGGTGACGGTGGCGTTGACGGGGTTATAGACCAAGATGCGCTTGGGTTGGATCGCGTCTACATCCAGGCCAAACGATACAGCCCAGACAACGCCGTTGGCCGCGAAGCCATCCAAGCATTCGTAGGGGCGCTCCACGGCTTTTCTGCTTCCAAGGGCGTCTTCATCACCACCAGCAGGTTTTCACAAGGCGCGAAGGATTATGCAGGCAGTGTTGGCACCCGGACAATTCTGATTGACGGCGCTCGCCTTGTCAGTCTCATGATCAAGTACCGGGTCGGAGTGCAGGTGAAGCAGAGCTACGACGTCGTGGAACTGGACGAAGACTTCTTCGAATAAATCAAACACTGTCGCCGTACGGCAACACATGCTAAAGTCGGCGTACGGCGACATTCGCAGAAGTTGCCGTACGGCGACAGGAGCTTCCATTGCGCACAGTCCGCGAGGCCGGGCCCCTTGTACGTGAGCTGCGCGAAGAGCGAGGTTGGTCTCAAGCCGAGTTGGCCCGCCGCGCCAGCGTCTCACGCACCTTTGTCATCGACCTTGAATCCGGTAAGGCGTCGGTGGAGACGTCGAAGTTCATGGACGTTTTCCAAGCTCTCGGTTTCGAGATCGCCATACGTGACAGCGAAACGGGCGCGATACGTTGGTGAATACCCGAGCTCTTGATGTCTTTATGGACGGGACGCTCTGCGGCCGCGTTGAACAGTCGCCGTCCGGAAATCTGACATTCCGCTACGACCCCGAGTATCAGGCGGTCGCGAATTCAACCCCGCTTTCGCTGTCCATGCCGCTGGCAGCCACCCTCCATAAGAAGCGCAGCGTGCTCCCCTTCCTGCAGGGACTCCTGCCCGACAGTGAAGGTGCCCTCCAGACCATTGCCCGACGGTTCCGGGTGTCTCCCTCGAACCCCTTCGCAATCCTCGAACATATTGGTGCCGATGTAGCTGGTGCGCTGCAATTCATGACGCCCGGTGCCGGCTCTTCTGATGGCACCCTCTCAAGAGGAGCTGTGCAGCCGGTTTCGGATGCAGACGTGGCGGAGATGCTGGATCATGTGGTGACTGAATACAAGGACGGCACGCCCTACGATGACTCAGCAGGACGTTTCAGCCTTGCCGGGGCACAGCCAAAAATTGCCTTGCATCAACTTCCGAACGGCAAATGGGCCGTACCCGAAGACGCCACTCCCACCACGCACATCCTAAAACCGGCGGCAGGCACCTTCAGTCGCTTGGACGTGGTGGAACAGCTGACCATGAGGGCAGCAGCTTTCCTGGGGCTCGGAGTGGCCAAGTCCGAACTCGCCCGCATCGGTGAATGGGACGTATTTGTGACACGTCGCTATGACCGCCAGGAAGTGGACGGAACGTGGCGCCGCATCCATCAAGAGGACTTTTGCCAGGCGTTGAGCGTTTCTCCAGCCAAGAAATACCAGCACCGTGACGGCGGGCCGGGGGCGAGCGATATGGCCGCCCTTGTCCGATCGCTTCCTTTTGAAGCGGACCGCCGGGCAGCAGGCGAAGGGCTGTACCGGGCCTTCGTTTTCAACACCGTGGCCGGTTGCACCGACGCACACGCCAAAAACTACTCCGTGCTCCTCAACGGCAGCAGGGCCCAACTGTCCCCGCTCTACGACCTCGCTACCTACGCCCCGTATTGGGATGCGGCGTCGAACATCGACTTAGCCATGAGTGTAAAAGGCGAGTACACGCTACAGAAAATCAGCAAGCAGATGCTGGTATCAACTGGCACGCAATTCGGCGTTGATGCAGAAGCGGCCAGGGAAATAGTTGAACACTATTGTGGGGGCATCGTGGAGGCATTTGAAGCTGCCGGGGAAGAGCTGAAATCCCAGCTGGGATCTCTGCCGAAAGTCGCCGAAGACACTCTTACGAAAGTACAACTGCTGCCACTGGTCGAAGCCACCAATCTGAAATGAAGCTTAAACAGTCACAGTCTCATGATTGACTACTTCCAGGACATCGGAACAACGGATCGGAGACGGCTGCATGGGGGCAGTTACCAGCAACTTTGGGTTCATGCTGGGCGAGTGGCCGGAGTTGGCCCAGCAAGCACGCCGGGCCGAACAATTTGCCCGGGTGGATCCCCGCGCTTCCGTGTTCTACGCCCGCTACACCATCGAACGCATTGTTGAGTGGCTGTACCAAGTGGAGCCAGGGTTGGTGACCCCCTACAAGGATGACCTCAACGCCCTCCTGAACGAGCCCACCTTCAAGAATCTTGTGGGCGGCCCCATAGCCAACAAGCTCACGATCATTCGCAAAGCCGGCAACAATGCGGTCCACAATTCCGTTGGCCCCACCATCCAAGGCGCTGAGCTCGTGCTCCGCGAGCTGCACCACGTTTGCTATTGGCTCGCCAGAAATTACGCCAAAACCGGTAGCCAGCTGCCGCCATCGTTGGTTTTCGATGCCGCAGCCCTGGCACCGAAGCCAAAAGCTCCGGTCCAGCAGCAGTCACCCGAAGAGCTCCAGGCACTCGAAAGCCAGCTCAAGGCAAAAGACGAGGCGTTGGCGCAAGCAGCTGCCGACTCCGCGGAACTCAAGGCCCAGCTGGAGATTCTGCAGGCCGAAGTTGCCGAGGCCAAGAAGCAGAACCAGACGGTCCCCGACCACCACGACTATGACGAAGCCCTGACCCGCAGGCACCTCATTGATCTGGAACTCAACGAGGCGGGATGGCCGCTCAGTAACACAGAGGACCGCGAGTTCAAGGTCGACACGATGCCCACGACTAGCGGCACCCTCAACGGCGTCGGATACGTGGATTACGTACTGTGGGGCGCTGACGGACTGCCTCTAGCTGTGGTCGAAGCGAAGCGGACCACTAAGGATCCACATGTGGGAAAGCAACAGGCCAAGCTGTACGCCGACAGCCTGGAACGTCGCTACGGCCGCCGCCCCGTCATCTATTACACCTCCGGTTACGAGACATGGATTTGGGACGACACCATGTACCCGGAGCGCGCGGTGCAGGGATTCCACACACGCGATCAGCTCCAACTTCTCGTCAACCGCAGGCAGAGCCGAAAGCCCCTGGCTGAACAGGCAATCGACAACTCGATTGTCGAACGTCCGTACCAGCACAACGCTATCCGGGCCGTCACGGAAGCCTACGAGAAAGACTTCGAGCGCAAGGCTCTAGTAGTCATGGCGACCGGCACGGGCAAGACGCGCACCGTCGTCGCACTCGCCAAGCTCATGCAGGAAGCCAACTGGGCCAAGCGGGTTTTGTTCTTGGCGGACCGGGTAGCCCTGGTCAAGCAAGCAGCGAATGCCTTCAAGGCCCACCTGCCGGGTTCCAGCCCTGTCATTCTGGGCTCAGGTGATGAAGCGGACAGCCGCATTCACGTGGCTACATATCCGACCATGATGAACCTCATCAACGTAACCGAAGGAAAGCTGGGCCAGCGGACCTTTGGCATTGGCCACTACGACCTCATCATCGTCGACGAAGCCCACCGCTCGATCTACCAAAAGTACAGGGCCATCTTCCAGTACTTTGATTCACTCCTCATCGGGCTGACAGCCACGCCACAGTCAGAAGTGGACCGCAACACCTACACCCTTTTCGGCATCGAAGACAATGTTCCCACGTTCGCCTACGAGCTCAGCGAGGCCATCGAGGCCGGATATCTCGTGCCGCCGCGAGTTGTGCCGGTTCCGCTGAAATTTCCCGACCAAGGCATCTCGTACGAGGACCTCCCAGAGGCTGAGAAAGAACAGTGGGACGAGCTCGAATGGGACGAAGACGGCGAGATCCCGGACTCGGTCGATTCAAGCGTCATCAATACATGGCTCTTCAACGCAGACACAGTGGATAAGGCGCTGGAAGTCCTCATGACGCGTGGTCACAAGGTTGCCGGCGGGGATCGCTTAGGCAAGACCATCATCTTCGCCAAGAACAACCGGCACGCGGAGTACATCGCCAAACGCTTCGACAAGAACTACCCGGCGTACAAAGGCCAGTTTGCTCGCGTCATCACCTATCAGGTGAACTACGCGCAGAATCTCATCGACCAGTTTTCGACTACCGAGAGCAACCCCCAAATCGCAATCTCGGTGGACATGCTGGACACCGGCGTGGACGTCCCGGACGTCGTCAATCTGGTGTTCTTCAAAATGGTCAGATCCAAGACCAAGTTCTGGCAGATGGTGGGACGCGGTACCCGTCTTCGCCCGGAACTGTACGGGCCGGGCGAAGACAAGAAAGACTTTTTCATCTTCGACCTCTGCCGCAATGCCGAGTTTTTCAACGCTGGTATGCCCAGCAACGAAGGGTCTTTGGGCAAGTCACTCGCAGAGACCACTTTTGCGGCGCGCGTGCAGCTCCTGCAGACTTTCACCGACCTCCAATGGGATCCTCAAGCGCCTGTGGTTGCCGACCTTCGGAATACCCTGAAGCACACAGTTGACCGGCTTCCACTCGACAACTTCCTCGTCAAGCCGGCCCGCAAATGGGTAGACCGGTTCACCGAGGAAGCAACGTGGACATCCCTGGCTGCTGAGGACTACCAAGCTTTGCAAACCGAGATCGCCAGGCTCGCTTCCATCGGTGCACCCACTGACACGGAAGAGGCTAAGCGCTTCGACTACCTCATGCTCCAAACAGAGTTGGCATCGCTGCAAGGGTCGGCGGTGGGGCCGTTCCGGATAAAGATCCAAACAATCGCCTCCGCCCTCCAAGACCAACAGAGCATCCCAGCCATTGCCGCTCAATTGCCGTTGCTGGATACCATCCTCCATGACGACGAATGGGAATCAGTTTCTTTGGAATGGCTGGAAGAAATTCGACGCCGGCTCCGGGGATTGGTCCATCTCATCGAGAAGCGGAAACGCAAGGTGGTCTACACAAACTTCCAGGACGAGCTCGGCGTGCTTGAAGAAGTCGAACTGGCTGGGGCAACAAATGGCTTCGTGAATCTCCCTCGTTACAAAGAGAAAATGCGTTCGTACTTGGCGCAATATGAGGAACACGCAACCATCCAACGACTCCGGCGTAACAAGCAACTCACGGCCTTGGACCTCGCCGAGCTTGAACGCATTCTCCTGGAAAGCGGCTTGGGTTCACTCGAAGACTTGAACCGTGCCGCCAATGACGGACTCGGTCTCTTTGTCCGTTCCCTGGTTGGTTTGGACCGCGAAGCCGTTGAGGAAGCGTTGTCAGAGTTTGTGGCTGGTACTACGCTCACGGCCCAGCAGCTTAACTTCCTCAAGGTTCTGACCAGTCACCTGATGGAAAACGGAAAGGTCAGCCCTAAAGCCTTGTTCAAGTCCCCGTATGACGAGCTGGCCCCGTCCGGCCCGGGTGCGCTGTTCGGTGGTGAAAAGATCGGGCAGTTGATCAGCATTCTCCGCTCCATTGAGAACCACGCGAGGGTTGGCTGATGTCCGTCACACTGGCCCACGTCCTGGCCGGCGTGGGGGCTGAGCTGGCTCCGCCAGTTTCCCTGGATGATATCCACGTGATACGCCACTCATTCAGGCCGAATGACGAGGCAGCGCTCCGCGGACCTGAGGACCTGACGGATGAGCGCGTCGCGGCTTACACACGAGAACAAGACATCTCTTCTCGTCGCTTCCCGGCTGATCCTCCACGGCTCTGGGTGATACTCATCGCCGACGGAAAGAATCGATCGCGGCTCTGGGGAACCTTTGAAAACCACGGAGAACTGGTGCATGAGCGCACGGAAGCATGCCGGTACTTCGATCTGAGACCGGTCGAATTCCTGGCTCCTCTCAAAGACCGCCTCGTCATTGACTGGGATAACCCCCGCAGTTGGCACCGGAGCGCCAGTTCAGAGAGCGCAGCCAGGATGCAGGTGGTTGAGATCGCGGACCGCGATAAGGTCCCGTTCCCCGGTTTTGACGGCGTGCTGCTCACACATCACCAACTGCAAGAGATGGTCATCGATCCGCGCTACACGGACTGGCGGGCAGCCCTTGCCGAGGTCCAGGGAATTTACCTGATCACCGACTCCAGTAATGGGAAACAGTATGTAGGCAAGGCCGACGGCTCCGAGCGGATTCTTGGCCGTTGGACGAGCTATGCCCGCGACGGTCACGGCGGGAACGTGGCGCTCCGTGAGCTGGCGTATGAAAGCGTAGGCGAAGCAAAGAGGGTCAAGACAGACCATGCGCGTCACTTCGTTTTCAGCCTTCTCCGTGTGTTTGGGCCCAGTACGCCTTCGTCCGAGGTGAACACAGCCGAGTCGCATTACAAGGCTGCCCTCATGACTCGAAAATTTGGGCTCAACCGAAACTGACATGACGCCAAAGCGTGAAGCGACTCTTTCAGCGTTGACACGCACTTGTGACCCGTGCCATATTCAAAGCGTGAACCTGTCAGACAGCCGGACAGCCGGACAGCAAGGACCCCAGGGTGGGCATACGCCTATCTCACGCATCTCCGCAGCCGAAGCCGTCTTCGCGGCCTTGAGGCGCGCGATCGAGGGCGGCCAGTTCGACATCGGCACCAAGCTGATCTCCGAAGCCACACTCGCCGGTCAGTACGGCGTCAGCCGCTCCGTCATCAGGGAGGCGCTACGGTCCTGCAACACCCTGGGCCTCACCGTCACCAAAACCGGCAAGGGCACTTTCATTGTGGCCAACAAGGTTGCTAATGACCTTACCTTGGGTCAGTACAGTGCGCGTGATCTCAACGAAGCACGTCCCCATATCGAAATCCCGGCCGCCGGCCTCGCCGCCCAAAGAAGGACCGAGGAAGAGCTGGAGCACCTCAAGGAAATCGTCCAGGAGATGCTCACCGAGACCGATCCCGAAGCGTGGGTGAACCTGGATGCCAGCTTCCATTCAGCAGTGGCCCGTGCCAGCGGAAACCGCGTGTTTGCCAGCGTCGTCTCGGATATCCGTGAGGCATTGGCCCACCAATCCGAAACCTTGAACCTCGTTGCAGACCGGCAACACCGCTCGGATGAGGAACACGTAGCCGTTCTCAATGCCATTGAAGCCGGCGACTCTGAAGCCGCAAGCAAAGCGATGGCCGCCCATCTTCAGGCCGTCAGCGTTGCGCTGGACACGATCCTCAGCAAATGACCCACCCCAAGGACAACACCATGCCCGCCGCAACAGCCGCCCCCGCAGCGCAGAGCCTGAAAACACCCCAGCACGTCCCGCTCGTAGAGGTAACCCGGGATGGCCTGGTGGAGAGCATCCACTACGGCTCACTGATTGCCCTCAAAGCAGACGGTACGTCAGCGTCACAGGCCGGCGAACCCGACGCCCCCATGTATCCCCGCTCCAGCCTGAAGCCCTTGCAGGCTGTTGCGCTCCTGAAGGCCGGCCTGGACATCCCCCAGGACCTCCTCGCACTGACCTCTGCAAGCCACTCCGGCAGCAAAAGACACCGCGACGGCGCCACCGAAATCCTGAAACTGCACGGCCTCACCGAAGCGGCCCTGGGCAACAGCACGGACCTCCCCTATGGAGTGAAGGAGCGCGAAGAATGGCTCCGCGCCGGCAACGGCCCTACCCAAATCGCACAGAACTGCTCCGGCAAGCACGCTTCCATGACCGCCGTTTGCGTCATCAACGGCTGGCCTGTGGAGGGATACTTGCACCCCGAGCACCCGCTGCAGGTCCTGGTCCGGGAGACCATCACGGAGCTGACCGGCGAGGATGCTGCTGCAGTCAGCACGGACGGCTGCGGAACGCCTCTTTTCGCTCATTCCCTTCACGGAATGGCACGCGCTTACGGCCGCCTGGCCGCAGCGGATGAAAGCACGGACGAGGGCAAGGTTGCCTACGCCATGCGCCGATTCCCGGAGATGGTGGCCGGTGAGGGCCGCGACGTCACTGCCCTCATGCGCGCCGTCCCGGGTTTGCTGGCGAAGGACGGCTTCGAAGGCCTCCAGCTGGTGGGCCTTCCGGACGGCACCGGCCTTGCAGTGAAGATTTCCGACGGCGGCGATCGCGCCCGCATGCCCTTCACCGTTGAGGTTCTTCGCCGTTTGGGCGTCGACGGCGGCAGCCTGGACACGCTTCAGAGCCCACCTGTGCTGGGTGGCGGCCTTCCGGTCGGCGAACTTCGCGCAGCCCAAATTTTCAGCAACTAAACCAAGGACAGCTATGACCACCGTCGATCAGGCGATCCCCCTCCGTTCCGAACACGACCTTTTGGGGGACCGCAATGTACCCGCGGACGCCTACTGGGGCGTTCACACCCTCCGCGCCATAGAGAACTTCCCCATCACCGGGCAGCCCCTCTCCACCAACAAGCACCTGGTGAGGGGCCTGGCCGCCGTGAAGCAGGCAGCCGCACGCACCAACCACGAGCTCGGCCTGTTGGATGCCGAAAAGGCCGGTGCCATTGAGCAGGCCTGCCAGGACATCCTGGACGGCAAGCTGCACGAGCAGTTCATGGTGGATGTGATCCAGGGCGGCGCGGGAACCAGTTCCAACATGAACGCCAACGAGGTGATCGCCAACCGTGCCCTGGAAATTCTGGGCCACCCCAAGGGCGACTACTCCAAGCTTCACCCGAATGACCACGTGAACCTGAGCCAGTCCACCAATGACGTCTACCCGACGGCGGTGAACCTCGCCACGATCTTCTCCGTGAAGGAGCTCTTGGAAGCCCTCGAAGAACTCGAGCTGGCTTTCGCTGAGAAGGGCCGCGAGTTCCGGACAGTAGTAAAGATGGGCCGTACGCAGTTGCAGGACGCGGTTCCCATGACCCTGGGCCAGGAGTTCGGCGGGTACGCGGTAACCATCGGCGAGGACCGCGCGCGCCTGGACGAGTCCCACATGCTGATCCACGAGATCAACCTCGGGGCCACCGCGATTGGTACGGGCTTGAATGCCCCGGCGGGCTACGCAGAAGCTGCGTGCCGTCACCTGGCCGACGTTACCGGCCTTCCCCTCCTCACTGCTGCTGACCTCATTGAGGCCACCCAGGACGTTGGCGCGTTCGTGCACCTGTCCGGTGTGTTGAAGCGCGTGGCAGTGAAACTCTCCAAGATTTGTAACGATCTCCGCTTGCTGTCCTCAGGACCGCGTGCGG
Source organism: Paenarthrobacter aurescens (assembly GCF_041549525.1). Lineage (NCBI taxonomy): Bacteria > Bacillati > Actinomycetota > Actinomycetes > Micrococcales > Micrococcaceae > Paenarthrobacter > Paenarthrobacter aurescens. The sequence goes on from NZ_CP157456.1 coordinate 3,938,399, forward strand.
GTTTGGGCGAGATCAACCTTCCGGCCGTGCAGTCCGGTTCGTCGATCATGCCCGGCAAGATCAATCCGGTGATCCCGGAAGTGGTCAGCCAGGTGGCATATGAAGTCATCGGCAACGATGTCACCGTCACCATGGCCGCGGAGGCCGGCCAGCTTCAGCTGAACGCCTTCGAACCGATCATTGTGCACAGCCTGCACAAGAGCATCTCCCACCTGGAAGCAGCGTGCCGCACCCTTACGGCGCGCTGCGTCCGGGGCATCACTGCAAACACCGAGCGGCTACGGCTTACCGTGGAGCAGTCGATCGGTCTCGTCACGGCATTGAACCCCCATATCGGTTACGCCTCGGCCACCGCTATCGCCCAGGAGGCGCTGGCAACGGGTAAGGGCGTCGCGGAACTCGTGTTGGAGCATGGTCTCCTGACCGCTGCCCAGCTTGAAGAACTGCTGAGCCCCGAACGTCTGGCAAATCTGAGCAAATAGGCCGAAACTGGCCTAAGCGCTTCACCCAGCCGTCCCGCCCCATGAGGCATACCCCCACGAGGCCTTGTTCTGCGTGCCCGGATTCCCTGCCGGACGCGCCCAGGACACCCCCAACAGGACACCCCTAAGGATTCAAATGACCAATCCCATCACGGACCACACGGTCCCGGCCCAAGCGCACGCCAGCGAGAAAGCCCTCCACAAGGAGGACTCCGGCTACCACAAGGACCTCAAGCCCCGCCAGATCCAGATGATCGCGATCGGCGGCGCGATCGGCACCGGCCTGTTCCTGGGCGCCGGCGGCCGACTCAACGCAGCGGGCCCTTCCCTCGTTATCGCCTATGCAGTCTGTGGCTTCTTCGCTTTCCTGATCCTCCGCGCACTGGGTGAACTGGTTCTGCACCGCCCGTCGTCGGGTTCCTTCGTTTCTTATGCCCGCGAGTTCTACGGTGAGAAGGCCGCTTTCGTTTCGGGCTGGTTCTACTGGATCAACTGGGCCACCACCACCATCGTGGACATCACTGCGGCGGCTCTCTACATGGAGTTCTTCGGCAAGTACGTTGCCTGGATAGGTGCCGTTCCGCAGTGGGCGTGGGCGCTTATTGCCCTGGTAGTAGTGCTTGGCCTGAACCTGGTCTCCGTGAAGGTCTTCGGTGAGATGGAGTTCTGGTTCGCGCTGATCAAGGTGGCCGCGCTGGTGGCCTTCCTCTTGGTGGGCACCTACTTCGTCATCTTCGGCACCCCGGTGGAGGGCCAGGAAGTCGGCTTCAGCCTGATAGCAGACAACGGCGGAGTCTTCCCCAACGGCGTCCTGCCCATGATCATCCTCATGCAGGGTGTGCTGTTCGCCTACGCATCCATTGAACTGATCGGAACCGCGGCCGGCGAAACTGCCAACCCGGAGAAGATCATGCCCAAGGCCATCAATTCCGTGGTCATCCGGATCGCTCTCTTCTACGTTGGCTCCGTCATTCTGCTGGCGCTGCTCCTCCCTTACACCTCTTATGAGAAGGGTGTCAGCCCGTTCGTGACGTTCTTCGGCTCAATCGGGGTTGAGGGCGTGGACGTGATCATGAACCTCGTTGTCCTCACCGCGGCGTTGTCCTCGCTGAACGCCGGGCTCTACTCCACCGGCCGTATCCTCCGTTCCATGTCGGTGGCCGGTTCTGCACCGAAGTTCGCCCAGCGCATGAACAAGGCAGGCGTCCCTTACGGTGGCATTGCCATCACCGCGGGCGTTTCCCTCCTGGGTGTTCCGCTGAACTACCTTGTTCCGTCCGACGCTTTCGAGATCGTCCTGAACGTCGCTTCCGTGGGCATCATCGTCACGTGGGCCACCATTGTCCTGTGCCAAATGCAGCTCAAACGCTGGGCTGACAAGGGTTGGCTGAAGCGCCCGTCCTTCCGGATGTTCGGCGCCCCTTACACCGGCTGGTTGTCCTTGATCTTCCTGGCGGCCGTGCTGATCATGGTGTTCATCGAGTCGCCGCTGACCATGCTGGTCACCGCCATTGCCTGCGGGCTCATGGTGTGGGGCTGGTTCCTGTGCCGCAAGCAGATTCATGAGCTTGCCGCCACCCGCGATGGCTACACCGGCAGCGCGCCGGTCATCGCCAACCGCCCCATGCCCGGCGGCGATAAGTAACAGCGCCAAGACCCGCCGCTAGTTCACGACGGCGGCACCACCGGTTCCGTAACAATCGGAGCCGAGGTGCCGCCGTCGTGCGTTAACGCCCCCAACTGCGACGCAAATGGGTGGGGACGCGGGTGGAGACAGACATCGGATCATTCGTGGCTACTATTGGTCCATGGCTGTCACAGACGAGGCGATCAGCAAGATCAAAGACATGCTGATCCGCGGCGAACTCAAGGCCGGCGATCGACTTCCGCCGGAAAAGGAACTGAGCGAACGGCTCGGCCTGTCAAGGAGTTCGCTGCGTGAAGCGGTGAAAGCCCTCGAGTTGATCCGTGTGTTGGATGTTCGCCGCGGAGATGGCACCTACGTGACCAGTCTTGATGCGAAACTCCTCAACGAGGCCGTGGCGTTCGTGGTGGATCTGCACCAGGACCGATCCATCCTGGAACTCTTTGAGGTCCGACGAATCCTGGAGCCCGCAACCGCGCACTTGGCGGCGGGCAAAATCACCCCTGATGAGCTCGTGGCCCTGCGAAGCACCATGGACGGCATTGACGAGACCACAGACGTAGAAGAACTCGTGGCCCATGACCTCCACTTTCACAGCATCATCACCGAAGCCGCGGGCAACGACTACCTGGGCAGCCTGCTGGAGGCCCTGTCCAGCAGCACCGTGCGGGCCAGGATCTGGCGTGGCCTGACACAGGAGAAAGCCGTGGCGCACACCTTGGCAGAGCACCGGGCCATCACGGATGCCCTGGAACGCGGCGACGCCGAACTGGTGCGGGCCCTGGTGACCGTGCACATCAGCGGCGTGGAGAACTGGCTGAGGCAGGCGCTCTAACCCTCGGCAAGAGGAGTGACAGCCAAACCGTATGTCCTGATGGCCGTCTCCTCAAGCACGGCATCCTGCTCTGGGGGACTCAGGGTGGAGACAAGTTCCAACAGCACATCAAGAGTCCGGCCGTAAGGTGCGCCCATTGTGCTCACGGGCCAGTCGCAGCCGATCATCAGACGCTCCGGCCCGAAGGCTTCCACCGCGGACTCGAACAGTGGGCGCAGCGCATCCGCGGTGTACTGAACTCCCGGCAGATGCAGCCCGGAGAGCTTGGCCACCGTATTTGGTTCCTGCCCCAGTGCCTGGAAATCGGCGCTCCACAGCTTCATAAGATCAGGATCTGCCAGCGGCGGCTTGCCCAGATGATCCAGCACCACGGTGAGTTCCGGGATCTCCCGGGCAAGCCGCACCGCAGAACCCAGATGCCGCGGAAAGGCATCGGGGATATCCACGGTGAGGCCATGCTGTGCCACCAATGCCAAGGATTCCCGAACGGCCGGAAGATCCAGGAAGTCACCCCGCGGGTCATCGTGGATCAGGTGCCGCACACCTTTGAAGACCGGATGAGCCGTGAAGCGGTGCAACTGTTCGGCCGCTTCCGCCGGCGAGTCCAGCCGAATCCACCCCACAACACCAAACACCCACGGATTCCGTATCCGCAACGGAATCGTCAGCCTGGACCAGCACGGCTCCCCTGACCCCCGCAGCGTCCAGCGTCTCGCGGGCCTCGTCCTCCCCAAAACTGCGGAAGAGCGCACCATGCTGGGGACCAAGCCACGAATAGTGCCGCACACCACCGGCGACGAAAGTGTCCAGGGTCCACAGATGCAGGTGCGAATCAATCACCGCCCGACTCCCTCCAAAGCCTCCCATAGCTCCTCGGGCACGGGCGCGTCCATCCGTGCCGCGTTCGTGGCCACCTGTTCAGGAGAAGTGGCCCCGGCTGTCACATTCACCACAGCCGGATGCCGCAGCGGGAACTGAAGTGCCGCCGTCGGAAGTTCCACGCCATACTCACGGCAGACGGCCGCCAGCGTCCGCGCACGCTCCAGCACCTCCGGCGGGGCCTGATCGTAGTTGTAGTGCGCATCGTCCGGAACGTCGGCCCGGGCCAGGAGCCCGGAGTTGTAAGCGCCAACACTTACGACGCCGGTGCTGCGCTCCACACAGCGTTCCAGCAGCGGGACGTCGGGCTGCTCAAGCAGCGTGTACCGTCCGGCGAGCATCACCAGGTCCAGCTCCGCGGCTTCCACGCATTCCAGCGCTGCCTCGGCGGAGTTGATGCCCACACCGATAGCTTTGACAACACCTTCGGAGCGCAGCTTTTCCAATGCTGGAAGGCCTTGGGAGATTCCGGCCTGAAGATCGTGGACATCGGGATCGTGGAGATACGCGATGTCCACATGGTCCAGGCCGAGCCGTTCCAGTGAGTCCTCGATGCTGCGCCGGATGCCCTTTTCGGAGAAGTCCCACACCCGCCGCGTGGTGGCAGGAACATCGAAGCCCTCCGGGTCCTGGCCGCCGTTGGGGCTGGGTTCCAGCAGCCTGCCCACTTTGGTGGAGATGACGAACTGGTCCCGCGGTTCGTCACGGAGTACCGCGCCCAGCCTCTGCTCGGACAGGCCCAGGCCGTAGTGCGGTGCGGTATCGAAGTATCGGATGCCGGCGTCCCAGGCAGCGAGGACCGTGGCGAGTGCTTCGCCGTCGGGGATGGCCCGGTAAAGGTTGCCGATGCCGGCTCCCCCGAAGCCGAGTTTGCCGTAATTGCCGAGGTCAAGTGAGGTCATGCCAGCTCCCATACTTTGTGGATACCCGTATCCTCCCCTGAGTAATCGTCCTGGACCTCCAAAAGTTCAGCCATTCGCGCTTGCCACGGCACATTGGCCGGATGATCGGCGAGCGCATGCCGCATTGCCTGGTAGTCATCTACGTCCACTACATGGAAGAGATCGAGCCCGCTCCGCCAGATCCGCCAGTTGCGCACACCGGCGTCTTTGAGCGCTGCCACCAGTTCCGGGGGAATGTTGGCGTGGGCGTCAGCGTACTCTTCCTCCGTCCCCGGTTTGAGTTTGGTGTGGAGCGCGATGCTTTCAGGCACCGGCTTCCTCCTTGAGGAACAGCTCCAGCACGGGAACCGCTACGTCCGGCCGTTGAACGGGTAGTTTCACGGTCAGTGTTCCGGCTGGCTGTCCTCCAGGGATGGTGTTGAAGGCTTCCTGGTGGGGGTCTACTTCTTTGAGGAATACCTCGGATGCGTCGTTGAGGAGTTGTGCGTACTCCACCTTCCCTGCCAGGCCGGGGAGGTGGATGTATTCGAACGGCCAGGCGAACAAGTGCACGTAGAGCCTGTTTCCACGCTGGGTGTACCGGGCATCCTGTGGCGCTGTGAGTGTTGAGGGGCCGGCTCCGTAGATGGCGCGGGAGTGCAGTTTCATCCATTCGCCGATGCCCTCGAGGGAGGCCAGGGCGCGGGGATCGATGCTGCCGCGTCCTGTGGGGCCGATGTTGAGCAGCAGGTTCCCGCCGTTGGAGACCCCATCCACCAGCATGCGGATGAGCAGGTCCACGGACTTGTAGTTGAGGTTGTCCCGGTGGTACCCCCAGCTCCCGTTCAGAGTTTGGCACGCCTCCCAGATGACCGGCTCACCGTGGAGCATCATGGGTTCGGTGGGTTGGTACTGCTCGGGCGTGGCTACGTCGCCGGGGATGCCCAGGCGGTCGTTGACCACAATCCCGGGCTGGAGTTCCCGCACCATCGCCAGGAGTTTTTCGGAGTCCCAGTCATCGCTTCCCTTGCCGCCCCAGAATTCGGCGATTTTGGTGTCGGCGTAGGAGAAGTCGAAGAACAGGTAGTCGATTGTTCCGTAGTTGCTCAGAAGCTCCCGCACCTGGCCGTGCAGGTACTCGCGGTAGCTTGCCATATCGCGCCCGGCGTTCAGGCTTTCGACGTCGGCGCTGTTGCGTTGCGGATGTACCCCGTCAATGGTGAAGTCCGGGTGGTGCCAGTCGATCAGCGAGAAATAGAAGCCAACTTTCAGTCCCTCGGCCCGGAGTGCCTCCACGTACGGCGCAATCAGATCCCTGCCTGCGGGCGTGTTGGTTGCTTTGTAGTCCGTCAGTGCCGAGTCCCAGAGGCAGAAGCCGTCGTGGTGTTTGGCAGTGAGGACCACGTATTTCATTCCGGCAGCCTTTGCGGCGCGGGCCCATTCGCGGGGATCATAGAGGTCCGGGTCAAAGCGCCGGAAATACTTGGAGTACTCCTCCACTGTGATCTCTTCCTGGTTCATCACCCACTCGTGGCGTGCCGGAAGGGCGTAGATGCCCCAGTGCACGAACATGCCAAGGCGTGCTTCTTCAAACCAGGGTGCGTGCTGAATCAACGCGATTCCTTCCAGACGGGGCCGTTGGGGAAGCTGTATGCGGCCAGTGTTTCACGGAGCATTTCGTTTCCGGCGCCAGGATTCGACGGCGGCCAGTACGCGCCGCTGTGGACGTCCACGGGCGTGATGAAGTGTTGGTGGAGGTGGTCCACGAATTCGATGGTCCTGTTCTCCTTGGTTCCGGAGATGGCGATGAAGTCCAGCATGGACAGGTGCTGCACGGCTTCGCACAGTCCCACCCCGCCGGCGTGCGGGCAAACCCGCACACCGAACTTGGCGGCAAGCAGGAGGATCGCGATGTTCTCGTTCACCCCTGCCACGCGGGCCGCGTCAATCTGGAGGACCTGCAGTGAGCCGGCCTGCAGCATCTGTTTGAACACCACCCGGTTCTGGACGTGCTCACCGGTGGCTACGGGGATTGGCGCTACCCCGCGGGCTATGGCGGCGTGGCCGAGGATGTCATCCGGGCTGGTTGGTTCCTCGATCCAGGCAATGTCATAGGGAGCAAGGTGGGCCATCCAGTCGATTGCTTCCTGAACGTCCCAGCGCTGATTGGCGTCAACGGCGATCCTGATGTCCGGCCCCACGGCGGCACGGGCAGCCTTGACGCGGCGGATGTCGTCCTCCAAGGACGCGCCGACCTTCAACTTGATCTGGGTAAATCCGTCAGCCACGGCTTCCTTGGCCAGACGCGTCAGCTTCTGGTCGCTGTATCCCAGCCATCCCGGCGTCGTGGTGTACGCGGGGTAACCTTCGGCGCGGAGTGCCGCCTTCCGCGCTTCCCTGCCGGGCTCGGCGGCGCGGAGGATCTCCAGCGCTTCCTGCGGGGTGAGGGCATCCGTGAGGTAGCGGAAGTCCACCAGTGATACGAGCTCTTCGGGCGTCATTGCGCTGAGCAACTCCCAGAGGGGCAGGCCTGCACGTTTTGCTTTCAGGTCCCACAGCGCATTGACCACGGCACCGATTGCCATGTGCATGACGCCTTTCTCCGGCCCAAGCCACCTGAGCTGCGAATCATGTGCCAGCAGCTTCCAGGTGGCGCCCATGTCTGCCAGCAGCGCCTCAGCGTCAGCGCCAAGGATGTGCCCGCGGAGTGCCTCGATCGCCGCCGTTTCCACCTCGTTGCCGCGCCCGATGGTGAACACAAAGCCATGGCCCTCATGTCCGTCTTCGGCGTCCGTGCGGATGATCAGGTAGGCCGCTGAATAGTCCGGGTCCGGATTCATGGCGTCAGAACCGTCCAGTTCCAGGGACGTGGGAAAACGGATGTCAAAGGTTTCCATTGCGGTGATGATGCTCATGCGGCTCCTGAGGTGAGTCCCGGTTTCTCCACCCGACACTAAACATCGGATGTCTACCTTGTCAATGGGTCACATTTACGTATTATGGGTGAGAACACCACACTAGAGCTCGGATGTTAGTACCGAACGCACGGAGGAAGCCATGACCTTGAAATTCGCCAGGCTGGGTACGGCCGGAAACGAACAACCGGCCGTCATCGCCCACGACGCCCACGGCGCTGAGAAGTACTTCAGCCTCGCGGCCCTGACCCATGACATCGACGGCGGTTTCCTCGCCTCGGACGGCATCGAACGCACCCGTGAAGCCCTTGGCAAAGGGGAACTTCCCGAAATTTCCCCGGAAGGCCTTCGCATCGGCGCACCCGTTGCCCGCCCGGGCGCTGTGGTAGCCATCGGCCTGAACTACACCGCACACGCAGCCGAATCCGGAGCGACCCCTCCTGAGGTCCCCGTGGTTTTCCTCAAGCCCACCAACACCATCGCAGGCCCTTTTGACGCTGCGCCCATCCCGCCGTCGTCGGAAAAGTACGACTGGGAAGTGGAACTGGCCATTGTGATCGGCAAGGAAGCGTCATACCTTTCCTCCGTCTCCGACGCCCAAGACTGCATCGCGGGCTACGCCGTGGCCAACGACCTCTCCGAGCGTGACTACCAGATTCCCGGCGCTGCAGGTCAGTGGACCAAGGGCAAATCCCTCCCCGGTTCCACTCCCCTTGGCCCGTGGCTGGTTCCGGCGGGGGACATCGATCCAGGAGACCTCCGCCTCCAGACCCTGGTCAACGGTGAAGCCCGCCAGGATTCCACCACTGCGGACATGATCTTTGATCCCGCCACAATCGTCCACCACCTCAGCCAATACATGGTGCTGGAACCGGGCGATGTGATCGTCACCGGAACCCCTGAGGGCGTGGCGTTGTCCGGCCGTTTCCCCTTCATCCAGCCCGGCGACGTGGTGGAACTGGAAATTGAAGGGCTCGGCCGCCAGCGGCAGGAGTACTTCCGGGCCCAGGCCAGCTCCGGCAACCGGTCCGGCTCCGGCAACCGGTCCGGCTCCCGCAACCAGTCCGGGGCATCGGCTCCCGTCAGCATCAACGCCTGAGTCCGTCATGGCAACCTCTGTGGGCAACGAGTTCCAGGGCCTGACAGCACTCGTTACCGGAGGCGCCTCCGGAATCGGGGCCGCCATCGCGGACCGCCTCGCCGCGGCCGGCGCCCAGGTTGCGGTCCTGGACCTTTCGCCGGACGCCAGCCCGCACTTCGGAGTCCAGTGCAACGTGGCCGATGACGCATCGGTGCGTGCCGCCGTCGAGCACGTAATTCAGCAGTTCGGTGGCCTGGACATCGTGATCAACAACGCCGGGATCGGTGCGCAAGGCGATATATCCGCCAATAACGACGACGAATGGCTGCGTGTCCTCAACGTCAATGTGGTGGGCATCGCGCGCGTCAGCAGGGCGGCCCTGCCGTATCTGCGCCAGTCCCAGGCGGCCGCGATTGTGAACACCTGTTCCATCGCGGCCACCGCCGGGCTTCCGCAGCGTGCCCTGTACTCGGCGTCCAAAGGTGCGGTGTTCTCGCTGACCCTTGCCATGGCGGCGGACCACGTCCGTGAAGGCATCCGTGTGAACTGCGTAAACCCCGGCACGGTGGACACCCCCTGGGTTGGCCGTTTGCTCGATTCAGCGGCTGACCCCGCCGGCGAGCGCGCAGCCCTCAACGCCCGGCAACCGCACGGCCGCATGGTTGACCCCGCAGAGGTGGCCGGTGCGGTTGCCTACCTGGCCAGCCCGCTGTCCGGTTCCACCACGGGAACCTCATTGGCGGTGGACGGCGGCATGCAGGGGCTGCGGCTTCGTCCCGTTCAGTAGCCGCGTCTTCAGCGGGCGTAACGCAACGGGCCCGCAACCTCCTGCAGCGGTGCTTCGCCTATGCTCAACTCCAAGAGATCAACGGCGATTCACTTAGCACTCAGGAGACACAGCCATGAGCAACTGGCGCATCAGGGACTTCCACTCGTCCGATCTGGACGGCATCCTGCACCTTTGGGAGTCACTCAAGGCCGACGGTGTTGAGCCCGTGTACGCGTTGTCCGAGGTCCTGGCGTCCTGCGAGAAGGACCATGCCGTGGTGGCTGTGCAGGGCGAGCAGGTGGTGGGTGCCGCCGTCGGACGTGCCGCACACGATCAAGGCTGGATCGTTTTCCTGGCCACGCTCACTGAGTTCCGCGGCCGTGGGATCGGCACTTCGCTGCTGTCCGCCGTCGAGAACCGCATGGCCCCGCACGGCCTCAACAAGTTGTCCGCGCTGATGCCGGAAACCGAAACGCGCGTGGAAGCGTTCCTCGGCCGCGGCTTCGTGGTGAAGAAGAACCTGCGTTACTTCGAGCGGACCATCCCCGTTCAGCGGCAGGAGCTTGGCGCCTTGGGGCTGCTGGGTGGCCGCATCCTTGCCCGCGATCTGTGGGAGAACGTGGCCGGCATGCGTCGGGAGAAGGAACTGCTGGAGCGTCGCCTGGTCCTGCCCTTGGCCGAGGCCGATCTCGCCGACGAATACGGCGTGGTTCCCCCGCGCGCCGTAGTGCTGTTCGGCCCTCCCGGCACCGGCAAAACCACGTTCGCCAAAGCCATCGCCTCCCGCCTGGAATGGCCATTCGTGGAGGTCTTCCCCTCCCGCCTGGCCGCTGACCCCAAGGGCCTGGCGGGAGCACTGCGCGAGACCTTCCTGGAAATCGCCGAGCTGGAACACGCCGTGGTGTTCATCGACGAAGTGGAGGAGATCGCATCGCAGCGTGCCGGGGACCCGCCGTCGCCGCTGCAGGGCGTAACCAACGAACTCCTCAAGATCATTCCGGCGTTCCGCGAACAACCCGGCCGCTTGCTGGTGTGCGCCACCAACTTCATCCGTGCCCTGGACACTGCTTTCCTGCGCCACGGCCGGTTCGACTACGTCATTCCCATTGGCCTGCCCGATGTCCACGCCCGCGAAGCCATGTGGCAACGGTTCATCCCCGCCTCCGTGGTGGACTCGGTGGACATCGCCCAGCTGGTGGAAAGGACCGAGGGGTTCTCCCCCGCGGACATTGAGTTCGCTGCGCGCAGCGCCTCCCAGCGGGCCTTGGAAAAGGCCGTGTACGACGACGACGACGCTGCTTTGGGCGGTTCAGCGGGCGTTGCGTCCAACGGGCGGAAGGGGCCGGTCACCCAGGACTACCTCGACGCAATCGGGGATACACGGACCACTGTCAGCCCCGAGGTGCATCAGGATTTCCTGGAAGACATTGACGTGCTGGGGCGCGTGTAGCTTTCTCTCTCCGCGAGTTCGCCGGAACAGTGCCAGATCGCCGGAAGTATCCAGCGATCTCGACGCATTCCGGCGGTCTCGGCGAGGAGACATGGTCACCGGTAATCTTTGTGCCATGTCCTCGAATCCCCTTCGCCATGCCCTGTCGCGCATGGGCGGCCGCGATCCCCACGAAAAGCACCGCACAGCAACTCCGCTGGAGCTCTTCTTCGACCTGACCTTCGTCATCGCCTTCGGTGTGGCCGGCAACCAGTTCGCCCACGCCGTGGCAGAGGCGCATTTCTGGCCTGGACTCCTCGCGTTCTCCTTCGCCATGTTTGCGGTGATCTGGGCGTGGATCAACTTCACCTGGTTTGCCAGCGCCTACGACACCGACGACTGGGTGTTCCGCGTAGTCACCATGCTGCAGATGGTGGGCGTCCTCATCCTGGCCATGGGCGTCGAGCCGGTGTTCCACTCCATCATTGAAGGCAAGCACGTGGACAACTTCACCATGGTGCTGGGCTACATCGTCATGCGGGTGGCCCTGATCTTCCAATGGCTCCGCGCCGCCCGTCAAGATCCCGAACGCCGCGAAACCTGTTTGCGTTATGCCAAGTACGTGGCGATCGTCCAAGTGGGCTGGGTTGTTGTGCTGCTGGTGGACGCGAGCGTCCTGAACACCTTCCTCATGGCCGCTCCACTGTTCGTCATGGAAATGGCGGCACCCTACTTCGCCGAACGGAACATCCGTACCCCTTGGCATGCCCATCACATCGCGGAACGGTACGGGCTCCTGGCCATCATTGCCCTGGGTGAATGTTTGATTGGCGCCATTGAAACCCTGCGTGCCATTGTGGCCACCCATCAGTGGTCCATGGATGCAGCGCTGGTTGGATTGAGCGGCACCGGGTTGGCCTTTGCCATGTGGTGGATCTACTTCATCCTGCCCTCAGGCCCGGCTCTCCACGTTCAACGGCACCGTTCATGGGTGTTCGGCTACGGGCACATGCCCATCTTCGCCGCGATTGCCGCTACCGGCGCGGGATTGCACGTTGCTGCCTACTACATTGACCATGAAGCCCACATTCCCGCGGCCGCCGCCGTGGCTTCAATTGCCATCCCCATCATTGTGTTCAAGGTTTCGCTCAGCAGCCTGTACGGGATCATGCTCGGCATGGATCGGGAGCATTTCTGGAGCACCGCGCTGGTGGTCCTGGGCTTGGCGTCAAGCATTGCCCTGGCAGCAGCCGGCGCTTCCGTGCCCGCTTGCATGCTGGCCATGATGCTGGTTCTGGGCCTATCCATCGCTTACGACGAACGACGCGGGCACAAGGGCCGGGCTGCGGCACTCCGTCGCCTGGAAACCGCCGCGGGCTGAGGCATTCCCCCTCGCGTTGCGGGGCCCACTATGCGCCCCAAAACCCCCATCAACCACGCAGAGCAGGCCTCACAACTCAGCCCACTCGCGTTGCGGGGCCCACTACGCGCCCCAAAACCCCCGCCAAACACGCAGAACGGGCCTCACAACTCAGCCCACTCGCGTTGCGGGGCCCACTATGCGCCCCAAAACCCCCATCAACCACGCAGAACGGGCCTCACAACGGGTGGGTTCGGGGCTACTCGGGGACGATTTCGTCAAGCTCTCGGAGCAGGAAAGGGTTGATCCGCTCCAGGATCATCCGGACCTCCTCGCGCGGAACGGCCGTGTACAGCACCGGACGGGCATCGGCGTGTCGGGTTACAGGGGGCTTATCCGGCCACTTTTCCGCGAGCGCCTTGACTCTCTCCGGCAAGGAATTGTGGGCGTTGTCCGCGATCTTCACCAACGTGGCGTCGTGGTCCTCCGCAACAAAACGGATGCCGGCGTCGTAATCATCCGGGTCGTCATGGAAGCGGCGGGTGACGCGCTCGATGATGTCCACCGCCCGCTCCGACACTCCCATTTCCAGCAGGGCTTGCCGGGTGATGGGGGTGTCTTCGGCGATGTCGTGAAGGTAACCGGCGATCTGGATGTCTTCATCAAAATCAGCCAGGGCATCGCCCACGGCCAGGACATGCTCCCGGTACGGCCGTTTGAGCTTGTCCTTTTGCCGGTTGTGAGCCACCTCGGCCAAAACCTGGGCAGTCTCTACGGTAAAGCGTGGTTCGGTCATGCTGGCCTCCGGCTTGAAGAGGGACCGACGGGGATCGATCCTCCCCTTCAGGCTATCCGGTGCAACCGGCACCCAAACACCGGCCCCGGGCCGCGTTTACCAGTCCTGAACTGCGCGCGCGGCGATGGCTACGGTCACGGCCCTCGGCAGACGCTGGGCAACTCCGGCGGTGACGCGGTTGAGCCAACCGGAAACGACGCTGCCGGGAGTGTCCTTGCGATCGAGTGCCTTAAGGGCGGTTGCCACTACTTGCTCAGAGGTTTGCATCTTGCCAACCGCTGCCGTCTCGCCGCCGAGGACTTCGAAGAACTCGGTGCGCGTTGCACCGGGGCACAGGGCCAGAACGTTGAGTCCGGAGTTTTTGGTTTCGTGGGCCACGGCTTCGGTGAAGCTCAGGACGAAGGCCTTGGTGGCACCGTAAACAGCCATGCCGGGAATGGGTTGGAAAGCGGCCGTGCTGGCAACGTTGAGCAGTGCGCCCTTCCCGGAGGCGAGAAGACCCGGAAGGAAGGCCCTGGTGATGTCCACGAGGGCTGCCACATTCAGGGAAATCTCTGCGGCTATGGTGTCCGGGTTCTCCTCAGCCAACGGACCGTGAGTGGCGAACCCGGCGTTGTTGATCAGTGTATCCACGGTGATTCCGCGGCCGGACAACTCGTCAAAGAGCTCACGGCCAACCCCTGGACGACCGAGGTCCATGGGCAACACCGTCACTGTGACACCGTGGCGTGAGCGCAGATCCCGGGCCAGGTCCTCCATACGGTCTGCACGCCTGGCCACCAGGACAAGGTTGGAACCCCTGGCGGCGAATTGACCAGCGAACTCGGCGCCAAGGCCGGAGCTGGCGCCGGTGATGAGTGCAGTGGTCCCTGCGTATGTCATGGTCATGGCTGAATCCAATCGGTTGAGGCGTACCTGATGTAGTCGCTGTCTACATGGTAGGCAGTGTCTACTTTGTTGTCAATGACTACATTGGCCTAGACTTGTTCAATGACTGATCAGCCCTACCACCATGGCAAACTCCGGGAAGCACTTCTGGAACGAGCCATGGAAACAATCGAGGAAGCCGGCGTGGAGGGCCTCTCCCTCAGGCAGTTGGCCCGGGATGTGAACGTCAGCCACGGCGCACCGGCCAAGCATTTCCGCGACAAGCAGGCCCTGATTGACGCCGTGGCACTGGCCGGCTTTGAGTCAATGAACCGGCGTATCCGGGATGCGGCCCAGTCCGGCGCAGACCTGCGTGGGCGGTTCGTCGGCGTCGCCCGGGCATACGTCCACTTCGCCGTTGAGCACCCGGCCTTGCTGACGGTGATGTACTCCACCAAACACCACCCTGATTCCAGCGAAGAACTGCGAAACACCGGGGTGCAGGGCATACACGTTGCCCAGGCCATGATCGCCGAGGCCCAGGAGGCAGACGCCCTGGCGCCCGGCAACCCCGAAACGCTGGCGATGGTGTGCTTCGTCAGCCTCCACGGCACCGCCCTTCTGGCAGCCGGCGGGCACCTGGACGGAAATTCCGTAGAGGACGTAGTCACCGCTACGACAGATACCTTGTGGGCAGGAATGGCCGCTGGAGTCCCGGCAGCACAGCCCCAGCTCCACTAAGCCGCGAAGCCAGAAATCACTTCCCTGACGGCCGAACTCAGCTGGAAGTTGCGGCACCCCACTCCGCCGGGCTCGGCGGCCTGCGGCACGTACCCAAAGCCGAGTTCGTACACAGGGTCCGCGAACCCCAGAGACGCGCTGGCGCCGTCGTGCCCGAACGCGCGGTAACTGCCAAACGGCATCCGTGAGTGGGACTTCATGAAGACGGTGCCGAAGCAGCCGGTCTCGCCAAAGACGCGGTCAATCCCGAAGACCTGCTCAGCGGTCACAGTCCTGATGGTCTCCTCCGTCAGCAGCGGCGGCATGGCAGCTTCGCCTTCCAACCCGGTCAACGCGGCCGCATAGATCCTTGCCATGCCTTCGGCGCTGGCAACTCCGGCCACAGAGCTCATGCCGGCCGCCCGGACATCGCGGATGTTGGGCAGATCCAGGATGTCGCCCACAGCTGCGTTTGCGGCCAGGCCGAAGTGGCTGGCCGGATCCACCCAAGGCCACGAGGGATCGGCCGCCCAGCGGAACGGTGCAAAACGGCCCTCTTCCGAATCGGGCAGGCCCAGGTAGAACTGCGCAGCTGTTACTGCGCGGATGCGTTGCTCGAAAACGTCCTGCAGAGTGGAGCCCGTAATGCGACGGCACAGCTCTTCCATGAAGATGCCAATGGCCAGCGCGTGATATCCGAACGCGGCGCCGGGCTTCCACAGCGGCGGCAGTTGGGCGAGCTTGGCTGCTGCGAGCTCGGAGTTGTTGACCTCATGGAGGGTCAGGCCGCCTTCCACGCCAAGGAGCCCGGCCTGATGCGAAAGAAGCTGGGCAACCGTCACGGAAGACTTGCCCTCAGCGCCGAACTCGGGCCAATACTTGACAACTTCCGCCTCAAGATCCAACTGGCCGTCCTGAACCAACAGCGCCACGACCAGCCCGGCCATGCCTTTTGAACACGAAAAGACTCCCGTGACGGAATCTGCCCGCGCATGTGGACCGCCGCTGAGGTCCAGCACTTTGACGCCGCGATGGTAAGCAGCAACTTGCGCCGAGTATTCCGGATCCTGTTCGAGGAAACGGCCGAAGAGCTCGGCGACGGGTTCAAAACCTGGGGCGATCAGCTGTGACTGCATCCAGACAGCCTACGCGGCGGCGGGTTCAGGCCCGGGGAGTTTTCCACACCCAAGGCTCTCCGGGGAGCTCCTGTGGGCGGAAGTGCACCAAGGCCTCTTCCAGTGTTCCGGCAGGGAGCCGAATGGACTCGAGGATCAGGTCACGCACCTTCCCGGGAGGGATTCCGACGGCGGCGAGGTCGCCCAGCGTGACGGCACCGTCGCGCTTTGCCAGCCTGACGCCGTCGTGGTTCACCACCAGCGGCACGTGGGCATATTTCGGTACCGACAACCCGAGGAGCTGCGCCAAATACGCTTGCCTTGGCGTGGACCGGAGGAGGTCATCGCCTCGCACCACCTGGTCGATTCCCTGGGCTGCATCGTCAACAACCACCGCGAGGTTGTAGGCCGTGACGCCGTCATTTCTCCGCAGGACAAAGTCGTCCACAACACCCACATATTGGCCGTGCAACTGGTCCTCAACACTCCACTCCGAAACCTCGGAGAGCAGGCGGATGGATGCCGGGCGCGTCGCATGCCGGATCTCGCGCTCAGCCTTCGAAAGCTTCCGGCACGTCCCCGGATAGGCGCCCTGCGGCGCATGCGGCGCGGACGGCGCTTCCTGAATCTCCCGGCGCGTGCAAAAGCATTCGTACGTCCGGCCCTCGGCGGTGAGGCGTTCAATCGCCGCGTCGTACAGCGCGCCGCGCTCGGTTTGGCGCACGACGGCGTCGTCCCAACTCACGCCGACAGCCTGAAGATCGCGGAGCTGCTCCGCCTCAGCGCCGGACCGTATACGGTCCAAATCCTCGACGCGCAGCAGGAATTTCCGGCCGCTGGACTTCGCGAACAACCAGGCAAGAACCGCGGTGCGGAGGTTGCCAACATGCAGTTCGCCGGAAGGGCTCGGGGCGAAGCGGCCAGCTGAAGTCATGATCCAAGCCTATGCGGCTGGGCTGAAGAGACCGGCGACGGGAGCTGAGAAACCACAAGAGCCCCTCAGCTACCGCAACGATCCGGTAGCTCAGGGGCTCTTGCTGTGGCGCCCGGGTGAAGGGGCGGGTGCAGAATGACAATGCTGTGAACAAGAGTCAATCAGCGGCTGTTTCCTTGCGGGAAACCTGGACAGTGCTCCGGGTGATGTTCCGGAGTCCTGGTGCCTGCGGGTTTCGGCGGTAGCCTCGTCCTGCTTCGTTGTCACCATTTGAGCAGGAGACATACAGTTGGTGCAACGGACATCACAATCATTGGTCGATCTGACCAGTCTGGTGCGAAAACTTAGTCAGGGAGTGGTCACTTTGCAGGAACTCGACGCCACGGACCGCCGGATCCTCGCTGCTTTGGACGAGGATCCCCGCGTGCCCATCATGGTGCTGGCCCAGAAGCTGCACCTCGCTCGCGGAACAGTTCAGTCGCGCCTGGAACGAATGACGGCGTCCGGAGCCCTGCGCCCCAACAGCAGCCGCGTCCTGCCCTCGGCCTTGGGGCGTGGAGTGGCTGCAGCCGTCAGCGCCGAACTGGACCAAAGCCACCTGAACGAGGCAATTGCGGCCCTGCGGGAAATCCCCGAAGTCCTGGAATGCCACGCCCCTGCCGGCGATACCGACCTCATCATCAGGGTGGTGGCCAAGAGCCCGGACGATCTTTACCGGGTGTCCGAAGAGATTCGCCTGTGCCCGGGGATTGTGCGCACATCAACCAGCATGTTCCTCCGGGAAGTGATTCCGTACCGGACCACTGGCTTGCTCAAGGAGTAGGGCCCTAGACCGGCGGTCCGATGTTGGTCTTCAGGTTTTTCATCACCAGCGTTGATGTAAGGCGTTCGACGGCGGGAAGCGCCGCGAGTTCCTCGTCATAGAAGCGCTGGTATGCGGGAAGGTCCGCCGCGATGACCTTGAGCAGGTAATCCGGGGAGCCGAAAAGCCGCTGGGCTTCAACGATGTTGGGGCTTGACGTGACCCGCTCTTCGAACTCCGCCATGATGGTGCGCTCCACCTGCTTGAGGGTGACGAAAACAATCGCCTCGAATCCCAAACCCAGTGCGGCAGGATCGATGTCCGCGCGGTAACCACGGATGACCCCTGAGGTCTCCAAATCGCGGAGCCGGCGGTGGCATGGAGCAACAGTCAAACCCACCTTTGAAGCCAGGGCCGTAGCGGTCATTCGGCCATCTTCCTTGAGGTGACGCAAAATACTTCTGTCTATACCGTCAATCACGCAATAATCTTACCCATTGCCATGCTTTCCCGGCTAAAAATAGGAGCATTTATGGGCCGTTTTTCCCTAGAGTTTTCCTACCAACTAGCCCTGGAGAGAAAACGTGAACCCCCAGCTGTTCCTGGCCTTCATGATCGTCGCCGTGAGTTTGGCGTGCACGCCCGGCGTCGACTGGGCTTATTCCATTTCGGCCGGGCTGAAGCAGCGCAGCTTCGTCCCGGCGGTGGCTGGCCTGTGCAGCGGCTACGTCATTCACACATTGCTGATGGTGGCCGGGCTGGCGACACTCCTGGCAGGAGTTCCCGGACTTCTTGGGTGGCTGACCATTGCCGGAGCCGCCTATCTGCTGTGGCTGGGCGTGGCTACCATCCGCTCGTGGCGAGGTGCGAGCTTCAGTGCGGGAGACGGCGTCGTACAGTCCGGCAACCAGCTCCGCACGTTCCTCCAGGGCGTAGGCACCAGCGGCATCAACCCCAAAGGCCTGCTCTTTTTCGTGGCGCTGGTGCCGCAGTTCGTCAGCCCCGAGGCAGCACTGCCTGTTCCCATCCAGTCAGGCCTGCTGGGCCTTACCTTCGTGGCCCTTGCCGCGGTGGTGTACACGGCGGTGGCGTTGACCTCCAGGAAGCTTCTCGCTTCCCGGCCCGGCGCCGCCGGTGTGGTGACGCTGGTCAGCGGGATCATCATGATCGGGCTGGGGACAGTGCTGTTATCGGAGCAACTTGTACCGCTGATTCCGGGAATCCAGGCGGTCAGCTAGCCAGCAGTTCATCCAGCCGCTCGTATCCCTCGATCACGCCATAATCCATACCCGTTGCCACGGCCATGTCGCGTGCTTCAACGGACGGGTAGACCTCGTGGGCTGACATTCGCGTCCGGCCATCGATTTCCTCGAAGGTGGTGGTGCTGATGACCACCTGGTTGGGCGCACCCTCGAATTCGATGGTCTGGATGATCAATGCATCGGTTTCGACCGTGTGGAACACGCCGCGGAAGCCGTACATCCCGCTGTCATCGCCGTTTTCGTAGCGCCAACTGCCTCCAGTGGTGGCGTTGTACTCGGTAATTTTGGTTACCGTGCTGCGCGGACCCAGCCATTTGGCCAGCAGATCCGGATCAACATGGGCTTTGAACACTGCGCTGACCGGGGCATCAAATTCGCGGACTGTATCCACGAACGGAACGCCATCTGCAGCGGTAATGGTTGTTGGATTGCTCATTGCAGTTCCTCTTTCCTTGTTTGTTCCTCATGTGGGGTGCCGCCATCCGGGGTGCCGCCTGCCAGCAACTGATCCAGCTGCCGGAAGCGGGACTCGGCCATCAGCCGGTATTGGTCGATCCAGGCGGTCAGTCGCTCCAAGGCTGCCGCATCCAAATGGACCGGCCTGCGCTGGGCGTCGCGGGAGCGGGTTACCAGGCCTGCGTGTTCCAGAACCTGGATGTGCTTTGAGACGGCTTGCTTGGTAATGGCGAATGGCTCCGCGAGCTCGTTGACCGTGGCGTCTCCCCGGGACAGCCGGGCCACCATGGCCCGCCTCACCGGGTCCGCCAAGGCCATGAAGGCCCTGTCCAGAGGGTCAGGGCTCCGAGCTTCATCTTCCATTGCTGCATCAACCTCTCAAACCAACCCATTATCAACCAGATCATTGATCAACTGTTTGGTTGATTAAGAGAATACGCCTCCACGCCCAAGGTCACAAGAGTTTTTTACTCCCCGCCCAGTTGCCTGAAATCGTTCTCCCACAGGCGCCGCATTTCGGCATCCTTCCGGATGACCTCCAAGGTCTCCAGCTCGGCAGGCGGGGCCGGACGCTTGGAACGCGGAGTCAATGTGCGCCTGCCCTGGTCAAGTGCCAGCAAAGCCCGGTCAGTGAGGGCATCGTTCTTCAGCGCCAGATTGGTCTTCCTACGCCGAAGGACTTCCCTCAACGCAACCTGGGCGGACTCAAAGTCGCCCCGGGCCCGCTGCGACCTTGCACGGATCAACAACAGCGCCGCAGAGAGGTCGTCCGTGTTCAGCAACCCCTCGGTCCACAGCACCACATCGCGGTGGCGCCCCAACGAATACGCTGCCGTGCAGCGCGCCAACGCAGAAGGCAACGACGGCGGCAACGTCACCACCGCTTCCAGCGCCGCCTCGGTCATACCCATTTCCCGCAAGCAGTGGGACAACGCCAAAAACACGGATTCCTCGCTGAACAACACCGGAACCTCAATGCGTTCGGCCACTTCAACCTTGGTGACCACCTGCCCAAGGTACATAGCCGAGAACTGGCTGGCGTCGTCGTCGATCCTTGTTGTTAAACCGCGCTGCAACAGCTCCGACGCCCTCAAAAACCCGCCATGCTTGTACGCGAGTAAGCCAGCCATCACGTGACACAAGCCGGCCCAGCCCGGGTTCATACGGCCGAAGGCAAGGAGCCGGTCCGGCTCCGTGGACGTAAAAACGGCCTCGTGCATGGCCTTCGCAGTCTTGGAGGACAGCATCTTCAACCGCGGAATGTTGCCGGTAACAGTCAATCGCGCGTGGTCCCGGCCAGTGAGGACGCCGGACAGGACGTCATTCACGCCGTCGGTGAGCCCCCGCACCGGCGTGCGGACATAGCCCTCGCGAAAAGGAGTGAGGTCCCGGGTGTCATGGAAGATGGTGGGCATGCGTCCGTGGGGAGCTTGGCTCATAAAACCATGCTAACCGCCGCTGAACTGGGCCCATCCCCTGCTATCAGAGGCATTTCAGGAGTATTATGGCGGCGTCGGCAAGGTTTTGCGACACCCCTTGCCGCAGGTCGGCTCTCCATGAGAAGAGCCGGGTAACAGCGTGAAAGGGAGGACTTGATGACCACCGCTTCGCACCCCGCCGAACACCACCACATGATGGGGTTGACGCTTCGCAACACCGCCATGGGCGTTGGCATTGTTTTTCTGCTGGTGGGTGTCCTGGGCTTCATCCCGGGAATCACCACCAATTACGGCGCCATGACCTTTGCGGGACATGAATCCGGCGCCATGCTGCTTGGAGTATTCCAAGTGTCCGTGCTCCACAACATCGTTCACCTGCTGTTTGGCGTGGCCGGCTTGGCCATGGCAAGGAACGCCCGTATGGCCCGCCTGTTCCTCCTGGGCGGCGGCGCCGTATACATCGTTCTTTGGATCTATGGCCTGGTCATCAACCAGGAAACAGGCGCCAACTTTGTGCCATTCAACACCGCTGACAACTGGCTGCACCTGATCCTCGGCGTTGCCATGATCGGCCTCGGTGCATGGCTCGGCAGGGATGCCATGGACGAGCCACGGACGGCTCGAAGGAATCTGTAGCCTTCACGCCCGTCTCGTGAACAACGACGGCGACCGCCTCCTCTGAGGGGACGGCCGCCGTTTCTTGTGCCCATGCAGCGCCGGGCCTGGGCGCCTTGGGCGCCCGGTGCCGGGTTGGCCGGGTCGGTGCCGGGTTGGCCGTGAGCTAACCGAGCAGCCGGTGCTCGTAAGCGAACGACACGAGCTGAAGACGCGTCCCGACGCCCAACTTCGTGAGGACACTGCGCAGATGCGTCTTGACGGTTGCTTCGGACACGAACAGGCTTTCGGCCATAGCACTGTTGCTCAGCCCCTTGGCCGCCAACAAGAAGACATCCCGTTCCCGAACAGACAACGGCTCCAGTGCCGAAAGATCCGGACCCGCAACAGGGATTGTCCGTGCCGCGTGCTGAAACAGGTCATGCACTGATCCGGGTGCGATGACCGAGTACCCGGAGTGGACTGTCCTGATTGCCGCCAACAGAAACTCGGGCTCTGCACTTTTGAGCAAGTATCCGCTTGCTCCCGCCTGGACTGCCTCCACCACAGCTTGGTCGCGGTTGAAGGTGGTCAAGGCGATGATCTTCGGTTTTTCAACACCGTCCCGCACGGCCGCATCCCGGATTTGCCTGGTGGCAGTTACTCCATCCATGACGGGCATCCGGAGATCCATCAAGATGACCTCAGGCGGCTGTGCTGCCGCGAGCGCAACCGCCTGGCCGCCGTCGTCCGCTTCCCACGCCATCAACAAGTCCGGCTGACTTTCCACGAGCATCCTGATACCCGCCCGGAACAAGGGCTGGTCATCAACCAGCGCCACGGAAATGGGCGCTGAAGAACCAGCCAAGGTCCACCGCCCCTGCTGCCGGGGTCCGTTCTCCCAAGTCCACCAAATTCCCGGAAGGCTGGCGGCTGACCTCCACGCTCCCGGTGGTTATTCCGTAGGGAAGAAATGCGGTCACCCGGAACTGCTCGCCATCAGGTCCCACCGTTAGCCAACCACCAGCCAGATGTGCACGCTCACGCATGCCAGGTATGCCTCGCCCACCGCGCTCCCGGGCCAGCCCGGCGTCCGTTTCCCCCAATGGAACGGACGCCGGAAGCTCCGAGGAAACATGAAGTGTCAGCCCAGGGCCGCTCCAATCCAAGTGCACCCGGACGGCAGTGCCCCGGCCCCCATGTTTCAGTGCGTTGGTGAGGCACTCCTGGACAATCCTGAATACTGCGAGTTGCTGACCCGCTCCCACGTCAACGGGAGCACCGCTTTCGCTGTGCTCAATCTCCAGGCTGCCCTGCCGCATTCGTTCCATGAGCGGTTCAATATCGCTGATCCGGGGTTGAGGCGTCACCATGCCGTCCTCCCGGACGCCTTCGATGACACGTTGCGCATCAACCAACGCATGCCTGGCAGATACTGCAATATTCTCCAGGGCATTAAGAACGGGTTTCGGCTGACCGCTGCTCATATACCTCGTACCGTCCGCTTGCGCCGCGATGACGGCCAGGGAATGGGCAAGGACATCATGCAGGTCCCGGGCGATCCTGGTCCGTTCCTGTTCCACGATCAGTTCGATTTCTGTTTCCTTCAGGCTGGCTTGGGTGAGTACCTGTGCCTTGGACAACGCCCGGCGGTCTTCGTAAAGGGCCACGAGGATGCCCAGGGTGCCGCAAGCGGCAGCAACGAGCAGCAGGAGAGGGAACAGCTGCCACCAATACTCGCGCAACACAACGCTGTCCCCCAAGTACAACGGTCTGAACCAGCCAATCCCGTTCCCATAACGTGCGGAAATCATCATGTACGTCATGACGGCCATGAACAGCAGATTGGAACTTGCTGCAATGAGTCTCTGCTTCTTGTTGCCGGTCCACATAATGAAGCCCAGCGAAATGAAGGACCCCAGGTAGATGGCCCAATGGTTAGCCAACATAGCGGGGACGACGTGCACAAGCTGCCCGATCAGCAAGGCTGCCGTCAGCGCCAAGGAAAGGTACGGTTTCCACGTCGCAGTTGCGATCACTGCCGTCATCACGAGCAGAGGTATGAACCCCGGCCAGTAGAACCCGGGCCAAGGCCCCATCCGGCCCGCTTCCCCCACGCACCACAGCACACAGAAGATCGCGGCCGCCCCAGTGGCACCCCATTGGCGGGCAACTCTCAGTGTTCGTTCCATGCCAGCCAGACTATCCACGGCTGACATCGGAATCGGGCGATAAGCCTGCGGCATGGGTGATCTCCACCTCGAAGCCAGCAGATTCATCCTTGAGGGTCCCCCGATGACGCCCAGATGCCACTTAGTGACAACGGTGACGCCGCGGTTAGTCCTCAATCGAAAGCTCGACGGCGGTATGCGGCTCAGCGCGGCGCGCGGCCACCCAGCCGTGTGGTGACCTTGGCTGCGGCTGCGGCGCAGGCTTCACCGAGGCTGTTCAGGGTGTCCTGCGAAACACGGAATTTCGGCGCCGGAATGAGGACGGACGCAACGATGTCGCCGCGATGATCGTAAACGGGCGAGGCCACCCCCACTTCCTCAATGGACGTCTCCCCGAAGTTCACTGCCCAGCCGCGCTTCATGGACTCCCCCACCCGGGCAAGATAAGCCTCAATAGCGTCCTCGTCCAGACCGGGAAGGGTGATGGAACCGCTGCGCAACAACTGACGCACACGGTCCTCGTTCTCCGAGCCAAGGAACACCTGCACCGAGGAGCTCAAGGCTTCGTTGTACCTGGCACCCAGGGGAGCGAGGTGCTTGACCTGGTGACGGCTGGGGATCTGTTCCACACACATGGACTCGCTGCCGTTCCACACCATGAGCGCGCTGGTCTCCCCTGTCCGCTCAGTAAGTTCGCGCAGCACCGGGTAGGCCACGCGGCGCTCTTCGAGTTCCGCCAGGAGGGGGCCCGCCATGGCGATCATCCCCAAGCCCAAGCGGAACCTGCGCGAATCGACGTCGCGCTCTACAAGGTTTTCCTGTTCCAGCGTCGCCAGGATGCGGCTGACCGTGCTCTTGTGCAGGCCGATCCGCCCCGCGATTTCAGTGACTCCCAAAAGAGGTTCATCGGCTGTGAAGCTCCTCAACACGGCAATGGCGTTGACGATGACCGAGGTGTTTTTGCTGTCGCCGTTGCCGTTGCCGGTATCTGGAGTTTCGCTGGATTCAGTGGGAGTCATGGGTTCACTATATTTCGCCGGGACACGGGATTTCGTTGGGGAAGGGACCAGTTGGGGAAGGGACCAACGGCCGGTGGACACCACGCTGTGCCCACCGGCCGGACCACTAGGCTCCGATGATGTTGTACTCGGGACCGAACGGGAACTTGGTGATGTTCTCCGCACCGTCCTCACCCACCACCAGGATGTCGTGCTCGCGGTAACCGCCGGCTCCCGGCTGCCCGTCCAGCACGGTGATCATCGGTTCCATGGAAACCACCATGCCCGGCTCCAGCACGGTGTCGATGTCCTCGCGCAGTTCCAGGCCGGCTTCGCGTCCGTAGTAGTGGCTCAGCACACCGAAGGAGTGGCCGTATCCGAACGTGCGGTTGGCCAGCAAGCCGTGGCTGACGTAGATCTCGTTGAGCTCCGCGGCTATGTCCTTGCAGACGGCTCCGGGTTTGATGAGCTCAAGGCCGCGCTTGTGGACCTCCACGTTGATGTTCCACAGTTCCAAGGAGCGGGCATCCGGTTCGCCGTAGAACAGGGTCCGCTCCAGCGCCGTGTAGTAGCCGCTGGTCATGGGGAAACAGTTCAGGGACAGGATGTCGTGTTCCTGGATCTTCCGGGTGGTGCCCCAGTTGTGGGCGCCGTCGGTATTGATGCCCGACTGGAACCACACCCACGTGTCGCGGATTTCCGAGTCCGGGAACGTGCGGGCGATCTCGTGAACCATGGCTTCGGTGCCGATCAACGCAACCTCGTACTCGGTGATGCCTGCCGTGATGGCGTTGCGGATGGCCTCACCGCCCAAGTCGCCGATGCGGGCGCCGTGCTTGATAACCGCGATCTCCTCGTCCGACTTGATCATGCGCTGACGCATCGCCGCCTGCGCGACGTCAACCAGCGTTGCACCGGAGAAGGCTGCCTGGATCTTGTTGCGGTTGTCCAGGGGCAGCGAGTCATCTTCGACGCCGATGCGGCGCGGGTTGATGCCGCGGGTCCGCAGGACTTCCTGGATGGCGTGGATGTAGTTGTCCCGGCGCCAGTCCGTGTACACCAGATTGTCGCCGTAGCTGCGGCGCCAAGGCATACCGGCGTCGATGTTTGCCGTAATGGTCACCGTGTCATCCTTGGTGACCACCATGCCGTAGGAGCGGCCGAAGTAGGTGAAGAGGAAATCGGAGTAGTACTTGATGGAGTGGTAGCTGGTGAGGATCACGGCGTCGAGGTCCTTCTCGGCCATGATCCGGCGGAGGCCGGCGAGGCGGCGCTCGAACTCGGCGTCGGAGAAGGTCAGCGAAACTTTGTCGCCATTGTTGAGGACCTTGGTGCGCTCGAGCTTGGCCACATGGTTGACGGACTCGTTCTGGGTGATGGTCATGGTGGTTCCTTTCAATGGGTGGGTTGTACTAGTCCTGCAGCAGAGGCTTCTTGGAAGTCTCGGCGGCGAACAGGACTGCGATGAGGGAAACTACGGCGGCGGCCACGAGGTACCAGCCGGGTGCCAGCTTGCTGGCGGTCATACCGATCAGGAGGGTGGCCATGAACGGCGCGGTGCCGCCGAACAAGGCATTCGAGAGGTTGAAGCTGACGGCGAAGCCCGTGTACCGGACCTTCGTTGGGAAGAGTTCGGCGAGGAAACTGGGCAGTGTGCCGTCGTTGAGGGTGAGCATTCCGCCCAGAAGGATCTGAACCAGGACGATCACCAGGAAGTTGCGAGTGTCCAAGAGCATGAACGCCGGCACTGTCAGCAGTATGAAGAGGACCGACGCCGTGATGAGCATGCGTTTGCGGCCAAACTTGTCCGAGGCAATGCCCGTCAGGAAGATGAATCCGATGTAGCTTGCCAGGGCAATGGTGGTGGCCAGGAACGACTCCGTGGCACCGAAGCCCAACTCCTCCGACAAATACGTGGGCATGTAACTGAGGATCACGTAGAAGCCCACCGCGTTGAGCAGCACCGCACCCGTGGCGATGATGAGCTGCTTCCGGTACGTCCTGAACATGGCCAGCGCGGGAGCCTTGACGCCGTCGTCCTTCTCGGCCAGTTCCCGGAAAGCCGGGGTGTCCTCCAGCTTTGTTCGGATGTACCGGCCAATCAGGCCCATGGGCGCCGCCAGCAGGAAGGGCAGCCGCCAGCCCCACTCGTTGAGCTGCTCGGCCGTCAGGACTGAACTCAGCAGAGCGGCCAGCAGGGAGCCCAGCAGCAGTCCCGCTGCGGTACTGGCAGGCACGACGGCGGCATAGAGTCCGCGCCGGTTCGCGGTCGCATATTCCACCAGGAAGGCGGACGCCCCTGCGTACTCGCCGGCCGCGGAGAAACCTTGGACGACCCTTACGAGCAGGAGCAGAATCGGCGCCATCACGCCGATGGTGGCGTAGCCCGGTATCAGTGCGATGCAGAACGTGGCCACTGACATCAGCACGATCGAGAGGGAGAGCGCCTGCTTCCGTCCGAGGCGATCACCGATGTGGCCCCAGATGAACCCACCAAGCGGCCTCACGAAGAAGCTGATGGCGAAGACACCGAACGTTGCCAGGAGGGCTGTCTGCCGGTCTGACTCCGGAAAGAAAACTGTAGATATGACGCCGGCCAGATATCCGTAAACGGCGTAGTCGAACCACTCAACAAAGTTGCCGATGAAGCTGGCAGTGACCACTCGCCGTCGAGTGTCCTTGCTGACCGTGTGGTTGGGACTGGGGTTGTGGTTGTGGCTGGCGCCGGCAGCAGGTGCTGTGCCTTGCTCGGCTGCCACAGAGGATTCATTGCTCATGTGTCCACCAAAATCATTGGGGTTGCATTCAACGCAACGCTGTTGCACCAGAGTATGTGTGACTGACGCCACGGTCAAGGGGTGTTGTTGGAGATCCTAGAAGTCACTCATGCCGAACTGCCCCGTCGGCCCCAAATGAATCTTGTTGCAACTATCACATCAGCGTTGCATCAGATTCACCCCTCCCCCATCCAACGCTCTCTCACATCCCGAGCCCTTCAACCACCCCCTCTCTCACATCCCGAGCCCTTCAACCACCCCCTCTCTCACATCCCGAGCCCTTCAACCACCCCCTCTCTCGCCGGCTTACAGAAAGCTGGCCGCCACCAGGCATCGGCAGCCTCAATGCCACAACCCAAGTGCGCACACGGGCGAATGGGGCAGCACCCTATAGGCGCGAAAAAGGGAGGTGGGTTGGGCTCAAGCTGGAGGGATGTGAGAGAGCGTCGGGAGGGTGTGGGGTTATCCGGCAGCGCGCGTCTAAGGGAGGAACGACCGAGCGCGCCGAGGATGGACCCCACGACCAACGGGATGTGAGAGAGGGACCGGCCACAGCACCCGGGACGTGAGAGAGGGGCCGGCCTAAGCGCCCGGGACGTGAGAGAGCGTCGGGATGGGGTGGGGTTATCCGGAAGCGCGCGTCTAAGGGAGGAACGACCAAGCGCGCCGAGGATGGACCCCACGACCAAGGGGATGTGAGAGAGGGGCCGGCCTAAGCACCCGGGACGTGAGAGAGCGTCGGGATGGTGTGGGGTTATCCGGCAGCGCGCGTCTAAGGGAGGAACGACCGAGCGCGCCGAGGATGGACCCCACGACCAAGGGGATGTGAGAGAGGGACCGGCCCAAGCACCCGGGACGTGAGTGAGGGACCGGCTTAAGCACCCGGGACGTGAGAGAGGATCGGGAGGGGGCTAGAGGACCTTGCGGATGGTTTCTTCGAAGCTCACCACGTGGTGCAGGGCGAGCTGGGCGGCAAGGTCTTCGTCGCCGTCGGCAATGGCGGTGAGGAGGTCCGCGTGTTCGGAGATGTGCCCGGATACTGAGGGCATCTTCTCGAGCATGTGGCACCAGATGCGGGTGGCGAGGTTGTCGTACCGGATGAGGACGTCCTCGAGGTGAGCGTTGGCGGAGGCTTTGTAGATGAGCCTGTGGACCTGGATGTCGTAGCGCATGAGTTCCTGGGAGGAATTGTCCTGTCCCTCAAGATCACGGATGGCAGCTGCGACGGAGCGGAGTTCGGAACGCATTGCGGGGCTGGCCATGCGGGCGGCTTTGCGGGAGGCTAATGGTTCCAGGAGCTCGCGGATTTCGGAGACTTCGGCGAGTTGGGTGATGTCCACGCCGGTGGCAAAGGTGCCGCGGCGGGGGTAGGACACCACGAGGTGATCGCTTTCGAGCCGCTTGATGGCTTCGCGGACGGGCGTGCGTCCAATGCCGAGTTCCAGGGCGATCTGCCCGTCGTTGATGGGATCACCGGGCTTGATGTCCAGCATGATGAGCCTGTCGCGCAGCAGTAAATAGGCGTTCTCCGCGAGGGACGTACCCTGCGGGGCTGATTCCAGTGCTTCCAGTGCGGCGCTCATTGCTCTCTCCCCGTTGTCTCAACCACGGTCCCACGGATGAGTTTCCCAGACCTGTTGACGACTATGTGATCTCCAACATACTATGGCAATAGTTCTAATATATCAGTTGCCTAACAGTCGGCCACTAGACAAGCTTTTGAAGGAGAACACCATGGTTGAACCGCTGATCCGCCCGCTCGCACAGGCGGACCCGGAGGTCGATCAGGCGATCGCCCAGGAACTCATCCGCCAGCAGTCCACGCTGGAAATGATCGCCTCTGAGAACTTCGCTCCCACGGCCGTCATGGAGGCTCAAGGATCGGTTCTGACCAACAAGTACGCCGAGGGCTACCCGGGCAAGCGCTACTACGGCGGCTGCGAGCACGTTGATGTGATCGAACAGCTCGCCATTGACCGTCTGAAGGCCCTGTTCGGCGCAGAGTTCGCCAACGTCCAGCCGCACTCCGGCGCCCAGGCCAACGCCTCGGCCATGCACGCATTGATCACCCCGGGCGAAACCATCATGGGCCTGAACCTCGCCCACGGCGGGCACCTGACCCACGGCATGCGCATCAACTTCTCCGGCAAGCTGTACAAGGTTGTTCCCTACGGCGTCCGCGAGGACACCCACACCGTGGACATGGCCGAAGTTGAGCGCCTGGCACTGGAGAGCAAGCCGCAGCTGATCGTGGCCGGCTGGTCCGCGTACTCCCGCCAGCTGGACTTCGCAGAATTCCGCCGCATTGCAGACCTTGTGGGCGCCTACCTCATGGTGGACATGGCCCACTTCGCCGGCCTCGTAGCTGCAGGGCTCCACCCCAGCCCGGTCCCGCACGCGCACATTGTCACCAGCACAACCCACAAAACCCTCGGCGGCCCCCGCGGCGGCGTGATCCTCACCAACGACCCCGAGATCGCCAAGAAGGTCAACTCCGCAGTCTTCCCCGGCCAGCAGGGTGGTCCGCTGGAACACGTCATTGCCGCCAAGGCCGTGGCTTTCAAGATGGCAGCCGAGCCCGAGTTCCAGGAACGCCAGGTCCGCGTCCTTGAAGGCTCCAAGATCCTGGCCGAGCGTCTCCTCCAGGACGACGTAGCAGCAGCCGGCATCTCGGTGGTCAGCGGAGGAACCGACGTCCACTTGGTCCTCGCCGACCTCCGCCACTCGATCCTCAACGGCCAGCAGGCCGAGGACACCCTGCACCGGATCGGCATCACGGTCAACCGCAACGCCGTCCCGTTCGACCCCCGCCCCCCGATGGTTTCGTCCGGACTGCGGATCGGCACGCCGGCCCTCGCCGCCCGCGGCTTCAAGGCTGAGGACTTCAGCGAAGTCTCGGACATCATCGCGACGGCGTTGATCGCCGCAGCGAACAGCGGAACCAAAGCAGGCGCTGAAGCAGATGCCACCGAATGTGACGTGACCCTGGACGAGACCACCGCCGTCGAGCTCCGCCGCCGCGTAACCACGCTGGCAGAGAAGTTCCCGCTTTACCCCCACCTGTCCAACAACGGCAATGGAGCCGGAACCGCAACCGAAGCAGAACTGATTGGAGCAGCCCAGTGAGTGCAGATCACCTCCCCGAGCACCCGGACTTCCTCTGGCGCAACCCGGAACCGAAGAAAAGCTACGACGCCGTGATTGTGGGCGGCGGCGGGCACGGCCTGGCCACCGCATACTTCCTGGCGAAGAACCACGGCATGACCAACATCGCCATCCTGGAAAAGGGTTGGCTGGCCGGT
Source organism: Paenarthrobacter aurescens (assembly GCF_041549525.1). Taxonomy (NCBI): domain Bacteria; kingdom Bacillati; phylum Actinomycetota; class Actinomycetes; order Micrococcales; family Micrococcaceae; genus Paenarthrobacter; species Paenarthrobacter aurescens. The sequence goes on from NZ_CP157456.1 coordinate 3,968,908, forward strand.
GGAAACATGGCCCGCAACACCACCATCATCCGTTCCAACTACCTTTGGGACGAGAGCGCGGCCATCTACGAGCACGCCCTCAAGCTCTGGGAAATCCTCCCCGAAGAGCTGGAGTACGACTTCCTGTTCAGCCAGCGCGGCGTCATGAACCTGGCCCACACCCTGGGCGATGTCCGTGAAAGCGTTCGCCGTGTTGGCGCCAACCGGCTCAACGGCGTGGACGCTGAGTGGCTGGACCCGGAGCAGGTCAAGGAACTCTGCCCCATCCTGAACATCAGCGACAACATCCGCTACCCCGTCATGGGTGCCACGTACCAGCCGCGTGCAGGCATCGCCAAGCACGACCACGTGGCATGGGCCTTCGCCCGCAAGTGCGACGAACTGGGCGTGGACATCATCCAGAACTGTGAAGTCACCGGCTTCATCAAGGATGGCAACCGGGTCACCGGCGTCAAGACCACCCGCGGCACCATCAACACTGAGAAGGTTGGCCTCTGCGCCGCCGGCCACAGCTCGGTCCTGGCGGAGATGGCCGGCTTCCGCCTGCCGATCCAGTCCCACCCCCTCCAGGCACTGGTGTCCGAACTGCACGAACCCGTCCACCCCACAGTGGTCATGTCCAACCACGTTCACGTGTACGTCTCCCAGGCCCACAAGGGCGAACTGGTGATGGGCGCCGGTGTGGACTCCTACAACGGCTACGGCCAGCGCGGCTCCTTCCACGTGATCGAGGAGCAGATGGCCGCAGCGGTTGAGCTCTTCCCGATCTTCGCCCGGGCACACGTCCTGCGGACCTGGGGCGGCATTGTGGACACCACCTTGGACGCCTCACCGATTGTTGGCCTCTCCCCGGTGGAGAACATGTTCGTCAACTGCGGTTGGGGAACGGGCGGCTTCAAGGGCACCCCGGCGGCAGGCCTGACCTTCGCGCACACCATTGCCACGGGCGCACCGCACACGTTGAACAAGCCTTTTGCTCTGGAACGCTTCGAGACCGGCGCCTTGATCGACGAACACGGCGCCGCAGCCGTAGCCCACTAGCCAGGACAGGAAAAGACATGCTTCTCATTTCATGCCCCAACTGCGGGCCACGCGACGAAACCGAATTCCACTACGGCGGCCAAGCACACGTTGCCTACCCGGAGAGCCCCAATGACCTCACGGACCGTGAATGGGCTGAATACCTGTTCTACCGTGAGAACACCAAGGGCACCTTCGCCGAGCGCTGGGTTCACAGCACCGGCTGCCGCCAGTGGTTCAACATGCTCCGGGACACCGTGAGCTACGAGATCCACTCCATCTACGGGATGGGCCAGCCCCGGCCGGACATCAAAGTCCCCGGCCAAAGCAGCCAAACGGACAAGCCGGGCGAGTTCACCCAGACCGGTGAATTCGGCCAAACCGAGCCAGGCCTCGCACCCGGCGCCCCCACCACCGGCGTCCCGATCTCCGGCTCCACAGCACCCACCTCCTCGGAAGGAGTCTAGAAGTGACCAGCAAGAACGCACGCCTCGCCACCGGCGGACGCATCGATCGCAGCATCTCCTGGCGCTTCACCGTGGACGGCCAGGAATTCACCGGCCACCCGGGTGACACCATCGCTTCAGCGCTCCTGGCCAACGGCCACATCAACGCCGGCAACTCCCTCTACGAGGACCGTCCCCGCGGCATCATGGCCGCCGGGGTGGAAGAGTCCAACGCTCTGGTCAAGATCGCTCCCCGCTTCCGTGGGCACGTTGCCGAGTCCATGCTTCCCGCCACCGCAGTTTCCCTGGTGGACGGCATGAACATTGAGCTCCTCTCCGGCCTGGGCAAGCTTGACCCCAATGAGGACAAGGCCGAGTACGACAAGAAGTACGTCCACACAGACGTCCTGGTAGTTGGCGGTGGCGTTGCCGGCCTGGCAGCAGCCCGCGAAGCGGTCCGCACCGGCGCCCGCGTCATCCTGATCGATGACCAGCCTGAGCTTGGCGGATCCCTGCTCTCCGGTTCCACCGCTGAAGGTCTGGCAGACACCATCGAAGGCAAGCCGGCCCTGGAATGGGTTGCTGATGTTGAAGCTGAACTGGTATCCGCCAGCGAATGCACGGTGCTGAACCGCACCACGGCTTTTGGATCCTACGACTCCAACTACTTCATCGCGGCCCAGAACCGCACGGACCACTTGAGTGTTCCGGCAGCCTCGGGCGTCTCCCGCCAGCGTATTTGGCACATCCGTTCCCAGCAGGTTGTCCTGGCCCCCGGTGCGCATGAGCGTCCGCTGGTGTTCGAGAACAATGATCGCCCCGGCATCATGCTCGCCTCCGCTGCCCGCACCTACCTGAACCGTTACGCAGTGGCCGCAGGTTCGCGCGTGGTCATCAGCACCACCAACGATTCCGCTTACGCCCTTGTGGCGGATCTCAAGGCAGCGGGCGTGGCGGTTGCCGCCGTCGTCGATGCCCGTCCGCAGATCAGCGCGAAGGCAGCTGCCGCCGTCGAGTCCGGTGTACGGGTACTGATCGGCAGCGCAGTGGCCGATACCTCGGCGGATGAGAACGGCCGCCTGAACGGTGTCACCGTCCGCAGCATTAACGACGACGGCGAACTCACCTCGGGCGTCGAACAGCTGGCTGCCGATCTCCTTGCAGTTTCCGGTGGCTGGAGCCCTGTGGTGCACCTCCACAGCCAGCGCCAGGGCAAGCTGCGTTGGGATGACGGGCTCGCGGCGTTCATCCCCGCAGGTCCGGTTCGCGACCAGCAGGTTGTGGGCGCAGGCCGTGGCAGTTTCGAACTTCAGGATTGCCTGGCAGAGGGCATTTCGGCAGGGGCAGCAGCGTCCATTGCCGCTGGCTTCGAATCCGCAACCACACCGGTGGAGCTGCAGGCTCCCGTGGCCAGCGCACCGAGCCGCCAGCTGTGGCTGGTCCCCGGCCAGACCGGTGAGCCCGGCGAATGGCACCACCACTTTGTGGACTTCCAGCGTGACCAGTCCGTAGCTGATGTGCTCCGTTCCACCGGTGCAGGCATGCGGTCCGTGGAGCACGTCAAGCGGTACACCTCCATCAGCACGGCCAATGATCAGGGCAAGACCTCCGGCGTCAACGCGATCGGCGTGATCGCCGCGGCGCTGAAGTTCGGCGGAGCGGAGAACATCCCGGGCGTTGGAGAAATCGGAACCACGGCTTACCGTGCACCGTTCACCCCCGTGGCCTTCGCAGCCCTGGCCGGCCGTCAGCGCGGCGAACTGTTTGATCCCGCCCGTGTCACCTCCATCCACCCGTGGCACGTTGCCCAGGGCGCACTGTTCGAAGATGTTGGACAGTGGAAGCGTCCCTGGTACTACCCGCAGGCCGGGGAGGACATGGACACGGCAGTTCTGCGTGAATGCGCAGCAGTCCGCGATTCCGTGGGCTTCATGGACGCCACCACCCTGGGCAAGATCGAGATCCGCGGTAAGGACGCCGGCGAATTCCTGAACCGTGTGTACACCAACGCGTTCAAGAAGCTCGCCCCGGGGTCCGCCCGCTACGGTGTCATGTGCACCCTGGACGGCATGATCTTCGACGACGGCGTGACCCTGCGCCTGGACGATGACCGGTATTTCATGACCACCACCACCGGTGGCGCTGCCAAGGTTCTGGACTGGTTGGAAGAGTGGCACCAGACGGAGTGGCCGGACCTGGATGTGGTGTTTACATCCGTGACCGAGCAGTGGAGCACCATTGCCGTGGTGGGTCCGAAGTCCCGCGCAGTGATTGCCAAGGTGGCTCCCCAGTTGGCCGAAAACGGTGGCCTGGACGCTGAAGCTTTCCCGTTCATGACCTTCCGCGAGACCACGCTGGCCTCCGGAGTGCAGGCACGTGTTTGCCGTATCTCCTTCTCCGGCGAACTTGCCTACGAAATCAACGTCCCGTCCTGGTACGGGCTCAACACCTGGGAAGCAGTTGCTGCCGCGGGTGCCGAGTTCAACATCACCCCGTACGGTACCGAAACCATGCACGTGCTCCGCGCCGAAAAGGGCTACCCGATCGTGGGGCAGGACACCGATGGCACGGTCACCCCGCAGGATGCCGGAATGGACTGGATTGTTTCCAAGGCCAAGGACTTCATCGGCAAGCGCTCCTACCTTCGGCAGGACGCAAGCCGCGAGGACCGCAAGCACCTGGTGAGCGTCCTCCCCGTGGACCACTCGCTCCGTTTGCCCGAAGGCACGCAGCTTGTGGAAAAGGGCATCCCGGTCAACCCGGCCAACGGACCCGTCCCCATGGAGGGCTTCGTGACCTCCAGCTACCACAGCGCCGCACTGGGCCGTTCCTTCGCCCTGGCACTGATTCAAAACGGCCGCAACCGCATCGGCGAGACCCTGGTGGCCTCGCTGGGAGACCAATTGGTGGACGTGGTTGTTGGCGAAACCGTACTTTTTGATGCTGAAGGGACCCGCAAAGATGGCTGAAACAGCAACACCAGCAGAAACCGCACACGTCGATCGCGTCCGGGGTGCCCGCCGCAGCCCGGCCGAACACCTCGCTGAGGCTTTCACCTCCGGCTCCGTGCCGGGCACGGTGACGCTCACTGAAATCCCGTACCAGACCATGGTGGGCGTCCGGGTTCACCCCGCGTCCGACGCCGGCACCCGGGTTGCGTCCGTAACCGGCGGCTTGCCTGCCACCTGCGGTGCCGTGACGGGCAGTGCAGTAACCGGTAAGGATTCAGTCAACACCCTGTGGCTCGGCCCCACCGAGTTCATGGTGGTTGCACCCGAGGAAGCCCACGATTCACTGGGCGGCTCCCTGGTGAGCGATCTGACCACGGCACTGGGCAACGACGCGGGCCAGGTGGTGGACTTGTCCGCCAACCGCACCACGTTTGAGCTCTCCGGTAGCCACGCCCGGGCAGTGCTGGAGAAGACCTGCGCCTTGGACCTGCACCCCCGCGTCTTCAAAGCAGGAACCGCTGTCTCCACGGAGCTTGCACACATTCCGGTAATGCTGTGGAAGACGTCCGAGGAGTCCTACCGGATCTTTCCCCGGGCCTCGTTTGCCGATTTCCTGGGACGTTGGCTCCTTGACGCCATGCGGGAGTACGCCTCCCCAGAGGTCCCCTAATGGCATTGAGTGTGCTTGATCTGTTTTCTGTTGGCATTGGGCCGTCGTCTTCACACACGGTTGGCCCCATGCGCGCGGCAAAGCAGTTCACGGACGGACTTGTTTCGTCCGGCCAGCTTCCGGCTACGGTGCGCGTCCAGGCTGAGCTTTTCGGCTCCCTGGGCGCCACCGGCCGGGGCCACGGCTCAGACAAGGCCGTGGTGCTGGGGCTGCAAGGCCACTCCCCCGAAACCGTCAACACCCACACCGCCGATGACCAGGTTGCAGCGGCGGCACTGGACGCCGAACTGCGCCTTGGTGGGAACCACCGGGTGGACTTCAACTGGGACGAGGATGTTGTCCTGCACCGCCGCAAGTCGCTGCCGGCCCACCCCAACGGCATGACGTTCCGGGCCCTGGACCACACGGGCACAGTCCTGCGGGAGCGCAGCTACTATTCCATCGGGGGCGGCTTCGTGGTGGACGGGGACGTTTCCGGCGCGGACAAAGTGGTAGCCGATGACACCGTGCTTCCTTACCCTTTCACCACGGCGGATGAGCTGCTGGCCATCTGCCTCCGTGAGGGCAAGTCCATCTCGGACATCATGCTGGCCAACGAGCTCGTGTGGCGCTCCGAGGAGGAACTGCGTGAGAAGTTGCTGGGCATCTGGGCTGTCATGCAGGAGTGCGTGGACAACGGCTGCTCTGCCGAGGGAATCCTGCCCGGAGGCCTGAAGGTCAGGCGACGGGCGCCGTCGTTGTTCAAAACACTTTCCGAAACCGATGCGGACCTGAACGGCAGTACATCAGCGGACCCGCTCCTGGCCATGGAATGGGTCAACCTCTTCGCGCTGGCCGTGAACGAGGAAAACGCCGCGGGCGGCAGGATCGTCACCGCCCCAACCAATGGTGCCGCAGGGATTGTTCCCGCCGTGCTGCACTATTACACCAGGTTTGTTCCGGGAGCCAACGACGACGGCGTCGTGCGCTTCCTGCTGGCGGCGGCCGCCGTCGGAATCCTGTTCAAAATCAACGCGTCCATCTCCGGCGCTGAAGTGGGCTGCCAAGGTGAGGTGGGTTCCGCCTGCTCCATGGCGGCCGCCGGGCTCTGCGAAGTCCTGGGCGGAACGCCGGAGCAAGTGGAAAATGCCGCAGAAGTGGGCATTGAACACAATCTGGGACTGACGTGCGATCCCGTGGGCGGACTGGTGCAGATCCCCTGCATCGAACGCAACGCGATTGCCAGCGTCAAAGCCATCAACGCCGCCCGTCTTGCCCTGCATGGCGATGGCAGCCACAAAGTTTCCCTGGACAAAGCCATCAAGACCATGCGCGAGACAGGCGCCGATATGAAATCCAAGTACAAAGAGACCTCCCGTGGGGGCCTCGCCGTCAACGTAGTGGAGTGCTAGCCATGACTGCCATCCAAACCGAAACCACCGCCGTTTCCTCCCCGGAGACCACCGTGGAACACGTCCTCACCCTCGACTGCCCCGAAGGCCCCGGAATTGTGCACGCTGTGTCCGGCTTCCTGCTGGACCACGGCTGCGACATCATCGATAACAAGCAGTTCGGTGACCGCGCCGAAGGGCACTTCTTCATGCGGGTCCACTTCGCGTCAACCGGCGACGAATCAACCGTTGAAACGCTGCGGGAGGCCTTTGCGCCCGTTGGCGAGAAGTACGGCATGAACTGGCAACTGGAGCGCCAGGGCTACAAGCGGCGCGTGCTGATCATGGTTTCCAAGTTTGGGCACTGCCTGAACGATCTCCTGTTCCGCGCACGGATTGGCGAGCTGCCCATTGATGTTGTGGGTGTGGTGTCCAATCACACCGACCACCAGGGTTTGGCGGAGTGGCACGGGATTCCGTTCTTCCACATCCCGGTCACTGCAGCCACCAAGCCGGCAGCCGAGGGGCGTTTGCTGGAGATCATTGACGAGCTGGACGTGGAACTCATTGTGCTGGCGCGTTACATGCAGGTACTCAGTGACGATCTGGCCCGCAAGCTGGACGGCCGCGCCATCAACATCCACCACTCGTTCCTGCCAAGTTTCAAGGGTGCCAAGCCCTACCACCAGGCCTATGCGCGTGGTGTAAAAACTGTGGGTGCCACCGCCCACTACGTCAACGGCGAGTTGGATGAAGGTCCCATCATCGCCCAGCAGGTAGTGGAAGTGGACCACACGTTCGGGCCGGACGATCTCGTAGCCGCCGGCCGGGACACCGAATGCAAGGCCCTCAGCAACGCCGTTCGCTGGCACTGCGAGGGGCGGATCATCCTGAATGGGAACAGGACGATCGTGTTGAAGTAGGGCTCTGCAAGCAACCATTTCGGTGGTTCCCTGGCGCTTACGCTGTTGCGAACGGCACTGTGCGCAGGGAACCACCGAATTGGCGTTTAAGGACTAGCCGTTCACGGCGTTGATCCACACACCGATGATCCACGTACTGGCGGCGGCACACGCAAGACCGAACTCCACCAGGATGCCTATTCCGGTCGCTTTCAAAGCAGCGCCGCTTGAGCGGACAGCCACCCGGAAGTCACGGGTCCGCTGCACTTCGCTCAAAAGAAGCCCCACGGCGAAACCTACGAAGAGTCCCACCACAGGAATCACGAACATACCCACAACGCCCAGCACCACGCCGATCAGTACCGATCTGTTGGGTATGCCGTGTTGCTTCATTTTCCGCCCGGTGAGCACGGCACTTGCTGCCATGCCGGCCACCACAAACAGCATGCCGACGGCGAAGATCACCCAGCCGAGCGGACCGCCACCTCCCCAGATCGCCCAGGCCAGCAGGCTCGCGCCGATGAGGATACTGCCTGGAAGCACGGGAATGATGGTCCCGGCCACGCCTACCGCAATGGCCAGGCCGCACAGGATGGTCACAATAAGTTCGGCGTTCATGGCCTCAAGTCTATGGGCCGCCCGGTTGGCCGGCTGAGCACCCGGACAGGCTTAACCACAAACGACGGCGACGCTCCCTGGCAGGGGGCGTCGCCGTCGTCGGTCTTGCGTAAGTAGCCGCTACTCGGTAACGGCGGCAGCAACGGCCGCGGTGACGGCCGGTGCCACGCGGGCATCCAGCGGGCTCGGCACGATGTAGTCAGCGGAGAGGTCTTCTGCGGCCAGCTCGGCGATCGCGTTGGCGGCAGCAATCTTCATGGCGGGCGTGATGCGGCGGGCCTTGGCGTCCAGTGCACCACGGAAGATGCCGGGGAAGGCCAGCACGTTGTTGATCTGGTTGGGGAAATCGCTGCGACCAGTGGCAACAACTGCCGCGTACTTCTGGGCAACCTCGGGGAGAACTTCAGGGTCCGGGTTGGACAAGGCGAACACGATCGACTGATCGTTCATGAGCTTCAGGTGCTCTTCGTCCAGCTTGGAGGAGGAGACGCCCACAAAAACGTCGGCGCCGGTCAGTCCTTCAGCCGGGCCGCCGCTGATGCCGCGGGGGTTGGTGCGCTGGGCCATGCGGGCCTTGACGCTGCCCGGATCTGCCACGAGATCGGCACGGTCAGCGTTGACCACGCCCTTGGAGTCGAGCAGGATGACGTCCTTGATGCCAACTGCGAGCAGGATCTCAGCAATGGCGATGCCTGCGGCGCCTGCGCCGGAAACAACAACCTTGAGGCCGGCGAGCTCGCGCTGGGTCACCTTGGCGGCGTTGGTCAGGGCTGCAAGGACCACGACGGCGGTGCCGTGCTGGTCGTCGTGCATGACCGGGCAGTCGAGGGCCTCGATGAGGCGCTCTTCGAGTTCGAAGCAGCGCGGAGCCGAGATGTCTTCGAGGTTCACGGCGCCGAAGCTGGGGCGGAGACGGACCAGGGTCTCAATGATTTCGTCCACGTTGGTGGTGTTGAGGACCAGCGGGATGGAGTCAAGGTCCCCGAAGGACTTGAACAGCGCGGACTTACCTTCCATGACGGGCAAGGATGCGCTGGGGCCAATGTTGCCAAGGCCCAGAACAGCAGTGCCATCGCTGACCACAACAACCAGGCGCTCGGCCCAGGTGTGAGTGCGCGCAAGCTCAGGGTTGGCGTGGATTGCGCGGCTGACCTGCGCAACTCCGGGGGTGTACGCGATGGAGAGGTCGCGCTTGTTGTTCAACGGAACGGTGCTGGAGATGGTCAGCTTGCCGCCCTCGTGGGCTGCGAAGATCTCTTCTTCGCTCAGTACCAGGGTTTCGTTATCAGTTGCAATTGTCTCAATGGACACGTCTTTGTCTCCTCAGGCTAGCCGTGGACCCACGGCACGATGTTGGGCAGGAACAGAACTGCTGGTGCGGGCCAAGGGTGACTGGTCCGGCATTGCTTCTGCAGGTAGGGGGCTGCTAGCCGCTTCGGTAGTTACAGCCTAAGGAAACAGCGAAGGGACAAGATTCAATACCAAGAGAGACGATTCGAGAGTAAAACGTTCAACCCGCGGATATTGTGACCCACGTCATGCCAAAAACCGTGTTCTGAGGGCTTACCGGTCTAGACCGGCAGGCGGTTTGTTACTCCCCGGTGAGGAGCGTGCAGGCTTTCTTTAGATCCTTCTCCGCCTCAAACAGGGACAAACGACGGCAACGGACCGCCTGCACCAAGCCGCTCACCAGGTGCAGCAGAACCCTGGCCCGCACGGTGTCCCTTCCCTGGTCCCGGCTCAAGGAGCCCACTACTTCCTCGGACAGGACATCGATCTCGCGCAGCAACTGCGCCGTGTCATCATCCTTGCCCGCAGGCCGGATCAAACAGTGCTCAATACCGGGCTGCATGACGCAGGTGGAAAATCTCCATCATCAACCCCGCCAAGGCGTGGCTGCCTTCCCGCAGCCGGACGCCGTCGCGCAGTTCCCGCAACTGTTGGCGATAAACAGCCAGCATCAGATGCGCCGTGGAGGGAAAGTAGCGGTAAAGCGTACCGAGCGGAATATCGGCCCGGGCTGCGACGTCGGAAAGGCTCAAAGTATCGAACTGGCGCTGGGCAAAGCCTTCGGCAGTTTTCAGGATGCGGGCATAGCGCAACTGCTGCCGCGGTGTGGTGGGCGCGGCAGCCATACGGGGCAGGCCCGTGGTCAGGTCAAGGGAGTAAGGTTCCAGTGAGTTTGATGCGGGCATTTCCGGCGATCTCTTGGCAGGCTGACAAGGAAACGGCCCGCTGGGTCAAGACCGCAGCTGGCCGATCGCATCAATGATACGGGAGCAAAATGACCGTTTCCTGAGAGCCCTTTTGGCCAGCCTCAAGCCACGCCTTTCCCGCGTATCGGCCCCGCACACATACACTTCATCCAGGTTTGGAAGCCATACAGGAGGAACACGCATGGGGACATTACGACGTCGGATTGCAGCGGCGCTGCTGACCGCCGGGGCGGTGGCCATGGCACTTGGCCCCCTGCCGGCGTCGGCCGCGCCCAGCAACGGGCCGGACCCCATAGTCAACGGTGAAGCGTTTGTGGGGAAGAAGCTCACCGCTGACATTGGCCCGTACACGTTCTACGGTTGCGGGGGCGGCAAAGGCCCCGACTTTACGGTCTACTGGACGCGGGATGGCTTCCTGGTGGCCGGGGAAACAACACGCAGCTACACGCTGGAGCAGGATGACACTGGCGCCCGCATGGCCGCCCACGTTACCGCCAGCACCACGGCATGCGGCGGAGAATCCCTGCACAGTAACGAAACCAAGCCCGTGGGGGCCGTGAACCGGGCCACAGGTTTCACCGGACGCACCTTCGAGCTCCTGACCCGCGCCAGTGACGGCTCTCTGGTCCTTTACGGGCGGAACGGCAGCGGCTGGGATCCTGCCCGGACAGTGGGTTACGGCTTCAACATCTTCAATACCGCGTTCTCCCCCGGCGACTTCGACGGTGACGGCAAAAGCGACATGATAGTCCGCGACTCCGTTGGCGGGCTCTACCTCTTTGGGGGCGACGGCGCAGGCGGATGGAAGCCGGCCAGGTCCATTGGCAACGGCTGGAACGTGTTCGACTCCATCATCGGCCCGGGCGACTTCAACGGCGACGGCCACAACGACGTCCTTGCCCGGGAGCCCGGTGGCGCCCTCTATCTCTACCCCGGCAATGGGGCCGGAGGCTGGTTGGCGAGAACCGCCGTCGGGACCGGCTGGAATGTCATGGACGCGCTGGTGACCCCGGGCGACTTCAATGGTGACGGAAATGTGGACATCCTGGCGCGCGACCGGAGCGGCTACCTGTACTTTTACGGGGGCAACGGCGCGGGCGGCTGGGCGCGATCCTGGATGATCGGCGTCGGGTGGAACGCGCTCAGGTTTGTTGGCGGCGCCGGTGACTTCAATGGCGACGGTTTCCCCGATGTTTACGGGGTGGACCAGCAGGGCCGTTTGCTGAGCTACTACAGCGATGGCCGGACCGGGTGGAAGGGCTCGGAGGCGGTTGGCGCCGGCTTCGGATGGTTCACAGCAATCTTCTAGGAAGATCCCAGCCGCGGTACCATTAACCGCATAAAGTCTGGGGAGGACACAATGTTAGCTTCATCACGCCCTACGTCCGGCGTGCGCCGGGCAATCGCTGGAATCGGGGCTGCGATCTTCGCAGCAGTAGTACTGGCCCCCGCACCGGCCATGGCCACCATGGACCCTGAACCTCCGGTCATTACCGGAGCTCCATACGTTGGCTCCACGCTGACCGTTACGTGGGACCCCATGGCCTACAAAGGGTGCGGCGCGGCTGCCGGACCGGATACCCGCATCTATTGGACCCGCGACGGTGAAGTGGCAACCGACCACCCCACCTGGCCCGACTACGTCCTCACTGAAGAAGACCGCGGCAAAACCATCGCCGCGCACCTGGTTGCCAGCTACCCCTGCGAAGGCCTGGAAGTCGCCAGCGAGGAAACTGCCCCCATTTCCGCCTCCAACCGGCCCAATGGCTTCACAGGCCGTGGCGCGTTCGAACTATTGGCCCGCCGTTCCGACGGCGCCCTGCTGATGTACCCGCGGGTGAACAACACGTGGGAACCGGCCCGGACCGTCGGCGCGGGCTGGAACATCTTCCCCACAGTCCTCTCCCCCGGCGACTTTGACGGCGACGGAGTCAACGACGTCCTGGGCAGGGACACAGCCGGCGGGCTCTACCTGTACAGCGGCGATGGTTCCGGCGGCTGGAACGGTCCCCGCAAGGTAGGAACCGGATGGAACATCTTCACATCATTGGTGGCTCCCGGGGACTTCAACAGCGACGGCACCAACGACGTCCTGGCCCGCGACGCCAACGGAATTCTCTACCTCTACCCCGGCGACGGTGAAGGCGGATGGCTTCCCCGGACCGTGGCCGGCCAAGGCTGGAACGCCTTGAACTCGATCATCACCCCCGGCGATTTCGACGGGGACACCAACGTTGATGTCCTCGCCCGCGATTCCGCCGGGTACTTGAAGCTCTACAGCGGAAACGGTTCAGGCGGCTGGAACGGCATGACCGTAGTTGGCCAGGGGTGGAACGGCATGAGCAAAATCGGCAGCGCCGGCGACATCAACGCCGACGGCAGCCTCGACGTCTTCGCCGTGGACGGCTCCGGCCAGCTGCGCGCCTACTACGGCAACGGAAATGCCGGCTGGTCCGGCGCTGCCGTAGTTGGCTGGGGCTGGGGCGGGTTCACGGACCTGTTCTAACATCCAGCCACCTACGGCGTCGCAATATTCGGACCGCTATATGCCAGCGGGCCAGCAGGCGGTAGTGTCATCCCAATTGATCTCTTCGGCCAACTCTGTGCCGCCTTATTATTGGGGGAATCCTTGGGCTTCAGCTCTGCCCTTCGCGCGCCTGCGCGCCGCCGCAAACGCCTTCTGGTTGGCGCCATCGCAATGACCTTGGTCCTGGCTCCGGCCACAGCTACGGCTGCCAGCGCGACCACGCCTGCTGGCATAAGCATCAGTTCACCATCTTCAGCCATACCCAGCGGCGCCAAGCCACAGGCCATGGTGCCCCTGCGCACTGTGTGGCTTAACTTAGTTGAGATCCAAGGAGATCCCACCGTGGGTGGCCGCCTCAGGATGGTGCTTTACAGCCCTCCGGAAGTTTCTCCCGCCGGCGGTCAGCCCACCTACGTTTACCAGTGGACGCGGGACAACGTAGCGATTCCTGGCGCCAACCAATCCGAGTACCGTCCCGGCGCAGCAGACATGGGCCATTCCATATCCGGGTCACTGACGGTCACCTTCGATGCAACGTCCACAGCGACTCAGCCTGCTCATAACCCCATGAAAATAGGTGCAAAGGCCCGGTCCTGGGGGTTCAATGGGGATGGAACGGCTGATGTATTCGCCCGCAACTCGTATGGTCAGCTGCTGTTATATCCAACAGACGGACGCGGACATTGGTACGCGCCGCAGGTCATCGGCACAGGGTGGCACATCTACAACCTCCTGCTCTCCCCTGGTGACTTTGACGGAGACGGCAATGTGGATGTCATGGCCAGAGACGGACAGGGACGACTGTTTCTCTACTCGGGCAACGGCGCCGGCGGTTGGGTTGTGGCCAAGCAGGTAGGCCAAGGTTGGCAGGGCTTCATCGACATCACCGGGGCCGGTGACTTCAATGGAGATGGCACCAACGACATCATCGCCCGCGACTCTGCCCACAATCTCTTCTTGTACCCCGGCGATGGGCGCGGCGGCTGGCTGCAGCCAACGCTCATTGGCTACGGATGGGGAAATGCCGACCTGCTGACCACTGTGGGGTACTTTACGGGCAGCGAATCCCTATCCCTGATGTACAGGAATCAATACGGCGGCCTGATGATCAGCGAAGGTCCCCGCAACGGACAACTCCAGGGCGTATTGACGACGGGTTATGGCTGGAAGGTCATGTCCAGGCTCGGTGGGCTGGGGGATTTCAACGGTGACGGCGACCCTGACCTTTACGGGATTGATCACTCCGGTGCCATGGTCATGTACTACGGCAATGCCTCGGCCTACCAGATAAATGCCATGTTTAACGGCTACTGGAAGGGCCAGGCCACCGTCGGCAGCGGCTGGAACGTCATGAATGCCGTGTTCTAGACCTAAGCCACGCTCTTGATCTTCACCACGAAGACGGCGCCCAAGAGCCCAATGACTGCGGCGGCTACGTACAGCGAGACGTAGCCGCCCCAGTAAAGGACAAATGGAGATGCGATCAAAGGGGCGATCACCTGCGGCAGTGAGTTGGCAATGTTGATAACGCCCAAGTCCCGTCCGCGGTCCAACCCCGTGGGAAGAACTTGCGTGATGAGAGCGAAGTCCACTGCAAGGTACGCTCCGAAGCCGATCCCCAGCACAACCGCACCTGCCAGTCCGCCAATCCATGTGGGTGCGAACGCGAGGATCAGCGATGCGAGTGCAATGATCACTGATGAGGCAATGACCAGAGGTTTACGCTTGCCCATTTTGTCGCTCAGCCTTCCGCCGAGCACGCTGGTGATGATGACCGAGACCGCGTAAAGCCCGGTGAGAATGAGGACGCCAAACGATGGCTCGATTCCCTCGGTTTCCTTGAGACGTACGGCATCGCTGAGGAAGAACAGCAGATACAGCGTGACCATGTGATTGCCGGTGCTTACCAGCAAACGAGTCAGCCACGCCCAGGCGAAATCGGGGTAGCGCTTGGGAGACACCCAGAAGCCTCTGACAAATTTCGCCATCTTGAAGGGTGGTCGTTCGGCTGGCGGCAGCTGCTGGTCGTCATTCTTGAAGAGGTAAACCACGACGCCGGCCAGCAGCGCCGCAGCGCATAGCCAATAACCGGCGGCAAAGTTTCCAACGACCACCGCAGCGATGACCGCGCCGATGAGGATTCCCACCGTCTGCCCCATGGCGGCCAGTCCCCCTACGGTTCCGCGCTGTGGAACGGGAACGCGGTCAGGCACGGCGGCCGTAATTGCTGCATACATCGCGTTTGCTCCGGCCTGCACAAGGCACCAAAGCAACGTCATGGCCGCAACATTGGGTGCACCGGCCAGAGCCACGAGTGCCACGGCACCAAGAATGGCACCCATAAGAACCCATGGGACGCGGCGGCCAAAACGGGACGTAGTACGGTCGCTGAAAGCCCCAAAGAGAGGGTTTGCCACCATGGATACGGCCGCGCCGCAGCCAGTGACCAAAGCCAGGATTGCTTCCTTCTGGCCTTCATCAAAGTGAGCCGCTTGGAGGCCCAAGAGTACTTGGAGTGGACCGAAGAACGCTGCGTTGATACCGAGGTTAACCAGAACTACCCCAGTGACCCAGATCGGCCGGACACGAGTAACCGGCTCTGCCAGTGCTGTGGTGGTTCCACCACGGACCACCGTTGGATCCGGCACCGGGCCAGGTAGATCGGACAAGCTCATAGCAGGTTCCCCCTCTTGGAATGTTTGGATTCAGCCTAGCGCGGCGGAACCACACTGAACCGCCGTCGGCGTCTTTATCCACATAGGCCGAAATATCTCCTGCCCTGGCTCTGAAGCAAGCGCTAGTGTGGCCTCAAACCGAAAGAGGAGAAGCCCTGTGAGTGAGCAAGTAAATACCGCCGATCTCTACGACGAGCGCGGCGAGGAACTGGAATCCATAGCTGTCCAGTTTCAGAATTTGGGTGGCAACACGCATTTCAGTGGGCCCGTACGCACTGTTCGGTGCTTCGAGGACAACGCCTTGGTGAAGAGCATCCTCAATACACCCGGCGACGGCGCCGTTCTTGTGATTGACGGACAGGGGTCGCTAAGGACGGCCCTCATGGGAGACATGATTGCAGAAAGCGCCGTGGCAAACGGCTGGGCCGGCGTGATCATCAACGGCGCCATTCGGGACCGCGAGGCCATTGCCCGCCTCCCCTTGGGAGTTAAGGCATTAGGGAGCAACCCGAAGAAGAGCGCCAAGGCAGGTGTGGGGGAAGTGGATGTTCAGCTGGTCCTTGATCACGTCCGGGTCAAGCCAGGCGTGATGATTTTCTGCGACCCGGATGGCATCTTGATCGAGCGCTGATCCTCGCTGGACTGCCGACTCAGAGGAAGTGCGGAAGAAATATTCTGCCCTCGGGAATCAACCGGACTGTAAGATAGTTACTGAAAGCAACTATCCTGCTTAGTCCACTTTTCTGCCACCTCTGGAGAAGATATGTCCAAAACTGCGCCTGTAAGGGCTGCCGGAGAGGTCCTGACGCATCGTCAGACACTCACCGTCATGGTGGGGCTCATGCTCGGCATGTTCCTGTCATCGCTGGATCAAACCATCGTGTCCACCTCCATCTACACCATCGCCAACGACCTCGATGGCCTGTCCCTCCAGGCGTGGGCCACCACTGCCTACCTCATCACCTCCACCGTGAGCACCCCGCTCTACGGCAAGCTCAGCGATATCTTTGGTCGCCGCCCGCTCTATCTGGTGGCAATCGTGATCTTCCTGATCGGTTCCCTCTACGCGGGATCGGTCCACTCCATGACCGAGCTCGCCATTGCGCGCGGCATCCAGGGCCTCGGTGCAGGCGGCTTGTTGGCTTTGGCGCTGACCATTATTGGCGACATCGTGGCTCTGAAGGACAGGGCCAAGTACCAGGGCTACTTCATGTCAGTCTTCGGTATTTCTTCTGTGCTCGGTCCGGTGATTGGCGGCGCCTTCGCGGGCTCGGCCAACATCCTGGGCTTCGAAGGCTGGCGGTGGGTCTTCTTCATCAACCTTCCCATTGGCCTCGCCGCCCTTGTGGTGGTCTTCATGTACCTGCACCTGCCGGCCCGGCATGTGAAGCAGAAAATTGATTACTGGGGTGCCGCTGCCATCACGTTGGCCATTGTGCCGCTGCTGTTGGTAGCAGAACAGGGCCGCATCTGGGGTTGGACCTCGGGCGCGTCCTGGCTCTGCTACGGACTTGGCGTCATCGGAATCGTGGCCTTCCTCCTGGCCGAGAAGCGAGCCGGGGACTACGCACTGATTCCCCTGCGGCTTTTCAAGAACATGACGTTTGGATTGTCGTCGCTTCTGAACTTCATCATCGGCATCGGCATGTTCGGCGCCATCGCCATGCTGCCCATGTACCTGCAGCTGGTGAAGGGGCTTACTCCCACCGAGGCCGGCCTGATGATGATCACCTTTACCGTGGGCATCCTCTTCGGCTCCATCTCCGCTGGCCGGACCATCTCCTCCTCCGGGGTATACCGGATCTTCCCCATCATGGGTACTGCGGTGCTGGCTGCCGCAGCCACCGTCATGGGCCTGGTCCTCGGGGTCGATACCGGACTATGGGTGCCTGGGCTGATTGCTGTGTTCTTCGGCGTCGGACTGGGTTTCTGCATGCAGCCGCTGACACTTGCCATGCAGGTCTCTGTTCCGCCCAAGGATATGGGTGTGGGTACTTCAACCGCTGCGTTCTTCCGTTCCATGGGTGGAGCAGTGGGAACGGCCGTCTTCATCTCCATGCTGTTCAGCACGGCGGCTGACAAGATTGCCGAGGGCATGAAGACTGCCGCCGCCAACCCGGATTACCAGGCTGTCATGAAGGACCCGGCTGTCGCTTCCGATCCCGCGAACGCCAAACTCTTCGACTTCTTCAAGAACGGCGCCAATAACGAGTCCCTGAATGACACCAGCTGGCTTCACACGGCCAACAGCACACTGACCAGGCCCATCACCGAAGGCTTCGCCCAAGCCATTGACGTAGTCATGCTCACGGCGGCCGGGCTCATGCTCCTTGCTTTCCTGATCAGCTTTGCCTTGCCCAACAAGAAGCTCACGGACCCCAAGGCAGCAGCCAAGGATTCAGTTCCGGCGCACTAAGTCAGTACCAGGCCCTCCGTCACTCACCAGGCACAGGCACCAGGAACTAGACACCAGGCACCCGGTGCATGCAGTACCAGTAACGGCAGGCCGTCTTCGGACCGCCTGCCGTTCTGTTTGGCCTGGTTAGTGCTGCTGATTTGTTTCCGGCCGATTCGCTTCGGGGCGAGGATGTCTAGGACGAAGCCCCAATGAGCTCCGCGGCCCTCTCCAGATCACCGCGAAGATCACGGTCTTCCATGTCGGATGGCAGCGTCAACCCTGCCTGCATCATTGCCCGCAGCCTGGGGCTGGTGAACTCCTCGGGCTGCCTCCCCTGAAGGCGAAGGGCTCGTGAAGCGCAAACAAGTTCCACAGCAGCAACAATGGCGAGTGCGTCCGCCGTCGACTCCAACTGAGCGGTGGCTACGCTTGCGAAGCTGGCATCCTCCTCAGCCCCGAGCGATAACACCACGGTTTGCAGGCTCACGGGCTGCGCGTTGGCACGGATCCTGCCGACGGCAGCAGCAGCCACATACTCAAGCATCATTACCCCGGACTGACCGGAACCATCCTGCGCCAAGAAGGGGTGCAGGCGTGTGTATTTCGGATCGCAGAGAAGATCGATCCTCCTCAGGTGGGTGGCACATGCCGCCCCGATGGCCAGCTGCAACGAATCCACACGGCGAGCTAGGTTGGTCATTTGGAAGAGCCCATGGTGTGCAACGTCATTCGTGCGGTCGGAGGGTGCGCCGTGGATGAGCGGATTCTCATTGCCCGCTGTGACAAGGCGGCTCAGCAGAGCGTGCAGACGTGCCAGTTCCTCAGCTTGTGAGCCAAAAATCTGTGGCAAGGTACGTAGGCAATAGGGATCCTGAATGCGCGCGGGCTCGCCGGTGCCCTGAACCATGGAGTGGAACATCGTTGCGGCCGAGGCAACCTCCGGAGTATCGGCAGCGGCCGCAACAGCTGGACTCAGTGCCTCGGAGTTGCCGGACATCGCAACAAAGGACAGAGCGGCCGTTGACGCTGCACTGTCCAAGAGCGTCGACAGTTTTTGATGTGCCAGGATCGCCTGACCAATTGTCAGTGCACTGGAGCTGATGAAGGGAAGGGCATCGGCCGTGGCCCACCCCGCCAGGCGAACGGGAACTTCGCCGCCGCCCAATGGCTGACGTTCGCCCAGCATGGTAAGTGCCGTACCGGCAAGCGCCTGCAGGTCCGCAGTTCCAATGCCACCGAATTCCCTTATCTCAGGAACTACGTTGCTGTTGATAAGTTCCACCAACGCTTGGGCAATGGCTGGATTGATTCCAGATCCCCCGGCCGCCAGTTGGCTGAGCCTGACAACCAACATTGCCCGCACGGTCCTGCGATCAAGGGGCTTGCCCGCATCCACTGCGTGGCTACGCAAAAGCTTCAGCCCGTGGGTGTCTCCGCCATCAGCTTCCGTCAGGGAAACCGTGCGGTTTGCGCCGACCCCCGTAGACCGCCCATAGACCGGACGTCGCAGCGCCGTGGCCTCCGCAGACTTCCGCGATTCGTCCATTCGAACCACTGCTTCAGGATCCAACGTGACATGTTCGCCATCAGCTACTGCGACGACGTCCGCCAGGTCCAGCTTCAAGCCATCGATAATGACCAACTTAGCGGTCCTTTCCAGTCCGATTCCGAGGCTAGTCCGTTTCCGGTGCCGTGCAGTAAAAGCAGTCTTCCGGACAAGACAACTTGTTTTGTTCTCCGCCACTACTGCCCCGATCCGAATTTTCATCCCGATCCAGAGCCTGCGTCGCGGTATCAGTGTGGGCCATTGCCGTGAGTTCTGCGGTCATCGTTCACCAGGGGTCAACCGAAACCCGTCCTCAGCATGAAAGAGCTTCCGAATCCCCGTCCTTGAAAGGATCCAGAGAATTGTTCCATCCGCGGTTCTATCATCCACAGTCCCCCGGAACGGGTTGTGGCCGCCTTTGGTCATGGTCACCCGCGTTCCGATAGCGACTGATGCCCACGTTTCCGGGCTTTCCCTGTCCATGGTGCAGATCCTCGCTTTCTCAGGGGCTTGCTGATCTTGTTGTTCGGACTGATGCCGTGGTTGTCCCGGGAGGGCCAGGAAAGCCAACACTGCCTGGCCCTCCCGGGAACTGCATGAAGATGCAACTAGCGCGTGCTGGCAGCCTCGTTCATGGGGATGCGGACGCCGCGTTCGTTGGCGACCTCGACGGCGCGGTCGTAGCCGGCGTCGACGTGGCGGATGACGCCCATGCCGGGATCGTTGGTCAGGAGCCGTTCGAGCTTCTCCGCGGCGAGGTCGGTGCCGTCGGCGACGGAAACCTGTCCGGCGTGCAGTGACCGGCCGATACCGACACCGCCGCCGTGGTGGATGGAGACCCAGGTGGCACCGGAGGAGGTATTGATCAGGGCGTTGAGCAACGGCCAGTCAGCAATCGCATCCGAACCATCAGCCATGGACTCGGTCTCCCGGTACGGGGACGCCACCGAGCCCGAGTCCAGGTGGTCACGGCCGATCACGATCGGGGCCTTGACCTTGCCCTCCTTCACCAGCTGGTTGAACAACAGGCCGGCCTTGGCGCGTTCGCCATACCCAAGCCAGCAAATACGTGCCGGCAGGCCCTCGAACTCCACTCGGTCCGCCGCGGCGTCGAGCCACTTGTGCAGGTGCTTGTTCTCCGGGAAGAGCTCCTTGATCGCTTTGTCGGTGACGGCGATGTCTTCCGGATCCCCGGACAGGGCAACCCAACGGAACGGGCCCAGGCCCTCGCAGAACAACGGACGGATATACGCCGGAACGAAACCCGGGAACTCAAACGCCCGGTCATAGCCGCCCTTACGTGCCTCATCACGGATGGAGTTACCGTAATCGAACACCTCAGCCCCGGCGTCCTGGAACTCCACCATCGCCTGGACCTGGCGGGCCATGGACGCCTGGGCCTTCTTCGTGAACCCTTCCGGATCAGCCTCAGCCTCGCTGTGCCACTCAGCCACGCTGATGCCCTCGGGCAGGTAAGACAACGGATCGTGCGCGGACGTCTGATCGGTGACCACATCAAAAGTGATCTCCCCGGCCTTGTGACGGGCCAGCAGTTCCGGGAACACCTCGGCGGCGTTGCCCACAAACCCCACCGACCAGCCACGACGCTCATCCTTCGCGGCCTGGACCTTCTTGATCGCGGCGTCCAGATCCGTTTCCACCTCGTCCAGGTACCGCTTCCCGGCCCGGCGGCGCAGACGGGTCTCGTCCACGTCAACAATCAAACACGCACCATCGTTCAAGGTCACAGCCAACGGCTGGGCCCCGCCCATGCCACCACACCCACCCGTCAACGTCAGGGTCCCGGCCAGAGGGCCCTCAGTGGAGCCCTCCGCTGCTGGGGCCGGGTGACGTGCGGTGTTCTGCCTGACAGCGGCGAGTTTGTTCCCGACCGCGGCAAAAGTCTCGTACGTGCCCTGCAGGATCCCCTGGGTACCGATGTAGATCCAGGACCCGGCCGTCATCTGGCCGTACATCATCAAACCCTCAGCCTCGAGCCTGCGGAACTCAGGCCACGTCGCCCAATCCCCCACCAGATTCGAGTTCGCCAGCAACACCCGGGGAGCCCACTCATGAGTGCGGAACACACCCACCGGCTTGCCCGACTGCACCAAGAGCGTTTCGTCCTTCTCCATGGTTTCCAGAGTCCGGGTAATCGCATCAAACGCAGCCCAACTACGCACAGCACGGCCCGTGCCACCATAAACCACCAGATCATCCGGACGCTCAGCAACCTCCGGATCCAGGTTGTTCATCAACATGCGCAACGGCGCTTCGGTCTGCCACGACTTGGCAGTGAGCTCGGTACCCCGGGCGGCCTTAACCGGACGGGCACCAGAAGTGAAATCGGCAGTCATTCTTTACTCCTCTAAAGCAGCCAGCAACACGAACCAGGAGGGATTAGCCCAGGTTCTTGGTCTGGAGCCATTCCTTGGCGATTTCGCCGATGTCCTCGAACTTGGCCACACGGCCGTTCATCTTGATGAGATCTTCGGTAGTCAAAGCGGCGGAGACCTTGTCCAGGGTTTCTTTGACAGAGTCGGTTGCCTTCTTCTCGTTGATGACCGGGACAATGTTCTCGGAGAGGAACAGGTTCTTGTTGTCCTCAAGTGCCACGAGGTTGTTCTCCGCCAGAGCAGGATCGGTGCTGAACAGATCGGCTACCTGTACCTGGCCTGAAAGAAGGGCGTTCAGCGTCAGCGGCCCACCGGCGTCGAGCGCTGAGAATTCCTTGAATTCAAGGTTGTAGACGGACTTCAGTCCGGCAACGCCGTTGAGGCGGGTCTTCCACTCCGGCGGGCCGCCCAGAACGAGTTCCTTGGCAACGGGCTGGAGATCTTCGATGGTCTTGAGCTTGTACTGATCGGCGATTTCCTTCTTGACAGTGAGGACGTCCTTGTCTTCGGCTTCAGAAGGAGTCAATGCCGTCAGCCCGGACGGGATCTTGGTGGTCAGCTCTTTGGCAACATCCTCGGAGGAAACAGCCTTGGTAGCGGAATCGAGGTACTGCAGTAGTGCGCCGCCGTATTCCGGCATGAGGTCAATGGAGCCGTCCTTGAGTGCCGGAATGGTGACCTCCCGGCTGCCGATGCTCGGCTTCTCGGTGACCTCCACACCCTTGGCCTTCAAGGCTTCTGCGTAAATCTTGGCGATCAGCTGGCTCTCCGGGAAGTCCGCGGAGCCGACGATGATGCTGTCGCCTGAGCCGCCGGCTGCGGCTGTGTTGGATGAGCTCATGGGGTCCCCGCCGCCACAGGCGCTCAGGGTGATGGCAGCAACGGCCGCCAGGGTAATTCCGGTGAGGTATTTCTTCATGTCAACTCTCCTGGGATGGTGCTGCAGGGCATGCAGCGGCCAGATGGGGGTGGGGTGGAGGTGAATCCTGCGCGCCGAATCACCGGCGCCGGTGTTGTTTAGACCGTGACGGGGGTCTTCACGGGTTCGGCCACTACGGCCGACTTGATGGTGCGCCGGGTCAGTCCGGGTGAGACCACGCGGCGGGTGATGAAAGCGAGAAGCTGGTCGAAGAACAATGCCAGCAGTGCCACCAGGACGGCGCCGGCAACCATTTGGCCGTAGTCGTTCTGGGCCTTTCCGTCAATCAGGAGGCGGCCCAAACCGCCAAGCGAAATGTATGCGGCGATGGTCGCGGTGGAGATGATCTGCAACAGGGCGCTGCGAACACCGGACAAAACCAGCGGAAGGGAGCAGGGCAGCTGGACGTCCGTGAGGATCTTCATGGTTCGGAAGCCCATGCCTTTAGCGGCGTCGACGGCGGCAGCATCCACTGCGCGAACGCCGGCGTAGGTGTTGGTCAGGATGGGCGGAACCGCCAGAAGTACCAGCACGATGAGGCTCGGGAGAACATAGCCCATGCGGGACGGGAAAGCGGGAGATATGAGCAGGACCAGCAGGATCAGCAAGCCCACGCTGGGCAGTGCCCGCAGGGCGTTGGCAAGTCCGGCAATCATAAACACGCCCTTGCCTGTTACGCCGATGTAGATTCCCAGGGGCACCGCAATGATGGCTGCAACGGCCAAGGCAATCAGCGAATAGAGGAGGTGCTCAGCGATCAGGGTTGGAATGCCGTCTGCGCCGCTCCAGTGTGCGGGGTCGAACAAGTAGTTCACGATGCCACCACCTTGGGGGTCCACGGTGTCAGCCACCGGTTGATGAGGATGATCAGCCCGTCAAGGATCATGGCCAGGACCACGCAAAGCACAATTCCCGCGATGATGGGGGTGTAGAAACGGAGCTGGAAGCCCTGCGTGAAAAGTGATCCCAGCTGCGGTATCCCCAGCAGGGCGGCCACTGATACGAGGCTGACGTTGGAGACGGCGGCGACGCGCAAGCCTGCGCAAATCACCGGGACACCCACGGGGAGCTCAACTTTCAGGAGGCTCTGGTAGCCGCGGTAACCCATGGCTTTGGCGGCTTGGACGGTGTCCTCAGGAACAGAATCAAGGGCGTCCGCCACCACACGGACCAACAAGGCCACGGTGTAGATGGTTAGTGCGGCCACAATGTTCAGCGGGTCCAGGATTTTGGTGCCCAGGACCAACGGAAGGAGCACGAAGAGCGCAAGGGACGGGACAGTGTAGAGCAGACCGGCGACGCCCACCAGGAGAGGGTAGATCCGCCGGCTGCGGTGCGCCCACCAGCCAAGGGGCAGCGCGATGAGCAGCCCCAGGATCAGCGGGGTGACGGCCAGCAGGACATGCCAGCCGAGCAGGAACACGATGTTGTCGAACTGGCGGCCCAGCCACTCGAAGTTCATCAGATCGTCTCCAAGTGCGGCTCGGCCTCGATGGCCTTCACCACGTCTGTTGCGGACACGGTACCGATCAGTTCGCCGTGTTCGTTGACAACTACGCCCCGGCGGCTGGGCGAGGAGAGGGCAGCGTCGAGCAATTGGCGCATGGTTCCTGATGCCGCGGCCGGGATACCGCTGAGGTTAAGGTTTTCGCGCTTCACCTCACCGTTGAGAAGCTCCGGTTGAGCCCATCCGAGAGGCTTCCTGCCGCCGTCGACCACCAAAACCCAAGCACCCAGCGCCTTGGCGCGGGCTTCGTCCGCGGAAGCACCCAGCTGAACTGCAGCTTCTTCGCCGATAGCCACGGCGCCGGCTGTCTTGGTAAAACCGAGCGAACGGTAGCCGCGGTCGCGGCCCACAAAATCGGCAACGAACTCGTCCGCAGGAGCTGTCAGCAGCTCGGAAGGTGACGCCATCTGTGCAAGCTTGCCGCCCACACGCATCACGGCAACCTGGTCCCCCAGCTTGAGGGCTTCGTCAATATCGTGCGTGACCATGATGATGGTTTTGCCGATCTCCCGCTGCAGGCGAAGAAACTCCTCCTGAAGCTGCGAGCGCACTACGGGGTCCACGGCGCTGAAGGGCTCGTCCATCAGCATGAACGCCGGGTCTGATGCCAGGGCACGGGCAACACCTACGCGCTGCTGCTGTCCGCCGGAGAGCTGCCAGGGGTAACGCTTGGCGAAGCTCGCGGGCAATCCAACGCGTTCCATCAGTTCCAAGGCTTTGGTCCGTGCTTTTTGTCGGCTTTCTCCGAGCAGGAGCGGCATGGTGGAGACGTTGTCCACGATGGTCTTATGCGGGAAGAGCCCTGCGTGCTGGATGACGTAGCCGATCCTGCGGCGGAGCAACGCTGCGTCCATGCCGGAGGTGGGCTGATCATCGAGGTAGATGGTGCCGCTGGTGGGTTCGATGAGGCGGTTGATCATCCTCAGTGAAGTGGTCTTGCCGCAGCCGGAAGGACCAACAAGGATGGTGAGCTTTCCGGTGGGGGCCTCCAGGTTGAGGCCGTCCACTGCCACCGTGCCGTCAGGGTAGGCCTTGGTGACATTTTCAAACTTGATCATTTTGCTTCCATGCTTTCCTGGGGTAACTCATGGTTTTCGGTGTTCAGGCTGAGGATGTTGTCAGCTTCCTCCACCAGTTGCTGGCCTATCTTGAGGGCCTTCAGTTCGTCCACGCGGTAGCTGGGAACCACAATGCTCAGCGAAGCCACTGTCCGTCCTCCCATGACCACCGGCGCGGCGATTGCCGTGACGTCGTCCTCCACACCGCTGCGCACCACGGCAAAGCCACGCTCGGGCTGTTCACCCTTAAGGACCTGGCCGGATGCTGTGCCTTCGAGGGGGATGCTCCGCCCCACCCAGCTTGAGTGTCTGATCGAGTGGGTTCCCTCGACGATTGCTATATAGATTCCCGTGTCCCCAACTCCGGGAATGCTGAGATAGCAGGATTCGCGCGTTGTTGCCACGAGGCGCTTCATGGCGGGCGTGCACAATGAGACGAGTGATTCCTTGCCGAGTGCGAGTGCACCAAGCTGGATGATGCTGGCCCCTGGACGGAAGTTGCCGCCGTCATCCCGTGAAACAAAACCGCTTCCTTCAAGGGTGCGGAGGAGGCGGAGGGCTGTGCTGGGCGAGAGGTCAGCAAACCTCGCCGCGTCGCTCAGCGCAATGGCTCCTTCCGAACAAACTGCCCCCAAGAGCGCAAGCGCCCTCTCTACTGTCCGGGTGGAGGAGTCAGCCATCACACACCTTCGCTTTCCGTGGTCCACATCACTTCGTTCTTGCCATTCAGTAAAAACCAAGTTTCATTAAATGGCAATAGTCTTCAGCAATGTTGCGCCGAGTTCGGTTCATGAGACGCAATGATGCCCCCGCCCAGCGTCGAGCATGTTTCCGCTGTGTAAACAGTGGCATCAACCCTTGTCATGTGGTGGCATCTGGTTTTTACTTGGTGGCAGTCTTTCAATCGGAGGAAAACGTGGAATCCGTCAATCAACTCCTAGCCTCAATCCAGGATGTGGGCCGCGATGCGGTTCGCGGAGGCTACTCCAGGGCCGTCTATACAACGCCCGAACATGACCTGAGGCAGTGGTTCATCGAGCAAGCCGCCCAGCGGGGCCTCGAGGTGGAAACAGACCGGAACGGGATTATTTGGGCGTGGTGGGGCAAGCCCCAAAAGGGAGCCCTAGTTACCGGAAGCCACCTCGACTCCGTGCCCGGCGGAGGTGCATTCGACGGTCCGCTCGGCGTCGCTTCCGCGTTGGCCGCTGTGGACATCCTCAAGGCCCGCGGAGTCCAGCCCGCACGTTCCCTCGCCGTCACCGTGTTCCCGGAGGAAGAAGGTTCGCGCTTTGGCGTGGCCTGCTTGGGCTCCCGGCTCCTCACCGGCGCGATCGATGTCCACAAGGCCCTGAACCTGCGGGACATCAATGGCGATTCGTTTGCGGACGTCGCAAGCGCCAATGGCCTGGATCCCCGCTATATAGGTCCGGATCCGGAAGCCATGGCGCGGATCGGCGAGTTCGTGGAACTTCACGTCGAACAAGGCAAGGGCTTGGGACAGGACGGCCCTGCCGTTGCCGTGGGAAGTTCAATCCTGGGTCACGGGCGTTGGAAGATCAGCATCAGCGGCCAAGGCAACCATGCCGGCACAACCCTGATGACTGACCGTGCCGACCCCATGGTGGCTGCCGCACAGATCATCGTGGCTGTTCGCGACACCGCCGCCACACAGCCCGACGCCCGGGCGACAGTGGGCCGGTTGACGCCCGTGCCCGGCGGAACCAACGTGATCGCCTCGCGCGTTGATCTTTGGTTGGATGCCCGCCACCCGGATGACGCAGTGACCGCTCACCTCATCGAACGAATTTACGGGACCGCCCAGGATATAGCGGCTGCAGAGGGGTGCAGTGTGACCCTCACGGAGGAGTCGTACAGCGACACAGTCCACTTTGATACCGACCTCAGCCGTCGCATCACCGGCCTCTTGCCCGGGGCACCCGTGCTGGCCACAGGCGCGGGGCACGACGCCGGAGTCCTGGCCGGGTACGTGCCCTCTGCAATGGTTTTTGTCCGTAATCCCAGCGGCATCTCACACTCGCCCGAAGAATACGTTGCCGACGAGGACGCCTCCGCGGGCGCCATCGCTTTGGCCGATGTTGTGGAAGGACTCCTATGAGCGCGTTCTGGTGCGAGAGTGCCCTCATCGCCGGCGGCGGCGGCGCTGCCAGGGACAATGACGACGGCGGTGCGGTGCTTCCGGAGGTGGCTACAGGCGTGCGGGTGGAGACCACCGACGGCCGTATCTCCTCCATTGCAAGCGATGCACAGCCCCAACCCGGCGACACACTCTTGATGGGGGTCGCCTTTCCGGCAGCAGCCAACGCACATTCGCACGCTTTCCACAGAATTCTTCGCGGCAGGACACATGACGGGCGCGGTGATTTCTGGGTATGGCGGGAGCAAATGTACCGGAGCGCGTCCGAGCTGACCCCGGAGAAGTATCAGAAGCTTGCCACTGCGGTGTTCGCTGAGATGGTGGCGTCAGGCTTCAGCAGCGTGGCCGAGTTCCACTACGTCCATCACCAACTGGACGGAGCACCTTATGCGGAGCCTCACGCCATGGAGTTGGCCCTTGCGCGGGCCGCAATGTCCGCAGGGATCCGTCTGACGCTTTTGGACACGTTGTATCTGACGGGCGGGATCGGCACCTCACTCAGCCCTGAGCAGGCACGGTTCGGGGACACAGACGTCAAGGCGTGGCTGGATCGGCTGGCCTCCCTGCGGGCAGCTATAGCACGGGAGTTTCCATCGGAGAGGGTGGGCGTGGGCGCCGCCCTGCACTCCGTCCGTGCAGTGCCTGAAGAAGCCCTGAAGGTGGTCGCGGAGCAGCTGCCCCAAGACATTCCCCTGCACATCCACCTCAGCGAACAACCTGCCGAGAACCAAGCATGCGTGGAAGCCTACGGCACCACTCCTGCGGGACTTTTGGCTCGTCATGGTCTGGTGTCGTCCCGGCTCTCGGCTGTTCATTCCACGCATCTGAGCCAAGATGACATTTCCTTGCTGGGCGGAGCGGCCAGCACAGTGGTGATGTGCCCCAGCACCGAAGCCGACCTCGCTGACGGGATTGGTCCGGCCCGTGAACTGTTCGACGCCGGAGCCGCCATCGCTTTGGGGACTGACCAGCATGCGGTGATAGATCCCTGGATTGAGATGCGGAGTTTGGAACACGGGGAGCGGCTGGGCAGCGGGCAGCGCGGCAGGTTCTCACCCCGGGAACTGCTGGTGGCCGCCACGGAAGGAGCATCCCGCTCCATGGCAACCCCTATTGCCGCTTCTGCCTTGCAGGTGGGCGCAGTCTGCGACCTCATGGTCATTGATCCCGGTTCTACGCGCACTGTGGGATCACAGCCACTTCAGCTTGCTTTCAGCGCTACGGCAAGCGACGTCATTCACGTAATTATTGCTGGTGAACTCATGGCCACTCATGGTGTGCACTCACGCCTGGGTTCCCCTGCAACCTTGTTGACTGAAGCGTTGAAGGAGTTCTCCTAAGGCCACCCTTGCAGGCCGGAAGCAGACGACGGCGGCACTTGGCTTTGGTGCCACCCTGGGCACCTGGAATGCACATATTGTGTTCAAAAAGATGACTCAAGCGCTTATTCAACTGCCCCTCGGGGCGTCCGGGAGGCACTCAGCCAACTCCCAGACGCTCAGGAGCGGGTCCATGCGTTAACTACCTGAATGCATGTAGCGTCCGTCACTTGACTGGAACTTGGCCGATATGACGTGCCACACTGTGTAGCGCGAGTGCACCGGCGTCCCCGTCGGACAGCCGACGACGTCCCCCGCATATCGCTTCCACCCCCCATTCCCTAAGGGAGAACCATGTCCAGTTCCAGCACCGAAGGCGCGCCCCCAGTTTCACGGAAGGTGATCGGCCTGGCCGTCGCCGGCGCGGTGGGTGGATTCCTCTTCGGCTTCGATTCCTCCGTAGTCAACGGCGCCGTGGATGCGATGGCTGACGAGTTCGTCATGAGCGAGGCCGTCACAGGCTTCGCGGTTGCCGTTGCGCTGCTGGGCTGTGCCGCAGGCGCCTACTTCGCCGGCAAGATAGCCGACCGCTACGGACGCATCCCGGCCATGAAGATCGGCGCGCTGCTTTTCCTGGTGAGCGCCATTGGAACGGGACTGGCCTTCAGCGTCTGGGACCTTATCTTCTGGCGGCTGGTGGGTGGCCTGGGCATCGGACTGGCCTCCGTTATTGCCCCGGCCTACATTTCCGAAATCTCCCCCAGGCATGTCCGTGGGCGCCTGGCATCGCTGCAGCAGCTCGCCATCACCACGGGCATCTTCGCAGCCCTTCTTTCCGATGCTGTGCTCGCCAATTCGGCCGGCGGCGCAGACGGCACGCTTTGGCTGGGCATTGAGGCCTGGCGCTGGATGTTCATCGCGTGCGCCCTGCCTGCGGCGGTTTATGGTTGGATCGCCTTCCGCCTGCCCGAGTCCCCGCACTTCCTGGTGCTCAACGGCAAGGAAGATCAGGCCCGCACCATCTTCAACAGGATCATCCCGGGCGACGACATCGAGCGGCACATCCGCGAGATCCGCGAATCCATCCAGGAAGAGAAGCTCTCCACCAGGAAGGGCTCGCTCCGCGGCAACAGGTTCGGCCTCCTGCCAGTGGTTTGGATCGGCATCATCCTCTCCGTCCTGCAGCAATTTGTTGGCATCAACGTGATCTTCTATTACTCCACCACGCTGTGGAAAGCGGTGGGTTTCCAGGAAAAGGACTCACTGACAATCTCCGTTGCCACTTCCGTCACCAACATCCTGGTGACCCTTGTTGCAATCGCATTGGTGGACCGGATCGGCCGCCGGCCCATCCTGCTTACCGGCTCCATCGGCATGGCCGTTTCCCTCGGCGTCATGGCAATGGCCTTCTCCTCCGCCGTTGGCACGGGCTCGGAAATCAGCCTCCCGGGTGCGTGGGGACCGGTAGCCCTCGTGGCAGCCAACGTCTTCGTGATCAGCTTCGGCGCCTCGTGGGGTCCCCTCGTTTGGGTGCTGTTGGGCGAGATCTTCCCGTCCCGCATCCGCGCACGTGCCCTCGGACTGGCCGCGGCCGCACAGTGGATCGCGAACTTCGCCATCACCCTCAGTTTCCCCATCATGGCGGCAGGTTCACTGCCACTGACGTACGCCATGTACGCGGCGTTCGCGGCGGCGTCGTTCTTCTTTGTGATGTTCAAGGTCCCGGAAACCAACGGCATGTCCTTGGAACAGGCTGAAACGCTGTTCGTTCCCAAGGGTGCGCCGGTATCGCCCTTGCCGGTGGCCTCGGACGAAGCGAAGTAGCGCACAAGATAAGCCCGGCGGATGTGATCAGTTCAATTCCGCCGGGCTTATTCGTGTTTTCAGGGAGTTATACCAAGTGCGGTTCGTGGGATTTGAGGTAGGCACGTCCCCCGAAAGCCACCAGGATGGCGATGATCATGGCCACCGCACCGGCGAAGAACGGTACCTGCGGGCCGAAGTGCTCACCCAGCTGGGCCGCGGCGAACGGTGCCAACGCGCCACCCATCCAGCGCACAAAGTTGTAACCGGCGGACGCAACGGGGCGGGGCGAATCAGAAACGCCCATGGCCAGTTCCGTGTAAACCGTGTTGTTGATGCCCAGCAGGGCACCGGCCACAATGACAAGCACGACGACGGCAGTCACCGAGTGCCCGGCTGCCAGTCCCAATCCAACGAGGTCCAGCATGAGTACGGCCAGGGTGCCGGTGAGGACTTTGACGGCGCCAAACCGCTTCTGGAGAACTGGCGCCACGAAGACCGAGAATACGGCTACGGCAACACCCCAGCCGAAGAACACTGCCCCTATACCGTAGGCGTCCATGCCCAGGATGAAGGGGGTGAAGGCAAGGATGGTGAAGAAGCCGTAGTTGTAGAACAAAGCGCTGGCTGCAGTAGTGCGGAGACCTTTATGCCCCAGCGCCAGCAACGGGTCCCTGAGGCGGGATTTTTTGGCCGGAGCGGATGTTTTCGGCAGCAGTGCCAGCAGTGCAATGAAGGCTGCGGCCATGAGAACCGCGGTGCCAAAGAACGGAGCCCGCCACTGCCAGCCGCCCAGGAGGGCACCCAGCAATGGACCAAGCGAGATACCCAGGCCCAGGGCTGCTTCATAGAGAATGATGGCGGTGCCGGTTCCACCGCTGGCCACGCCGACGATTACTGCCAAAGCAGTCGCCACAAACAACGCGTTACCAAGGCCCCAACCTGCCCGGAAACCCACCAGCTGCTCAACGCTGCCGGACAGGCCGGACAAGGACGCGAACACCACAATGATCGCCAATCCGATCAGCAGCGTTTTCTTTCCACCGATCCTTGAGGACACGAATCCACTGATCAGCATGGCCACTGCGGTGACCAGGAAATAGCTGGTGAAAAGCAGGGAGACTTCACTCGTGGAAGCCTCAAGATTCTTTGCAATGGCGGGGAGGATCGGGTCTACGAGGCCGATGCCCATGAAGGCGAATACGGCTGCGAGCGCAGTGGCCCATACTGCTTTGGGTTGCTTGAGGAAGGAAGCTTTTTCAGCTTCCAGGGTGTTTTCAATCGTTGTTTCGGCGCTTGCTGAAGCGTCAGCCAACTGGCGTGACATTCACTTGCTCCTTGTCGGTGCTTTTTTGTTTAGTTCTGGAACGAGCTGCTGATCCTGGTGATTACGGGCAGTGCCGCCGCGAGATGCTCGATTTCGGTGCTGCTGAGTTGCTGGAGCAGCTCGGCCACCATGGCGTTTCGCCGCTGGTTGGCGGACTCGACGGCGGCGGTACCCGCCTGGGTGATGACTACTTGAACGGCCCTCGAGTCGTCGGGATCGGGCTGGCGTGTGATCAGGCCCGCCCGTTCGAGCTTGATGATCTGCTCCGTGGCGCTGGGGACTTTGATGCCCAGGTTCTTGGCGATATCTCCCACCC
The DNA here is from genome assembly GCF_041549525.1 of Paenarthrobacter aurescens. Classification (NCBI taxonomy): domain Bacteria; kingdom Bacillati; phylum Actinomycetota; class Actinomycetes; order Micrococcales; family Micrococcaceae; genus Paenarthrobacter; species Paenarthrobacter aurescens. The sequence continues at coordinate 4,001,047 of NZ_CP157456.1, forward strand.
GCAGGCCCCCGTTGGAAATCATGGAGAGCAGGCTAAGCTGCGCAGCGGTGAGTTCTCCCTCGGGGTCGAGGCGGCGGGACATATAGACGCCGAGCCGCAGCGACTCGCGGAATTCCTGGGCGAGGTCCAGCAGCCGGGGATCAAAGGTGTTCATATTTAGGTAGCCTAATAGTTAGGGTACCTAAATGTCAATGCTGAACGCACCAAAACGGATGCGCTAGAGGGTGAGCTTCATGCCCTCGTGGCTGGCCGCGAAGCCCAGCCGCTCATAAAAACGATGAGCGGCAATCCTGGACTTATCCGTGGTGAGCTGCACCAGGGAGCAGCCGTTCTCTCTGGCCTGATCAACCGCCCATTGAATCATCAACGCCCCGACCCCCCGCCCCCGCAGCGCGCCCGACACCCTGACCGCCTCGATCTGCGCACGCCATGATCCCTTGCGCGACAGGCCCGGGAGGTAGCTGAGCTGGAACGTGGCAACCACATCCCCATCCAACTCGCCCACCACCAAAAGGTGCGCGGGGTCGGCGTCGATCGCTTCAAAAGCCTGCTCATAGGGCGCTAAATCGTCGGCATTCTCACGAGTGGCACCCAATTGGTCATCTGCGAGCAACGCGAGGATGCGCGGCAAATCGCCCTTGCGGGCGCGGCGAAGAGTGAAAGTTCCATGCTCGACGGCGGCAGTCAACAGGACGGGTTCGGCACTGGAATCTGTGGTCACCACCCCAGCATGCCACCCTGGCCGATATTCCTTGGAACTCAGTATTGCTAAGTACCGGTACCTAGTTCTACTATGTAGTGGTAGCTAGTAATACTGAGTAGTGAGGGAGGTGTCCGATGGGCAAGCAAATGACGGAGATGCTCAAAGGCACATTGGAGGGCATTGTCCTTGCCCTTCTCACCGGAAAGGCAGCGTACGGATACGAGATCACCACGCTGCTCCGGGAGCAGGGATTCACCGAGATCGCTGAAGGCACCGTGTACGCGCTGCTGGTCAGGATCGAGCAAAAGGGACTGGTGGATGTTGAGAAGCGTCCATCCGAAAAAGGGCCGCCCCGCAAGGTGTACACGCTCAACACACAGGGCGAAAAAGAACTGAACGAATTCTGGAACACCTGGAGCTTCTTGTCCGGACGGATTGAAGAGCTCCGCAAGGAAGGAAAATAACATGGCCGCAAAATGGATCGAACTGGTCACCGGATCACTCGAGCAGAAGAAGCAGTACAAGCAGGCAAAGGCCCGGCTCGATGCCCTGCCTGAGCCGTACCTCACCGTAGCAACCGCTTTCAACCGGTACCTGATGTACTACGGCGGCGTCACCGAGGGCGACACCATGGTCCAGATGCTCACGGACTTCGCAGACCTTTGGGAACGCGCCGCACTGGACGGCACTCCCGTCAGCGAGATTGTGGGCGAAGATCCGGTGGAGTTCGCCGAATCCTTCGCCCAGGCCTACGGCGGAAAGCGCTGGATCGACAAAGAACGCGAGCGCCTCAACAAGGCAATCAATAAAGCGAAGGAGGCGGAATCATGACCGCTGCAGCAATCCGGGTGGAGGGCATTGAGAAGTCCTACAAGGACCTCCACGTACTCCGGGGCGTAAACTTCGAGGTTGCCCCCGGCAGTATCTTTGCCCTGCTGGGCTCCAACGGGGCAGGCAAGACCACCATGGTGAAGATCCTCTCCACCCTGCTCAAAGCCGACGCCGGCTCGGCCGTCGTCGAAGGTTTTGATGTGGCCACCGAGTCGCTGCAGGTGAGGCAGTCCATCAGCCTCACCGGGCAGTTCGCAGCAGTGGACGAGGTTCTTACCGGCAAAGAGAACCTGGTTTTGGTGGCGAAGTTGAGGCACTTAAAGAACCCGGGCGCCATAGCTGATGAGTTGCTGGCGCAGTTCAGCCTCACGGAGGCCGGTGGCCGCAAGGTGGCGGGCTATTCGGGAGGCATGCGCAGGCGATTGGACATAGCAATGAGTCTGATCGGCAGCCCGCAGGTGATCTTCCTGGACGAGCCCACCACGGGCCTGGATCCCGAAGCCCGCCTTGAGGTATGGCAGATCGTCAAAGACCTTGCCAAGAGAGGGACCACGGTGCTGCTCACCACGCAGTACCTTGATGAAGCTGAACAACTCGCGGACAGGATCGCCATCCTTCACGAGGGCCGCATCATCGCCAATGGAACCCTTGCCGAGCTCAAGCAACTGCTCCCGCCGGCCAAGATCGAATACGTCGAGAAGCAGCCAAGCCTGGAGGACATCTTCCTGGCGTTGGTGGGCACCGGCAGCAACAAGCCTGCTGCAGGCAGCGAGTCAGTAAAGGACAGGTCATGAGCACCCACTTCTTCGCAGATACCTCGGTCCTGCTGGGCCGTTCAATGCGGCACATTTTCCGCAGCGTTGACACCATCATCACCACCGCCATCACCCCGATCGCGCTGATGCTGCTGTTCGTGTACGTCTTCGGCGGCGCCATCAGGACCAACACCGAGAACTACGTGAACTACCTGCTCCCGGGCATCATGCTGATTGCCATTGCATCCGGGATCGCCTACACCGCAGTCCGGCTCTTCACAGACATGCAGAGCGGCATCTTTGAGCGGTTCCAGTCCATGCCGATTGCACGGTCAGCCGTTCTCTGGGCGCACGTGCTGACCTCGCTGGTGGCCAATGGGCTTTCACTGGTGATCATCGTAGTGGTGGCACTTCTCATGGGATTCCGCAGCCCGGCCAACGTCCTTGACTGGCTGGCAGTGGCGGGCATCCTGGCCCTGTTCACCTTGGCGCTGACCTGGATTGCGATCATCGCCGGCCTCTCGGCGAAGTCCGTTGATGGCGCGGGCGGGTTCTCCTATCCGTTGATCTTCCTGCCATTCATCAGCTCAGCATTCGTCCCCACCGAAACCATGCCGGGCCCGGTCCGGTGGTTCGCGGAAAACCAGCCCGTAACGTCCATTGTGAACACCATCCAGGATCTGCTCGCCCAGCGCCCGGTGGGCGGCGACATCTGGGTTGCGTTGGCCTGGTGCGCAGGAATCCTTGTGGTCTCCTACGCCTTTGCCACTGCTGCCTATAAGCGCAACATCGCCTGAATCCTCGGGCTATCACTAGGGCTAAAGCTCCTCTTTTCCGCAAGAGGGGCTTTCGCCATGCAGACCGATTCGCCATTGCTCGGACATTAGCTATAACTTTATCGAACAGATTTGTAACGGCCGTCACTATTATGGCGGTTCCTTCGAAGGGTTCTAGAACTAATGTCCGACCAGACAACACCGGAGCTGCTCCGCGCCTCCAGCAGGGACAGCGAGCCCCACCTGTCACGCTCGCTCAGCAACCGCCACATCCAACTCCTGGCTATTGGCGGTGCTATTGGAACCGGCCTCTTCATGGGCTCCGGCAAAACCATCTCCGTTGCCGGTCCATCCGTGATCTTCGTGTACATGATCATCGGCTTCATGCTCTTCTTCGTCATGCGAGCCATGGGCCAGCTGCTGTTGTCCAACCTGAACTACAAGTCCTTCAGCGACTTCGCCGGGGATCTTCTGGGGCCCTGGGCGGGCTTCTTCACCGGCTGGACGTACTGGTTCTGCTGGGTAGTGACGGGCGTGGCAGACGTCATTGCAATCGCAGGCTACGCGGACGAACTCTGGCCGGGAATCCAGCTCTGGATCCCGGGGCTGGCCACCATCATCATCCTGCTCCTGCTGAACCTTCCCACGGTGAAGGCCTTCGGTGAGACCGAGTTCTGGTTCGCGCTGATCAAGATCATTGCAATCGTGGCCCTGATTGTTGTGGGCCTGGTGATGATCTTCACCGGCTTCCAGTCCAACGCAGGAACGGCCAGCTTCACCAACCTGTGGAGCCATGGCGGATTCTTCCCCAAGGAATTCATGGGGTTTGTGGCCGGTTTCCAGATCGCCGTCTTCGCGTTTGTGGGCATCGAACTGGTGGGCACTGCCGCCGCCGAAACCAAGAACCCGGAGCACAACCTCCCCCGCGCCATCAACGCAATTCCCCTGCGCGTTATGCTCTTCTACGTAGGCGCCCTCATCATCCTCATGTCCGTCACGCCGTGGACCGAGTTCAAAGCCGGCCAGAGCCCGTTCATTGCCATGTTCTCCCTGGCAGGACTGGGAATGGCGGCCACCGTGGTCAACCTCGTGGTCCTGACCTCAGCTATGTCCTCCGCCAACTCGGGCATCTACTCAACGTCCCGCATGGTTTACGGCTTGGCCAACGACGGCGACGCACCCAAGCTCTTCGGCCGTCTTTCCAGCCGCAAAGTACCTCAAAATGCACTGTTCCTGTCCTGCGTTCTGTTGCTGGCCGGCGTCGCACTCCTGTACGCAGGCAAGGACGTGGGCGTGGCGTTCGACATGGTGACCACGGTGTCCGCAGTCTGCTTCATGTTCGTCTGGTCCATCATCCTGGCCAGTTACCTCGTGTACCGCAAACGCCGCCCCGAACAGCACGCAGCCTCACCGTTCAAGATGCCCGGCGGCATCCCCATGGTGTGGGTGGTGTTCGCGTTCTTCGCATTCCTGGTGTGGGCGCTGACCACCCAGCCGGATACGCTCACGGCCCTGCTGGTGACGCCCATCTGGTTCGCCATCCTCGGCGTGGCCTATGGAATCGTCCGCAGAACGCCCCTGCACCAGGCCCGAGTGGCTGAATGGAAGGCCATGGCTGAAGGAGAAACCGCGGCTACACGCTAAGTTACAAACCCTGAGAAACCACGACGTCGGCACCCTGGCTTGGGTGCCGACGTCGCTGGTTTAACTCACCTCAGGCCCCGCGTTAGGCGCTCCGCCGGCGACTGGCCACCAGCGCCAAGCAACCAGCAATCAGAAGCACTGCAGCGCCGGCAAGCCCCACCATGACGCCGGTGGCTCCGGTGTCCGGGAGTTCGTCCGTGGCAGGGAGGGGCGTCACAGCAGGAGCGGGAGCAGCCCCGGTGGGCGGAATTTCACTGGGCGGAATTTCACTGGGTGGAGTTGCAGTCGGTTGAATAACTGAAGGGACGGGCGGCACAACTGCCACCTGCTCTACTACAACCTCCCCCGAGTCAGTCCCAGTGGGCCCTTCCCCTCCCGGCACCGTTGCCGAGGCAACCACCACGTTGATGTAGGACTCAGTGACGTTGGCTTGTGCAATTACCCGGCTGACCGTCTCCCCCGGGGCCAGAGTGGCTACCGGCTCAATGGCCCCCAGTGCGGGGTCGTCGAATCGGACATCCGTCAGCACCGTGTTGCCGGTGTTGGTCACGCTGAGTTGCCAGTAAACCATTTCATTCGGGCTGATATTCACGGCCTCGCTCCATGGACCTTCCTGGTGCGTGGAGACCAGCTTGTCCACCTTCAGCCCAGGCACGGCACCGAAGTAGTAGGAATCGTCAGAGGCACTCAGGTCCGGACCACCAAGCGGGTTTGCGGCCGCTGCCTGCACAGTGTTCTTGTACTGTCCCTCAACAGCCTTGCCCTGAGCCGACAACTCAACAGAGGCACCGGGCGCCAACGAGGGAATCTTCCCGGAGAACACCTCACGGCCGGCGCTGTCCTTATCAACCACCAGCACATCCTTGAGAGCTACATCGCCAGTGTTCGTCACGGTGTAGGACCACTTCACGTCACTGCCGGGAAGCACCTGCGGTCCCGGAGCGGCCTTAACATCCTCTCCATTGGTTTTCTTTTCGATAGCCAACGCAGAAGTACCCGCTATATTCACAGCAGCCTCGTTAGTGGCAAACTGCACCGACTGCCCGTTATACGTTCCTGTGGCGACGAGTACGTTGCTCGCCTTCTCTCCGAAGCCTGGATTTCCCAACACCTTGGTGGGAACCAGCAGGGTGAAATCTTCGCCGGTGGCCAGGACGTCAATCACCACCCGGAAGGCCGTGGCGTTGGCCGGATCAGTGGTCCAAACACCCGAGGTGGCATCCGTGGCGTCAGTGGAATACTCAATCTTTGCCCCCTCCGGGGCGCCGGTTACGGCTCCGGACAGGACGACGTCGAAATCGTCATTTGTTGCCACAGCCGGCAAACGGTCAAAGAAGTTGGCCCCGGTAATGGGGTTGGGCAGGACGTTACTGACGTAAATCTGCCAGAACGCCGAGTCGTCAACGGTGGTGGCCAAGGACCAGGGACCTGTTTCCGAGGAACCGGACAGTTTATCGAGCAGCAAGCCCCCGGCGGTGTTGATGGATATCCGGCCGGTTGCTTTGGCGATGCTTGTCCGCGCAGCATCAAAATTGTGGATGTCTTCACCGAAGAAGGGCGCGTAGCCGATCATCGGCACTGTTTGCTCAGCTGTGCCGCCGTGTGCCCGCTCGATGAAACGCTGATCTCCTGTTGAGGCATACGATTCCACCTGGATGGATGAGGCAGAGGGGTTGTAGGCCTTGGCAAGGACCGTAACAGGGATGAGGTACTGCCACCCTGTGTTTTCAACCTTGCGATGAGAAGCTTCCCTCGGGTCCCTCATGGGGCTGATGTGATCGAACGTGAAGGTTACAACCTGCACCTCACATCCCGCGGCATCAGTGACCCGCGAGGTGGAATCGACCGTCACGCCGTTCCCGATTGCCGGGATGGGCTCCACTCCCACCACAACGTCCGTCACGGGAGTGATGGTCTTGCTGGGATCGTAGAGGACTCCGCACGGCAGCACTACGGACATCACTGCATCCTGGTAGGTTTCGGAGGGATTTTGGTTGACGATGCCAGCCTTGATGGTGCCGGCATCACCCACGCTCAGGACCGTTGGAGCCGAGACGTTGGTGGTCAGGTACACCGAATCCACCGGGCTGAAGACGTCAGAGGCCTGACCCGTCAGCCCGCCCGCTTTCAAAGTGGCAGTGTTGTTCACCGGCCCTGGTGCAATACCCGCAGGGCTGTCCGGAGCAACCACGCCGTCGGTGACGTCACGGAAGACCGGCACGCTTCCCACAGTGACCCGCACTTCCGAACCAACCGGCACGGACTCAGCGCCGGGTGCAACAGAGATTCGCCACCCTGTCAGGGTGGAGCCCGGCGGCACGTTGAGGGTGTTGTTCCCGCCGAACAACTCCCAACTGTTTGAACCTGTGTTCTGTACGGTCAGCGACAAGTTGGTGCTGGTAGTGGGCTTGGCGGGCGTGAAGCTCTGCCACGCATCGGAGAAATCGGTCTGGTACTCCAGCGTGTAGGGAAGGTCCTCCGTAGCCAACACAGGACTGAAAACCGCGTTGATGGCGGTGACATCGTTATGGTGGAACCACTCTTCAGACGGGCCGCCGCTTGTACCGCTATCGGTAATAACGAGGTCCTCGGCCCGTGGGCTGTCCCTGGGCCCGAGGTAGGAGGCATTGACGTAGGTGCTCCTGGCGATCATTCCTGCCGAGGTTCGGCCTCCCGAATATTTCTCGATCGCCGTTGTTACCCCACCACCGGGACTGAAGACAGGCCCTTGCGAAGCAGCGGGCTTGCCGGCCCTGACCACACCGTTGGCGTCCGTGGTCTCCAGGGTCACGGTATTGACCGGGGGCCTCTGGCCGTCTTCCCAACCAGCAACATCCCGGGGATACCGGACGGTGAGCCAGATGCCGGTGTTGCTCCGGTCCAAGCAGTATCCGGTGTGGTCGTACCGCTCGTTGTGGGTCCAGGTGGCTTGGGGCCACGCGCTCGTGTCCCAGGAGCCCAGACCGGTGGAAGCGGAAGCGAACTCTGCACCGGCGGGAAAGACATCAGTGAGTTTCTGTGCGTAAGCGGAAAAACTCAGGTAGCTTTCCTCCGAGCACACGTTGAACCGGTAGGTCACCTCACGGCGGGTGGATCCAGTGATGGTGGTGGCCATTTTCTGCGCCCGATAGTCATGGGGGCCGGTGACTTTTGACGTGACCGGCCCGGACGTTACCTGGCCGCTGGGTCCGCCCGTACCGGTCATCACCGTGTTCAACGGAAAACCCTCATACTTTTTCTCGTTGTCCACCTGCGAGACCGTGTACACCACGCTGAGGAGGTCCTCGGTAGTCTCGTTGAGGATCATGCTCAGCACGCGGGTAGCCGGATCATAACTATGGCTCAATACCGGCGACGAAGTACCGGTGGGGAGCCCCGCGAATGTAGTGCCCTCCGGGAGCGTTGTGGTCATTGCTACGCCACTTGCCGGATGGGACGCATCAACACCGGTGAAATCAACAGTGGCGGTGTAGTTGTAGTTCTGGCTCAGCGGCACCGTTTCCGGGGCAGAGAGGGAAATGGTGAAGTCTCCGGCGGCCGCCATTGCCGGAGAGACTCCCAGCATCAGCGATCCCGCACCCACCACCACGGCCAGGGCCGCCGCCGGAGTCCGCATCACAGCGCGTTGCCGTGACGGGGGTATCCGAGGTATGACCGTGGAGTCCTTCCTCGGACCCGGCGTCTTTTCACGCCGGCCGAAACGGCCCCATGACAGTGATACGGACATTCAGTGCTCCCTTGCTAGTCCCGGGCCACCGTCCCGGCGGCATGCAACGCGGCGCGAGGGGCGGGGTAAACCGGCATTTCAATAAGTGAGCGTTCGCTCTCTCTTATTGCTAGTGGGGGAGGTCCCGGAATCGTGACGAAGAGTTTTGGGGTCGCAGCCGTATGTGGATAACCCTGGAGCGGGATGCGGAAAAGCGTCAGGCGAAGTACACGCCGATGCGGTTGCCGTCGATTTCTTCAATGCGAATATCGATGTCGTAGACATCGTGCAGCATCCCGGCGCGCATGATGTCCGAGGGCGTGCCCTGATGAATGAGCCGGCCGTTTTTCATGGCCAGGATGGTGTCCGAATAGCAGGATGCAAAGTTGATGTCGTGGACCACCAGCACGATCGTCTTCCCGAGCTCGTCGGCCAGTCGCCGCAACAGCCGCATCATCTCCACGGAGTGTTTCATGTCCAGATTGTTCAGGGGCTCGTCGAGCAACAGGTATTCGGTGTCCTGCGCCAGGACCATCGCAATATAGGCCCGTTGCCGCTGTCCCCCGGAGAGCTCATCCACGAACTTGTCCGCCATGGATGTCAGGTCCAGCTGCCGGATGGCTTCCTCAACGTGCTCGAGGTCCTCCACCGTGGGACGTCCGCCGCTGTGCGGGAAGCGTCCGAATGCCACAAGATCCCGCACGGTCAAACGCATGGTGAGGTGGTTTTCCTGCCGAAGGATGGCCATGGTCCTGGCCAGTTCCTTGCTGGGAGTTGCCGTGACATCCAAGCCGGCAACGGACACTCCCCCTGAATCCATGGGCTGCAGGCGGCTGATCAGGGAGAGCAGCGTGGACTTGCCGGCACCGTTGGGTCCGATGATGGAGGTGATGCCGCCGCGGGGAATTTCGCAGCTCACATCGTCCAGCACGGTGGTGCCGCCGTAGCGCTTGGTGACGTTGCGGACAGTGATCATGGGCAGAGCCCACTCATCTCAGAGGTCATTTCAAGGAACCTTTCAACAACAGGTAAAGGAAAAGAATGCCGCCGGTGAACTCAATGATCACGCTCAGGGCAGTGGCAAACCCGAACACGCGCTCCAACAGCAGCTGGCCACCTACCAGCGCAATGGCACCGATCAGGACCACTATCGGCAGCAGCCAGGCGTGCCGGAAACCACGGCAGAGCTGATAACCGAGGCTGACCACCAGGAGCCCGAAGAACGTCACCGGGCCCACCAATGCCGTGGAAACAGCCACCAGCAGCGAGCACGCGAGAAGCACCCGCATCACCACGCGCTTGTGGTCCACCCCCACGTTGATGGCCACTTCGCGGCCCAGCGCCAGGACATCCAAGGTATGCCGCATGCGCCACACGCCGATGCACACCAGGGCGATCAGCGCGGCGGAAACAGCCAGCAGTCCCGGGTCCACGTTGTTGAAGCTGGCGAAGAACAGATCCTGGAGGATGATGAATTCGCTGGGTTCCATGAGCCGCTGCAGGAGCGAGGAAAAGCCGCGGAACAAGGTTCCCAGAACAATACCCACGAGCAACAGCAGGTGCAGCGATCGCGTGGCCCCGGTGAACATCCAGCGGTACAGGAATACGCTGAATCCCACCATCAGCAGGATTTCCAGCCCGAACTTGAGCGTTGATGGAGCGGTGGCCAGTGTGGCTGCGCCTGCCACGAACGCCAGTGCGGTTTGCACCAGGATGTACAGCGAATCGAACCCCATGATGGACGGCGTCAGGATCCGGTTGGCCGTCACGGTCTGGAACAACAGCGTGGAAACGCCCACCGCCACGGCTACCAGCAGCATGGCAGAGACCTTGATGGCCCTCCGCGGCAGCACGTAGGCGATGTTGCCTCTAAGATCGATCGTCAGGAAAACGGCAACAAGCACGACGGCGGCAATCGCCAGGATGCCGATGACCAGTCCCGGTGGGGTGCTGCGGATTTTCCCGCGCCAGCGTGCCGGGGCGAACCAGCGTGTGCGCTTGGAAACGGGAGGACCCGGCTCCAGGGATGAGGGAGCCACGAACGTTTCAGGCATTGCGTTTCCTCAAGAGCAGGAAGAGGAACAGGATTGCCCCCAGGACGGACATGACCATCCCTACCGGCACTTCATAGGGGAAGCGGATGGTCCGGCCGATGATGTCGCAGACCAGCACAAACGCTGCCCCGAAGAGCGCGGTCCAGGGCACCGCACGGCGGAGGTTGTCGCCAAAGATCAGGGAAACGATGTTGGGAACCACCAAGCCGAGGAACGGGACTGCACCCACCGTGGTGACTACCACAGCCGAGATCAGCGAGACGATCATCAGCCCCAGCCGCATGGTACGGGCGTAATTCAGGCCCAGGTTGGTGGTGAAGTCCTGCCCCATCCCGGCCACCGTGAAGCGGTCGGCAGCCAAAAGGCCCACCAACACCAGGACAGCCACGATCCACAGCAGTTCATACCGGCCGCGGAGAACGCCGGAGAAGTCTCCGATCATCCAGTTGCTGAGGGTTTGGAGGAGGTCGAACCGGTAGGCAAAGAAGGTAGTGACGGCTGCAATGACGCCGCCCAGCATGATGCCCACCAAGGGAATGAGCAGGGTGTTGCGGGCCGGAAGCCTGCGAAGGATCGCCAGGAAGAGCGCGGTGCCCAGGATGGCAAACACCGAAGCCACCAGCATCTTGGTGAGAATGGGAGAGTCCGGAGCCATCACGGTGACTACCAGGATGCCTAGTGTGGCCGACTCCACGGTGCCCACTGTGGACGGCTCAACGAAGCGGTTCCGGGCCATGAGTTGCATAATCAATCCGGCAACCGCAACCGCCATCCCGGCCAGGACCACAGCCAAGGTGCGCGGCACCCGGGAGACCCAAAAGATTTCCCAGGCACCGGCGTCGTTCGCCAACAAGGCGGGCAGCGAAACATCGCTGACGCCCACGAAGATGCTGCCCACGGCGATCACCAGCACAACGGCAGCAGCCGCAACCAAACGGGCGGTCCCGCCAGTCCGGTTGCGGCTTGCTGCGGCCGTGGGACGCACGGCTGTAGTTGTCACGTCAGGTTTTCAGGTGGTGCAGAAGATCAGGCGACGGACCCGGCCACTGCCGTGACCATGGCCTGGACGTTGTTCAGGCCATAGCCCACGATGTACCAGCCGGCGGGATCGAGGTTGACGATCTTGTTGTTCTTGGCAGCATTGGTGGACTTCACGAGCTCGTTGTCCAGAATCGGGTTGGCAGTGGAGCCTGCGGTGCCGATCGCGGTGTCGCGGTTGATGACGTAGAGGATGTCCGGGTTGGTTTCCTTGATGTATTCGAAGGAAACAGCCTCGCCGTGGGAGCCCTCGCTCTTGACGTCAGCGGCAGTGGGGACGCCCAGGACGTCGTGGATGATGCCAAAGCGTGAGCCTGCGCCGTAAGCGGTGACTTCGCCGCCGGAGGTGAGGACGATCAAGCCCTTTCCGGCCGTAGCAGCCTTGGCCTTGGTGTCGTCAACCGTCTTGTCCACCTCCGCGAGCTTGGAGGCGACTTCGTCTTCCTTCTTGAAGATCTTGCCGAGCTTCTCCGTCTGGGCCTTGAAGCTTTCCATGGGCTTTGCGGCGTCCACGGAGAGATCGATGGTGGGGGCGATCTTGCTCAGTTCCTCATAGGCCCCAGCGGTGCGGCCGGAAACGATGATGAGGTCCGGGGCTGCGGAGCTGACGGCTTCAAAGTCGGGTTCCTTGAGTGAACCAACCTTGGCGTACTTGGCCTCGGAGAACTTCTTCAGCGCTTCCGGGTAGCTGGCCTCGGGGACACCGGTGGGCTCCACGCCGAGCGCGTTCATGGTGTCCAGAACGCCAAGATCGAAGGTGACAACCTTCGCCGGGTTCACGGGAACGTTGGCCGTGGAACCCTGGGCGTGCTCGATGGTGATGGTGCTGGCTTCCTCGGGCTGCGAGGACGCCGTTGCCCCGCCTCCACATGCCGTAACGGTCAGCAAGGCTGCGCCTGCAGCCAGTGCCCCGATGTAGCTCGACAGCCTCTTTTTCACGCCGGTACTCCACTCACTAATAAGTCACAGTTGTGTTGCCTAATTGCTTTTTGACTCTATTAGTAAGGTGAGGCTTACTTCAAAACCGAAAGGCCCTCCAGCGGGTAAAAGTGACCGAAGTCACCTGTTTTTCTCCCGCTGGAGAGCCTTTGTTACTTTCGATCGTCGGATCAGGACTCCGCCTGGCGGTCCTCCACGAGCTTCTGGACCGCCGGGAACAGCGGGTGCGACGCCGTCAGTTCCGTAATGCGCTCGACGGCGGCAGCCGCGTCCAGTTCGGACAGCAACTTGGCGAGCTCCACAGCTTCGTCGTCGTTACCGTCGTCGAAACGCAACGCTGCGGACATCGCTTCAAGGAGAGCCACGGGGGTTACCCCGCGCTCGGCCAACTCGGCAGCGGGACCAACAAAACGTTCATGTCGGCTGAGCTTCCGCAAAGGCGCCCTACCCACGCGGTTCACCGTGTCCGGCAAGTGCGGGTTGGTGAAGCGGGACAGGATTTTCTGCACATAGGCCTCCTGCTCTGCCTCCACAAACCCATGCTTGGCCACCAGCAGTTCCTTGGTCTCCTCCAGGACTGCCCGGACTTTCGCAGCAACAGAGGGGTCCGCCATGGCATCGGAGATCTTCTCCAGCCCGGCCTGGTAACCGAAGTACGCTGCCGAAGCATGGCCGGTGTTCACTGTGAACAGCTTGCGCTCGATGTACGGCCCCAACTCGTCCACGAACGTGGCACCCGGGATCACCGGCGCGTTGCCGGCAAAGGGCGTACGGTCAATGACCCACTCGTAGAAGGTCTCCACCGTCACGTCCAGGCCTTGGCCAGGCGCCTGGTTGGGGACAATACGGTCCACGGCGGTGTTGGCGAAAACTGCGACGGCGTCGAGGTCGCCGGCGGAGTCGTCCCACGCTGCCAGGATCTCCGTGTGCAGGAGGTCCGTGGCATTGATTGCGTTCTCGCAAGCCATGACCTGAAGGGGTGGCAGATCCGCGGGACGGGCGGCCAAGCCGCGGGCAATCACCGGCGCCACGAACTTCAGGATGTGCGGCCCCACAGCAGTGGTGACCACATCCGCCGTCGAGATTTCCTCCACAACCGCGGCTTCCTGCGAGGCGGAATTGAAAGCCCGGAAGCCGGTGACGGTCTTGACCGCCGGGTTTTCGCCTACCTCATGAACCTCGTAACTGCCGGCCGACGCGAGCTGGCTGATCAGCGCGTCCGCCACATCAGCGAACACCACCTCATAGCCGGCCTCGTGAAGCAGCAGCCCCACGAAGCCGCGCCCTATGTTGCCTGCCCCAAAATGGACTGCCTTCACTATGCGTTGACCTTTCCGAACAGCTCCAGCACTTCATCAACCGTGGTTGCTTCCTCCAACTGGGCCACCTGGGCCTTGTTGGTGAAGATCTTCGCAATGGAGGACAGGATGTGGAGGTGTTCATTGTTGAGGCCGGCCACGCCCACCACGAACTTCACTTGCTTGCCGCCCCAGTCAATGCCCTCCGGGTAGCGGATGATGGACACGGCCGAGTGGTTGATGTGTTCCTTGGCATCGTTGGTGCCGTGCGGGATCGCCAGGAAGCTGCCCATGTACGTGGACACCGATTCCTCGCGCTCGTGCATTGCATGGACGTAGCTGACATCAACTGCGCCTCGGTCCAGCAGGAGCTTTCCAGCTTCGTCGATCGCTGCGTCACGGTCACGGGATGTGCCGTTCAGGATCACGCTTTCGCGCAGCAGGACGCCCTTGCCCTGGCTGGCATCACCGTCGACGGCGTTGGCCGGCTCGGCTGCATGCGCACCGTGGGTGGCGGCTGCTGAGGCAGCGGCGGCGGGCTGTGCACCGGCGGTGGGTTCCGTCGTCGTGCCTGAAGCCGCGCCTTCGGTGTTGCTGCTGCGGACCAAGTCAACAATTTCGTCGTACTTGGGGCTGTTCATGAAGTTGTCCACCGAGTAGTGAACGGCGCTGGCCGTCCTCGGCTGGGCGCGTTCGGTCAGGTCCTGGTGAGTGACCACAACGTCATAGTTGTCGTTGAGGTTGGCGATGGCCGAGTTGGTGACCTTGACGTCCGGGAAACCGGCAGCCTTGATCTTGTTGCGCAGGACCGAGGCGCCCATGGCGCTGGAACCCATGCCGGCGTCGCAAGCGAACACGATGTTCCGGACCGGGCGGGTCAGCACGGTTCCTTCGCCGCGGCTGGCTGCGGCGTCACCTGTCAGCGCGGAGGAGACGGAGCTCTTCTTGCCCTTCATGGCTTCCATGCGGGACGTCGCTGCAGAGAGATCGTCCTCGCCCTTGTTCTTGGACGTGCGCAGGATGATTGCGGCGATGAGGAAGGACACGGCCGTGGCCAGGACCACTGCCAGAATCACGCCAACGTAACTGTCACGCGAGGTCTGCGCCAGCACGGCAATGATGGACCCCGGAGCTGCCGGAGCAACCAACCCGGAGTTGGTGATGGCCAGGGTGGCGATACCGGTCATGCCGCCGCCGATTGCAGCGAGGATGAGGATGGGCTTCATCAGGACATACGGGAAGTAGATCTCGTGGATGCCGCCGAGGAAGTGGATGATCGCTGCGCCGGGAGCCGAAGCCTTCGCGGCACCGCGGCCAAAGAACATGTAAGCCAGCAGGATGCCCAGGCCCGGGCCGGGGTTGGCTTCCAGCAGGAACAGGATGGACTTGCCCTGCTCCAGCGACTGCTGAATACCCAGCGGGGTGAGCACGCCGTGGTTGATGGCGTTGTTGAGGAAGAGCACCTTGGCGGGCTCAATGAAAATGCTGGTCAGCGGCAACAAACCGTTGTTGACCAGGAACTCCACAACCTCGCCGGCGCGATCAGTGAACCACTTAACAAGGTAGGAAAGCCCATAGAAGCCGCCCAGCGCCAACGCCGCTCCCCAAATACCTGCGGAGAAGTTGTTGACCAGCATCTCAAAGCCCGGGCGGATCTTGCCGTCCCAGAGGCGATCAATCTGCTTCATGGTCCAGGCACCCAGCGGACCCATGATCATGGCGCCGATGAACATGGGAGAGTCTGTACCCGCGATCACACCCATGGTGGCAATGGCGCCTACAACACCGCCCCTGACGTCATAGACCATCCGGCCGCCTGTGTAAGCGATCAGGATTGGAAGCAGGTACGTGACCATGGGGCCCACGATGCCCACATTTGGCTTGCCCTCGGAGTCGGTACCAAAACCGCCCAGTTCAG
This sequence comes from Paenarthrobacter aurescens, assembly GCF_041549525.1. NCBI lineage: Bacteria > Bacillati > Actinomycetota > Actinomycetes > Micrococcales > Micrococcaceae > Paenarthrobacter > Paenarthrobacter aurescens. Next base: position 4,016,709 of record NZ_CP157456.1, read on the forward strand.
CGACTGGAATCCAGCCCTTCTCGATGAAAAGGGCAGTAATAAGGCCCCAGGCGATGAAGGCGCCGATGTTGGGCATGATCATGCCGGACAGGAATGTCCCGAACTTTTGGACACCAACGCGGGCGCTGGTGCGGGGCTTCGCAACGGTCTCTGTTGCCATGTGAATTCCTAACGTGTGTCCCGCTGCGGCGCGGGGTCAGTCGATATAGATCGAGAGAGAACAGCCTTAGGAGCTGCTGGAAATGCGGTGAAGCCACTCAAGGAACAGCTTCAATTCAGAGCTGGAAAGTTGGTCTGAATGGGAGGCCTGCAGTGCCGCATTCAGGGCGATTGCCGCAACAACCACGGACGACTTACCGGAGTCATCCGCTGCGGCGCCACGGGCGGTGTCCGTGGAGACAGCAAAAATCATGGAATCCCGGGTCATCGTTGAGAGCTCGAGATTCCTTTCTTCCACCGGTTCAGCGATCAGCATGAGCGTGACGCCCACGTTGGCGGCCAGAATGCTCCGGGCCGCCTCGCGGGGCGGCACGTTGATCTGACCGGAGATAGCGGCCTTGTTCAGCATTTCTTCCAAAAGCGCCTCAGCATCGGCCACGATTGCCGGGCGGCTTTCCGGCCTGATATTGCCGAACATCACCAGATACAAATGGGGTTGGCTCAGCCCGAACTGGACGTGGTTGTCCCACATCCGCCGGACATCTTCCAAGGGTTCCCCGGACGGTGCAAAATCCCGCTCCCCCGCCACGTACTCTTCAAATCCGGCTGATACGACGGCGTCGAACAGGCCTTCTTTGTCGCCAAAGTGGTGGTAGAGCGTTGGCGCCGTGACCCCGGCAAGCTTGGTGATCTGGCGCGTTGAGACCGCTGACCCCTCCGAATTCGCCAGCAACTCGGCAGCTGCGCGAAGCAACCGAATTTTGGGCGGAAGCTGGTCATCGAAACTCATAACCGCTACCCTAGCACCTATAGCGTTGCTATATGAAGTGGCTCACAAAGGAATTTTGTAGGCTAGTTTTCGAGGCTCCCGGTGCCGTCGCCGGCGGGCCTGAACCAACAAGCAGGAACAGAGGATTCAGTGCAGAATTTCCAAGGAGTAGGGGTTAGCCCTGGCCGCATCATTGGTTCTGTCCGCCAGATGCCCAAGCCGGTGAGTGAACCGCCGTCGGGAGAAAGACTGGCCGCGGACGTCAGTCCGGAAGACGCCGTCGTACGCTTGAAAGCGGCTGCCCAAGCGGTCCATGACGAGCTCAAAGGACGCGCAGACAGCGCTTCGGGTGACGGCAAAGCCGTCCTCGAGGCCACGGCGCTCATGGCCAAGGACACCATGCTCCTGAAATCTGCGGGCAAGCTCATCAACGCCGGATCCTCGCCGGAACGGGCCATCTGGGAAGCCGGCGCATCCGTCTCCGAAATGCTGCACAACCTGGGCGGCTACATGGCCGAGCGCGCCACGGACGTCCTGGACGTACGCGCCCGCATTGTGGCCGAACTCCGTGGCGTTCCCGCGCCGGGCATTCCTGCCTCGGACACGCCGTTCATCCTGGTGGCGGAGGACCTCGCGCCGGCGGACACTGCCACGCTGAATCCCGCCACGGTCCTTGCACTGGTCACCTCCGGCGGCGGGCCGCAGTCCCACACCGCAATCATCGCCCGCTCACTCGGCCTGCCTGCAGTAGTTGCCGCGCACGGCGTTGACACAGTGGCGGACGGAACCGAAGTGTACGTAGACGGCGCCGCCGGCTTCGTAGCCGTTTCCCCCTCTGAGGAGCAGCGCGCCGCTGCCACAGCCTGGGCCGAAACGTCCGCCACACTGGCTGAATTCGACGGAAACGGCACGACGGCGGACGGCCACCTGGTGCCGCTGCTGGCCAATGTGGGCGGAGCCAAGGACGCCGTGGCAGCTGCCGCACTGGGCGCCCAGGGTGTTGGCCTGTTCCGCACCGAGTTCTGCTTCCTGGAACGGGACACCGAGCCCTCGGTGGACGAGCAAGCGGCGGCCTACAAAGCCGTTTTCGATGCGTTCCCGGGCAAGAAAGTTGTGCTGCGCACCCTGGACGCCGGCGCCGACAAACCCCTGCCCTTCCTCACCGATGCCACCGAACCCAACCCTGCGCTGGGTGTTCGCGGCTACCGGACCGACTTCACCACCCCCGGCGTGTTGGAGCGCCAGCTCGAAGCCATCGCGCGGGCAGCCTCGGAATCCGAGGCCGACGTCTGGGTCATGGCGCCCATGATTTCCACGGCCGCCGAAGCCGGACGTTTCGCCTCGCTCTGCGCTGCCGCCGGAATCCAGACACCCGGCGTGATGGTGGAGGTACCTTCTGCCGCTTTGACCGCAGCCACCGTGTTGCGCGAAGTGGGGTTCGCCTCCCTCGGCACCAACGACCTCACCCAGTACGCCATGGCCGCGGACCGCCAATTGGGTCCCCTCGCCGAACTCAACACTCCCTGGCAACCGGCCGTGCTCCGTCTCGTCCAGCTCACCGTTGAAGGTGCGGTGCAGGAAAGCTCCGGCCGCGAAGGCGACCCCAAGCCCGTGGGCGTCTGCGGTGAGGCAGCCGCGGACCCTGCCCTCGCCGTCGTACTGACCGGGCTGGGTGTCACCACGCTGTCCATGACCGCGCGCTCCTTGGCCGCCGTGGGGACCGTGCTCAAAACGGTGACTCTGGAGCAGGCGCAGGAACTGGCCACCCTGGCTCTTTCCGCTCCCACGGCCCTTGAGGCCCGGGACTGGGTGCGCGCCAAGCTTCCCGTGCTCGAAGAACTCGGCCTGTAACTTCTGTTTGTTTCCATCGAAGGAGAAATCCATGCCCGAACGCACAGCCACCATCGCCAGCCGCTCCGGCCTGCATGCCCGCCCCGCAGCATTGTTTGCCGAAGCCGCCGGTGAGCAGCCGGTGGAGGTCACCATTGCCATGCAAGGCGACCCCGCCGATGACGCTCTCGACGCCGCCAGCATCCTTTCGCTCATGACCCTCGGGGCTGCTAAGGGCGACGTTGTTGTGCTGCGGGCCGAGGGCGAGGGTGCCGACGCTGCGCTGGACGCACTGGTGAAGCTGCTGGAGACGGACCTGGACGCGGAATAGTTCCAGCGCCGCCGCCCATTTCGATGGCTTGCTGCGCATAAGACGGCAGGAGTCGTCTAAACCGCAGCGAAGCGTCGAAATGGGCGGCACACTGGGCTCAGGCTAGGCTTCTGCCATGGCATTGATAGCTCCCCGCGTGACGGCCGGCCTGCCCGTTGACGACGCCCGGAATCTGGCACGCTCCCTCCAGGACAGCAACGACATCACGGTGTTCGTCGATGGCACGGTCCACCGCCTGCCGGATGAGGCGAGGGACGCCGTCGTCGACCTCTTGGCGAGACTGAGCCGAGGCGAAACGGTGACGGTCAGCAGCGTGGAGGAAATGCTCACAACATCGCAGGCCGCGGAGCTGGCGGGCATCTCCCACACGTATCTGCGCAACATGACCGATCGCGGGGAGATTCCCGTGGAGTACCGCGGGACGCATCGGCGGATCCGGCAGGCTTCCATCATGGCGTGGCTGGAAACGCAGAAGAAGCAGGCAGAGGAAGCGGACAGCGCCTCGAATGAGGACGACGCGACGCCGTAGCCGGGCTACACATCCAAGCATGCTGTTCAATAGCGGTATGGCAACAAGCTCCCCATCGATCGTTTGGCCCGTGGTGCACCATGAACGCCGTGCCCTGCTGCAGGATCTGGAACCGTTGCCGGCAGCGCAGTGGAAGACGCAATCGTTGTGCGCCGGATGGGATGTCCATGACGTCCTGGCCCATGTGATCGATAGCGCCAAAACCACCCGGCTGAACTTCATTCGCCGCATGATCGCCTCCCGGCTGGACTTTGACCGGGATAACGCCGTGGGTGTGGGTTTGGAAAAGACCGAAGAGCCCGCCCGGACGTTGAACAGCCTGCGTGCTGTGCTTTCGCGGACGTCCGGACCGCCCGCCGGGCTGGCCACCCGTCTGGTTGAGGCGTTCGTTCATGGGGAGGACATCCGCCGCCCACTGGGCATCCGCCGCGACTACCCCGCTGACCATGTGGCCACTGCCTTGGGCTATCAAGTGAGGACTAGCAGGAAAATGGGTGGCGGCAAGGAAATAGCTGACGGCTGGAGCTTGGTGGCCACTGATACGCATTTCCATCACGGCTCGGGTCCGGCCGTTGAGGGCCCCGCCATTGCGTTGCTGCTGGCGGTGTCCGGGCGGCCGATCAGACACGATGAAGTGAGCGGACCTGGCGCTCCGGTGTTCCTGCAGCGTTTGGGAATCCAGTGAAGATACCAAGCACAACCAAGGGTTTGCACTCTGCCGACGTGGAGGTTTTGGGTCTGACCGGACGGATCCTTTGGGCGGAGGGCACGCCTGCGCCGGAACCGGGCACCGAACCCCTGTCCGAGCCCGCGTATATCCTGATCCACGGAATCGGCGTCTCACACCGGTACCTGAAGCGGTTACACGGTGTCCTGGCTGCTAACTCCCCCACTTATTCGCTGGACCTGCCCGGGTTTGGAGGGACGCCGAAGCCCGGCCATCAGCTCTCCGTGGAGGAGTACGGGGCTTTCATTGCTGCAGCCCTGAAGTCCTGCGGGATAGATTCCTACGTGTTGGTGGGTCATTCCATGGGGGCGCAGTTTGCCATCGAAGCGGCGCTGCATGCCCCGGAGCAGATCCGGCAGCTGGTGCTGATGGGGCCTGTGGTGGACTCGCGGCACAAGAACGTTCGCCGGCAGTCCGTGGCGCTCTTCCTTGATGGGTTGCTCCGTGAGAGCCCTTCCTCCAACTGGATTGTCATCTCGGACTACTTCCGGTGTGGGCCCCGCTGGTACCTCGCCGAGCTTCCCGTGATGATGGCGTACCGCACGGAGGAGCGGCTGGCGGGCGTGGGCGTGCCGGTTCTGGTTCTGCGCGGGAGCCGGGATCATGTTGCGGGCCCGGAATGGTCGCTGCGTTTGTCCAGGGCAGTGGCGCAGGGGCGCTTGGCGGAGATTCCCGGCGTGGGGCATGTGGCGCAACATATGCGTCCCCAAGCCGTTGCGGATGCGATCCGGAGCTTCGTCACCGCCACCACTGCGCACCGTTAGACACAAAGGCACGACGTCGGCGCCTGGCGTGGGTGCCGCTTGTCCGGTGGGGCTGCTCCCGGCTAGGCTGACGGAGCAAGCGCATTAGTAAGTTTGCTTACGAAAGGGTTGATCGTGACTGACACAAACTCGAATGAAGAGACCCAGGGCTTCGGCGCTACAGGAGCTACCGGCCCCTACGACACGACGTCCGATGCGGACAGCATCCACGAGGACCCGGACATGCGCCAGGATGAGGACGAAGATCCGGCAGCCTCGGCAAACCCGGACCCGCTGGACGGCAACGTCACAGGGTTGGAGCCCGGCGGCGGAGTTCCGCCAGGAGAAACCCCACCCGCCGAAGGCAGCATGAGCAGCGACCAAGGCCACGAAGAGTAACTACGTTGCCAACCCGCTGTTACGTTGCCGGCCAACAACGTAACAGCGGTCTGGCAACGCCCTAGGTAGCGGACAGCTTCAGGATCTCCCCGAGATCGTACGCAACAGGCTCTTCCAGCTGGGAGTACGTGCAGCTCTCAGGGGTCCTGTCCGGCCGCCACCTGCGGAACTGCGTGGTGTGCCGGAACCTGTCGCCCTCCATGTAGTCGTACGCCACTTCGATCACCAGTTCGGGGCGCAGCGGCACAAACGAGAAGTCTTTGCCTGCACTCCACCGGCTTTGGGCGCCGGGCATCCGTGAACCTCCCGCGGCTTCGTCCTGCTTGGCCCACTCACCCCAAGGGTGCTCGCTGAGTTCAATCCGGTAGGGCTCCAGTTCCGCCACCAAGGCCTCGCGCTTGGCCATGGGGAACGAGGCCACCACCCCCACGTGATGCAGCAGGCCAGTGTCGTCATGGAGGCCCAGCAGCATGGAGCCCACAACCTTCGCGGTCTTGTGCCAGCGGAATCCCGCCACCACGCAATCTGCCGTTCGCTCGTGTTTGGTCTTGAACATGACGCGCTTGTTGGGCTGATAGGCCCCATCCAGCGGCTTGGACAGCACTCCGTCCAGGCCGGCACCCTCCAACTGCACAAACCACTCCTGCGCCCGCTCCAAGTCGGTTACCGCCGGAGTTACGTAGACCGGCGGCTCCGCTTTGGCGAGCGCGCGTTCCAGGATGTTCCTTCGCTCGGAGAACGGCTTGTCCATGAGGTTCTCATCGCCAAGGGCGAGGATGTCGAAGGCAACCATGGATGCAGGGGTCTTCTCTGCGAGCATCCGCACCCGGCTGTCGGCGGGGTGGATCCGCTGCTGGAGCACCTCGAACTCAAGCCGGTTTCCCTCGATCAGGATGATCTCGCCGTCGATCACGCACTTGTCCGGCAGGTTCTTCCTAAGGGCCGCCACTACTTCGGGAAAGTAGCGGGTCATCGGCTTCTCGTTCCGGCTTCCAAGGATGATCTCGTCGCCATCCTTGAAGACGATGGTCCGGAACCCGTCCCATTTGGGCTCGTAGTGCCCAACATCAGGGATGGCCGGAACGGATTTGGCGAGCATGGGCGAGACGGGTGGCATCACGGGCAGGTCCATAGACAATGTCTACCTGCCACTGCACGCCGAAGCTAGTGTTAGGCCATGGATATCTTGCTCGTGTTGGCCGCAGTGTTGGGCGTTCCGGCCTTGCTGGCGGCGCTCTGGTACTGGTCTTCACGGCACAACAAGCGAGGGAACGTTCGGCGGGGAGCTACCGGGGGCATGCTGGGGGTAGTGGATGAGATCTTTCGGCCGGAGACCCATCAGGCAGTGCAGATCCAGAAGATTCAGCAGGAGTTGCCTGCGCCCGCACCGGCCCCGAAGCCTAAGTCATAGAACCCTGCCGCTTGGGCCGCCGTACCGCCCGTTACATTAATGTGACTTTACTTTCCGGCTCATGTACCGTCGTAGGGCGACCCGAATCTCCGCTGGGCCGCTTCCGGATTGACGCCGAGCTCTGCCGCAATCCGGGATCCGCCAGACCCGCGGCAGAGGCGGGGGACCCACAGTTCCCGGGCTTGGATTCCAAGTCCTCGGGGTGAAGCCGCTACGGCGGCCGGACGGCCTCGTCCGAACCCGACAGCTAACCTCGAAGGCGTTGAGAGGCAACAACCATGTCCCCAACCATGGATCAGCCGCGCCGCGCCCACACTGAAGGCGAGCGCACCAAGCCAACCGGACGCCGTCGGGCCCAACCCAGCGGATCCCTTGCCGGCGCGCCGGCAGACTCCGCCGCTCCGCTTCGGGCACCGGACAGCCCCGGCTCTGTAAATACAAGCACGACGCCGGACCTCGCCACCGCTGCCATGTCCCCTATGGCGGCGTCCCCTACTGCGCCGTCCCCTACTCGGGCGCAACTTCGCGCGGCCGAGCGTGAGCGTGCTGCCCAGGCAGTGATCGCACCTGACGCATCCTCCTCTGAAGCGGCACAGAAAAGGCACGAACCAGCCACTACAGCCCTACCCACCATCACGGGCAGCGTTGTTGAAACGCCCCCTGCACCCCGGGCGTCCACTACCCCGGGCCCGCCAACCGCTGCCATCCCCATTGTTCCTCCAGCGGAAATTGTTCCTCCAGCGGTGACTTTGCCGTCAGAGGAGACTGTGCCGTCAGCGGTGAACCCGGGCTCGCCGGAGTTCAGCACCCAGGAAACCGCCACTGCGGCCATTCCCGTAGTGCAGCCAGCAGCACCGGAACCCGCAACCGCAGCCATTCCCGTTGTTGCAGGCCCTGAGGAACTGACCCCGCACACTGAGTCCACCCGCACTGAATCTCCGCGCGGCAAGTCCCCCGCGCAGGTTGCCGCGGCGGCCACAGCCTCGGCGTCGTTGGCTAGCCGCAAGGACGTGCGGAAGCAGGCTGCCGAAACCAGCAGGCCCAGCTTCGGCTCCGCGGCCTCGTTCAGCCGTGAACCGCAGGCCGCCCTCCGGAAAGCTGCGTCGGTCAAACAAATGAGCCAGCGCATGGCAGTGGTTGCTGGCGCCCTCGGCCTTGTGCTGACGGCGGGTGCGTTGGGGCCGGCGCTTGGCCTTCCCTTCTTTGGCCAGGAAACCCCGGCGCAGGAAGCCAGTGGAAGCGACGGCCGAACCTCGGGCTCGGCCATGCCAGGGCCCAAGGCTTCCTACACCAAGACCTCCTCACCTCTGGCCTCCACTCCTTCTGCCACATCAGGGGCAACGGCGTCCTCGGAAGCCGGCCAACCCGCAACCATTGCGGAGGCACCCGGGGCGGTGTCGCCGTCGTCGGCTCCTACCCCGCAGGTTTCGCTCGCGGACCCGGTGTGGGTTCCATCAGCGGCGCCGTCCGCGGTCCCGGCAGTTCCCGGCAACACCAGCCCGGCACCCACTCAGCCTGCGCCGGCTCCGAGCGAAGTGCCGTCGGACACCATCACAACTCCGCCCGCACCGACGCCCACCGTCACACCCACCCCGACTCCCACGGTCACACCAACACCGTCGCCCACCCCGACCCCCACGGGTACTGCGACGCCAACGTCCAAGCCGAAGCCAGGTAAGCCCACGGCTGCCTCGGCTCCGGCGCCCAGCGGATCGGCGTTTCAGGACATCCTGGATGCCGCACAGAAGGTCCTCGGTTGAGCACGCGCCTGCCCCGGACCTCCGCCCACACGGGGTGGCATAGCCGCTACTGCAGCAGCAGCCGGAGTGCCATGTTCCGTCGGCGGATAGGACGTTGGAGCTGCCAGCGCTTGCGGCGCTCCTAAGCAGGCAGGGCATCCCAGGCAGGGGCACCCCAGGCAGGGGCAGCGACAACTGAGGAGGCGGGCACCCGGACGGATGGCCGCCTCCTGTTGTTTGCCGCGGCCATGTCGCCTTAGATCCGCGGGCGCACAGCCCAGCGCTTCGCCTTCAGGGCGGCATGAAGTTCGAGCCGGATTGCGCCGCTCAATGGATCAGCGCCAATGAGCTGCCGTATCCGCCCCAGCCGGTTGTAGATGCTGCTTCTGTGGAGGTGAAGTTTGGCGGCGACGTCCTGAACAGAACCGTCATTGTCATAGAGGAGTTCCAGGACGGGCAGCAATTCGCCGTTTTTGTCGTGATCCTCAAGGGCCTGAAAATGCACGGATCCTGTGTCATCCCAACCTCCGGGGGCCACCAGGCGATCGAAGAGTTGATACACACCAACTGTCCGGCTGTCCACGAGTTCGCCCAAGGGTTGGTCCACGGCGGCCGCTTGCGCCGCAACCTTCGACTGCCGATAAGCGCCCGCCAGTTGCCGGATGACATTGAACGGCTCACTGATCCCCAGGATCACCCTGTCCACCTTGCGTCCTGCACGTTTTGCAAGCTCCAGCTGATAGTGCACCAGCACCTGCGCGTGGTCCGCCCTGCCGCCCGACTCACGGAACAGGACCACCGAATGCGTCTCCGTTCCGGCACTGAACAAGGCCGCGTTGACGCCGATGGTGGACTGCAGCGCCGCTGATCGGTGCGTCAAGGTAGCGGCAATGGGGTCGACGTCGGACCGCGCGCCTTCAGGGTCCAGGATGGTCACCAGTTGCCACGGACCGCGGCCTTGGATTTCCTTCCACCCGGCAACGGCGGCCACAGCGTTCGATTCGCCGCCGCAGGCTGACAGGAATTCCTGTTCTCGCCGTCTCCGGAACTCAGATTCGGCCGTGTTGGAATCCAGGAGCAAGCCCGCCAGGAGGTCCAGCTCGTCACGGACGCCGGGCAGTTCGGCGAGTATCGCCGTCGCGCTTTGTTCTTCAAGGTCCAACTGCACCCACAAGTACCCCACGCGGAAACCGCGGACCAAAAGGGGTACGCAGACGCGGCCCAACATGCCGAGGTCATCGTTGGCGGGCACCACCACGGGTCGCACGGCCGTGGAAATGCCGTGTGCCAGTTGCCAGGCGCTGACGTCGCTGGGAACCCGCTTGCTCAGGAGGAAGTTCACGCGGACGCGGTCTGCGTGGGATTGGTTGGAACTGTAGGCGAGCAGAACGCCGTCGAGGTCTTCCAGGGACAGTCCCCGGCCCAGCTTCAGTGCCACGCGCTCAACAATCTCTTCCACGTCCTGCTGCATGGGGAAAGCGTACCAACAGCAGGCGACACTTGACGCTCCAAGCCTCGACAATTGTCGAGCCAGCGCGCAGAAGATCCTTGTGTTTGCGCGGTTCACGCCAGGGCAGGTCCGGCACTCCATGTCGCCTGCCTCACAGCCGGATCTATTCTGGAATCACAGCCCAGCACACATTTTTCGGCCGAACAGGCCGCCAACGATGGAGCCCACAGATGATCATCGGTGTCCCCAAAGAAATCAAGAACAACGAGTTCCGCGTAGCCATCACGGCAGCGGGCGTCCACGAATTCCGCACCCACGGACACAGCGTTCTGGTGGAGCGCGGCGCAGGCCTCGGCTCGGGCATCACCGATGAGGAATACTCGATCGCCGGCGCCGAAATCGTCAACGAAGCTGACGACGTCTGGGCACGCGCTGACATGGTCATGAAGGTCAAGGAACCCATCGCGGCCGAGTACCACCGCTTCCGCAAGGGCCTCATCCTCTTCACCTACCTGCACCTCGCCGCAGAGCCCGAGCTCACCGCAGAGCTCATCAACTCCGGCGTCACGGCAATCGCCTACGAAACCGTGCAGGAAGGCCGCACCCTTCCGCTGCTCGCCCCGATGTCCGAGGTCGCGGGCCGCCTCTCCGTCGTGGTCGGCGCTTCCTCCCTGATGGCTCCGGCCGGCGGCAAGGGCGTCCTTCTGGGCGGCGTACCGGGCGTCCGTCCGGCCAAGGTTGTTGTCCTCGGCGCAGGCGTTGCGGGAACCAACGCCGCTGCCATGGCGCTGGGCCTCGGTGCTGATGTCACCATCATGGACATCAACATCAACCGGCTGCGCGAACTCGACGCCCTCTACCAGGGCCGCCTGAAGACCGTAGCCTCCAACGCCTACGAGATCGAGAAGTCAGTCATCGACGCAGATCTCGTGATCGGCTCCGTCCTGATCCCGGGCGCCAAGGCTCCCAAGCTGGTCACCAACGAGCTGGTTGCCCGCATGAAGCCCGGCTCGGTCCTGGTGGACATCGCAGTTGACCAGGGCGGCTGCTTCGAGGACACGCACCCCACCACCCACCAGGAACCCACGTACAAGGTCCACAACTCGATCTTCTACTGCGTTGCCAACATGCCTGGCGCTGTTCCGAACACCTCCACGTACGCACTGACCAACGTCACCCTGCGCTACGCCGTGGCACTGGCCAACCTGGGCGTCAAGGCCGCCTTCGACCGCGACCCCGCCCTCGCTGCCGGCCTCAACATCGCCGCAGGCCACGTGGCACACCACTCCGTTTCCGAGGCGCACAACCTGCCCCTCGTCAACGACTGGCACACGCTGGTTTCCGCCTAACTCGGCCCAGAACGTCGTTAGCCCGCACTTCCGTTGCTGCCCAGCATCGGAAGAGCGGGCTTTCCACGTTTTAGGGCTTAGCCGGGATGGACGGGACCAGTTCCGCCGGCACCGGGACGTGTGAGGGTCCAAGGCTCGAGGGGTCAATCTTTGAAGGATCGATCTCGGAGGGGTCGATCTCCGGCGGGGTCACCGGCAGCACCGGAGGCGTGGGAATCAGGCCCTTGACGGGCTCCTTGCCGGACGGCACCTCGGGCTCCTTGGGTGCGTGCGGCGAGGATCCGACGCCGGGCTGCGGCTGAGGTGCGGGCGCGGCAGGGCTGCCGGGCGGGGCTGGAACAGGCTGGGGTTGCACCGTAGCAGGAGCTTGCTGCGGCACCTCCCGCACCGGCAAAGGATCCGGAGTGCTCCCCGCCGGAGCATCGGGCTGGGGAGCGCTCCCGGAACCGGGGTTCAACTGCGAGACCACCGAACCGATCGCTGCACCAAGGTGCTGGAACGCGCCCGGCAAGCCACCTTCAGAAGCGACCGCCGCGGTGGCACCGCCAGCCAAGGACACTGCAACAGCGAGGCCCGCGATGGCCGTGCGGCGCTTCTTCCGACGCCGCGCCGCAAGTTCGTCCACAGGCGCAAGTTCGTCCACAGGCGCGGACTCAGCCTCAAGCGCGGATCCATTAACAGGCACGGGCCCGGGCTGGGATTTCGGGTGCTGAGGTTGCGGGTTAACGGTGGTGAGTAACGCCGTAGCTGCGGCCGAGGGCGCGGGCCGTCCCGCCGTCGTCGTAAGTTCCCGGGTGGCAGCCGGGCCGCTGACCATGAGCGCACGCACAGCCTCGGACGGCAAGGGGGCAGCGCCGGCCAATGAACGGAGCTCGAGCAGTTCCGTGCGGAGCCCGGCGTCGCCGGAGAAGCCGGCGTCAGCCAGCAGATGGTCCACGGCCTGCTGGTCGTTGCGTCCGCGAGGCGTTGCTTGTTCGCTCATGATGTGCCGTTCCTTAGTAGTGCACGTTTCTTCAGTGCACCCAATGCCCTGCGCTGTAATTGTTTAACGGCTCCCTGGGACTTGCCCAAAATCGCGGCCGTATCTTCCACCGAAACATCGGCCACCACCCGGAGAGCCAGGACCTCCCGGTAATCCTCGGGAAGGTCATCCAGGATTTCCGTGACGCCCAACCCGGCACCATGGCCGAAGGCCTGGTCCTCCGCTGACGGTACCCGCCGGGCATCCAGATCAGCCTCGTACGGCGTCGAATCGGGGGTTCGTTCGCGTTTTCGATAGTGGTCCACCATCCGCGCATGCGCTATGGAGAACAGTAAAGTCTTTGCTCCTTGGAGCCCGCCGTGGAGCGTTTCCAACTTTGGGTACAACGCCAGGAACACGTCCTGCGTCACGGCCTCGGGGTCGTCCACGCCACGCGCACGGAGGTAGCCAAACACTGGTCCGGCGAAGTTATTGTAGGCAGCCGTGAAGAGCAGGCCGGGATCGTCCTGATCCGCCTGCACGTATTCATCAGCCAAAGGGTCAAGCACCCGTGGATGCCTCCGTCCCACACCACACTACGTAGCGGGGCTCCTTGTCCAAGCCAAGGAGCCCCGCCCTTAAACCGTAACCGCTGCTTGCTTAGCGGACAGAATCCAGGGCTGCACCGGGAACAGCCGGGACATCGGTGGGAACCTGGGTGGGCAGCTCAGGGGCAGCGGGGACAGCAGGCACTGCCGGCGTGGCGGGAACAGCGCCCGGCACTGCGGGGACCGCGGGAACTGCGGGGGTTGCAGGCAGTTCGGACGGCATTGCGGCCTCGACGGCGGCATCAGCTTCGGCCTCGGACTTTGCCGAACCGTCAGCCTTCAGGCCGGCAGCCTTACCGGCTTCCACCACGGACTCGCAGTGCGCCTCCACCTTGGCTTCGCCGCCGGCTGCGATGGTCAAGGACTCGAAGCCCTGAACCTTGGTGTCAGACTTCAGGCCGCCATTGAGGAAAGCGGTGCAGAGGCCAAACGCCTCCGGGGAAGTGGCATCCTCCACAGCGGCTTTGGCGCCGGAGGCTGCGTCGGCGGCCTTTGCCTGGCCGGCTTCGGCAGCCTCAGTTGCCGTTGCCTGCGCGGTCTCGACGGCGTCAGCGGCCTTCGCCTTGGCGGTCCGGGCGGCGTCGGCTGCTGCGGCGTCGGCGTTGGCTGCCGCGGTGTCAGCGGCGTCAGCGGCCTTCTCAGCCACCGGGGCGGGGGCACCGACGAGGTCGTGGGCGGTCTGCTGGATACCGGAAGGAAGCGCGCCATTGAAGGCAGCAACGCCGGTTCCGCCGGCAGCTACAGCTCCGGCGGCCAGGACGCCAGCGGCGACTTTGCTGGTGGCAAGGACAGTGAACAAGGACATGAAACCCTCCGACAAACGATTTTGGGATTGCCCCGGCCGCGGTTGGGTGGCGACCGGATGATCAGTGTGCGGATGTGGCCCGCACACCCCTTACATCGTTCGTGGCACCGGTGAGGTTACGCCTTCTCCAAAATTTTTTTTAGAGCCTGGCATTCGGTTCTTTATCCACATACCGCTCCTTTTCCACACTGGCTAGATGTCCCCATGGCCGGGAACGCTGCGGCCAACTATGCTCAGGAAAAGCCCGGCAGCATGGACCGTCTGGCGATCAACATGTCACTACGTTCAGGGGATACGTGATGGGCAGGGACGCAATGGGACAGCTTTACGCCGTGGGGCTGAGTATCTGATGGGGCAAGGACTGGTAGGCGCGGACGTCGCGGATCTCCGGCGGTTGTCCGCCGTCATGGACGCAGAAGCGGAGAAGATCACAACTCTTCAGCAGCAGCTCACTGCCATGATCCAGGCAGGTTCTTATTGGCGGGGTAACGACGCCGACCAATTCCGGAGCAGATGGCACAGCGATCTCCACGGACGCTTGGGGGCAGCAGCGCTTTGCCTGCGAACCAACGCACGCGTCCTCAAACTCAATGCAGACCAGCAGGAACAAGCGTCCTCCGGAGGTTCCTCGGGAGTGTCCAAGGGAAGTCCTTCCACAGGGCCTTTCAAAATCAGTCCAGAAGAGCTTGGGTTCACTTTTGATTCCACAAGCTATGGTCCCGTCACGGTTGAAGGCAGCGGTTCCATTGACAGTGAGGCCACCGGCGAAGCCCATGGCTCCTTGGGTCCCGGGGGCCTTGAAGCAGGGGGCTCCGGCGAGGCTTCCAGTGGGGGCGACATGACGTGGAAGGCGGAGTCCGGGTTCGGCCCCGTCAACACCACAGTCACCAATGAGACGTTCGTGGGCGCTCGCGCCGAAGGCGAGTATGGGGTCAGCGTGCCGTTCGGGCTGGGACTTCCCAACGCCCACGCCAACGGCGAAGCGTTCGCAGGCGCCGAGAACGTGACCACCACCCGCTCTGACTTCTTCGATGGCTGGGTCACCAACACCTCCACCACGCGCATGATGACGGGCGTGGAGGCCAGCGCGCACACAGAAGCCAGCAGCCCGTTCCTGTTTTCCGCAGGTGGTGAAGGTTTTGCCGGTCAAAAGGTCACTGTGGATAACAAAACCGATTTCGCCGGCGGCTTGTTCTCTCTGGGGCAGGGTGGAGAACTCCGCGCCGGCGCATGGGCCAGTGCCGGCGAGGGCGAACTCAGTGTCAAGGGCGGCCAGAGCACCGGCACGGCGTTCAGCGCAGGTGCCGGAGCGGAACTGACCGGGAGCCGATACGTGGAAGTTCTGGGCCAAACACTGACGCTCAACGCAACGGTCGCCGCGGGTGCCGGTGAGGGGCACTTCTTCACCGCTTCCATGGACGAAGACGGGCTCACCCTCGGCGCGGGCGCCAAGCTCACCGCGGAACTGGGGCTGGGCGCCGGTGGCCAGATCACCATCAGCCCGTCCGGATTCGTGGATTCCGTCACCGGGTTTGTCGACTTCCTGAACAACTGATTTTTCGCCACAGTCCACCGCCGGAAAGGCTCCCATGACATCCCAGCAGGTATTCCCGTCCGAAGCTTTTCCCGCTTACCCGATCATCAGCGTCAACGCGCCGGCCGGTTGGACCCAGCAGGTGGTTCCCGACGCCGTGGGCGCCTTGTTGGCTCCCGCCGCGGAAGGCCGCTACACAGCGAATGTGGTCATCTCAGTGTCGCGTCGATTGCCTGGTTACCAGCTGCAGGACATCGCCGCATCCGTTGACTCGTTCCTGGACGCCTTGCCGGATGCCGTCCTGCTGGGCACCGAGCCAGTAGTCATCAACGGCCGTGATTGGCACGTACGCGAGGCACGCTATTCACATCCTCAGGCGGGTTCGCTGGCCCAGTTCACTGCCGTAACCGTGGTCCATCAGCACGCCGCCGCGGATATCGTCCAGCTGACTGGCAGCTGCCAGCCCAGCGAAGACGAGGACCTCAAAGCCATCTATTCGCTGGTCGCCAGCGCAGACGTCACGCCAGCGCCCTTGCCTGCTCAATGAGCTTCAGCACCGTCACTGAATCAGCCGGGTCAACAGGTAACGGGAGCGCGGAGGTTGCCCCGCCGTCGTCGAGCTTTTCGGCGAGAATCCGGTAGAACTCCGGGTACGCGCCTCGCTCTGTGGCGATGGTTACGCGTTGGCCGTTCCGTTCCAGCACACCATTGTTTTGGGGAGGTTCCACCCCGTACTCGCTGTCCGTGGGTAGCCCGCCACCCAGCAAGTAGGGCTCCTGAGGGTCGGTGCCAAACTTCACGAAGCCGCCCTCGGTGCCGAGGATGCGGAATCGGGGGCCGTGGAGGTGGCTGTTGAGGTTGATGGTCACATGGCTGAGAACACCGGACTCGTGCCGTAGCGCGAGGAAGACGTCGTCGTCGGCGCTTTCCTGGGGCCGGCGGGCTGTGATCTCCGCGAAGGTCACCGTGGCTGGCCCAAAGAACCGGAGAATGAGATCCAGGACGTGGGTGCCGAGGTCGAAAAGGACCCCGCCGCCGTCCTCGGCCGTGGCGCTTGCCTTCCACGCCTTGGCGATTTCCGGCGCCCACCGCTCCATCCCCACCTCAAACCGGGTAACGGTACCCAACGTCCCGGCGTCGAGGAGTTTCTGCACGGTGAGCGAATCGCCATCCCAGCGCCGGTTTTGGTAGACCGTGAGGACACGCCCCAGTTTTGCAGCCAAACGGATCAGTTCCTCACCCTCGGCGCTGCGGACTGTGAACGGTTTATCAACGACGACGTCCAGCCCGGCTTCCAGCGCAGCTTTCGCCAGCGGGAAGTGGGTGGCCGGCGGTGTGCCCAGAACCACCAGATCCAGTTCGGCGGAGAGCGAGAGGATGTCCTCCGGCGTGCTCACAATCTTTGCCTGCGGGTACCTTTGCCGTGCTTTGGCTTGGCGTGCCTCGTCCGAGGTTGCGATAACTGCGAGCTCATAAGCGGGGTTGCTGGCGATGAAGGGCGCGTGGAAGACGCTGCCCGACAAGCCAAAACCTGCCACGGCGGTGCGGATCGGCTGGGAAGTCATGTGCCAAGGCTACCCACCCTCTCGCAGATAACAGCCCATTCCGGCCAACCCTCTATCACCGGGTGAGAGAGGGATCGGTTTAAGGGCATGGGAGGTGAGAGAGGGTGGGGACGGCGAAGGCCGGGAGCCTCCCCGCACTGACGAATCAGCTTGAGGGGGTTCCCGGCCTTCAGGAAACTACGCTTGGGAAACTACTGCCTGGGTGCTACTTCTTGGCGCCCTTTTCCCAGCCGATGGTGGTCCAATCCGGAACGTTGGAGAGGCTCTTGAACAGGGACGGGCCGTAGTTGGCCAGGCCCGTACGCACAAACTGGATCTCCGGGCCGTTCAGGACGGTGCCCATGGAGAAGTACTTCTCCATGTGCTGCTTCTCTACCTCCATGGCGGCCTTGTTGCGCTCGGCGTCATCAGCGATGGTTGCCAGTCGCTCGATTTCGGCATCCAACTCGGCGTCGCCAAGCTTGTTCTCGTTGGTGGTGGATTCGTAGAACTGCTTAACGCCACTGGTCGCATCCGCGCTCACCGTGTAACCGGAGATCGTCAGATCAAAATCCCTCGAGCCCAGAACCTTCTGGAAGTCTGCGTCACCACGCTGATCAATGGACACGTCCATGCCAGCGGCCTGGAGCTGCTTCTGCAGGGTCTGGGAGGTGGCAGCCTGGGTGGGGTCATCGCCGAAGTACGTGACCTTGAAGGACACGGGAACGCCGTCCTTGGCCATGATGCCCTTGTCGTTGGCCGTGTAACCGGCGTCCGTCAGGACCTTCTTGGCAGCCTCGGCGCCTGTGTCCTTCACAGGGTAGTTGTCCTGGTAGTACTCGGAGAACGGCATGAGCATCATGGAGCCCGAGCTTTCCTCGGACCAGTTCAGGCCGTTGAAGCGGACATCGCGGATAGCCTTGCGGTCGACGGCGGTGAAGATCGCCTTGCGCACGGCGACGTCGGTCAGGGCAGGCCGCTCGGCATTGAGGTTGAGACCACCGGCGAACAGTCGCTGGCCACGGCGAACTTCAGCGTTCTTGGTTCCTTCAAGCTGCTTGTAGCGGCTCAGGGTGCGGGCATCAGTAGCGTCAATTTCGCCGTTCTTGAAGGCCGCGATGGTTGCACTCGGTTCCATCTGACGCCAGATGATCCTCTCGAGAACAGGCTTCTGGCCCCACCACTTGTCGTTGGGGATCATGGTGACGGTCTTGGCGGTGCTGTCGTACTTCTCTACCTTGAACGGGCCAGCCATCCATTCGGGGTGCATGTTGCCGGCAAAGCCGTTGTTGAAGGTCTCCGCGTTGTTGACGGCCGGGTGGATCAGGCCGAAGAAGAGATCCTCAAGGGGGTATACGGGCTTGCTGGTGGTGACAATGACTTCCTTGTCGTTGGCACCGGCTGTGACTGATTCAACGAATGGGTAGGATCCCGGGTTGACGATGTCAATCGCCTTGTCTTCTCCGCGGGACATCTTCCACGTGTTCTCGAACGTCTTGACGTCGATAGGCGTGCCGTCGTTCCAGGTGGCCTTCTCGTTCACCTTGATGGTGATGGTCTGCTTGCCGTCCTTGACTTCGCTCTTGACCTCTTCGCAGAAGTCCTTGTTCGGCTCAGCCTTGCCGTTATAGTCCAGCTTCCAGCAGCCGCCAATCCCGCCGCTGCTCATGCCTGCCGGGTTGACTGGGGTCAGTACAGCTGAAGTGGCGGCGCTGTTGCCGACGTTGGAAGAGTTGTTGAAGTCCGGCCCGAGGTCCACGGTTGGCAGTGTCAACGTGCCACCCTGCTCCAGGTCCTTTGCTTCCTTGGCGTTGACGCTGATCAGCTTGCTGATATCGCCACCCGCCTCTTCGGCCTTCTGCGAGGCCGGACCCGACGGCGTTCCCCCGCCGCAAGCGGTCAGCATGAGCGTTGCTGCGAGCGCCACGCCACCGATCGTCGTGTATTTCTTCATGGTTTGCCCTTCATGTTTACGACTGAAATATCTTTTGCGAATTGAGACCAGGGATTCTTCAATGCTTCATATGTCGTCAGGCATGCACCACCAGCATGTCGGCGTCTATTTCTCCGTCCGGGAAGAAGCAGGCGAAGTCCTGTGTGCCCTCCTCCTCCGAAGCCAGTGGCGGCTCCAGAGTAAGGCACTTTTCCTGCTTTGCGGCAGGTAGCGCGGCAAAGACGGGGCAACGGGTTGCAAAATTGCATCCTTTGGGAGCATCAAGCGGGCTGGGCAGGTCACCCTGCAGGATGATGCGTTCGCGGGTGCGTTCCAGATTGGGGTCCGGCACTGGAATGGCGGACAGCAGGGCCCGGGTGTAGGGGTGGCGCGGGTTGTCGAAGACATCGTCCACGTCACCGGTTTCCACAATCTTGCCCAGGTACATCACGGCCACGCGGTCCGAGATGTGGCGGACTACCGAGAGGTCGTGGGCAACCATGAGGTAACTGAGTCCGAGTTCGGCACGGAGTTTGTCCAGGAGGTTGATGACACCGGCCTGTACGGACACGTCCAGTGCCGAGACGGGCTCATCCAGCACCACGAGCTTCGGATTGACTGCGAGCGCCCGGGCAATGCCGATGCGCTGGCGCTGGCCGCCGGAGAACTGGTTGGGGAAGCGGTTCACGTGGTCCGGTTGCAGGCCCACCAGTTTCATGAGCTCCATGATGCGTTTCCTGATGGCAGCTTTGGGCATGCCCAGGTTTTCCAGGGGTTCGGCAAGGACCTCGTATACGGTGAAACGCGGATCCAGGGCGCCGGTGGGGTCCTGGAACACCATCTGCATTTCCTTGCGCATGGCCATTTTGGTCTTGTGATCGGTGGCCACCTTGTTGCTGACACCGCCGATGATCACTTCGCCCACCTGGTCCGGGTGGAATTCCATGATTTCCAGGAGTGTGGTGGTCTTGCCGCAGCCTGACTCACCCACTATGGAGACGCACTCGCCTTCGCGGATATCAAAGCTGAGTCCATCCACGGCCTTGACCGTGCCGATCCTCCGTTTGATCAATGCACCTTTGAGGAGCGGGAAGTGCTTTTTCACGTCCTTGAGTTCCAGGACCTTTTGGCGCTCGAGGCGGGTGACGCCGTCGAACTTTGAAACGGGCTTGGGAGGTGCGTGGAAGATTTTGTGGGCGTCGGCGTTGCCGGAGAGTTCCTCAGCTTTGATGCAGGCAGCCTTGTGCCCCAAGGTCTGCGCCTCAACACCGGGCACCGGGATCAGCTCCGGCTCCCCGTGCAGGCAGGCGTCGCTGACCATGGGGCAGCGGGCGGCGAAGGAGCAGCCCAGCACGGGCAGCGCCAGGTTGGGCGGGGTTCCTTCGATGGGGACCAGCGACTGCTTGTCCGAGGTATCCACACGCGGTACGGCACCGAGGAGGCCCAGGGTGTACGGCATCCGCGGGTTGTAGTAGATGTCCTCCACAGTGCCGGTTTCCACGGGCTTGCCCGCGTACATCACCATGATGTCGTCCGCCATGCCCGCCACAACGCCGAGGTCGTGGGTGATCATGACGACGGCGGCACCGGTCTCCTCCTGCGCGGTGTGCAGGACTTCGAGCACCTGCGCCTGGATGGTGACGTCCAGCGCCGTCGTGGGTTCATCAGCGATCAGCACCCGGGGATCGTTGGCGATGGCAATCGCGATCATGACGCGTTGGCGCATGCCGCCGGAAAATTCGTGCGGGAAGGCTTTCAGCCGGTCCTTGGGACTGGGGATGCCCACCATGCGCAAAAGCTCGACGGCGCGGGCTTCTTTGGCCTGCTTGCTCATGGTGGGGTTGTGGACTGTCAGAGCCTCGATGATCTGGGTGCCCACCGTGTAAACGGGCGTCAGCGAGGACAGCGGATCCTGGAACACCATGGCGATGTCGCTGCCACGGTGCTTGCACATGGCTTTGTCGCTCAGGCCAAGGAGCTCTTTGCCTTTGAAGCGCACGGAGCCGGTGATGTCCGCGGTTTCGGGGAGCAAACCCATGATGGCCATGGAGGTAACGGACTTACCGGAACCGGATTCACCCACGATGCCCAATGTTTTGCCCGGCATGAGGTCGAAGTCCACTCCGCGGACTGCGTGGACCACGCCATTCTCGGAGTTGAAGCGGACGTTGAGGTCGCGGACGCTGAGGACGGCGTCGCCGGGGGCGTACAGCCCGGCGTCGCGGAGACGCTCAGCGGGAGTGGTGTTGGTGCTCATTTGCCAGCCTTTGCGGTCTTGGTCTTGGCCCGCCCGATGGAGCTTGAGCTGGGGTCGAAGGCGTCACGGAGGCCATCGTTCATCATGGCCAGTGAACCGGTCAGCAGGAACATGACGGTCAACGGCACCCAGAACATCCAAGGGAACGAGGACACTTGTCCGGTGGCCTGGCCGATCAGGACGCCGAGGCTGACGTCAGGGAGTTTGATGCCGATGCCAATGAAGGAGAACGCCACTTCGGCCAGGATGGCGCCGGTGATGCCACGGGTGAAGTCCAGTACCAGCAGCGAGCCGATATTCGGAACGAGGTGGCGCCACACGATCCGGCGGGAGGGAACTCCCATGTACTTGGCGGCTTTGACGTAATCGCGCTGCATGAGGGACATGGACAGCGAGCGCACCAGGCGGGCGGTTCCCATCCAGCTGAAGAACAGCAGGACGACCACCAGCAGGAGCCAGCTGGGGAGGTCCTTGAGGCCGCCACCGCCACTGGTTGCCACGGCCACCACCAGGATGGCGGGCATCATGATGAGTGCTTCGAGGATGAACAACATAACGGCATCCACTTTGCCGCCGAAGAACGCCATGGTGCAGCCGTATACGGCGGAGATCAGCACCGAAATGCCGCCCACGATCAAACCAATGAGGATGGAGGTCCGGGTGCCGTCCACAATAAGTGCCATGAGATCGATGCCGGCCTGCGTGGTACCCAGCAGGTGATCCGGTGAGGGCGGCA
Organism: Paenarthrobacter aurescens; assembly: GCF_041549525.1. Classification (NCBI taxonomy): domain Bacteria; kingdom Bacillati; phylum Actinomycetota; class Actinomycetes; order Micrococcales; family Micrococcaceae; genus Paenarthrobacter; species Paenarthrobacter aurescens. The sequence goes on from NZ_CP157456.1 coordinate 4,038,523, forward strand.
TGCCGATGTTCAGGGGATCAATGGTGTCCTTGTCCCACGAGGTCAGGAACCCGCCAAAGATGGAGAAGAGGAACAGCGCAAGGAAAATGAACAAGCCGGCGACGGCGGTTCGGTTGCGCATGAAGCGACGGAAGATGATGCGGGACTTGCCAATGACCACGTCCTGGTCAGCCACCCGGGACTCGTCAATTTCCGCAATGGGATCAATGATGTTGGTCATTACTGGACCCTCACTCGTGGATCAACCAGCGTGGTGGCGAAGTCGGCAAGGATGGCGCCGATCGCGAAGATCACCGAGCCGTAGGCCAGCGTGGCGGTGGCTACGTTGACGTCTTGGAGGCTGATGGCTTGGATGCTCCACAGGCCTATGCCGGGCCAAGCGAAAATGGCCTCCGCGAAGAAGCCGCCCGTGAAGATGGCGGGGATGGTGAATGCGATGCTCTGGGCCACGGGAATGAAGGACACACGGAGGGCGTGCTTCCTGATGGCCTGGTTTCGGGTCAGTCCTTTGGCCCGGGCGGTACGGACGAAGTCGGCGTTGACGTTGTCCAGGAGGTACTGCCGCTGGGCGATCTGATAGCCGGCCCAACCGAAGATGGTCATCGCGAAGGTGGGCACGGCGTAGTGGGCCACAAGATCAACGAAAGCCGGCCACCCTGGCTCGATTCCCGGCGTCGAAATTCCTGTCACAAAGAAGATGCGCTCGCCCACGGCCTCGTTGATGCTGATGGCACCGAGCTGCACCAGGAAGTAGGCGATGGGTGCGGGCAGGATGTGGACCAGGTAGCTGTAGGACGTGATGACACGGTCCTGGACCTTGTACTGGCGGGCTGCGGAGTAGACACCGAGCGCCACGCCGATGATCAGGGTGAGGATGATGGAGGCGATGAACAGTCGGGTGGAGACCATCACGCGATCAGCGAACTCGGCATTGACGAATGCGCCGTTGGGGCTGCGGCCCCAATCCCAGCGGGTCACAATTCCCCAAAGCCATTGAACGTACCGTTCCCACGGGTTCAGGTCCGGATCCAGTCCGAGCCCCCGGAACGAGGCTGCTACCTGTTCGGGGGTTGGCCGCGGGATTTTCTCTTGCTCGAGCACTGCGGGCTTCAGCGTTGAGACGGCCAGGAAGTAGCCTGCACTGGTGGTCAGGAAGATCATGATCAGGTAGATGCCCGACCGCTTCATCAGATATTTCAGCATGTCGGGTGGCTGCCCCGAATCGTGGCAAAACTCAATGCTCGTCCTTCCGCGGTTCCCGGCTGTGGCCGGCGTCAGCTACGAATTGGCGCAGCGGGTTGTTGGGTCCCCCGCACCCCTTCAGTGATCACCAGCCCTGTATGGCATGCGTCACATTCAAGAGGACACTACCACAATAACTGCTTCACGTTTTGCTTCAAGGCGTCCGGTTTCGCGCCTGCAGCCAGATTGTTATGTGCACCTTGCATCATGATCACGACGCCGGAGGTACTAATGCGCTTACGGGGACAAGGGCAGGACTGCCGCCACGGTCAAGTCCACCGCCGGAACGGCTGTCAATCCGCCTTGAGGAGCCGCGTAATGAGCTCACGCCATGAATCCGCGAGCCTGGTGGGAGAAATGCCCCGGACGCGGACGTCGTCAACGATTCGTTCGGGGTCCAGCGCGTACGTCAGGGACATCGCCATCACCCAAGGATCCGCGATTCCCGCCTCCCGCAGCAGGACCTCCATATGTCGATGCGAAAGTTTGGTGGCCGGAACTTCGAATCTGTTGCGGGTTGCCGCTCCGGCCGCTTTCAGGAGTTCGCCGTTTTCCAGGACGAAGTAAATGCGCCCCTCTCCGAAGGCAACCAGACGATCTTTGGGCGCGGCACCTGGCCCCAAGGGAGGTGGGCCAAACATGAAGCCGGCTTGAAACTCGGACTCCGAGTCACTCAGGAGGGTCATCATGAGCCCGGCGCGGCTGCCAAAACGCCGGAACACCGTCCCTTTGCCCACCTTCGCCTTGCAAGCCAATGCATCCATGGTCAGCGCCTCGGCGCCAAACTCGGCCACCAGATCCCGGGCAGCGTTGAGGAGGCGCTCGCGATTCCTCGCTGCGTCACTGCGCTCGTGGGGCGCACCTAGGGGCACGTCCGGCCTCATGGGGATCGAGCTCACAGAAATATTCTAGACCCCGGGAATAGAAACCGGACCATAGTCCGTTTAGTATCGGTGAAGGCAACAAAGCCCAGACCACGAGGGCCGGAACCGCAAGGCACCCGGCCAAACACAAGGAGACACCATGTCCAAGAGCACTGTTCTTACCCTCGTCGGCAGCCTGCGCGCCGATTCCCACAACAAGAAGCTCGCCGAAGCCATCCAGCTGAACGCACCGGAGAACGTTGACGTGCAGATCCACGGCTCGCTGGGCACCATCCCCTTCTACAACGAAGACATCGACGTCGAAGGCCAGGTCCCCGCCGAAGCCGCCGCCCTCCGCGCTGCAGCAGCCGACGCCGACACCATCCTGCTCGTCACCCCCGAGCACAACGGCACCATGCCTGCCTCCCTGAAGAACGCCATTGACTGGCTGTCCCGCCCGTTCGGCGCCGGCGCCCTCTCCGGCAAGCCGACCGCCGTCGTCGGAACCGCCTTTGGCCAGTTCGGTGGCGTGTGGGCCCAGGACGAAGCCCGCAAAGCCGCGGGTATTGCCGGCGCCAAGGTCCTTGAAGACGTCAAGCTGGCCGTGCCCGGTTCCATGATCCGTTTCGCTGAACTGCACCCGAAGGACGACGCCGAGGTTGTAGAGCAGATCAAGGCCATCTTCGAGCCGCTCACTGCCGTTCAGGAAGAAGAAGCCGCAGCCTAGCCCTCCCGCTTCTGATGCCCCCGTTCCGCTTTCTGCGGGGCGGGGGCATTCGCGTTCCTGCCTGGTTTTGGGGCCGGCGTGATCAACTCTTGTCCGAACCGTCACCGTAACGGCATGTTGTGTTCGGCCGCCCCGTCCTAACGTTGGAGATACAGGTGGACGGACAGGAGCGCGGGGCTGTCATGCATGCCGGACGGGGACCACAAAGTGTCACGACGATCACCGCTGCCTGCCTCATTTTTGGCTTGTGGGTGGCTGGTTGCACGCCCGCACCTTCCGGGACCTCCGATCCAGGCTCCTTACCCACGGTTTCCATAGCTCCCCGCACCCCACCGGCCAGCACCGCGCCCACCACATCCGTCCCCGCTGCGCCGGACCCCGTCCCTTCCGTTCCTCCCCCAACAAACTCCGGCACTCCATCCGTTGCGGTACCCGCTGCGCCACCCTCGCCGGCAGCACCCACTCCCGCTCCTTCAAGCACACCGTCCCCGGCGCCCGCCACACAGCCAGCCACGGTGCTTGAACCTTCACCCCGGCCCGGCACCAGCGCCCCTGAACCAACAGCCACGCCCACGGTCATTCCCGTGGATGCCGAAAACATAGGACCAGCCGTGTACTACGTGGCGATCGACGACGGCGGCGCCCGCGGTGTGCGCTTTGGCTGCAACGACAGTTTGGTCCCCGTCAGGGGCGTAGCCACCCCCGGCGATCCGCTGTCCGTGGCCCTGAGCCGCCTGCTGGAGACCGGAATGCCGGTGGACAGCGATGCAGCGCTCTACGATGCCCTGGCGAATTCTTCACTGCGCTACCTCTCCGGTTACATGAGCGGGGCAACGGTGGTGGTGAACCTCAGCGGGTCACTCCGGCCCGGGGGCGTATGCGACATTCCACGGATCCAAGCGCAGTTGACGCAGACCATAGTGCAGGCCAGTGGCGCGTCCCGTGCCGAGATCTACGTGAACGGCCGGACATTGACGGAGGCCCTGAGCGTGCGTTGATGCGTGTGTTTTCCGTGGTTGGCCCGCATATAAGTCGCTGCCCAGCAACGGAATTGCGGGTTGGGGACGTGGCTCAGGACGGTGGCCTACGCCGTTGAGATCGCCAGCACCCTTCGGAGCGCCCACGCCACACGCAGCAGGGCCAGGATGGAAGCGAAGGTCAACACAAACACCATGGCCTCAGGAATCCACAAGCCGGTGAGGGCATCTCCTTCCAGGACCACAGTGACCAACGCAGCCACCACCAACAAGCCCAGCCCCGGGATGGCAAACAGGAACACCTCGCCAATCTGGCGACGATGAGCGGCGGACAGTTTCTCCAAGGGAAGTTCCTGCTGGCCCGGCGGAGCCTTCTTTCCCAGCACATTGATCAGCATGGACACACTGGTGAGCGTCAAACCGGCCGTTGCTCCGGCCAAGGTTGCAAGCGTCTGGAACAGGGTCCGCCGCGCGCCGGGATCCGCGGCCTCCAGCATCAGCGGTTGCCGGGCAAGCAAGGCTATCCCCAACCAGAGCAGGACAGCAGCGGCAGCCCAGGCGAAATCTGCGCCGGGATGCAACAGGAACCAACGCCGCAAGGTCCTGCGGCGCCCGGTCCGTTGGACGTCAACCTCGTACAAGCTCATGGCCAGCACCGCCTTGGCTCTCCCCGGCCGGTTGAGTTGCTCTGTCAGCGCTCTGTTCCCCTTGCGCGGAACTCTCCACAGCGGCCGCAAGAGCCGCCCTGACGGTAGCCATTCCCCCGGCCACGATGTCCGGCACCAGAGCTGAATCCGCCGAGCCTTTGATGTCCGGCAAGGTCCTGGCAAAGAATGACTCGTTGTCCCTGGCTTGTTTGTTGAGGATGCTGATGGCTTCTGCCGTGGATTTTTGAGGATCGTTGAAAACGTCCGGGTCCACTTCGATGTGCGAGATGAACCGCTCCTTGAGAAGGTCCACAACCTCGCGGTCCCCGGTCAGGGAGTCCTTGCCCTCAGCCACCACGTAATCGAAGTGTTCCACCGACCCGGCCCTGCGGAAGAGGTCAATCAATTGCTGGATGCGGTCCCTGATGCGTTGCTTGTCCTCGGCCTTGCCGGACCGACCCACGCTCAAGGAAATGCGGAACGTACCTTCATTCATGAGCCGTGAAGCGCTGTCCAGGACATCAGCCCATTCGCCCTCCATGAGCTTCCCGGACAGGCGTTCGGCAGGAAGCGCGAACTCGAAACGGCTTACCTCCAACCGGGTCAGGATTTCCTCGATGTCCTCCCGGACAACCGGGACCAGGCTTGGCTCAAGCCCCAGCATCCCCTCAAGGTACTCGCCCATCCTTGACGCGCGGGGGCCGTTTCCGCTGGTCAGCACAGCTATGACATTGCGCTTCAGGAAGGCAAAATACGTGGTCTCCAGCAGATGGTCCCCCGGAGCCAGTGGCAGGGGTTTGCGCCTGCCCAGAGCATCACCGACGCTGGGGAGATTGGTGTCCCGGACCCGGTCCAGGAGCAGCACGGGATGCGGCGATGATGCCACCGCCTGGGCGAGCAACACCGTGCCGTCTCCACTGGTGAAGTGCCTGTCCGTGCCGGCATCCTGAGCTTTCTTCAGTACTTCGGCCACGCGGCGCGCCGGAAACGGGCGGCTGAGCTCCTCGCCGTTCAGCTGCTCGATCCGCCAGAACTGCACACTGCGCCTCGCCATGGATTCTCCCCTCGACTTCCGTGACCCACGCTATGGGCGAGGTCTGACATTAAAGGCAAGTGCCGCCGTCGTGCCTGAACTTTCCTTGCGGCCAGCGCAAGGTCACAGGCTGTATTTGGGCCCCGGAGCGAACAGCGAATCCATCTCGTCGTGGCTTCGTGTGCCGGCCAACCCGGCCCAATTGCCGTCCCCGAGGATTTCCTTGGCCACCCGAGCCACCTTGGCATACGCCGCTTTGGCAGTGTTGCCACCTATGCTGACACGCCGCACACCGGCGTCGTGCAATTCCAAAGGTGAGGGCGCACCAACTCCTGCCAAGGCGTTGAGCGGCGCGGGAATCCGGTTGGACAGCTCGTGCAGGACATGCAAATCCACCACGCCGGGGACGAAGATTCCGTCCGCACCGGCCGTCAGGTAGGCCTCTGCCCGCCGCAGGGTCTCATCAAAGGCGGTGTCCGGAAATTGACCGGACAGGTAGGTGTCGGTGCGGGCGTTGATGAACATCGGTATACCGCGATCGTCAGCGGCGGCGCGGATCAAAGCTATTCGCCTCGATTGTTCGGCCGGATCGGTGAGCGGAGACGCCGCGGAGTCTTCAATGTTGATTCCCACAGCGCCCTCGTCCAGAACGGCGTGGACGGTGGCACGCAATTCGTCATCCGTGCGGCCGTAGCCGGTTTCAATGTCCGCCGTCACCGGCAAGCGGGTTGCCCCCGCGATGCGGCCAAGCGCGGCCATTGCCAAGCCCCATGGCACGTGGTCGCCGTCCCGGAAACCGAGGCTCCAGGAGACCGCGGAGCTCGAGGTGGCAATCGCAGTGGCACCGGCCTCTTCCACCACCCGGGCTGACGCTGCGTCCCACACGTTCACCAACACCAGAGGTGTGGGCCCGGGATCATGAAGCTTGTGGAAGTGTTCGGCCTTGGTCACGGATCCCCGGTGCGCTGTCATAGCTACATTCCAGCCCTTCCCGATCCCGGCGTAAAGCACAGCCCGGGAAAAAGATTGAATTCGAAAACATATGTTGCCTATCCAACAACATCGAGGAGTATCCTGTCACTGTGACCCACGAAACATTGGATGCCGGCGCAACGCTGCCCGCTGAAGCCATCGACGCCATTGAGCGGGCCGCCACGGCCGCTCACCCGCACGAGGAACTGTTCTCCGCGCGGGCTGCCAACATCAAGCAATCCGCTGTGCGGGATGTCTTCGACATCTCCATGCAGCCGGGCCTTGTCTCCCTTGCAGGCGGTAACCCATACCTGCAATCGCTGCCCTTGGACCAGCTCGGGCAGACCGCCGCCAGGATCATCGCCGAAGAAGGCATGACCGCCCTGCAGTATGGCGGAGGCCAGGGCACCGAAGAGCTCCGCGAGCAAATATGCACCATCATGGCGGCCGAAGGAATCACTGACGCCCGCCCCGAGAACATTGTGATCACCGCAGGATCGCAGTCCGCGCAGGATGTTGCCACCAAGGTCTTCTGCAACCCGGGCGACGTGGTCCTGGTGGAAAACCCAACGTACGTGGGTGCCCTGAATACGTTCGAGGCCTACCAGGTTCAGGTGGAACCTGTGGAAATGGACGACGACGGTTTGGTACCGGAGCTTCTTGAGGCCAGGATCGCGGCGCTCCAGGCCGAGGGGAAGAACATCAAGTTCCTCTACACCATCCCCAACTTCAACAACCCCTCCGGGATCACCCTTGCGGAAAACCGCAGGCAGCGGATCGTGAATATATGCCGTGCAGCGAATATTATTGTTCTTGAGGACAATCCCTACGGGCTCCTCCGCTTCGACGGCCACCCGATCGCCCCGATGCGGGCAGCGAACCCGGACGACGTTATCTACTTGGGCTCGTTCTCCAAGATCTTCGCCCCCGGCCTCCGCATCGGCTGGGCCCTGGTTCCCGCGCACCTGCAGCGCCGCTTCTACCTGGCCTCCGAGGCCGTAACCCTTTGCCCGCCTCCACTGAACCAAATGCTCGTCTCGGCATACCTTCGCGAGTACGACTGGCAGGGCCAGATCGACACTTACCGGACGCTCTACTCCGAGCGTTGCCAGGCTCTGCTGTCCGCGCTGGACGAGTACATGCCCGCCGGGCTCAGCTGGACACGCCCGGATGGCGGTTTCTTCGTGTGGGTCACCCTGCCCGATGGCGTAGATACCTACCCCCTGCTCGGAAAGGCCATAGACGCAGGGGTGGTGTTCATCCCCGGCGCGGCGTTCTCCCCGGCAGATGGACCTTCCAACAAGCTCCGCCTCGCGTTCAGCGCCGTACCGCCGGATACCATAGCCGAAGGCGTCCGCCGCTTGGCCCCTGTCCTGGCGGAAGCCATTGAAGCTACCAATGAAGGAGCACCACAATGACCGGAGTTGTGATCGTCGGAGTAGACGGCAGCGAGACCGCAATGAGGGCAGCGCAGGCTGCCCAGCAGTTGGCGATCGGCCTCGGAGCCAGCCTTCGCGTGGTGAGCGCCTTCGACAGCAACCGCACAGAGGTTGTTGAAATCGGCACGGACAAGTGGATTGTCTCCGACGCCGCAGAAGCTGAAGCCGTAGCCCGCGCTGTAGCCGAACGTCTCGCTGATGACCGCCTTGAGGTGACCTACTCCGCAGCCCGCGGCAAGCCCGGGGAAGCCCTGGTCAAGGAAGCCGAGGTACAGGAGGCCCGCCTGATCGTGGTGGGTAATCGTCGCATGCAGGGCTTGGGCCGCGTACTGGGAAGCGTAGCCAACACCGTGGCGCACACGGCGCCCTGTGATGTGTACATCGCCAAGACCGACCAGCCTTAGAGCGAGCTGAGTCACGCCGCCGGGTGGGGAGTCTCACCCGGCGTTTGGCGTCTTTTGGGCAGGATCCCCGAAGTCATCGTTATAAAATCGAGATGCCCCCAATGGCGCGAGCCACCTCCATTCACTGACTTCAGGGGATCATTTCTTGCTTACTTTGCAGCCGCGCCAGCGCGTGGGACACGACATCCTGCTTGCCCGCCACGGCAACCACATCAGCACCATGCGCTACGACCGCAGCAATGATCGCATCATTGCCATGCTCGACGACGGCTCCTGGGACAGCGCGCCCAACATGATCTCCCCCACCCTGGAGATGCCCGAAACAATCGGCAGCGTCTTCCGCAAGGATTGGCGCTTCCTGTCCGTGGCCTGCGTCGCCATGGTCACAGTAGCCGCCGTCGCCATGGGCATCAGCGTTGAGATGGCAAACCACATGTCGACGACGGAACTTCAGGCGCTGCTGGTCAGTTACCCGGCGTTTTAGTCCTCTTCGCGCTCCCCGGGCTTAGGTGCTGCCGGAACCGGCGCCTCCTCGGCCACCATGCCGTCGTCGAAGTTCAGAGCCACCTGCCCTCCCGCTTTTCGGCGGCGCAGCAGGAGAATCACAGCTCCCACGCCGAGCCATGCGGCGCCCAGCAAATAGGTGAACCAGGCCAAGGAAGTCCACAGCCAGGCGATGAACGCGAAGCCCAGCAAGGGCATCATCATGTTCCGCACCGCCCCCGCTGTTCCCCGCTTCCGCAGGTCGAAGAAGACCACCTTGATGGTTGCAAGATTCACCACCGCGAAAGCAACCAAGGCCCCGAAGTTGATCATGTACACCGCTTGTTCCAAGGTGATGACGAGGGCGATCAGGGACACGGCAGAGACGAGCATCGCTGCGACATAGGGCGTCCTGAACCGGGGGTGCAGCCTCGCCAGGGCACCGGGAAGAATCCGGTCCCTGCCCATGGCAAAGATGACACGGCTCACGCTCATCTGGGCGGCAGTGCCGCAAAGAACCAAGCCACCAAGGTTCACAATGACGAACACCACCATAAGCACGTCACCTCCGGCGCGCTGCATGAGTTCAGTTCCTGCGGCATCGAGGTTGGCGATGGATCTCCAATCTGGTGCGATCAGGCTTCCCGCCACCGAAAACAAGGTGTAGCCCAAACCAGCAAACAGCGTGGACAAGATGATGCCCCGCGGAACATCGCGCCGGGGGTTGCGCGCCTCCTCAGAGAGTGTGGAAACGCCGTCAAATCCCAAAAAGGCAAAGGCCACAATGGCTGCGGCCGCCATGACGGGCGCCACCCCGCCCTCCCCCAAACTCAGGGGCCTGGCCAGATTCTCGAAGGACAGGTCCGGGGCATTGACCACAGCCAGCACCAGGAACACCAGGATCACCAGCACCGAGGCCGACACCACCACGATGTTCATCTTCTTGATCCACGCAACGCCAATCACACTGAAAAGTCCCACCACCAACAGACAGAGCAGGACTCCCAGCTGCGGCGGAATGACGGGCACCAGGCTGTTGAGATACAGGCCGAAAAGCAGGAAATTCACCATTGGCAAGAACAAATAGTCCAGCATCATGGCCCAACCAACCATGAACCCCACGGGGCTGCCAAAAGCCCGCGAAGCATATGCGTAGGCTCCCCCGGTCACCGGGACGTGCTTGGCCATCTGCCCGTAGCTGTGCGCGGTGAACAGCATCGCCACCAGGGCAGCAAGATATGCTGCCGGCAAATGCCCGTCACTGATCTCGGTTCCGGCCCCGTAGACCGCCACCACGGACAGGATGCCCATGGAAGTCAGTCCGAAGGCGATGAGTGATGGTAAACCCAGGACGCGTTTTAGCTGGGGGGCCGCTTGGACGCCATCCAATGCACTTCTTCCGGTGATGGTCATGGGGTTCTCCTCGATGCGATCTGTGTCACATAAATGAATGCTGCTCATTAGAGTAAGCGCCGCCAGAGTCGGTGTACAGCTTTTGGTATCCCAAATATTTAATACGACTTTGGTGCTTTGACCCGGATGCTTGCATCTGCTCACTTTATGACTGTAGCTTCTGCGACCGCTAGAGTTTTGGTATACCTGTTGCGGATACTGAAAGGGATTTGCATGACTGCTCTGATCACCACTCCGGGTTTTGTAGACGCCCATATCCACCCGGACAAAACCACCTGGGGCTCCGGATGGCTCTCCCGCACGCCGGCGCAATCGCTGACGGACCTTATAGGAAACGATCTCCGGGCGCAGCTCTCCCTTCAGGACAGCGTGGAGGACAGGGCCTACGCCTTGATGAGCCAAGCTGTCCTCAACGGAACCATGGCCATGCGTGCACACGTGGACGTAGCGCCCCAAATCGGGCTAAAAAACATTCACGGAGTCCGTGCCGCCGCGGAGCGTTTGGCACCCTTCCTGAATGTTCAGGTGGTGGCGTTCCCGCAATTCGGCCTCTTGAGCAACCCCGGCACGCTGGAGCTCATGGAGGCTGCGCTGACCGAGGGCGCAGACCTTGTGGGCGGCATAGACCCGGAATCGGTGGACGGCGACCTCCACGGACATCTGGATGCCATCTTCGCCTTGGCGAACAGACACGGAAGGGACCTGGACATCCACCTGCATGATGTTGGCGCTGAAGGGCTGGCGCAACTCCGTGTGATCGCAGGACGAACAGTGGCCGAAGGCATGCAGGGCAGAGTCACCATCGGACACGGCTTTGCTCTCTGCGACGCCTCACAGCCAGCCATCGGCGCCACCTTGGAAGCCTTGGCCGATGCTGGAATCTGGATGGCTACCTGCGCGCTGGGGGCAGACCCCGTCCCGGATCTGGACCTTGTGGAAAGTCACGGAGTCAAGGTTGCCCTCGGTTCAGACGGAGTCCGTGATGCCTGGTCACCGTTCGGCACCGGCAGCATGATGGACCGCGCACACCTGCTGGGGTACCGGACCGGGGCATCCACAGATGATGAGCTTGAGCGTTGCTTCCGGCTGGCCACTACGGCAGGTGCGGAGCTGCTCGGCTCAGCCGTGGTGAAGGGCTTCTCCGGACCAACATCACTCGATCGGCTCGAATTCGCTGCGAACTCCATCCCGGAGCTGGTGGTTGACAGGCCTGCCCCACTGCGGGTGATCCGGCGTGGAGAAGCCATAACCCTCAAGGCGTGAGCTACCAGCGGCTAGAGCATCCAAACCCGCAGCAACCACCACAGGCCTGCGATGACAACAGCTCCGAACAGCGAGCCCACAATTACTTGAGCGAGGGTGTGGGCCCGCAAAACCAGCCGCGACCAGCCAACAGCCGGCACCAGGAGCAGCAGCGGGAGCCACGCGGGCCCGAACATAAGGATGGTGATCACAACCGCAGCCGAAAGTGCCGATGCGTGCCCGCTCATTTTCCAGAACGCGCTGACAACGGCCAGCACCCCAATGCCTCCAATGAGCGCAATGATCATCACCGCCACACCCGCCGGGCCATTGAGCAGATGCAGGACGAGCAAGCCGACCAGCACTGATCCCAGGGTCATGAGGAGCAACGCGGGCCGCTGCCGACGGTCGCTGACATGATGATCCGTGATCCGGCCCAGCTTCACCATCACCAGGACATACGCCAACGGCAGGACACAAACGAACAACGCAGCCAGCATCCCGAACCATATAGTTCCGGGGAAACCGGGTTCCGTAGCCGGGCTGATCAATAGCAGGACCAACACAACAACCGGTGGCTGGAAGACTTCGGTCAGCACGCGGGCAACCGTACGCCAAGGTCCAGTCACCAACTGAGGGGGCACATGCCCGGTTTCCCCGGTTGACGCCACAGTGTCCGCCGCTATCTCTGTGCCTTTGCCGGCCCGGGCTTGCCCGTCAGTCAAGCAGGAGCGCCGGTTCTTCGAGAATGGAGGCAACATCCGCCATGAAGCGCGCGGACAAATCTCCGTCCACAACGCGGTGATCGAAGGACCCGCCGAGTGTAGTGATCCACCGCGGGATGACCTCACCGTCGAGAACCCAAGGCTTCTGCTTGATGGTTCCGAACGCAATGATTGCCACTTCGCCGGGGTTGATAATGGGCGTTCCCGTGTCAATGCCCAATGCGCCAATGTTGGTGATGGTCAGGCTTCCACCCTGCATCTCAGCCGGCTGGGTTTTTCCTGCCCGGGCCTTGGTTGCCAACTCGTTAAGCGCAAGGGCCAATTGCTTGAGGGAGAGGTCCTGGGCGTCCTTGATGTTGGGGACCATGAGGCCGCGTGGGGTAGCGGCGGCGATGCCCAAGTTCATGTAGTGCTTCACCTGGATCTCGGCGCCACCCTTGCCGTCGGCGTTATCCACCCAGGTCGCGTTGACGCTTGGGTTACGCGCCGCAGCCCATATGACTGCCTTGGCAAGGATGAGCAGCGGCGAAACTTTGATGCCTTCAAAGTCCCTGGAGGCCTTCAGCCGCTTGACGAATTCCATGGTTCGGCTGGCATCCACATCCACAAAAATGCTGACGTGGGGAGCCGAGAAAGCCGAATCCACCATGGCCTTGGCGGTGGCCTTGCGAACGCCCTTGACCGGCATCGTCTCCACGCGCTGATCCTGGGGTTTCTTGGACGCTCCCCAGAAACTGTCCGCTTGGTCATGCTCAGCATCACGTTGGGCCTGGTAGCTCACCAGGTCCTCGCGGGTCACCTCACCCCGCTGGCCCGTAGCCACCACATCAGCGAGGTCGATTCCGAGGTCGCGAGCGAATTTGCGCACCGGTGGCTTTGCAAGGACCTTGTTGACCAAGCCACTAATGGTTCCGCTGATAGCGGCGCCACGGGAGGCCGTAGCCTGCGGCGCTTCGGGAACAACTACGCTGCCTTGGGCCGCCGGAGCCTGCGCCACGGTCCGCTGGGGAGCCTGCGCCACGATCCCCTGGGGAGCCGGAGAGACGACGGCGGCAGGCGTCGTGGTGCGGTGTGGAACCGGAGCTTCGGCTGCCGTGGCTTCCAATACTGCCTGGTGGTCCTGGACTGTTCCTTCTGCGTTCTCGGCGATTGTGGCGGCCGCAACCACAGATCCCGCCGGGCGTTTGCGCGTGCGGCGCTTGACGGCGTCAGCCTTGGGGCCGGAACCAACCAGTGGACCGCCGGCCGGGCGGTTGTCGTCCTGATCGTCGTCGAGAGGCAGCTTGCCATACAGCGGCGTCTCGACGGCCGGTGCATCCGCAGCAGTCGGCGTCACCGGCGCGTCACCGGCGTCTTGTCCTTCAGAGACAGCGATGATGGCCGTGCCCACCTCAACCGTGATGCCTTCCTCAACCAAGAGTTCCGTGACTGTGCCCGCAAAAGGGGACGGGAGCTCAACGAGGGACTTGGCGGTCTCGATCTCGCACAGGACATCGTTGATGGCAACGACGTCTCCCGGCTTGACCTTCCAAGCCACTACCTCGGCCTCGGTCAGGCCTTCGCCGACGTCCGGCAGGTTGAATTTCTTTACAGTCACAGTGGTCCTCGATTTCCGGTTACCCGGCAGCGAAGCCGGGCTGGATCAGGGCGGTTGGCAGGGCGGCGGTGAACCGGCTGTCCTGGTGGAACCGGGCGGTTCCAGTGGAACGGTTCTAGTAGGACAAGGAGCGGTCCAGCGCCTCAAGGATCTTGTCGATGTCCGGCAAGTAGTCCTCCTCCACCTTGGCCACGGGATACGGCATGTGGAATCCCCCGACTCGAATGACGGGTGCCTCCAAGTGAAGGAAAGCGCGTTCGCTGATGCGGGCAGCGATTTCGCCGCCGATCCCACCAAACGTGGGGGCCTCATGGGCGACGATCAACCGGCCCGTCTTCTTGACCGATGCTTCCACGGTGTCGAAGTCCAAGGGTGAGATGGACCGGAGATCGATGACTTCGATGCTCCGTCCGTCCTCGACTGCAGCGTTTGCTGCCGCCAGCGCAACTGGCACCAACGGGCCATAAGCCACGATCGTTGCATCCGTGCCTTCACGGACCACGTGCGCTTTGAAGGGATCCTCGGAAAGGCCTGCGTTCTCCACATCCACTTCACCCTTGAGCCAGTAACGACGTTTAGGTTCAAAGAAGATCACAGGGTCCTGGCACTCGATGGCCTTCTGGATCATCCAGTAGGCATCATGGGCGTTGGACGGCGAGATGATGCGAAGGCCCGCGGTGTGGGCGAACAATGCTTCCGGGGACTCGGAGTGATGCTCGATCGATCCGATGCCGCCGCCGTACGGGATGCGGATGACTACAGGAACCGTCAGCTTGCCAAGGCTGCGGGCGTGGATCTTGGCCAGCTGCGTGGTGATCTGGTTGAAGGCGGGGTAAACGAAGCCGTCAAACTGGATTTCGCACACCGGCGAGTATCCGCGCAGCGCCAGGCCAATTGCCGTGCCGACGATGCCTGATTCAGCCAGCGGCGTGTCCACGACGCGTTCGTCCCCGAACTCCTTGATCAAGCCATCGGTGACACGGTAAACACCACCCAGATGTCCAATATCCTCGCCCATCAGCAAGGACTTGGGGTTGTTCGTCAGCGATGCACGGAGACCCTCGTTGATGGCCTTCGCAATGGTCATTGTTGCCATCAGTTGGCTGCCTCCTCGTCGCTTTCAAAACCGGCAGAGTACTCCTCAAACCAGGCAAGTTCCTCCGCAATCAGCGGGTGCTGTTCGGCGTACACGCTGGCGAAGGCATCCCGGATATCAGGGACCTCAAGGCCATGTGTTGTGCTGCGGACATATTTGGCGAGTTCATCGCCGTCGGCCTTCACTTGGTCGAAGAAAGCCTCATCCGCCAATCCTTCGGCACGCAGGTATTTCTCCAGGCGATCGAGTGGATCCTTCTCCCGCCAGGCAGCTTCTTCTGCAGATTCCCGGTATTTGGTGGGGTCATCGGCAGTAGTGTGCGCACCCACGCGGTAAGTGTAGGCCTCAATGAGTACAGGACCCCGGCCCTCTCGGGCGTGCTCGAGTGCCCACTCGGTGACGGCATGGACGGCGATGACATCATTGCCGTCCACCCGGATTCCGGGGAAGCCGTAGCCTTTGGCACGGTTTGCCAAGGGAACTTTGGTCTGAACTTCAGTGGGCACCGAAATGGCCCAGTGGTTGTTCTGGCAGAAGAAGACGACGGGAGCGTTGTAGGAGGCGGCGAACACCATGGACTCATGGACGTCGCCCTCAGAACTTGCGCCGTCACCGAAGTATGCGATCACCGCTGCCTTGGGGTCCGTGGAATCCGCGGACGCCAGCTTCTGGTCCCTCTGGATACCCATGGCGTAGCCAACAGCGTGAAGTGTCTGCGCCGCAAGAACCAAGGTGTACAGATGGAAGTTGTTCTCCCTGGGATCCCATCCACCATTGGAGACACCGCGGAACTGCTTGAGCAGCTCGGCAAGGTCAACGTTGCGGACCAGCGCTACGCCGTGTTCGCGGTAGGTGGGGAAAATGTAGTCCTGGGACTGGCTTGCGTGGCCGGATCCGATCTGCGCGGCCTCCTGGCCGGTAAGAGGCACCCACAGGGCAAGCTCGCCCTGACGCTGCAGGGCGGTAGCTTCTTGGTCGAAGCGCCGGATTTTGGCCATGTCCGTGTAGAAAACCCGGAGCTTCTCGGGATCAATCCGCTTGGCATAGTCCGAGAAGACAGGATCGGAGCCCAAGGTCCCATCAGGTCCGAGCAACTGCACCATTTCCACAGGTTCGCCTGGCGCGGCTGCTTTCGCGGTGGCAGCCGCGAGAGTTTCTTCCGTCCCGGGGGGCAGTTGTGTCGAGCCCATTCCGTCTCCTTGCTTGCCATGGCGGGGCGCCGGGCAATGTCTGTCGCTGGGATATATGCCTGTTCCGGAATGCATTCCGGAACAGGCATATATTTTGGCTTTCGTCCCTTACTTTATCGGCAGTAAGTAGGGTTGGCGCATTTGTTAACCGCTAGGAACCGTGCGGAGCCTTTGTATAACCTGCACAGAGATCCAAGAACCGGGTGTTGGCTTCCACCTCACCGATGCTGACTCGAACACCCTCGTTTCCGAAGGCCCGGACAGACAAGGCCTGTTCTGCTGCCAAGGCAGCAAACTCCGCGCTGTGCTCGCCAAGATTCAGCCAAACGAAGTTGCCTTGAGCCTCAGGAATGAACCAGCCGAGTTCCTTCAAGCCTGCCGTCACGCGATCCCGTTCATCCACCAGGCTTTGTACCCTTTCCACAACCTGATCGAAATGTTCAATTGACGTCACGGCTGCACGTTCGGCGATTTGCGAGACGGCGAAGGGAGTAGCCGTTACCCGGAGGTGCTGCGTCAGCAAGGGGCCTGAGACGCTGTATCCAACACGCAGCCCGGCCAGGCCGTGGGCTTTGGAGAAGGTCCTCAACACCACCACATTGGGGTATTTGCGGTACAGCTTGATGCCGTCCACAGCCTCAGCGTCCCGAACGAACTCCTGGTAAGCCTCGTCGATGACCACCACCACGCTGGGCGGCACCGCCTGAATAAAGCGCTCCGTTTCTTCCGCGGTAAGAATAGGACCAGTGGGGTTGTTCGGCGTGCACAGGAGTACCACCTTGGTGCGCACGGTCACGGCAGCGGCCATGGTCTCAAGGTCGTGGCGCCCGTCCGGAAGCAACGGAATTTGCACACTGGCCGCCCCTGCAAGGCCAACGCAGATGGGATACGCCTCAAAAGATCGCCAGGCGTAAATCACCTCGTCCTGCTTACCATCGTCATTCTGCCCAGCGAAGGTAGCCAGAATCTGGTTCAGCGCCCCCAAGCTGCCGGCGCCGGTAACGACATCCTCAGCGGGAACATCAAGGAAACCAGCCAAGGCGTTGCGTAGCTTTGTAGCCAGCGGGTCAGGGTACCGGTTGATGTCGGCCTGGTCCGCGATTGCCTGCAACACTGCAGGAATCGGAGGCAGGGGATTTTCGTTGGACGACAATTTGTAGCTGGTGAGGCCCTCAATCGGAGCAGGGGGTTTACCCGCCGCGTACTTGGGAAGCCTGTCCACGACCGGACGGGGGATGACGCCCTCCGGCACGTTGTCAGTAGTAGTCATGGCTTCAAGCCTACTTGCCCCTCCACGATCAACACCGAGCTCTTTAACAGGCTCGTGTGAAACCATGGACCCATGGGTTCATTCATCATTCGCGTCCTGATCAACGGGCTTGCCCTTTGGGTTGCTACCTGGCTTCTGCAGGGCATGGACATCTCCACCAGTGCTACAGAATCGGCTGCAGCAAATGCAGGACTAACGCAGGGCGCAGACACTGCCGGCATCATTCTGGCGTATCTGTTCATCGGCCTGATTTTCGGAGTGGTGAATGCTTTTGTCCGTCCACTGGTCAGGTTCTTGTCCCTCCCGGTGACCATCCTGACGTTGGGCCTGTTCACGATCGTGATCAATGCCGCCATGCTGTACCTGACGGCATGGCTAAGCACTTTTACGCCCGTGCACCTCACAATTGACTCCTTCTTTTGGACAGCAATCCTGGCGTCGATCATCATCAGCATCATCTCCATGGTGGCGGGCCTGATTCCGGGGGCCCGCAAGCGTTAGACGGGGAGCTCTTCGCCATCAAGGCTTTACCTTGTTCTGCATATCCAACCTCGCGTCCTGGACAGTGCGCGGGCCAGCAGGGCGGATCGCGGGCGCTTGGGCCGGCAGCGGTGCCCTTTCCAGCTTGAACCGGGTCACCTTCGCCACCCCACCCGCGCCAACAACACCGGCAAACACGGCAGTTGACGCTGCCAGTGACTCATCTTGGCTGGCAGCCACCAGCTCTGCTCCTGCAGCGTAGTTTTCCTGCCCATGGCCTGGCCCGATACCGGGATCTTCGCCATCGGGAGCCTTGACGCCATTAGTCAGGGTGACCGTCACTCTGTCTTTCGTGTCGGCGTTAAAGTGCCCGTCCGTGCCCGCAACCCAGTCTTGCTCGTGTTCCAAATGAAGTGAAGTGATGCCGGGCTCAGCGGTGATGCCACCCACTGGAGCTCCGGCCGTCAGCACGTATTTGAGATCGAACTCCTGGAGGAACGCCTTGTTGTGGCTCAGGTTCATTGCGTGGAGACCACCTTGGCTATGTCCCACGGCTACTACTTGCTCGCCCGCCTTGGCGCCGGCTTCACGAAGCGCCTGACCAATGGCAGGTACAACTTCTTCAGATTCGTAGCCCATTGCTTCGCCTACTCCCAAGGAATCGAAAGGATTGGTACTGGGTGACTGAGGCTGGGTTCCAGGGATCAGCACCATCCAAGAGGCAGCGCCATTGTTGTCGAAGCGGATAACCTCAATCTCGCCGTCGTTCCGCGAGTGAAGCCTCTCCAGGCGACGAAGGCTGTCTGCCATGGAAGGGTCCACATCGTCGGACGACTCGCCCGTCTTCTCGATACTCACGGTTCTTGGCCGCAGCGCTGCCAGTAACGGCAGCTCGAGGAGGGTGCGCACCAAGTTTCCCGCCTCATGGCCTTCGGGAATGACCCGGTTATAGCCCTCTTCTGTAATGTCCCGCCCCAGCGCCAGAAGGCCCCACGCCCCGGAGAGTCGATACTGGTCCCGGCCCAAGGCGTGCGGCGAGGCATTTTCAGCCTCCGCCTCCATATAGTCCCGGTGGCTGGCCCGCACACTTTCGCCCACCTCAACCAACTCCTGCCGGACCCTCGCCACTTCCTTGCGGCTCTCGGCCACAGCGTTGATGGCGTTACAGCCCGTTTCATAGGAGTCGTAGAGGAATGGCTCCAAGCCGTCCTGTACCTGACGCGTCTCGGCTTCAATTCCTACGAGTTGTTGAACCAGTTCATCGAGCGTTCCCGCTCCCCTGAGGAGTTCCTCGAGCTGAAAAGACATTCCTCCTACCCCTCCCCTGATACTCAGGAATCCATCCGAGGTCGGTAGAGAGGGTCTTGGTGCCGCGCCGGCCCCTACGGGAGCCGCGTCTGCCATCTACGGACCCCTTTCACTTGAGACGGAGACGTTTTGGGAGTGCCGGAGCACCAATGCCACTGAGGCCTCCAGCGACTCGCGGGCACGCATCAACGCTGAAGCATGCACGGCAATGGTGGTCCGGTAGGCCCGCCCCGCCGGGGAAAGCCAGTCGTCAACCTGTGCCTTGCGCAGGGACGAAAGGACCGCGTCCACACGGTCTACGCACGATTGCACCCGCCACGCCAGCCTCTGGACTTCATGGCTTCGGGAGGCACATTCCAAGGGATCAAAAGTTGGCGGGTTGGGTGCAGGCATCAAGCCGACGCTCATTGTCTGTGTACTCCATCGATTGTTCTGCTGATCGGTAGGGACGACGCTACGGATCAGCAGAACCCAAAGGAAGTTCCGTTGTGGCCTATGTGGATAACCTGAACCCCTGTCCACATAGCCTCGTCACCGACTCCATTGCCCCGCGCGGAACATGAAAGAATAGACCTCATGGCTGAATCCCACCGCGTGTCCCTCGCTTCCGAACCTCTCGCCCTTGGCGCCCTTGACGGCAGGTACCGTGCCGCCGTTGCGCCCCTCGTGGACTACCTGTCCGAGGCCGCACTGAACCGCGATCGCGTTCACGTTGAAGTTGAGTGGCTCATCCACCTGACCAGCCAGTCCGTTTTGCCCGGTGCGGGCCCGCTGTCCGACGAGCAGGTGGCACAGTTGCGCGCCATCGTCACGGACTTCGATGCTGCATCGGTCAACGAACTCGCGGAAATCGAAGCTGTCACGGTTCACGACGTCAAGGCTGTTGAGTACTACATCGGGCGCCGTCTGCCGGCAATCGGCATCGAGAACCTCACCGCCATGGTGCACTTCGGCTGTACGTCCGAGGACATCAACAACCTTTCCTACGCTGTGGGCATCAAGGGTGCCGTTGAAGATGTGTGGCTGCCCAACGCCGCCGCCCTCGTGAAGCAGATCGAGGCCATGGCCGAAGCGAACCGCTCCGTGCCCATGCTGTCCCGCACGCACGGCCAGCCCGCCACACCCACCACGCTGGGCAAGGAACTCGCCGTCATTGCGCACCGCCTGAACCGCCAGCTGTCCCGCATTTCCAAGACTGAGTACCTTGGCAAGATCAACGGGGCCACAGGGACGTACGCGGCGCATGTAGCTTCGGTCCCAAGCGCTGACTGGGAAGCTGTCGCCAAAACGTTCGTTGAAGGCCTTGGCCTCACGTGGAACCCCCTCACAACCCAGATCGAAAGCCACGACTGGCAGGCCGAGCTGTACGCCGACATCGCTCGTTTCAACCGCATCCTGCACAACGTCTGCACGGACATCTGGAGCTACATCTCCATCGGATACTTCCGCCAGATCCCTGTTGCCGGTGCCACGGGTTCCTCCACCATGCCGCATAAGGTCAACCCAATTCGCTTCGAGAACGCCGAAGCCAACCTGGAAATCTCCAATGGCCTCCTGGACACCCTTGGCGCCACACTGGTGACCTCCCGCTGGCAGCGCGACCTCACGGACTCCTCCTCACAGCGCAATATCGGCGTCGCTTTCGGCCACTCTCTGCTGGCGATCTCCAACGTAGCCAAGGGCTTGAAGGCCCTTGATGTGGCAGAGGAAGTACTCGCGGGCGATCTCAACACCAACTGGGAAGTCCTTGGCGAAGCCATCCAGATGGTGATGCGTGCCGAAGCCATTGCCGGCGTCGAAGGCATGGAGAACCCGTACGAGCGCCTCAAGGATCTCACCCGCGGCCAGCGCGTGGACGGTGCCCGCATGCAGGAATTCGTTCAGGGGCTCGGCCTTTCCCCCGAGGCCGAAGCCCGCCTGCTTGCCCTCACACCTGGCAAGTACACGGGCATCGCGGACAAGCTGGTGGACCACCTGCAGTAATTCAAACGCTCGACGACGGCGGGCCGGGGCTGGGTGCCTCGGCCCGCCGTCGGCGTTTAATCCGATGTGAACGTTGGATCCAGTGGGCGGCAGAGCGCTCCTTCCCAGTTGCTATGCCCAGCCTCCCGTCTGAGAGCTCGAGACACGGCGTGTCGGGGTGTTTCCGTGCCCCCGCACCTGATTGATTGGAAGCAAACCCGGCAGGAGCGCTGGAACTCAGGGGGTAAGAGCGTTGACCGTCCAGCCCCCGGATCATTCACGACGTAAGGAGCGGAGCATCCATGAAGCTCCTTTTGATCAGGCATGGACAAACACCAGGCAACGTCGCCGGTCAGCTGGACACCGCTTTTCCGGGCCCGGGATTGACTGAGCTCGGGGAGCGCCAGGCGTCCGCCCTGCCCGACGCTTTGGCCGCTGAAGGGATTCAAGGCCTGTACACCTCAACCTTGCTGCGCACCCAACGGACTGCCGCGCCTTTGGCCAGGGCCACAGGATTGGAGCCAACAATCCTGAACGGGGTCCACGAGATCGAAGCCGGAGCATTGGAAAAGAAAACCGACCACGAATCGCATCGTCGATACATGGGTACGGTGTTCGCCTGGACGGACGGCGATTTGGATCTTCGCATGCCGGGAGCCTTCAGTGGGCACGAATTCTTTGAGAGATTCGATGCGTCCATACAGCAAGTGGCGGCGGCGGGACATGAAACCGCCGCAATAGTCAGCCACGGTGCTGCCATCCGTTGCTGGGCGGGGCGCAGGGCAACGGACATCGACACCGAGTTCGCCGAAACGCATGCACTCCCCAATACAGGCATTGTTGCGTTGGAAGGTGACCCCGGCTCCGGTTGGCGGGTGCTGCATTGGGACCAAATCCCTGTTGGGGGCATGGCGCTGGCAGACCAAACAGCCGAAGACCCCACGGGCGAGTCCCTCTAGGGCACACCGCGCATTGGAACGCCCCGCGCATCCGGCGCGTCACCTGCCCGCGCATCGGGGGCCTTGTGGGGCCCACTCTGCGCCCCAAACCAACCCGTTACAACGCAAAGCGGGCCCCACAACGCGGGGAAGGCCAGCAATTCTCCCGACGCTTACGCGCAGGAAACACCGCGGTAACCACAGCTGCCTAGGCTTAAGACGCATAGACACCTCACCGAAACCCGGCGAAAAGAGGCAAGATGCAGACCAACCCACGGCTCAACATCCGGCAGGTAACGTGGTCGAACCCCGTGGGCGCCGACCTCCGCGCCGCACAACAGGCAGAACTCGATGCGAGGTTCGGAACCACGGACCACGAACCTGGACCCCCGCCTACGGAAGCGGACACGGCAGTTTTTGTGGTGGCCTACGAGAAGTGCTCTGGCCAACCTTTGGGATGCGGCGGATTGCGGATGCTGGATGAAAACACCGCCGAGATCAAGAGGCTCTACGTGGTCCCTTATGCCAGGGGCTCCGGAGTGGCAAGCTCCATCCTCGCCGCGCTCGAGGCGCAGGCTCATTCGCACGGTTTCACTGTGATCGCAGCTGAGGCAGGATCAGCCCAATCGGACGGCAGAAGCTTCTATGAGAGCGCAGGCTTTGCCGCCGTGCCGAACTTCGGCCCCTACGTCGGTGCCAGTGGATCGTATTGCTACTCCAAGCGGATCGACTCCCACAGTGCCTCGCACACGGCCATGGCCTAGGACTCAGGCGCAACATCAAGCGAAGGTTGCGCCTGTTCGATAATCTCGGATTATGGAAAAAGCAGATATCACCTTCCGTACCCGCAAATGGGTGCGGCCCGAGGACCTCAACGCCAACGGCACACTCTTTGGTGGCAGCCTGCTGAAGTGGATCGATGAAGAGGCCGCGATCTACGCCATCCTTCAATTGGGCAACGGCCGCGCCGTCACCAAGTACATCTCAGAGATCAACTTTGTCAGTTCCGCAGTTCAGGGTGACTTGGTTGAGATGGGCTTGACCGCCAAGCGATTCGGCCGGACGTCCTTGACCATGCGGGCCGAGGTCCGCAACATGATTACCCGCGAGGCAATCCTGACCATCGAGGAGATCGTGTTTGTGAACCTCGGGCCCGATGGCCGGCCCCAACCGCATGGCTACACAGAGATCACTTACGATCGCGACCGCATCCCCACCCATCACCTCACGGAAACCTTGGACGAGGACTGAACCATCCGGCGTCGGGCGTTCAATTACTGACGGCAGTGACGTCATAGGCGGCACCTTCGCCGGGAAGAACATTCGGTGAATCCCCAAGCCCACCGTTGAACCCGCTGATGCGGCAGGGTAGAACGGAGGGATGAACGATGTGAACTCCTGGATGGACCAGTACGTGCGCGCGTGGACGTCGAACGATCCCCATGAAATCAGGGCGTTGTTCACCGAAGACGCTGTGTATAACGACCGGCCCAACACCGAAAAACAATGGAACGGTCACGAGGAGATCGTCAAAGCGTGGGCCGATGCCGGCGATAAACCCGAAGACTGGACGTTCGAGTGGAACCTTCTGGGCCAGGACGGTGACACCGCATTTGTCCAAGGCCTCACCACGTACCTCAACGGGGAGCCTACCTATGACAACCTCTGGGTGATCCGGTTTGCCGAGGACGGGCGCGCCCGTGAATTCACCGAGTGGTACATGGCGCGTAAGCAGTCACACGCACCCAGCTGAGTAGCAGTTGAGTGTCAGTAGCTTTCGCGGTCAGCCGTTTCAGACACGGGAATGAAGGTTGACGCGAAGCCCTCTGAAGCGCGGGCCAGCACGGAGACGTCGGCGCCCACCAGCACAAAGGAGGCACCGGCGTCGAGATAGGCGCGGGCAGTCGACTCGTTGAAAGCGTTCACGCCGGCGGGTTTACCGGCCGCTTTCGCGGCTTCGAGACAATGCTCGACGACGGCCCTCACCAGGGGATTTTCCTGCTGCCCCAGCAGGCCCATGGAGGCGGCGAGGTCCGAGGGCCCGAGGAAGATGCCGTCAACGCCGTCGACGGCCAGAATCTCCTCCACAGCCGATGCCGCAGCCTCCGATTCGATCTGCACCGTGAGGCTGATCGACTCCGAAGCGGACGCCAAGTAGTCCGGGACGCGGTTCCAGCGCGAGGCGCGGGCCAATGCAGAGCCGACCCCGCGGACACCGAGAGGCGGATACCTTACGGCTGCGACGGCGGACGCGGCTTCGAACGCCGAATTCACCATGGGGATGAGCAGGTTCTGCACTCCGAGGTCCAGGTATTGCTTGATGACCACGGTGTCGTTCACGGGAGGCCGGACCATGGCCTGGATCGGATAGCCACTCACTGCGTGAAGCTGGGCCAGGATGGATTCAAGCCCGTTGGGGCTGTGCTCAGCGTCAATCAGGATCCAGTCCAAGCCGGAGCCGGCACAGATTTCGGCCACCAGTGGACTGCCGGAACACACCCACATCCCGGCGAGTGGCCTGCCTGACTCGGAGAGGGCCGAATAGAAGGTGGGGCTCAGCTGAAGTGACATGTCACAACTCCCAACGGTCCGTAATCCGCATGCACGGTATCACCTTTGTACACCCACAGGGGCCGTGTAAACGAGCCTGCCAGGATGATATCTCCGGCTTTCATGGAGTCCCCGTGCGCAGCGATTTTGTTGGCAAGCCAGTGCACTCCGTTGGCCGGGTGATCCAGCACTCCGGCGGCCACTCCGGTCTCTTCCACGGTCTGGTTTTTGTAGAGGATGGCGGACACCCAGCGGAGGTCAACGGCGTCGGGCCGCACCGGGCGTCCGCCCACCACCATGGCGCCCATGGCGGCGTTGTCCGAGATGGTGTCTACGATGGTCCGGCCCTCCATCTCGATCCTGGAGTCCAGGATTTCAAGGGCCGGAACCACGTAGTCGGTGGCGTTGAGGACGTCGAAGATGGTGCAGCCCGGACCTTTGAGGCCGGTCTTCAACACGAAGGCCAGTTCAACTTCCACCCGCGGGTGGGTGTACTTATCCCACTCAACGGAGCAGCCGGTTTCGAGGACCATGTCATCGAAAATGGCGCCGTAATCCGGCTCTGCAATGCCCGTGGCGGCCTGCATGGCCTTGGACGTGAGGCCGATCTTGCGCCCCACCAACGTGCGTCCGGCTTCCTCGTTCCGCCGCATCCACAACTGTTGCACGGCGTAGGAGTCCTCCACCGTCATCCCGGGGTAGCGGGCGGTCAGCCGGGGAACCGGGGTACGGGAACGGCCGGCTTCAAGCAGTTCGTCGGCAATGGCTTCGATCGTCTTCGCGTCCAGCATGGCTTAGACCTGTGCTCCCAGTTTGAAGCCTTCGGCAGCTTCACCGGGCGCACCTTCAGGGCGGGTGTAGGAGAAGCCGTCGGCACCCACGGTGACAGCCATTTCGGACTTGTCTTCGCGTTCGATGATGGGTTGCGGGTTGCCGTCGAGGTCCAGGACCAGGGAGGCCTCGGTGTACCAGGAGGGGACCACGGGGTTGCCCCACCAGTCGCGGCGCTGGTTGTCGTGGACGTCCCAGGTAACGGTGGGGTTGTCCGGGTCACCGGTGTAGTAATCCTGGGTGTAGATCTCCACGCGGTGGCCGTCCGGGTCCAGGATGTAGAGGTAGAACGCGTTGGACACGCCGTGGCGGCCGGGTCCGCGTTCGATCCTGTCCGAGATGCGCAGGGCGCCCATCTTGTCGCAGATCTGGATGATGTTGTGCTTCTCGTGCGTGGAGAAGGCGATGTGGTGCAGGCGGGGTCCGTTGCCACCGGTCAGGGCGGTGTCGTGCACAGTCTGCTTCCGGTGCATCCATGCGGCGTACGTGACGCCGTCGGAATCTTTGATGTCCTCGGAAACGCGGAAGCCCAGGTCTTCGAGGTACTTCCGGCCGCGCGGGACGTCCGGGGTGACCTGGTTGAAGTGGTCCAGGCGGACCAGCTCACCGGCGGAGTAGAGGTCGTAGCGCTGGGTGAGGCGTTCCACGTGCTCCACGTCGTAGAAGAATTCGTACGGGAAGCCCAGCGGGTCCTCCACGCGGACGGAGTCGCCCACGCCCTTGGTGAAGCCTTCCTTGCGACGCTCCACCCGGCAACCAAGTTCACGGTAGTAGGCTTCGGCGGCGTCCACCTCGGCGGGGGACTTCACCCGGTACGCGAAGGCAGCAGCGGCAGCGACCGGTCCCTTGCGGAGGACCAGGTTGTGGTGGATGAACTCCTCAAAGGAGCGCAGGTAGATGGTGTTCTCGTCCTCCTCGGTGACGTGCAGGCCGAGGAGGTCAACGTAGAACGCGCGGGATTTGGCGAGGTCCGTGACCACGAGTTCCAGGTAGGCGCAGCGAACAATGTCCGGTGCCGGGACCGTGGGCGTGGGGATGGGGCCGGTGAAGTTGCTCATGGGGTTCTCTCTTCGTTGAAAGGGTCAGTTGGATGGAGTTTTTGTACAGATACGGCCCTTTAGAAGGGGTTTTAGGGGCGTTATCTGTACAAAAACTCCGCGGTTAGGCGCCGAACTTGGGCGTGTGAACTGAGCCGAGCGTGATGTGCACGGCCTGCTGGTCCGTGTAGAAATCGATGGACCGGTAGCCGCCTTCGTGGCCCAAGCCCGAGGCTTTTACGCCGCCGAACGGGGTGCGGAGATCCCGGACGTTGTGGCTGTTGAGCCACACCATGCCGGCCTCCACGTTCTGGGAAAAGTTGTGGGCCCGGGTGAGGTTCTGGGTCCAGATGTAGGCCGCCAGGCCGTACTTGGTGTTGTTGGCCAAGGCGAGGGCTTCGTCGTCGTTCTCGAACGGCGTGATGGCCACCACGGGACCGAAGATTTCCTCCTGGAAGATCCGCGCGTCAGGCGCGACGTCGGCAAACACCGTGGGTGCGATGTAGTTGCCTTCGGGCAGGTGGCTGGGCCTGCCGCCGCCGGCCAGGAGCCTGCCTTCGGACTTGCCGATCTCCACGTAGGAGGCCACCTTGTTGTAGTGCTCGGGGTGGACCAGTGCGCCAACCTGGGTTTTGGGATCGTGGGGATCGCCCACCACGATGTTCTTGGCCCGGGCGGCGTACTTTTCGCAGAATTCGTCGTAGATGGCCCGCTCCACGAGGATGCGGGAGCCTGCGGTGCAGCGTTCACCGTTGAGGGAAAAGACTCCGAACAGGGCCGAATCGATCGCGGCGTCCAGGTCCGCATCGGCGAACACCACGCACGGGGACTTGCCGCCGAGCTCCATGGACAGGCCCTTGAGGTTTGCAGCAGCGTTGCGGAAGATGGTTTGGCCCGTGGTGGTCTCACCGGTGAAGGAGATCAGCGGCACGTCCGGGTGCTTCACCAGGGCATCACCGGCTTCCTCGCCCAGGCCGTTGACCAGGTTGAACACGCCGTCGGGCAGGCCTGCGTCCTTGAAGATCTGCGCCCACAGCGACGCGGACAGCGGGGTGAACTCGGCCGGCTTCAGCACCACGGTGTTGCCGGTGGCCAGTGCCGGGGCGAGCTTCCAGGACTCCAGCATGAACGGTGTGTTCCACGGGGTAATGAGGCCGGCGACGCCGATCGGCTTGCGGTTCACGTAGTTGATCTGCGAGCCCGGGACCTTCATGGCGTCATCGAACTGGGCCACAATCAGGTCCGCGAAGAAGCGGAAGTTCTCGGCAGCACGGAGTGCCTGGCCCTTGGCCTGGGTGATCGGCAGCCCGGTATCGAACGTTTCCAGCTCCGCGAGGCGGGCTTCCTGGGCCTCCACGGCATCGGCAATTTTGTTCAACACCCGGGCACGCTCGCGCGGCTTCATTTTCGGCCAGGGACCGTTCACAAAGGCTTCCCGGGCGGCGGCGACGGCGAGGTCGATGTCTTCTTTCTGGCCGGCGGCAGCAGTGGCGTAGTTGCCGTTGGATACCGGGTCCAGGACATCGAAGGTCTTGCCGGAAATGGAGTCAACGAACTCGCCGTTGATGTAGTGCTGGATGTGGGACGGCAGGTTCTCTGGAATGTAATGCTTGGTGGTCTCTACGGAGGTCGTCATCATTGAAGTCCTAACTAGTGATCAGGTTTTGCTTGGGCGAGGTAGGCGTCCAGGGTGGCGGCGCGGTGTTGTCGGGCTGCTTTTTCGATGGTGTCGGCGTCTGCGGCGTTCTCGATGAGTTGCAGCAGTGCCTCGTGTTCGCGTACGGATTCCTGGGCGCGTCCGGGGACGAAACGGAACGTGGATGAGCGCAGTGACGCCAGCCGGTTCCAGCCGCGGTGGACGAGGTCCAGGATGTGCGGGTTGGGGCAGTGTTCGAACAGGACGCTGTGGAAGTCCTGGTTCAGCGCGGTAAACCGGACGGGGTCGAAGTGCTCCAGGCACTCACGCATTTCCTCGTTCACAGCACGGGCGCGGGCAATGGCAACCGAATCGATCAGCGGCGCTGACAATGCGGTGGCCGCACCCTCGACGATGCTCAGGGTCTGCATGGTGTAGAGGTACTCGGTGGGGTCGATCCCGGACACGGTGGCGCCGACGTTCCGCTCGAACTTGACCAGTCCTTCGGCTTCGAGGCGGCGGATCGCTTCGCGCACCGGGACTACGCTGAAGCCCAGGTCCTCGGCGATCTTGGCGAGCACCAGCCGGTACCCCGGAGTGTACGTCCCCTCAATGATCCGCGCCTTCACGGTGGCGTACGCTTGCTGGGACTTGCTCTCCGGATGAGCCGTCGGGGCGGCGTTTCCGACGGCGGGACTTCCGACGGCGGTTTCAGTCACCGGAGGCTCCTTCCGGGCTTTGCTGGGCGGACCATTCCTGATAGCGGGCCTGCCATTCCTTGTTCATGGGGTAGAGCCCGTCAACACTGTTGCCTTCCTGGACCATCCGGAAAATGAACGTCTCTTCCTTTTCCTGCTGAATGCAGTCATCCACCAGTTCCCCGGCAATGGCCGGCGGGATCACCAGGATGCCGTCGGAGTCGGCAACAATTATGTCCCCGGGCTGGACCGTGGCTCCACCGCAGGCGATAGTGATGTCCGTATCCCATGGAATGTGGCGGCGTCCCAACACTGCCGGGTGCGGGTTGGCGAAGTAGGTGGGCATTTCCAGGTTGGCCACGGCTGAGTAGTCGCGGACGCCGCCGTCGGTGATGATGGCAGCGGCACCACGGACCTGGGCACGCAGTGCGAGGATGTCCCCCACCGTGCCTGTGCCTTTCTCGCCGCGGGCTTCCATGACCAGGATTTCGCCTTCATTCACAGAATCGATGGCCCGTTTTTGGGCGTTGAAGCCGCCGCCGTGGCTCTTGAAAAGGTCCTCGCGGTTGGGCACGTAACGCAGGGTCCGGGCCAGGCCCACCACCTTCCGGTCCGGGCGGGTGGCCTGCAGTCCATCGATGCTCACGTTGTTCAGCCCGCGCTTACGGAGCTGGGAAGACAAGGTAGCGGTGGCAACCGATTCCAGCTTTGCCTTCAACTCAGGAGTCAGGACGGAAGCAGATCCGGCAGGAGCCAGTCCCGCGGCTTCGCGCGATCCGTACGCTTCTTCCCGCTGGGTGTCATCAGTCTTGGGCTGGGCACCAAAGTCCGCGAACGGCGTCGTGCCTTCCGTTACCTTGGTGGCCAGGCGGCCGCTGCTGAAATCACCTCCGGTGACTTCGATCTCGACGACGTCACCCGGCTTGGCCACAGAAGCGCCAGCCGGGGTGCCGGTGAGGATGATGTCGCCCTCCTCGAGCGTAAGCAACTGGGAAAGGTCCG
Source organism: Paenarthrobacter aurescens (assembly GCF_041549525.1). Lineage (NCBI taxonomy): Bacteria > Bacillati > Actinomycetota > Actinomycetes > Micrococcales > Micrococcaceae > Paenarthrobacter > Paenarthrobacter aurescens. Next base: position 4,068,285 of record NZ_CP157456.1, read on the forward strand.
CCACGAGCTGCGCGAACGGGAAGAGCAGGTCCTCTGTGGTGTCATCCTGGACGAGGTCCCCGTTGTGCCAGGCGCGGATCCGCAATCCGGCCGGATCAACAGCATCCGCGGGAATCAGCGCCGGGCCAACGGGGGTGAACCCGTCACCACCCTTGGACCGGACGTTGGAACCCTTGTCCGCGTAGCGGAGATCGTAAACGCCAAGATCATTGGACGCGGTAACCCACTGGACGTGGCTCCAAGCATCCTCCAATCCCACGCGCCGGGCGGACTTGCCCATCACCAACGCGATTTCACCCTCATATCCAAGCAGTTCACAACCGGCGGGGCGCTCAACCGTGCCCGGAACATCTGCGGAACCGAGCGCCAGTGAGGAAGAAGGCTTAAGGAAGTAGGACGGCTGTTCTGGAGTACGGCCACGCTGGGCCGCGCGACTGGGGTAGTTGATGTGGACGGCAATGACCTTGCGCGTCCGCGCCAGCATGTCCTGACTGACTTCCTGGGTCCGGAACTCCAGTGTCACGGCGCCTCCTCTTCCTCGAACATCTATCAAGTACGAAATCGTATACGAATTACTATGGCCGGGAACGTGATCTGCGTCAACCCCCTTCCCGCCCCCAATTGACTGCCAGTAGTGGTTGTAATGCGCCGCCATAACAACCACTATTGCGAGTTAGTTGGGTGACCATGGCTGTGGGCATGGACCGGGGAAGGGAATTTGTGGAGCGCAAGGACGAGCCAGAGCTGTTGAGGTTTACCGATGGCCAGGAGTGGGAAACCTGGCTCTCCGCGAACCACGCCACAGAGACCGAAGCGTGGCTGGTGATCGGCAAAAAGAACTCGGGCGCCGGGCTCATCGAGATCCAGGATGCCTTGGATGGCGCCCTTTGTTTCGGCTGGATTGACGGCCAGCGGAAGGGCAACGACGAGAAGACCTTCCTGCAAAGATACTCACGGCGCCGGGCCCGAAGCTCGTGGTCCCAGGTGAACGTTGGCAAAGCGGAAACGCTGATCAGTGAAGGCCGAATGCGTCCGGCTGGTTTCGCGGAAATAGACGCGGCCAGAGCCGATGGCCGCTGGGACGCGGCGTACGTCCCGCAAGCCAACGCCGAGGTCCCGGAGGACCTGCGAGCCGCACTCGAGAACAACCAGGAAGCCAGGAAGACCTTTGATGGCCTCAACAAGACCGGGCGCTATCTCATCATCCTGAAGCTACTCAAGACCCGCACACCGGAGTCGCGCGCCACCACCTTGGCGAAGGCCGTGCAGAAGCTGGCAAACGGCAGCTAGCCCCTCTTACATACTGTCGGTGGGCTCCCGTAGGGTACCGGCATGGACATCATCCTTGTACCCGGTTTCTGGTTGGACGCATCCTCGTGGGAGGAGGTGACGCCGCCGTTGGAAGCAGCCGGCCATACCGTGCATCCACTGACGCTGCCCGGCCTGGAGTCGGTGGATGCGCCTCGCGCAGGCATTGGCCTCCGCACCCACATCGATGCTGTGGTGGCCAAGGTTGACTCCCTTGATGGCAAAGTCATCCTGGTGGGCCACTCAGGCGGCGGTGCCATCATCCACGGCGTGGCTGATGCCCGCCCGGACCGGGTGGCCCGGACCATTTACGTGGACAGCGGGCCACTTGGGGAGGGCGCGGTCATCAATGATGAACTGCCCGACGACGGCGATGAGATCCCGTTGCCGCCGTGGGAACTGTTTGAGGAAGAAGACCTCGTGGACCTGTCCGAGCCCCTCAAAGCCGCCTTCCGGGCACGGGCCGTTCCGGAACCCAAGGGGGTGGCCTTTGATCAGCAGCACCTGAATGACGTCCGCCGCTACGAGGTGCCCGCCACCATCATCGCCTGCCAGTTCCCGTCCTCGTTGCTGAAGGAATGGATGGATGCCGGGCACCCGTTCACAGCGGAACTGGCCAGGATCCGGGACGTCCACTTCATGGACCTCCCCACCGGCCATTGGCCTCAATTCACCAAGCCAAAGGAACTGGGCGAAGCGATCCTCACCGCCGTGGAACGCACCCAGTAAATCCCGACGACGGCGCTCACCGTGGGGCGGGCGTCGGCACCCAAACGCAACGGCCGCCGCCAAGTGGGCGACGGCCGTTGCGGTGTGAGGCCGTTTACTTCAGGGCTTCAGTGCTTGGGCGGCGTGTTGGTGGCCGGCCCTTCCGGTGCTGCACCGCCCTCGTCCGTCCAGTCACTTCCCGTGGTGTCATCCAGGGCGGGATCAGAAACTACATCCGAGTGGATGGCAGGTCCAGCGCCAGCGGCATTCCCTGACGCGCCGGTGGGCTCCGTCTTGAGAGTGGACTCCGCCTTTTGTGAGGACACCGTCCTTTGTGAGGACACCGTGGACTTGTCCCCCGGAGTCCCGGAGCCGGGATGCTGACCCGCCTTCGGGGCCGTGATGCCCGGGAACACGGACTCAGCCTTTTCCAGCAACTTTTTGCCTGCCTCATAGAGGTTGTCCAGGATATCCGGCACGGACTCCTGAACTGCTTCCGTTGCCTGATGGACGTTCTCCTGGACTTCGGGGTTCTTCCACAGCTTCTGTGTACCTCCGCGGACCCGCCGATACACCTCCGGCCAGGACTTCGAACCCCATACGTAGCCTACGGCCACGCCAACGGCGAACAATGCTTTGCCTTTCACAGCGATCACTCCTTCCGAGGTGTTTATTCCTCGACACTATCCCCGCGAAGCACACCCTGTCACCTGCCCAATCATTGCGGCCCGGTTAATAGTGATTTGCCGAAAAAGAACATTCGACTAAACTCTTATGCCAACCAGCGGACAACCGCAGGAACTAAACATCGCACCCGAGGAGGTAAACCAATGGGACTGGATGACAAAATCAGCAATGCCGCCGAACAAGCGGGCGGCAAGGTTAAGGAAAAGACCGGCGAAACCACCGGGGACAGGGACCTTCAGGCCGAGGGTCGCGGCGATCAAGCGCGGGCAGACCTCAAGCAGTCCGGTGAGAAAGTCAAGGACGCCGCCAAGGGAGTTGCGGACTCCCTCAAGGGCCACTAGACAGCGAATCCGGGGCATCTCGGGGCCGCAAGCAAGGGCGAGCTAATAGTCAGGTTACTTGCTACTAGCCCCGGGAGCCGCTAGCGTTGCTGGTGTAGTACCGAGTCTGACCCAATCGGCAGGAGTGCTTTATTGGCTGCATTTCATAAATTCATCGGGGTTTCACACTAGTTCCAATTCCCCACATTCCATAGGGCCTTCAAGGGCCCCATTACGGTGCCTACACCTTGGAACAGGCACCCGGTGAACTTACTCGCTTCATCACGTTCATGGAATTTCCATAACAAGAAAGTAGGAGCAAAAATGGGTTTCTTTGGTTTTCTTCTGCTCGGTCTTTTGGCCGGCGCTATCGCAAAGCTTATTCTTCCCGGCCGTCAGGGTGGCGGCTGGCTGATCACCCTTCTCCTGGGCGTCGTCGGCGCTCTTCTGGGCGGCTGGATCGGCGGGCTCATCTTCGGAACCGGCCTGCAGGAATTCTTCTCCCTCACCACGTGGCTCCTGGCCATCGGCGGCTCCATCATCGTGCTGCTGATCTACGGCCTGGTAACTGGTCGCAAGGCACACCATGGCTAATAACCAGAACCGCGATGCCAACGGTGAAGAACTCGAAGGCCAGTATTCCGAAGGCGACTACGGCGACACGGGAGTGTCCCCGGAAACGCTTAAGGATGACGCCGGAGGCGACTACACCGAAGGCGACTACGCCGAGAAGACGGTGCCCTCGGCGGAGGCCGAATTGGACGAAAAGAACACGGAAGACGTCCCTAAGGACCGGCCCTTCTCGTCCGAACCGGACGAAGAAGCATCCGGCTCAAGTCGCCCGTAACATCTGAATACCGTCAAGAACCCGGAGAACTGCAGCTGCAGCCTCCGGGTTCTTGCGTTGCCCGGGTTCTTGCGTTGCCCGGGTCATTGCCATACCCAGGTTGTTCCTGCGCGCCGGGTCCCTCACGGCATGGGCCTGATACTTTCGGGCATGGATTATTGGGGCATCGGCCATGACGCCCGCGTAGCGTCGATGGAAAGGATGGAGTCAGGTGCAAAAAGCAGACGGAGCGCAGGCGGGGGACATGATGCAGGGCTGGAACAGGGCAATCGAGCTCATTGAGCGGGACCTCACCACAGAGGTGGAGGTGCGGGCTTTGGCCACGGCCGCTTTGACATCCGAGTACCACTTCCGGCGCATGTTTTCCTCGCTGGCGGGCATTCCCATCTCTGAGTACATCCGCAGGCGGCGGCTGACAGCCGCTACGGCGGAAGTACTGGAAGGCCTCACGGTCCTGGATGTGGCTGTCCGTTACGGATACGGATCCGCAGAGGCGTTCAACCGCGCATTCAAAGCCATGCACGGGCTGAGCCCCTCTGAGGCCCGGCTGCCCGGCGCCGTCCTACATTCACAACCTCAACTGAGGTTCCATCTCCGAGTCGAAGGAAATACCGATATGAAGCACCGCATAGAAGATCGGCCGGCTTTCCGTCTCATAGGCCTTAAAGCCCGGGTCCCGCTGGTCCACCAAGGACCCAACAACGCCATCATCGAGTTCCAACGAGGATTGGACCCCTCCGTCACCAAGCGTCTTCTGGAGCTTGCCGATATGGAACCGGCAGGTCCCTTGTCCGTTACAGACAACATCGAAGAAGAGCGCACCGAGGGCAGCGAGCTGGACTACTGGCACGCTGTGGCCTCTACCAAACCGGCCCCGGAAGGTTTCGAGTCCCTTGAAGTCCCGGCGGGCCTGTGGGTGGTCTTCGAAGCTGAGGGGAAGTTCCCTGGAGTCCTGCAGAGCATGTGGGCAGACGCTGCCACGGAGTGGTTTCCCGCCAACCCTTACAGGTGGGCACCGGGACCGGAAATGCTCAGCGTTCAGGTGGAGCCTGGCGGCACCCACGGCCGGGGTCAGTTGTGGATCCCCGTTGAGCGGGAGGATCTACGCTGACGGGACCGTTCCCAGAAGCTGGCGGATTCCTTCCAGCGGCAGCACGCTCTGCCGGTATTCACGGGTAAAGACCCGAAGCACGGACTCGGCAGCGTCCGCGTTTTCCGTTCCTATTGCTTCGGCCGCGTAGACGACTTTGATGTTGTGGGCAAAGGCATCGGCGGCGGTTTGGGCAATGCAGTTATGGGCGGAGATGCCGGCGAGAATCACGGTGTCCACCTTCCAGTTGCGCAGGCGCATGGCAAGGTCCGTTCCGAAGAACGCGCTGTCGCGGGTTTTGATCAGCCACGGATAATCCTCAGTGAGCAGGCCGGGAACAAACCCGGCCTGCTCACTGCCCCTGAAGATGAAGCCTTGGTCATCGTCAAGCATGTTCAGGCTCCAAGTGGACTTGTCCCGTTCATGGACGGTTCCCACCAGGAGAACTTTGGCGCCGGCTTGAGACGCTGCGCTGGTTAGCGAATTGCAGGCAGCAACAATTTCTTCCTGACGCCCCTTCAAAGCCGGGTCCTCAAAGTAGGCGTTCTGCATGTCGATCACCAGCACCGCGATCATCTGTTTCTCCCAACCTCAGTTCCCAGAGTCCAGCCGAAGATCAGAGTCCCTTGCCGCCCGTGACGGGAAGGACGGCCCCGGAAATGTAGGACCCTTCATCGGAGGCCAGCAATACGTAAGCGGGTGCCAGTTCAGCCGGCTGCCCGGCGCGGCCCAGCGGCGTGTCCTGCCCAAAGGTGGGGAGCTTATCCGGCCATTCCGTGGCAGGAATCAACGGCGTCCAGATGGGACCGGGCGCCACAGCATTGACACGGATTCCCTTGGGACCGAGTTCCTCGGCCATGGCTTTGGTAAAGGCCACCTGGGCCGCTTTGGTCATGGCGTAGTCGATCAACTGGGCGGACGGATTGAAGGCCTGGATGGAGGCCGTGACAATGATCGAGGCGCCCGGACGGAGGTGCGGAATGGCCGCCTGCGCTGTCCAGATGAGGGAGTACAGGTTGGTTTTGAAAACGCGGTCAAACTCCTCCGTGGGAATGGTCTCCAGGCCTTCGCGGTTCTTCTGGTACGCCGCGTTCAACACCACAACGTTGAGCCCGCCAAGCTCCTGCACGGTCCGTTCCACGATCCGGGCCGCGAACTCCTCATCCCTGGCATCACCGGGCAACAGCAGGACCTGCGCTCCGCACTCACGGATCCATTCCGCCGTCGACTGCGCGTCTTCTTCTTCCTCCGGAAGATAGCTGATGGCCACGTTGGCGCCTTCACGCGCGTAAGCGATGGCCACGGCAGCGCCGATGCCGGAATCACCGCCGGTGATCAGCGCCGTCTTACCCTGCAGGCGGCCGTGCCCTGCATAGCTCTTTTCGCCATGGTCAGGTTGCGGATCCAGCGGCTTGGTAAGACCGGGCTGCTCCTGCTCCTGTTGGGGGAACTCACCCGAGTGGTACCCCTTGCGCGGGTCCGATGGCGCGGAGGACAGGCGGTTCCCGTCCGTGTGAGGCTTGTCAGTCTGATTCGAATCACCTTGAGTCATGGTTCTGCCCCTTTTCGCTTGCACTGCACGGTACTTTTGCCCTGTACCCAGCCATACAAGCTCCTAAACGCAGATGGACTATGTCCGGAGGGTCCTCGCTTTGACCATGAGAAACAGTCCGTACGCGATGAGCCCCAGCGCCACTGCAGCCAACAGGTAGGGCCCGTAAGGCTGCTCCTTGAGGGCTTTCAAACCACCGTCAAGACCGGTTGACTGCTCCGGTTGGGCACGGACCGCGGCGATGACCACCAACAGGCCAACCAGGAACAATGCGATTCCCTTGGCGATGTAGCCCACCACCCCAACCCAGAGTTGGAAGCGATGCACGGAGGGGTTGGATGACAGGGAAAGGTCCTTGGTGAATTTCTTGCGGAAGCCCCTCACCGCAAACACGATTCCGGTGATGGCAATTCCGGCGCCGATGGCAACGAGCAGGAACACTCCGAATGGCGCCTTCATCAGAGTCACGGTGAAATCGCTGCTGGATTCCCGGCTGTTCCGGCCTTGTCCCATGACAAAGGAGATGATGGTGGCGGCCAGGGCAGCGAAGACCAGTGCCTGGCCCAAGGCAGAGAGTCTTTTGGTCAGCTTGTTATCGGATGCGTTCCGGTAGCCCAGAATGGCATTTCCCAATTGCCACAAGGCCAAGGCCGCACAGGCGGCGAAGCAGGCCCAGAGCAGGAGGGGCCCTGCTGGTTTGCTGGCCAGCTCGGTTACCGCGCCACTGACGTCAGCCTCGCCGCCACCGCCCACCGCGAGTTGGATTGCAATGACCCCAATGAGCAGGTGGAGCAAGCCGCTCACGGCATAGCCGGCCCGGGCAACAGCAGCAAAGGTTTGCGAGTTCGCCGCATCCTCCGCCAGGCCAGCGGCCTTTTTCATCTCATCCTTGATGACAAGCCTCCTTATTTTCGCTGTGGACTCCATCGTCCCTTAAACGACGTCGGGCATGTACCCACCCGAACAACGAGGCAGTTGCGCCAGGAAGCCTTGGCGCCTAGAAACCAACTACGGATTGTGGCCAGATGCTCCGGAGGCCCGCGCCCAGAGGATTGAACTGCTCACGGACTGTTACCACGGCACGGGTCTGGCTGAGGCTTTCGCCAGCCTGGCCGGCTGCGTCCTGGGCGGCACGGAGGGAATCGGACTCGATACGTCCAACAACAGTGGTGGGCTGGGCCGAGATCTGGTCAGTCATTTCGGTGGTCCTTCCTGGAAGTTCCCGTCAGCTGATTGGCTGATGTTTCAACCATCTGACGAGGTCCTCAAGAAGGACGCCGGGTCATCTCAAGATTTCCTCAAGATTGGGGAGAGTCAGTGATGGGCAGCCACGCTTCTGGACCGCCTATCCCGAGTACTTACCGCGTGGATCAGTCGCGCGCGGAGTCCTTGAGGAGCCGCTCGATGTCCGCAAAACTCATCCCCGAGGCAATCGCAAGGTCCGGAAGCCCGGCTCCGGCAGCAGAAGCATTACGCATCGCCCTCGCCAGAACGTCCTCAGCCTCGTCCATCTCCCACTGGAGGCCCTCAACCCGGGCCGAGGCGGTCCAGACTTCGTCCAAATACCCGGTTCTCCTGGACGGAGCGGTCGCCGCTGGCGGCGCCTCCACCGTCGTCCCTGGAAGAGCTTTCTCCTGCATGTCCCTCGTTGCTACCGCGGTCATCTGATGCCCTTCCGTGTAAGAATTTATCTCGACAACCTAGTTATATGACAATCTAACTAATTATTCCAGCAGGGTTTTTCTTTGAAGTGACTCACATCACATATTTCCGAGCGTGAGGAATGGGGTAGCCATCACGTCTTATTCACGACGGCGGATAACAAGCGCCGCGCACAACGGACAGGAGCAAATCGACATGACGATTCAAACGCAGACCCCCGCAGGCGTCCCCGCAAAGAAGGCGCAGACTTCCCCAACCTCCTCATCCGAGGCCCCAAACGGCACACCGCTGAAGGGTAAAGACGGACGAGGCGCCACCACGGTGGCCGACGGCGTTGTAGCGAAGATCGCCGGCATTGCCATCCAGGAAATACCCGGCGTTCACGCTCTGGGTGGCGGAGCGGCCAGGGCAATCGGAAACCTCCGCGAGAAGGTAGGCCAGAAGGACCTCACCCAGGGCGTCAGCGTGGAGGTGGGTCAAACCCAAGTGGCTGTTGATGTCACCTTGGTGGTTGAATACCCGCACCCGCTCCAGGAAGTTGCCGACAACGCCCGCGACGCCGTGTACACCGCGATTGAGGACTTGGTGGGCATGGAAGTCACCGAGGTCAACGTGACCATCACCGACATCCATGTGCCTTCCGAGGACGATGATGCCGATGGTTCCGAGCGTGAACCGAGGGTGGCATGAGCCCCACCATCGCTGGCCTTGCCATAGGCGCGGTGCTGGCCTTCGCCGGGCTGGCCTTCGGCTTTTGGGGCCTGTTGCTCACGGCACTGTTCATGGGAGTGGGAGCGGTGCTGGGCCGCTCCGCCGAAGGGAAGCTTGACCTTCGCGGGGTTCTGGATGCCCTGCGGGGCAAGCGCTCCTCCACATGAGCAGGACAGCCCCCACCAGCACAGCCCCTACCAGCACAGGACGCGCCGGCATGGGACGCGCCAGCAGAAGCAGCCTGATGAGCGGAGCCAGGACGGGACACAACCGAATCACCCATAATGCCCTCCGCAAAACGGTGGAAACCGTCGCGGCACAGGCCTTCAACGTGGGCCCCGGCAATGTGGCTGTCTCGCTGGAGGACGACGGAGGCAAGCTGGGGATCAGCGTCTCCGTCGCGTTACCGCTCCCACCGCTTTTGGGAATGCCGTATTCGGACATGGCCCCTGTTGAGGCCCGCCCGGGCGAAGGCACAGTCTTCGCCATGGCCCGGCAGGCCCGTGCTGACATCGTCGCGCAAGGTGCGGAACTCACCGGACTGGAAATCGGCCGCGTGGACATCCGCCTCCACGGCGACAAGAACAGCGGCGCCAAGAACAGTGGCGACAAGAACAGTGGCGGCAAGAACACCGGACGCGGCTCGAACAACAGCGGCAGCAGGAACAACCTCAGGGAAAGGAGAGTCAGATGAGCAAGGACCCGCTGGTACGGCGTCTCATTCGCCGTGAAACGCACTCTTCCAGGGCCCTGCCCTCCATAGTGGCCGCCTCAATCCTGCTGGCGACTGCCCTGTGGTTGACGCTCGAGTACGTGCTGTGGCTGCTCAAGGACCAGCCACTGCTGGCCAGCCCGGCCCAAACGCTCCGCTGGTTGCAGGACCTCCCCGGCAACACCGTCCCCGGGGGCATGATCGGAGCCGGAGCCGGCATGGCCCTACTTGGCATCCTGACCTTGGGGCTGGGTTTGGGAAAGGGCCGCAGGCATCGCCGCTCACTCCACAGCGACCGGGCAGCGGTTGTTGTGGACGACGACGTCATTGCAGCGGCCATCTCCAACACCTCCCGTCTGGCCGGGGGCCTCGCCGCGGGGCAGGTGACCACAACCGTGGGTGGACGGTCCGTCCTGGTACGGGTGCGTCCGACGTCGGGGGTTTCGCTTGAGACTGCAACCATCAAAACAGCGCTCGACGGCGAATTGGCCGCCTATGCGGTGGACCGCCGGTTGGCGTCCCGCATCCAGGTTCTAAAGGAAGGAGCGGTAGGGCAATGAGGAACACCAACAGGGCACTGAACCGCATGGTTCTGACGCTTTTGGGAATTGTCCTGCTGGGAGCCGGTGCCGCACTGATCGCGGCCGGATCCCTCCCCGGGGCCGCGGAAGTGTGGACCAGCACGGCGTCGTTGGTGCGGGACCAAGCACGGAACCTCGCGGGCATGGCGCCCCTGCCGGACCCGGTCCGGAGTTGGTGGTTGGTGCTGGGAGTCGCCATACCGCTGGTGGGCGCCGTGCTCAGCGCCGCTTGGCTGGCTTCCCAGGGCGGCGGCAAAACACCCCGGCTGGCCGAGCAATCAGAAGGCCCCGCCGGACGGACCGTTATTGACTCCGGTTTGGTGTCCGTCGCTATTCGTGAAGCCCTGAGCGGCAACACTGACGTGCTGTCCTCTTCCGTCTCGGCGTGGGAGTCACGCCGCGGCACAGCCCTCCGCATCCGGGTGGAGGCCCGCAAAGGTGCGTCTCCACGGGCTCTGGCAGACTCCGTGGAGCTGCTCCTCCAGCAACTGGACAGGCTGCTGGGGCATCCAATGCCGGTTCTGGTGCGAATCACCAGCGGAACCCGCACGCAAGTGTCAGGTTCCCGTCGTGCCCGGTGACCCTCGAGTATCAAGCGCTAAGAACTAACACCCAGAAGCTCAAAGAAGGCTTCACCTGGAACTAACCCCACCACCCACCGTGCATTGGAAGGCAGAAACGTGACTGGTTCACCCGCAGCGCAGCACCAACTGGACCTGGTGCCCGATGCCCTGTTGGCCGGCCGGGCCGCAGACGGTGACACAGCGGCCTTCGAGGCACTCGCCCGCCGCCACGGCCCCCTGATGAGGGCAACTGCCCGACGATTGACCGGATCGCTGGCCGACGCCGACGACGTAGTGCAGGAAACCCTGGTCCAGGCGTGGAAACAGATGGACACCCTCCGCGACCCGGCGGCTGTGAAGGGCTGGTTGCTCCGGATTGTGGGCAGCCGCAGCATCGATCACTTGAGGAAACGGCGCCATCACGTGGGCCTTGATGATGTGGTGGACCAGATGCAGCACGATCCCAAGCCGCAGGCGGAGGACCCTCAACACCGCGCAGTCAACAGCTCACGAGTGGACGCTTTGAAGGCGGCCCTGGCAGCACTACCCGAGGAACAGCGGCGATGTTGGGTACTTAAAGAGTTCAATGACCAGAGTTACGAGGAGATCGCACTGACGTTGAACATCAGCCCGGCCAGCGTCCGGGGCCGCCTGGCCCGGGCTCGGATCACCCTTGCACGCACGATGGAGGAATGGCGATGAACACCCCCGGCGATGCCTTGGAATGCGGGCACAGTCTTGCCGAGCTGAGCACCTATGTGGACACCGGTCAGATTGCCGATCCTGTCCATCTTCAGTCCTGCCCCGAATGCCAGGCCGGTTTGGCATCCCTGCGCAGCCTCTCCCAATTCGGGAGTGAGCTGCTCAGCTCCGATCTGGCCGATGCCGGTTCCGGCCATGACGACTGGATGCAGTCGATCCTGGACAACCTCCGGTTGGAACTCCGTCCCGGCAGGAGCATCCCCTTGACGGCCGGGGACCCCCGGGACTCCCTCTGGGAAACCGAAGGCTCCATCTCGGCGCTCATCCGTTCGGTTGTGGATGCGTTCCCCGGCACCGCGGCAGGAAAGTGCCGCTTGCACGGTGACATCACCACGGCAGGGGCGGGGATCTGCGTGGAAGTGGAGATAGCGGTTGTGTACGGACATCCCATGGAAGAGCGGGCTGCCGAGCTGCGACGGCAGCTCTCGGAGACCCTGGCCTTTCAGACCGAGCTGACCATTGAGTCCATCAACATCACAGTGACCGATGTCCTGGAACCACCCCCGCCCACATCAGCTGGCCCCGGAAAAGCCGGCACTACCCCTGCCGCATTCACTACCCCTGCACCGATCGATCGGGAGGATCAGCCATGACCGAGTCCCTGGACCCCGCAAGCTCGTCCCCCTCAGTGGCCCTCCCCGCACCAGCAGCATCGGATCTTGCAGAGGAACTGTTGGGCGTCATCCAAGCCGTGGACGGAGTCACAGCCGTGTATCCGGCGCAGCCCCTCTGGCAGTCCATCGCAGGGGCGGCGGTGGCTGTGATCACCGGGGAAAGTATGCCGTTGATCGCGGTCACTGATCATCCTCATGAGCCGGTGGTGAAGGCCCGGATCGGAGTGGGTACGCTCCGGCCGGCGCCCCAGGTGGCCCGCGAAGTAGCTCAGGCCGTCCGCAGCCACCTGCTCCCCCGCGTAGCCGTCGTCGAGGTTTACATTGTCAAGGTAGGCACCTAGCCGTCGCCGCCCCTCCGGCTCCCCGGACTCAGCTCACCTTCAGTTGGTGAACGGTGACGTCCCCGCGGAGCTCCAGTCGAAGCGTCCCGCTTGCGGTCCACGCCGGGAGCCCGGAGGGGTCGACGTCGATGCGAACCTCGCCGCTGTAGCCCTCCTTCAGTTCACACTGGCCAAGCTGCAGCCATGAGCCGGCCGGACCGGAAGTCTGGACGCTGATGCTGCAGCCGCCGAGGCTCCTTGCTGCCCTTGCGGACAGGACCTCACAGTGCACTGCGGTGATGGGCTGCCCGTCCCACGTCCGGTAAACGGCCCGCGCCGGCGCCGAGGGATTGGCCGGAGCGATCGCCGTGCCTGAGAGGGGCCGGGCTGGGACCAGATCCATGTTGGAGGTGGCGTCGTAGAGGCGGGCGGGGACCCACGTGCCCGGCATCCGTCCGGGTTGCCGGCCGCCGTCGGGAATCCGGAACGTCACGCTTACCGGCAGCATCGAGGCGGAGGAGCCCAGGAGGATCACGTATTCACCCGGTTCAACCACCATGGACGCCGTCACCGTGCTGAATGTGGCCAGGCGTTCCACTGGAATGCGCAGCTTTGCTGTTGAGCTGCCATGCGGAGCAACCTCCACGCGCTGGTGGGCTACCAGAAGCCTTCGCGGAAAGTCGTACGGATGGGCAGGAGCTGCTGCATAGGCCTGAACCAGCTCGTGGGCCACGCGATCCCCATGATTGGCCAGGGTGACCTGAACATCAATGAACTTACCGGGGATTTCGCCGGTGATCACGGCGTGGATGTACTGGACCTTTCCGTAGTTCAGTCCGTGTCCCAGCGGATAGAGCGGCTCAGCACGGGTGTACAGGTAGGTGGACTCAGAGCCAATGATGTCGTAGTCCAGAATGTCCGGCAGGTCCCGGTCCCGGGCAAACCACGTTTGCGGGAGGCGTCCTGTGGGTTCGGTGTCACCGCTGAGCACATCCACCACGCCCGGCCCCAGTTCCTGGCCGCCGTGCGATGTCCAGGCAATGGCGGGAAGATCGGCCAAAGCACCCAGGGCATAAGGGTAGGAGGAGACGATCAGCAGGACAGTTGCGGGATTCGCGTCCCGAACAATCCTGACGAGTTCCTGTTCCGACTGTGGCAGGTCCAAAGTGTCCCGGTCCAGGGTTTCCCGCCCGCCAAGGTGGGGGTCGTTGCCAACAACCACCACTGCCACATCGGCTGAGGCGGCAGCGGCCTGCGCTGCCTCGTGGCCGGACTTGATGGTTCTGGGCACAAAACGATCAGCGGCGGCTTCCAACCCGGAGGCCAGCACCAGGCTCCCAGTCCCGGATTCCACCCGCACCCACTTGGACGAAGCAACGTGCTGCAGGGCAACAGTTCCGTCGTGTGAAGGCAACAGCCGGAATGTCTCCTGCACCACCCATCCCCCGATTCGATCCGCCGAGGCCCTGAGGTAACCGTCGCCGTCGGCGGCAACAAAGCGGCCCGTCAAGCCGGACTGAAGACTGAACTCCCCCCGCCCCCAGTCCTTAAGCGTGAAGTGCTCCCCAACGGCCGGTGAGGCTTTGTCCGCCACCAGGACACCGGCGTCGTCAGTGGTTTCCGACGACGGCGGGAGGCCCACGTAGGTGCCGGTGCGGGCACTTCGCAGGGCAATAACGTCCAGGCCGTCCTCCGCAGTGACGTCCTTGTAGCGCCGGGAAAAGGCCTCAGCAATGCCGCACTGGTTCTGCAGGGTTCCGCTGTACCAATCGCTGAGGACACGCTGGCCAAGTGCTCCTATCACGGCAATGGATCCCGGGTTGTCGCCCAACGGGAGGAGTGCGGATTGTGCCTGGTTTCTGAGCAGCACCACGGACTTTCGGGCTGCTTCACGGGCAAGGGCCGCAGTGCTGGCTGCGTCAAGAGCACCTTTGCCGGCATCGGGAGTCCCTGCGCCGGTTTCAGTGAGGCTGCCGCCGTCGTCGTCGAACTCTCCGGTTCTGGCGCGCAGCGTCAGGAGCCTGGTGACGCTGCGGTCAAGGTCCTCCTCCGTCAGCAGGCCACGCTCCAGGGCTTCCTCGAGGTAGGCAATGGACGGGTCCGGGTTGTCGCCGTCGTCGGTGAAGTTGTCCACGCCGGCCTTGAGTGCGGCCGCGTAGGCGGCTGCGGCGTCGGGAAAATACTTCTCCGCCCGGAAGAGCGCGGAGGGAGCTCCGGCATCGCTGACCACGGTGATCTCCTCGCCGTTGGTCCATGCCCGCAGGTGCTGGTTGACCAGATCGGACACATGGGCGGGGCGGCCGTTGACCAGGTTGTAGGAGAGCATCACCGCTCCGGCAACTCCGTCCTCAATGGCTTGCCGGTACGCCGGTAGCTCGTATTCGTGCAGGACCCTGTCCCTGAGATTGCTGGAGGTGAGGCTGCGATCGTGCTCATTGTTGTAGCCAAGGAAGTGCTTCAGGGTGGGCACCGTCAGCCAGGTGCTGGAATCTGTTCCTTTCAGGCCCGCACAAAAGGCGGTGGCAAAGCGGGCAGTCAAGTGGGGGTCCTCGGAAAATCCTTCCTCATTCCTTCCCCACAACGGATGCCGCAGCGGGTTGACCACGGGCGCCCACACGTTGAGGCTGACGCCGGAATCCGCTGCCTTCTTGGCCCGGACCTCATGCCCAACCGCTTGGCCTACACGGGTGATGAGGTCCTCGTCCCATGTTGCGGCCAGCCCCACCGGCTGCGGAAAAACGGTGGCGGGTCCGAGCCACGCCACACCGTGGGCAGCCTCGGTTCCTGTACGAAACGGGGCGACGCCCAGCTCTGGAACCGCTGGAGCGTGCTGGTGGAGCATGGCGATTTTCTGGGTCAAGGTCAGCTGATGGAGCAGCCTCTGCGCTGTTCCAACCTGGTTTTGTGTCACAAAGTTTCCCGTCGTTCACTGTTGAACCGCTTCTACAAAATTGACATCGAACTTCAGTCTTCACCAGGTCAATGTGATTCGCAACACTAAAACCGTTGCATGAAAGTCGCGGAATGCCCTAGGGTGGACGCAATCGAAGCGTTTCGACAATTCCCGCATTGAAAGCCATCACAAAGGAGTGTTTCATGCCTGGTCCCAGCATGCCCCCGTTTATGACTTCCCGAGGAAAACGCGCAGAAGCCCCACTCCGCGGAACGGGAGCCATCAACGTCAACCGTCGATCCTTTCTGGGCGTCCTTGGCGGCGCAGTATTCCTGGCAGCCGCACCTGCAGCGCTGACAGCGTGCAGCCCGGGGGCGTCCGCGCCGCTGGCCACCACTTCCGGCGGACTGGCCGAGGCAGTAGCCAAACTGGTCCCCAGCTACATTCCGCTTGATCTGGTGAAGCCTGACATTCCTTCGGTCAAGGGCTCCACCCCCGGCTTCACCACCCTTCCCGGCACCTTGGTCAAATCGGTCAAGGACACTCCCGGCAAAGGCGGCACCTACACAGCCATGACGCCCGCATGGTGGGCAATACCCCCGTCCTTGCCGGAGAACAGCTACTACAAAGCCGTAAATGCCGAGCTCGGCACCACCATCAACTTCCAGGTGAACGACGGCAACAGCTACGCCGATAAGATCCAGACAGTCCTCGCCTCCCCCAAGGATGTACCGGACTGGGTGGTCATTCCCTCCTGGAACCTTCCGCCCCGCTTCGGCCAGGCCGCCAAGGGCATCTTCACCGATCTCTCCGAATTCCTGGCCGGGGACAAAGTGAAGAAATACCCCAACCTTGCCAACATCCCCACAGCCTCCTGGAAACTTGGCTGCTTTGAAGGCGGCCTCTACGGGCTTCCCTACCCCGGCGCGCTGATTTCGGATGCCATTTTCTACCGTGCGGATCTTTTTGAGCAGCTGGGCGTGGAACCGCCAAAATCCGCAGATGAGTACCTCAAGGTTGCCAAGCAGCTCACGGATCCTGCCAAGAACCGTTGGGGCTCCGAGGACGTGTGGAACGGCGCCCAGATCATGCACGGCGTTGTTCCCAAGTGGAAGCAAGTAGACGGCAAGCTGCAGAACAAGTTTGAAACGGACGAGTACCGGGCAGCGCTGGAGTGGACCGCCAAGCTCTTCGCCGATGGTTCGGTCCACCCGGACGCTGTTGCGGGCAACGCCCAGCAATCCAAGCAGCGCTTCGAATCCGGAGCCTCACTCATGGCCTCGGACGGCGTAGGTGGCTGGCACGAAGCCCTGGCCCGGGTTCTGCCTTCCAACCCGGACTTCAAAATGCTGCCCATGGACTACTTCGCTCCCGACGGCGGCGCGCCCACCTTGTTCCGCGCCCAGCCGGCTGCGATCTTCAGCTTCATCAAGAAGACAGAGGACCCAGCCAAGGTGGAGGAACTTTTGGCCCTGGCCAACTTCATTGCAGCCCCCTTTGGAACGCAGGAAAACCGGCTGATTACCAGTGGCGTGGAAGGCGTTCACTACACCAAGGACGCCCAGGGGATCCCCAAGATGACCGGGAAGGGAAGCCAGGAAGTTACCAGCACTTACGCGTTCCTCGTGGCCGGTCCGATCGTGAACTCCATGGTCCAGTACCCCGGTCTGGTGGAAGCCCAGTCCGGATGGGAGGCCCGCCAGGCTCCCCACGTAACTGAGGACGCCTTCTTTGGCATGCAAATTGAGGAACCCACCAAATTCGCCTCATTGGGCAAACCGTTCAATGATCTCGCGAAAGACATCATCCGCGGCCGCAAGAGCATCAAGGACCTGGACAGCGAAGTGGCATCCTGGCGGAGCAAGGGTGGAGACGAACTGCGCGACTTCTACGCAGGCTTCCTGGCGTAGGACGGCACTTCCATGACTATCGAAACCGAAAAACCCGCGGCTTCGGCCGGGGCCGATACCAGCCAGGCGCCTCACAGCGGATCCGCGCAGCAAACCACAACCGGCAAGTCAAAGTCCGGCCATGCAAAGTCCGGCAAACGCCTGCAGGAACCTGGTTCCGGAAGGCCCCGGGCCGGCAAGCTGGCCCGCTTCAAGCGGGACCGTTCCCTGGTGTTCATGGCCTTGCCCGCAGTACTCCTGCTGGCCGTGTTCGCCTACCTTCCCATGCTGGGCAACGTAGTTGCGTTCCAGGAGTACTCCCCCTTCATCGGCTTTGCGGACAGCCCCTGGGTTGGCCTGGAAAACTTCTCCAGGGTTTTCAGCGATCCCGATTTCTGGATGGCCGTCAAGAACACCCTGGTGATCACTGCTTTCCAGCTGGTCTTCTTCTTCCCCATTCCCATCGCCTTGGCCATCCTGCTCAATTCCCTGATCAACCCCAAGCTGCGCTCAGCCATCCAGGCCGTGGTGTACCTTCCACACTTCTTCTCGTGGGTGCTGGTGGTCTCGGTGTTCCAGCAGCTCTTTGGCGGCGCCGGCCTCCTGAACCAGTCCCTGCGTGCCAACGGCTGGGAAGCAGTTGACGTCATGACCAACCCGGACACCTTCCTCTTCCTGATCACCTCGCAGGCCATTTGGAAGGACGCGGGCTGGGGCATCATCGTCTTCCTCGCGGCACTGAGTGCCATTGATCCCGCGCAATATGAAGCCGCCGCGGTAGACGGCGCGGGGCCCTGGAAGCGCATGTGGCACGTGACGCTGCCCGGGCTGCGCAGCGTGATCGTGTTGCTGCTGATCCTGCGGCTGGGCGATTCCCTGTCAGTTGGCTTCGAGCAACTCATCCTTCAACGGGACGCCGTGGGCGCCGAAGCGGCCGAGGTTCTGGACACTTTCGTCTACTACACCGGCGTGCAGAACGGCGACTGGAGTTATGCGGCCGCGGCAGGCCTCATCAAGGGCGTCATCAGCCTGGCCCTGATCCTTGCGGCGAACAAAGTGGCCCACATATTCGGCGAGAGCGGTGTGTATTCAAAATGAGCATCCTGGTCAAGAACACCAGAAAACCAAACAGCAACTCCCAACGTGCAGCGTGGGAAGAAGAACCGGGTGTTGTGGCGAAGGCGGGGAAATTCCTGATCCTCGGCGCCGTGGTCCTTGCCGTGCTGGGGCCGCTCTACACCATTGTGCTGACCAGCGTTTCTTCCCAAGCCACCATCACCCAAGCCGGTGGTTTGGTACTGATCCCGGGGGAGATCACTTTTGCCGCATACCAGCAGATCCTCAGCGGCGGCGTGGTCACCAGGGCGGTGCTGGTCAGTGTGGGGGTTACTGCAACCGGCACGCTTTTGAGCATGGTGGTGTCCGTTCTGTGTGCCTATGGGTTGTCACGCCCCGGCTCCTTCGCCCACACACCCATACTGTTTACCCTTCTGATCACCATGTTCTTCAGCGCGGGCATCATTCCGGCGTATCTGCTGGTGTCCAGCCTGGGCCTGATCAACACCTACTGGGCGTTGATCCTGCCCAGCTGCATCTCCGTTTTCAACATCATCATCCTCCGCGGCTTCTTCATGGGAATTGACCGCGGCATCCTGGACAGCGCCCGCATGGACGGTGCGAGTGACTGGCGGACCCTCACGCAGATTGTCCTGCCCATGTCCAAGGCTGTCACCGCCGTCATCGCGCTTTTCTACGGCGTTGGGTATTGGAACGCCTTCTTCAACGCCGTCCTCTACATCAATGACAGCGCCATGAATCCGCTTCAGGTGGTTCTGCGTTCCTACGTGCTCCAGGGCGTGACGGTACCGGGACAGATCGACGTCGGCCAAGGGGCGGCAGCTTCGCCCGCACTGCAGATGGCCGTCATTGTGCTGGCCATGGTGCCCATCCTGATCGTCTACCCGTTCGTTCAGAAACACTTCACCAAGGGCGTCATGATCGGCGCGGTCAAGGGATGAGTGCGGCTCAGGGTGCTTCGGCTGTGGTTTCGCCCAAGGTCAGCGACGGCGCAATGAGCCGTAGTTCCGCGGGTTTGTCACGGCTGAGGCGGTCCATCACCATCTCCACGGCAGACCGTCCAATATCCATGGCCGGGATGGAGACGGCGGTCCACGGCCGGGCGGCCGCTTTGGCCACATCTGCCGGAGCAATGACAACCACTGAAATGTCGCCGGGTATGGCCAGGCCGCGGAGCGAAAGTTCTTCCCTGAGCATGGGCAGCAGGGCCTCGTTGTGCACTACCAGCGCGGTGGCCGGATTCTTGCCGGAAAAAACGGCATCCAGCGACTTCGCCAACTGCGGGGAATCTGCCTCGCATGCCACGGACCGGCTGGCAGCGCCAAGGCTGGCTGCGGCGTCGGTAAATCCCTGCAAGGCGCGGTCAGCGTACGTGGCGTGGCGTTTAAGCGAGGCGGGTGGTGAGCCGATGAACGCGATGCTGCGGTGTCCCAGGTCCCACAGGTGGCGGACGGCGAGGCGGGAGGCACCGGAGAAGTCAAAGTCCACGCAGCTCAATCCCCGGGGTTCGTCCGGCATGCCGATCAGGACAGCGGGCTTCTGCAGGCGGGCCAGGACGGGAATGCGGGGATCACGGGCCTCGATGTCCATCATCAACAACCCATCCACCATCGATTGCGAGGTGACTCGTTCGATGCTTCCGGGATCGTCCTGGGTCAGCAGCAGCACATCCTGGTTGAAGGTCCGGGCGGTGGTAACCACGGCTGTTACGAACTGCATCACCACGCCAACGTTCACGTCCGGCCTCAGCGGCACTACCAGTCCCAAAACATTGGATCGGCTGGACGCCAAGGCCCGGGCGCTGGACCGGGGACTGTAGTTCAGCCGGGCCATGGCGGCCTCCACCACGTCCCGGGTTTCTTTCGAAATTGTTCGCTTACCACTCATCACATAAGACACCGTGCTGGTGGAAACGCCGGCCTCCCTGGCGACATCAGTGATGGTCGCACTTGTTGAAGCCTTTCGATTATCCATAGCAACCATTTAACCAAGGAAAACAATGCAACTCCGTAGCCACGGCCTGAAGAACGTCACTGATGCGGCCGGCCTGCTCTTTGGAGCGGACTACAACCCGGAGCAATGGCCGGAAGAGACCTGGCCGGAGGACATCTCCCTGATGAAGCAGGCAGGGGTGAACATTGTGACAGTGGGGGTGTTCAGCTGGGCCCGGTTGCAGCCAGAAGAGGGGCAGTGGAACTTCGGCTGGCTGGACCGGCTCCTGGACTTGCTGGCGAACAACGGCATCCGTGTGTGCCTTGCGACGCCCACCGCGTCCCCACCCCCGTGGCTGGGCCACCGCTACCCTGCCTCGCTTCCCACCACTGCGGATGGCACCACGCTCTGGTACGGTTCCCGGAACCAGTTTTCGCCATCATCCCCGGCCTACCGGGCAGCGGCGTTGGCCGTCACTTCCCAGCTCGCCGCACGTTACGCGGACCATCCAGCCGTTGCCATGTGGCATGTGGGCAATGAACTGGGTCAAGTCAGCTACGACGACGAAACTGCGGTGGCTTTCAGGTCCTGGCTGCTGCGCCGCTACGGATCCCTCGACGCCGTCAATGCGGCGTGGGGGACGGCCTTCTGGAGTCAGGGCTACAGCGGGTGGGAACAGATTCTTCCGCCGCGTGCCGCGCCGTACATGCACAACCCCACCCAGGTCCTGGATTTTCACCGGTTCACCTCTGAGGCCCTCCTGGAGTTGTTCGTGGCCGAGCGTGATGTGATCCGAAGCCATGCCGGGCAACCGGTAACCACCAACCTGATGGGATTCTTCCGGGGTGCCGACTATTTCCGTTTTGCGCAGGAAACGGACTTTATCGGCAACAACCACTACGTTGATCCGGCCGAGCCGCAATCATGGGAAACAGCAGCTCTAACGCACGATCTTTGCCGAGGTTTGGCCGGAGGCGCCCCGTGGATGCTGATGGAATCTGCAACCTCCGCAGTCAGTTGGCGGGGCCACAACGTGCCAAAGGATCCCGGCGCGCTCCGGGTGGACTCGTTGGCAGCCATCGCGCGGGGCTCCGATGCCGTGTGCTACTTCCAATTCCGCCAGTCTGCCTTCGGAGCCGAGCGCTTCCATTCGGCCATGGTTCCCTTGGCCGGAGCTGACACCAGGGTGTTCCGTGAAGTCTGCTCGCTGGGCTCTGATCTTCAGGAGCTGCGCCTCCTGGCCGGCACCCCTGCGCCTTCGAAAATAGCGGTCCTGTTCGACTGGGACAGCTGGTGGGCTTCGGAATCCCCGGACCGCCCCAGCAACCGCCTGGGCGTGATGGATCAGATCCTCGCCTATTACCGGCCCCTGCTCCGGCGCGGGCACTGCGTGGAAGTCATCCACCCCGCAAGTTCCCTGGATCGCTTCGATCTGGTTCTTGCCCCGAGCCTGTTCCTGCTGACCGGGAAGGACGCAGAATCACTGGACGCCTGGGTACTTGCCGGCGGCACCGCCGTCGTAGGTCCTTTCAGTGGAGTGGCCGATTCCAACGGCCACCTTCGCAGCGGCAGGCACCCCACAGTGCTTGCCCGGATGCTGGGGGTGAGCGGGGAAGAATGGCGTCCGTTGGCCGGCCCGGAACGGCTGACGTTCACGCTTGGCAACCTCCCGGAGTCGGAGGCGCTGAGCTGGTCCGAGGACCTGCGCATCCACTCCAGCAGTGCCAGCCCCGTGGCATCCTTCGCCTCCGGTCCGCTGTCCGGCAAACCTGCGGTGGTGCGCAACAGCCACGGCAAGGGGTGGAGCTGGTACGCCGGAGCCGAGCTGCCTGAGAGTGCACTGGCCGCGATCATCGAGGGCGCGCTCAAGGATGCCGGGCTCCCCTCTTTGGTGGCCGCGGAACTGCCTGCAGACGTTGAGCTTGTTCAGCGCGGCGAGTACCTCTTCGTGCTCAACCATGGCTGCGAAACTCGCCGCGTAGAGCTCAGCGGGCACATCAAAGCCAACGGCCCCTCCATTGACCTGCTCACGGGCGCCAGCCACCCAGCCGAACTGATGCTGCCTCCTTACGGCGTCCTGGTGCTGAAAAGCGGCCCTTTTCCTCAAGACCTCCAATCGCCACAAAAGAACGGAAACTGAGTCACCATGAAATTCACTGACGGATATTGGCTCTACCGCAAAGGTTTTTCAGCCCTGCGCCCCCAAGACGTCTCCGACGTGGTGGTTGACGATGATGCGTTGACGGTTTACGCACCTACCAAGCGGATCTCCTCCCGCGGGGACGCACTGAACCTTCCCCAAATCACCGTCACCTTTGACGCCCCGATGCCCGACGTCATAGGCGTGACCATTGAGCATTTCCAAGGCGGTTTGGACAGAGGGCCACACTTTGAGGTCAAACACGACGACGCCGGACCCACTTTTGGCGTGCACCAGGACTTCGCGCAGATCACCTCGGGCGGCCTCACGGCGAAAATCAGCACCAGCGGTGAGTGGGGCGTGGACTTCTTTGGCGACGGCCGGTTGCTCACCAGCTCCACACCCCGGAGCGTTGGAGTCATTACGGACGATCAAGGGCGGACATTCGTCCATGAACAACTCAGCCTGGGCGTGGGAACCAACATCTATGGACTCGGCGAGCGCTTTGGTGCGTTCGTCAAGAACGGGCAGTCCGTGGACATTTGGAATGAGGACGGCGGAACGTCCAGCGATCTTGCCTACAAGAACGTCCCGTTCTTCATGACCAATGACGGCTATGGCGTGTTCGTGAACCATCCGGAGCTGGTTTCCTTCGAAGTGGGTTCTGAGGTGGTCTCCAGGACGCAGTTCAGTGTGGAGGGCCAGAGGCTGCAGTACTACGTGATCCATGGCCCTTCCCCCAAGGACATCATCCGCCGGTACACCGAGTTGACGGGCCGGCCGTCCCGGATCCCGGCGTGGTCCTACGGCCTGTGGCTCTCCACATCCTTCACCACTGACTACGACGAGGAAACGGTGACCTCGTTCATTGACGGTATGGAACAGCGGAACCTGCCGTTATCTGTTTTCCACTTTGACTGCCATTGGATGCGTTCCTTCCACTGGAGTGATTTTGTGTGGGATCCGGCCACGTTCCCTGACCCGGAGGGTATGCTTCGGCGGCTTCATGACCGGGGTTTGAAGGTTTGTGTGTGGATCAATCCCTATATTGCCCAACGTTCCCATCTGTTCCGTGAGGGTTCGGATCTTGGCTACCTGGTGAAGCGGCCTGATGGTTCGGTGTGGCAGTGGGATATGTGGCAGGCGGGAATGGGCTTGGTGGACTTCACCAACCCGGATGCGGTGCGCTGGTACCAGGACAAGCTGCGGGTGCTGCTGGAACAGGGAGTTGACTCCTTCAAGACTGACTTCGGCGAGCGCATCCCCACTGATGTTGCCTGGCATGACGGTTCCGATCCCCAGCGGATGCACAACTACTACTCCCAGCTGTACAACCGGACGGTCTTTGATTTGCTGACCAAGGAGCTGGGTGAGGGGGAAGCCGTGGTGTTCGCCCGTTCAGCTACTGCGGGCGGCCAGTCCATGCCGGTGCATTGGGGTGGGGATTGTGAATCAACGTTCGCTGCGATGGCGGAGTCGTTGCGCGGCGGACTTTCCCTGGCCGCCTCGGGGTTCTCTTTCTGGAGCCATGATATTGGTGGTTTTGAGGGGACGCCTGAGCCGGAAATCTTCAAGCGTTGGATCGCTTTTGGGCTTCTTTCTTCCCATTCGCGCCTCCACGGTTCCAATTCGTACAGGGTTCCGTGGCTTGTGGATGAGGAGTCCGTGGATGTTCTGCGCCATTTCACGGAGCAGAAGATGCGTCTGATGCCTTATCTGCAGATGGCGGCCGAAGAGGCCTATTCGCAAGGTATTCCGCTGATGCGGCCCATGTTCATGGAGTTCCCGGAGGACCCTGGCTGCGCACCTTTGGACCGTCAGTACATGCTGGGGCCGGATCTTCTGGTTGCTCCGGTAATGACTCCGGGCGGGGAGGTCTCCTTCTACCTCCCGGAGGGCACCTGGACGCATTTTCAGACGGGTGAGACGTTGAGCGGTCCGCGCTGGCATCACAAGGAGTGCACCGTAATGGAGGCTGCGGTGTGGGTGCGGGAAGCGGCCGTCATTCCGGTTGGCACGGTGTCCAACCGGCCGGATTACCAGTGGACCGAGGACGTGGAGTTCCATGCTTTTGCGGCCCCGGACGGTCTGCGGCGCACATTGCGCGTTCCTGCCCCTGATGGAGGCAGCAAGACTTTCGAGGTGGTGGTCCAGGGCGGGAAAGTCACGGCGACGTCCCTCTGACGGAATAACGGCACCGGAGCGGCACCGCAGTAAAGGCACGACGGCGCCCCCCGCCGTCGTGCGTTTGCTGCTTTTTGCCGGTGGCCGGCTTAGCGCGCGTCCTTCTTGGCTTGGCGTTGGGCGCCCTGGGAACGGCTGGAGGCGTCCCGTTTGACGCCGCCGGTGGTTTTTTGGTGCGAGCGTGCGCGACCCGAATCGGTGGTGGAGGAGTTCCCGGCGCCGGTGCTTTCCGGTCCGGTGGACTTACCGGCACTGGCGCGTTCCAGCCGCTCATCCTTCAGTTCCTCCGCGGCCTCATGCGCCACCCGGGCCAGTTCTTTGCTGACAATGGAAAGTGCTTCCTCGAACACGAATGCGCGGGCGCGCGCTTTGTCCGATTTGTTGGCAGCGGCTCCGCGGGCGCCGGCCTCCAGCACCTCCTCTGCCGCCTTGCGCCGGTAGTTGGTGGTGTATTTGTTCCGGGCCTTGCGTACCCGTTTATGGAGTTTGAGGAGGCCTTCCTCGTCCAGGAGCTCGAGCCTGGCTGGCTCCAATTCGCGAATCATATCGAGTTGATCTTGCTTCAACACCCACAGATATTGGTCCATTTGCCGATACTTCCATACCTCCCGTCCAAGGTATAGACCGTCACGGAGTTCTCACTTGAAGAGGGTGGGGGCATGTTCTATTCGAAGAGCGTGGGGTCCGCCGTGAGGGCCACGTACGCCCAAACATCAAGGCCCAGGGGCTCGAGTTCCGCCACTACAGCCCGGCGGACGGCATCCTCCTGGCCAATGTTCCACTCGGACCCGGCCACCACGAAGTCCACCTCTACGTAGAGCTTGCGGCCCACCTTGCCGGACCGGATCAGCGGCTCCTGCAGCCCGTACTGTTTCCGGACAGCGTGGACAGCCTCGGTAATGGCGGCGTCGATCTCTTTGGATGGCGCGCCTTCGAGGAGTTCGTTCAATCCTGACCTGATCAAGCCGACGGGGATGTAGGCAAGGATCAGGCAGGCGATGAGCACCAGCACGGGGTCCACGTAGAGGGCCGCGTCAACCAATCCCTGGCCCTGCAGGATCAAGGCAACCCCGGCCCCGAGGACCATCATGACGCTCAGGATGGCTCCCGCCCGCCATTGCGCAATCTCCGCACCCGCCAGGTCCGAGTCCGGTGCCGCACGCCGCATCCACCAGGCCACGAGGAATCCCACTGCGGCGGTAACCGCCCCGTAAACGGCAATGATGGCGGCGCTGACCGGGGCGCCGCCGTCGCGAATGACCAGCACCGCATCAGCTGCAGCCACCAGGAGAGTGGCGGCCACCGCGATCCCCTGGATCAACACCACAAACGGCGTCAGAGCATCCCGCCCAAAGGGAAAGCGACGGGTTGGTCCGGCCGCTGAAGCGGAGGAAGCTGTGAGGGACACGGCGGACAGAATCAGGCCGATGCCCATATAGGCGCCGTCAAAGACAATGATCCTTGTTCCGCTGAGCACGCCCAGGATCAGGGCCCCGGCTGCAGTAATGGCTGAGACCCATAAAGATACCCGCAGGGCGCGTCCCTCAGCCCTGAGCGCCGGTTGGCTCACGGCGACGCCATCAGTTGGCGCCCGTGGCAGTGGCAGCCGGCAAGGACGTTGTTCCTTTCGGTGCCGGTCCGCTCACTGTGAAGATCCTCCCAGGGAACCTGCACGGCGGGTCAATGATTCGCCTGCCGGCTGCCCCTCCAGAAGCCATGCAGTGGCCTCTGCTTCCGAGGTAAAAAACCGGGTGGGGCAAGGTGCCGGCTGGGCGGCCAGCTGGTAGT
Organism: Paenarthrobacter aurescens; assembly: GCF_041549525.1. Taxonomy (NCBI): domain Bacteria; kingdom Bacillati; phylum Actinomycetota; class Actinomycetes; order Micrococcales; family Micrococcaceae; genus Paenarthrobacter; species Paenarthrobacter aurescens. Next base: position 4,094,625 of record NZ_CP157456.1, read on the forward strand.
CGACCAGTATGCGGTCAACGGCGTTTTCACCCAGCAACGCAATTTTGGAGGCCGCGCAGGGTTCAATGAAAACGTCACGTGCAGCCCGGCTCAAGTGGCTCGCGTTGGCCATTCTGACAAGCAACGGATAGCGGGTGCCGCCGGCGAACCCGTTGACTGCGTCCACAGCGGCCCGGGCATTCTGCGCTTCGATCCGGACGCCCGGATGCCACGCCAGCAACAGGACATTGTCCGGTTGGAGCTGGAGGGTGTAATCAACGTGGTCCGCCTCAGCCATAGAACCGTCTCCATCTGTGCAGGTTCCCGGATCTCTGCAGATTCCCGGATCCCTGCACGTTCCCAGGGCAGCCCGCTCGCCACGGGCTGACTCCACCCTGCACCACGAGGCACTGATCGCGTCTCATCCAAAAAGAGTGATCTTTGCGCTCAGGCCGTAAAGCGGCGCCTGTAGTCCGTGGGCGAGGTGGAAAAGGCGCCGGCAAAGTTCTGCCGCAGGGTCACGGCGCTGCCGAAGCCGCATTCGGCCGCCACTTGGTCCATGGACAAATCGGTGGTTTCCAGCAGCCTGCGCGCAGCATCCAGGCGGCGGGTGCGTATCCAGGCCGACGGCGTGGTCCCTGTTGAGGCGCGGAAGGCACGCACAAAGGTTCTCCGGCTCATGTGGGCCTGGGCCGCGAGCCGGTCGATGCTGAGGTTTTCGCCCAACCGACCCATGGCCCATTCGAGCAGCCGGGCCATGAGGTCATCTTCGGCCCGCGGCGGCAGAGGATGCTCAATGTACTGGGCTTGGCCGCCTTCACGGTGTGGAGCGATGACGAGGCTTCTTGCTACTTGGTTGGCTGCCTCCGACCCCAGGCGGGCCCTCACCAGATGGAGGCAGGCATCGAGTCCGGACGCCGTACCGGCGGAGGTCAGGACATCTCCGTGATCGATGTACAGCACGGTCTGGTCCAGGGAAACCTCGGGATGACGGACGGTGAGGGAGTCAAAAGCCTGCCAATGCGTCACGGCAGAACGCCCCTTGAGCAGGCCGGCGTCCGCAACAGGGATGGCCCCCAGGCACAGCCCCACTATGGTTGCGCCCCTGGCATGGGCCTCTTGAAGGACGTGGCTGAGGGCCCCGCCGGGCTCGCGTTCGTCGTCGAACCACGAGGGCACCACCACGACGTCAGCCTGTTCCGCCGTCGAGGGTCCTTGGACCTGTCCCAAGGTGTACCCCTCAGCGGTTTGGACGCTGCCGGCCCGGTCAGAGAACAGGACGGTGGTCCACTCAGCCAATCCTTGGCGGGACACTTCGTCGAACACCATCTGCGGCACCGCCAAGTGGAACATGGTGATGCCGTCGAAGGCATAGACCGCGATTCTCACGCTGAGTTCCTTCTTCCTTTGGCCCAAATCAATCGTATATGGGCAGACGTGCCACTGGTGCGCCGGTTCGCAGGGATCAAAGATGGAATGGTCCGCCAATTCCGCCCCAGCTATTACTCCGGGAGACCACTATGAGCACCACCCGCCGCGCCCTGATCCTCGTTGATGTCCAGCAGCAGTACTTCAGCGGACCCCTGGAGATCCAGTACCCGGCCCACCAAGAGTCGCTTCCCAGGATCACCCAGGCGATCGATGCAGCTACTGCTGCAGGCCTTCCCATCGCAGTGATCCAGCACAGTGAAGGTGAAGGCGCCCCCGTCTTCGCGCCCGGGACCGCCGGGTATGAGCTGCATCCTGAGGTGGAAGGCCGCAGGACCGGTTCCTGGAAGGCGGTGGTCAAGCAGCACGGTTCGGTGTACGCCGGCACCGACGTTGCCGCTTGGCTGCGGGAGCACGACGTCGGCACCGTCACCTTGGTGGGTTACATGACCAACAACTGCATTCTCGCCTCAGCCGCCGAAGCAGAATTTCTCGGCTTCACCACCGAAGTCCTCTCGGATGCCACCGGCGCCATCAACCTCAGCAACCATGCCGGAAGCGCTGATGCGAAGACTGTTCACACCACCTTGATGGCACTGCTGAACTCCAACTGGGCTGCCGTTGCATCCACCCAAGCATGGGCCGGGGCCGTCCAAGCGGGCCAGCCTCTGGAGAAGAGCGATCTGGGCAGCTCCGCCGTAGCGGGAGCGGCCGTGCACGCAGCGCGCTGATCAGCTACCTCAGTGGGAAGACGGCGAGTCCGCGCTTTCGCTCTCCCGTTCTTCCGCCGCTTTCTGCGCATAGGAGGCAGAGACGCGGCGGTAGACGGGCGTGAGGAAAGCGATCAACGCCACCACGATCATGATGATGCCGGCAGCAAGGAACACCAAGGCGATGCCACGGGAAATCCCCTCGCCAAGCAGCGGCTCCAGGCTGGCCGATCCCTCAGCGGAACGGGCGTAGGGGATGATCCAGAACTGGGCGATCGGTGCGATGAGGAAGGAAGTGATGGGCGCTGCTGCGGACTCGAAAGCCATGGCGAAGCCAAACACCCTGCCCTGCCGGGGCAGCGGCACCACGCTTTGGATGACTGTCTGCTCGGCGGCCTCCACCACGGGAACCAGCGCCATGTAAAGCCAGATTCCCACGATGTAGAGCCAGGCCCACTCGCGGAACGTGAACATCGCACCAATGAAGCCCATGAGCACCACGGCAATGAGCATGGTCCGCAAGGGGTTGGAGCCCAAGCCGAACTTTCCAATCAGAGCACCGCCCAGGATGAAGCCGGTAGCTCCAATGGCAAAGACAATCCCCCACATCTCCACGGAGAACATTTCCAGGCCGTAAGGGTCCATCAACGCCATGTAGACGCCGCCGATGAAGTTGTTGAACGTGGAGAAAAGAATCAGCGCAAACAGCCCGGATATTGCCATCACTGCAGCCCATGATCCCCGCAGATCAAAACCACCCTGGGCATCGGAGGCAGCGGCCTTCACTTCCTCCGGGAGACGCAGCGTCAGTAAATGTGCGAAAGCGAGGGCTGTCAGAACCAGGGCCACAACAACGGTCCACCCCATGCCCAGCATCCCCACCGACAACCCGGAGAGGACCGAGGTAACAATGAACATGAGCCCTTGGACCATGCCCACCAACCCGTTGGCGTTGGCCCGCCGATCAGGTTCGATCAGGATGGTGACGGTGGTGGACAGGGCAATGTTGCGCATGTTTTCCACCACGGCGCCGATCAGGATGATCATGGTGAAGATCCAGAACCACGGCTGGGTCAGGTCAAGGAGTGCTTCCTCCGGTGTCAGCAGGAACATGACGCCGGACAGGACGAACATCAGCATGGTGAACGCTGCAGCGAACCGCATCACGGCAAGTTTCCGGTAGCGGTCCACAAAGGTTCCAAAGCTGATGCTGGAGAGTGCGATCAACAGCATGTACGCACCGCCGATCACCCCGGTGGCTATGACGTTGCGTGTCTCCAAATACACCCAGAACGTCAGGGCGAACCACAGGTAGCTGGTGGTGATGTTCGCCAAGGCGGTGTTGACCAGGATCCCGTAGAAGGTCCTGGAACTTTCCGCGGGAGTCCGCAGGGAGAGATCGATGCTGTCAGTAGACGCGGCTGAGGCCGGTTCCTGCTCGGTCATGGGTCCCAGTAAACCACCGCCGCCAACGTCCCGGTAGTATCGGCAGGGAATCCTAATGACGCTTGGGGGAGTAATAAGATGACGGACGTTCAGGGACAGCTGTCCTTCACAGATGACATCAGCCGGGACCTGGAATTGCTGGAATACGGTCTGGACCCCGCCGCGGATTCCACCCTGCTTCCCAATGCCGCCGTCATGAGTGCCCTGCAGAACCTTGTGCGGCTCGCCACGGAGCTTTGCGGCGCTCCTTTTGGCGTGGTCAACATCATCAGCGCGGAGTACCAGCACCAGATCGGCGCTTGGGGTGTGGACCCCGGTGTCTGCTCGCGTGAAGATTCCATGTGTGCCAAGGTTTTCCTCTCCCGCGAGAGGACCGTGGTCCCTGATGCGTCCCGGGATCCACGCTTCGCGGACAACCCTTTTGTTACCGGTGAAATCGGCAACGTCCGCTTCTATGCCTCGGTCCCGTTGCAGACCGAATCCGGGTTTGTCCCCGGAACCTTGTGCGTCTTCTCGGACAAGACCAAAGAGCTGCGTCCCGAGCAGGTGAGCATGCTGGAGGTGCTGGCTAAGCAGGTGGTGGAGTTGTTGGAACTTCAGCACCGCACCGTCCAGCTGGACAGGACCTATGCCGAATTGCGGGAGAGCAACGCCAAGCTCGCAGGCTTTGCCGGCAGGGTCAGCCATGATCTCCGCATTCCGCTCACCACCATCCTGGGCTATGTGGAACTGGTGGAAGACGATCCCGACGTTGAACCGAACAGCACAGCGGCACGTTATTTGGACCGCATCGGCTCCAGCGGGCGCCGGATGCTGGGCATGCTGGAGGACGTTCTGAGCTATTCCAGGGTGGGCGGAGCAGTCCAACCCACCTATGTGTCGCTGCGCGAGGTCACCGAGGAAGTAGCCCGCGATTTGGGCATTGAAAACCACCGGATTGTTGAAGTGGAAGACCTGAGTTTGCATGCCGACCGCGGGCAGCTCCGCACACTGCTGCAGAACCTGCTCTCCAACGCCATGAACTACCGCAGCCCTGAGCGCGATCTCCGCGTCCGGATCAGCGGTGTTTCCAACTATCAGGGCGCAACGGTGTTCGTTGCGGATAACGGTAAGGGCATCAGGCCGCAGGACCGCGCCAAAGCCCTGGAACCACTGGTGCGCCTGCGGCGGGAAGGCGACGGTCCTGGTTCCGGACTTGGCTTGGCCACCTGCAACAGCATCGCCAAGGCTCACGGTGGCGACCTCACCCTGACGGAAACCCCCGGCGGCGGAACCACGGTGGCCATCAGCTTCCCCGCCGGTCTCTAACCACTCCGGGGTGTCGCCGCGGCCCGGGGCGTTGCGCCTGTCATCATTCGAGGCATGACCACCAGGTACGCCCGGTAAAGAAAACCATGCAGCGGCTTGCCCCAGTCCGCTCACCGTTCACGATCCCACTCGTCGTCATCGTGCTCTTCCTGTCCGCCTGCGTCCCCTTTCAGGGTCAGCCGGGGCAGCCGGGCCAGCCGGGCCAGCGAATCCAGCCGGGCCAGCCGGGTTTCAGCGCACCCATCGCGGTGATCGGTCCAGCGCCGTCCAGGATTGATCCGCGGGGGTCTGCCCTCCAGGGATCCATTATTGAGATGACCACGCGCACAGCCGGCCCAGCACCCACCGTTGCCACATGGCAATACATCAGTGGCGCGGAGGCATTCAACAACAGGCTCGATGACCGGTTGCTCGGTATTTTTGATGCCAGGGCCGGTGGGCGGCACCAAGCGGCGGCGCTCCCGGCCACCCCCGGCGCGCTGGTTGCCGACGGCGTTTCCATCACCCACGAACTGGTCCTGGCCGCCGGAAGCGTTGTTGGTTCCAGGTTTGTGCAAACCACCATGAACGACGGCGTCCGGACCGGCCTCGTCCAGGAGGTCACCTACGAGGACCTCACCACAGGCGCCGTCACCTCCAGCGCCGCCCTCATCAACCCCGCCATGACCGGCAGCTTGCGGGCCATGCTTGGCAACGCCATCAGCCCGGTTTCAGCCACGTCGACTCCAGCCCCGGCCGCAACCTTGTCTCCATCCCCGGCTGCAACCCTGTCTACAACCCCGGCTGCAACCCTGTCTACAACCCCGGCTGCAACCCTGTCTACAACCCCGGCCCCCGCCCCGGGTTCCTTTGACGACGCCGCGTTGCTCACCGCCGTCGTGATTACCCCCGACGGTAATCTCAGCGTCACTATCCAACAGGACCCCGGAACGGGCTCGCCTCTGCCCCGCCCGCTGGCCGTGAGGCTGAACGCCGAAGCCACAGCCGATGTCCTTTCACCGGGAGGCCAGGCTCTCCGTGCTGCAGTGATCGGTGCTGCAGTGATCGGTGCTGCAGTGATCAGTGCCGCACCGTTCAAAGCTCCCCAGCCCTCGCCCGATGCCGAAGCGCATATCAACTGCGATCTCGTGGCCTGTGCGGCACTGACGTACGACGACCGGCCAAACGCCCAAACAACCCGCCTGTTGGCGATCCTGGCAAAGCACAAGGTTTTAGCCACGTTCTTCCAACAGGGCGGATACGTCAGGGCCAGCCCGTCCGTGGCTAAAGCCGTGGCAACAGCGGGCCACACCATCGGCAACCACACCATGAGTCACCCCAACCTCAGCAAATTGCCGCCAGCGGGCATCGCGGCCGAGGTCCAGGGGGCCACGAACGTCATTGAGGCAGCAACGGGAACAGCCCCGGCCTATGTCCGGCCACCATACGGAGCCACGAACAGCTCGGTGGCCGCTTCGGTGGGATTGCCCCAGATCCTCTGGGACGTTGACTCCCTGGACTGGCAGTCCAGGAACAAAGCCGTGTTCATCCCCCGGATCATGAACCTGGTCAAGCCCGGATCCATCATCCTCTTACACGACGTCCATGCCTCCACTGTGGACGGCCAGGCGGAACTCATTACCCGGCTCAAAGGCAAAGGTTTCCACCTGGTCACCCTGCCCCAGCTTTTCAAGGGAATCGAGTTGAAACCAGGCGCATCGTACAAGTGCCGCGGCACGGCGCCCGGGTGCGTTGCCGGACGCTGAGCTCACCGGACGCTGAAGAACCTGAACCACTGAACTACTTCAACACAACGCACGACGGCGGGAGGTCGCCGTCGTGCGTTTGTTCAGTCGTGCGTTTGTTGACTCGTTCGAGTTTTGACTCGTTCGAGTATTCAGTCGCTCGTTTATTCAGGGAGCCGCGGCTACTTGCCCTCGCCAGGCCCCTTGGCTTTTTCAGGCTTTTTCTCACTCTTGCCGTTGCTCATTTCCTTGGCAAGGTCCGGGCCCGGAACCACAGCCGGGGCCGGCGCTTGTGCTGGTGCCGGCGCCGTGTCCTGGGCGGGCTCCTGCAGATTGATGACCTCGGCGGGCTGGACGCCGGTATTTCCAGCGTCAGCATTCCCTGTAGTTGCATTCCCGGTATCAGCGTTCCCGGCTTCGGTGGAGCCACCACCAGGAGTGGTGGCGTCACTCGGTATCACGGGCGCAACTGGTTGCGGGTCTGCTTGCGAAACGCCGGTGTCCGCAGGCTGGGTGGGGTCCACTGTCTTGCCTGAAGGGGCCAGACCCTGGGTAAGGATCAGGAGAGCGAGCGGAATGGTCACCGCTGCTGCTGCAACGCCCCGAACGGTCTTGGGCCGCCGTTTGCTGAAGGCCACCAGGCCGGTCACTGTTGCCTGTTTCCGGGTGGCTGCCCTCCCCGCCGGCCGCGAAGGCGCTGAATGTATGGAAGGTGCTGAATGCATGGAAGCCACAGAATGCGTAGAAGGCACCGGAGACACGGAAGGCAGCAGGGCGGTCCTTCGCCCGGACTGTATGCCGTCGTCGGCGAGCGCCTGCTCCACCTCGTGGGCGGTTGGACGCTTGGCGGGATCCATATCCGTCATGGCTTCAAGGAGTTCCCGCAGCGGACCGGGCAGTTCCAAGGGAACCTGCGGCGCGCGGTGAAGGCGGGCTGATGCCGTTTCGATGGGCGTGCCCGGGTACTCAGCCTTGCCCGTGAGGCATTCGAGGAGCACCAGGCCCAGCGAATAGATGTCGCTCGCGGGAGTCAGGCCCAGGCCTTGGGCTTGTTCCGGGCTGAGGTACTGGGCGGTCCCCACAGTGAAGCCGGTGGCGGTGAGTCGGTTGTCGTTCATGACCAAGGCCACGCCAAAGTCCGCGAGCTTCACGGACTGTCCCAGTCCGTCGTCGTCGGATACCAGGATGTTGGCCGGTTTGATGTCGCGGTGGATCACGCCGTGTTCATGGACCTGGGACAGTGCCCCGGCGAGCCGGATCCCGATCCTCGCGGTCTCAGGAACGGTGAGAGGGCCATCGGCCAATATGGCGCGCAAATCCCGGCCTTGGGCCAGTTCCATCACCAAGTACGCGCGTTCTTCGTTGTTCCGCGTGTCTACGCCGGCGTCGAATGCTGCCACCAACCCGGGGTGATCAAAGGCTGCCAGGAGGCGCATTTCGTTTTCCTGGCGGGCACGGAACGATTCATCCCCTGATCCGGGGAGGAAGATCTTGATGGCCACGGATCGGCCCAGCAGGAGGTCGGTCCCTTGGTAGACCGCGGACATGGCTCCTCTGCCCAGCAGGGATTCCAGCTGGTAGCGGCCGTCCAGTATTTCTGTTGTCCCTGTTTCTGTTCCTGCGGTGTGTGTTCCTGCGGTGCCAGTTCCGGCGGTCTCGCTGGAGGTATGGAGTTGGGGGTCCACGGCCTCGTAGTTGTTGCCCACGAATGTCACGTCCTTCAGGCTTACCCGGAGCCACGGACCATTCATCGTCCTGCGTCACCAAGTAATGCCGTCAATCAAACTTTCACGATGGCCGCGCGGCCGTCTGCTTCAGCCACGTGCGGCCCAGGCAATGAGCCCAAACAGCATCATCCGGTTAACCAGATAAGTCATCAGGATACTGATTAAAGAGCCGGAAGGGTAACGCGAGGACTCACATGACTATAAGGGCCTACTGGGGTCGGAGTGGATCCGAAGCCGGTCCACCGCCGCGCGAAGCGTGCCTGCCGGAATGCCCAGCGACCATTCGGCCACGTCCGTGACGAAGCGTTTGAAGGCGTCATATTCAAACGACTCGGAGTTGTTGACGTAGGAACCAACGCCGTCGATGGCCACCCAAATCCGAATACAGGCCGCAAAGGGATCCTCCACGGAGAAGTCGCCGGAGTCGACGCCATCCTCAATGAGGGCGGTCAGTCGGTTGCGATCCAGGTATTCCTGACCCCGCAGCGCCTCAGTCAATGCCGGAATAAAGCGGCAAAGGTGCCGCGCATTGAGCCATAGCCGGCTGAGCTCCAAGGATTCGCGACCTTCGCTGCGCGAGACCAGGTGGGCCATGCGCTCGAGTGGGGTTCCGGCGTCGGGAAACAACTCTTCCCGCTCCTCCGAAACTGCGCGCACAAAGGCGGCGATCACCAGGTCTTCGGCGGCGGGGTAATAGTGACTGATCAGGCCAGGCCGTACACCCAGGCGGTCGGCGACGGCGCGGAGGGTGATCCGCTCCAGCCCCTCAGTTAAGGCAATGGAAGCGGCTTCGGCAAGGATCTCGGCGCGGCGCTCGTCAGGTAATTTTCGGACGCGTTGCGATGTGGGGCTTGACACCATGCCGTTCAGTCTATTGGATTAGTGACCAATAGCACGTTGGTCATGCGACCAATAGCGTCCATGGGCCGGTATCCCAACGGTGCGAACCGGTCCTTGCCCGAGAGGAACAGCGTTGTCCCACCCCCATTTGACCGATGCGGTCAGCTATCCCGAACCCCTTGCCCACCCCGAAAAACGCGGCATTGAACTCATCGAATCGTCCGAACGCCATGGCCGCGCCCGGGACCTCTTTCCGGTGTGGGCCGCCCCCAACGTCAGCGTCCTGAACTTCACGGTGGGCGCCACGCTCATCCTGCTGGGCATGGAGCTCTGGCAGGCTTTCCTGGTCATCATCGCGGGCAACCTCCCGTGGATCCTCACCGGGATCGTGGCCACCAGTGGCCCGGCGGCAGGCACCTCCGGCTCCGTCATCACAAGGGCCATTTACGGAATCCGCGGGAACAGAGTGGTGGTGGCCTTCTTTGGCTGGTTCATTTCCGCAGTTTTCCTGGCGCTCAACTGGCTCGCGTCCTCGTTCATGGGCGCCGAGCTCCTGGCGCAGATTGGCTTCACCGATCCCGTCCTCGTACCGGTGCTCGTCACCATTATTGTTGCCGCCATCACCGTGCTGGTGGCTGTGTTCGGCCACAGCCTGATCCTGCGCAGCTACCCCGTGGTTGCCTCGGTGTTGCTTGCCATCTTCCTGCTGGTGACGGCCTTCGTTCTGCCGCACGTGCAATGGGGCTACACGGCTCCTGCACCGTTGGAGGGTCTGCCGCTATGGTCTGCCATGACCATCGGATTCGCCATCATTGCTTCCTCGCCCCTGTCCTACTCAAATAGCCCGGACCTGGCGCGCTACCTCCCCAAATCCACCAAACCTTCGCACATCATCGCGGCCACAGCCCTCGGTGGCGCTTTGCCAGCCATCTTCTTCACCTCAGTGGGCGCATTGCTCGCAACAGGGATTGGCTCCGCAGCGATGGATCTTGGCATCGAATCGGCGCTCCTGGCCCTGCTCCCGGCCTGGCTCGGGCCCATCTTCGTAGTGGGCATCATCATCAACACCATCGCGCTCAACGGGATGACTACCTACACGGCGAGCATGGCGTTCCAGTCCATCGGCGTACCCATCCGCCGCATCCCCTCAGCGGTGGTAGTTGGAGCGATCGGCACAGCGCTGACCATCTATCTCGTCATGTCCACCAACCTGCTGGACGCCGTGAACCTCATGCTGCAGCTCTTGGTCCTCATCTCCGGACCCACCATGACCATCTTCGCCACGGACGTCATCCTTCGACGCAACCGTTACAGCGGCGAAGACCTCTTTGACGAGCAGCCCGGCAGCCGCTTCTGGTACTCCGGCGGCTGGCACGTCCCCGGTTTGCTCGCCATCGGCCTTGGCGCAGCCGTGGCCTCCCTTTTCCTCACCAGCTCAGTGTGGACCGGCCCTATCGCCGCGGCCATAGGCTTCCTGGACCTTTCGGTGCCGGTGTCCATGGTGGTGACAGCCGGCGTCTACATCGCCCTGACGCGCCTCGCCGCGAAGCGCCGCCCCACCGCAATCCCCTCCATTGAAGGAGCCCCCGCATGACCACCACCGGAGCCCATCCCCCGCGTTACCGCGGCGCCGCCGGCCAGCCAACCCTGGATTCGTGGCAGGAAGGACCGCACAACCGTTGGACCTTCGCCCACCTTGGTGAAATGCTGCCGACGGCGTCAGTCCCCCGCCACTTTCCGTCCGCCCCGGCAGCGGCTACTGAGCGGCTGGGCTCCCTGGCCGTTCCCGGCTTGAGGCAACGGCTGGAGGAGAGCTACACCGACGCATTCCTGGTCCTGCACCGCAACACCGTGGTCGCGGAGTACTACCGCCCTGGCTTCGCCCCCGATGACCTGCACCTGGTCATGAGCATTTCGAAGTCGATGTGCGGCCTGGTGGTCGGGGCGTTGGTGGATTCCGAAGAAATCGTCACGTCCCACCGCGTTGTCCACTACGTCCCCGAACTCGCCGGATCGGTCTACGACGGTCCCACCGTCCAACACGTCCTGGATATGGCTCTCCACCTCAACTACAGCGAGGACTACCTGGATCCGTCTTCCGAGGTGCAGACCCACGACCGCTCTGCCGGGTGGCGCACCCGCCGGGACGGCGACCCCCAGGACACCTACGAGTTCCTCACCACGCTCACAGGCAACGGGACAGTGACACATAATGGTTCGGGGGGCACGTTCCAGTACTGTTCCGCGAACACGGACGTCCTGGCATGGATCATCGAGCGCGTAACTGGACTCCGTTACTCAGAGGCTCTGTCCAAGTACCTGTGGTCCAAGCTCGACGCAGACCGGGACGCCACCATCACCGTGGATTCCAGCGGCTTCGGCTTCGCTAACGGCGGGGTCTCCTGCACTGCCCGCGACCTCGCGCGGGTGGGCCGGTTAATGCTCGACGACGGCGTAGGTCCGGCGGGCCGGGTGGTATCCGAGGGGTGGGTCCGCAGCATACTCGCTGGAGGAGACCGGGAAGCCATGGCCGACGCATCCTTCACCGGCATCCACCCCCACGGCTCCTACACCCGCCAGTGGTGGTGCACGGGAAACGAGCGAGGCAACGTGACAGGAATCGGCATCTACGGCCAGTACCTCTGGATCGATCCCGCCACGGATACGGTGATAGTCAAGCTCTCCACCTGGCCGGAACCGGATAGCGGCCACCTCCACGAGCTCCAGAACCAACTGCTCCTCGATGTCAGCCGCTCCTTGGATCAGCCCCTCGCATCACAAGAGATACCAACAGAAGAAACTGCCCAGGAAAGCAAGGAAACCGCAGCGTGAGAACCCAGCTCTACACCAACGCCCGCATCTTCACCTCCGATACCCGCCGCTGGGCCGAGGCCATGCTCGTCCAAGGCGAACGCATCCTCTACGTGGGAGACATCCACACAGCCGAACGCTTGGGCGCGGACGCCGAGCGGATTGACCTTGAGGGCCGATTGGTGGTCCCCGGCTTTGTGGACGGCCACGCTCACGTCGTCGGCACGGGAGAAGCCTTGGGGCAAGTCAGCCTCTGGGGAGCCAAATCAGTGGAAGAGATTCAGCAACGCATTAAGGCAAGGGCCACCGAACGCCCGGATGCCGAGCGGATCCTGGCTACCGGGTGGCTGCACGGCGCAATACCGGGCGGTGTACCCGATTCCGGCATGCTCGATGCCGTAGTTCAAGACAAGCCCGTGTATGCCTTCGCCTACGATTTCCACTCCGTGTGGGTGAACTCCGCGGCGCTGGCCGAACTGGGGATCGATGAGCACACAAAGAATCCGCACGGCGGAACCATCAAGCGCGATTCCCACGGCCAGGCAACCGGCTACATCGATGAGAACGCGTTCTACGACCTCGTGCTCCCGTTCCTCGACTCACAGGTCAGCGAGGATGAGCACGAGGCCAGCATCGCCGCCGTCCAGGAGGCCTACCGGGAGACCGGCGTGACCACTGCGTGCGATATGGGATTCAACGAGACCGATCTCGAAGCCTTCAACCGGGCCGACAAAGACGGCACACTGACCAGCCGGCTGATCGCCTACTGGCGCGTGAACAACGCTGGATCGGCGGCGGAAAACATCGCCCAGGTCCAGCGGGCGGCCGCGCTCGCCGTCGAGCATGTTTCGCCTTTCCTGCGCGTAGTGGGCATCAAAGTCATCATTGACGGCACCATCGACGGGTGCACGGCAACCTTGGGTATGCCGTACGCCGATGGTTCGAATGCGGAACCGATCTGGAGCCTGGAGGAACTGGCACCCGTGGTTGCTGCGGCGGATGCGGCCGGTTTGAAGGTGGCCATGCACGCCATCGGCGACGAATCGGTGAGGATCGCGATCGGCGCCGTGGAACACGCCGTTGCGGAGAACGGCCCCCGCGAACGCCGCCACCGCATTGAGCATCTTGAGCTGGTGGACAGGGCCGATGTGGATCGCCTCGCCGCGCTGGGCATCACCGCCAGCATGCAGCCGGTTCACGCCGATCCCGCTATCAGCGAGAACTGGGCCGCCAAGTTGGGTGACCACCGCGTGGACCACGGATTCGCGTGGCCTTGGATCACGGCGGCGGGCGCCCGCCTCGCTTTCGGCACGGACTCCCCCACCTCCCCGCACGCACCACTGCCCAATATGTATGTAGCCACCACACGGTCTTCGGCCTTGGACCCGTCCGCCGGAACCAACGTCCCGGAGTTCGCGCTGCCGCTGGCCGATTCCATCGAGCATGCAACGCGCGATTCTGCCTGGACGTGCGGGGCTGAGCATGAGATTGGTCGCCTCGCCGCCGGCCTGTACGCGGACTTCGTGGTCCTGGACACGGACGTTTTCGCTGCAGAGAACCCGGGAGCCCTCCTGGAAGCAAAGGTCCTGCGGACTGTGGTGGGTGGGCGCACCGTCTACACTACGGATCCGCGCTAACCGCAGCCGAACGCCCGACGGCGACCACCCGCCGTCGGGCGCTTCTTCCGTGCTGTGCCGGGGTTACGTGACGTAGGAAACTGCGGCGCAGAGCGCCTGCAAGGCACAATGGAAGGCATGACCCTCACAACTTTCGCCCTCGTCCGTCACGGCCAAACCGATTGGAACGCGGAGCGCAGGTTGCAAGGGGCCACTGACATACCTCTTAACGACGTCGGCCGCGGCCAGGCGCGCGACGCCGTCGCCTTCCTGTCCGGTCAGCAATGGGACACCGTGGTGTCCTCACCGCTGAGCCGCGCCGCCGAAACTGCGGAGATCATCGCCGAGGGTCTCGGCCTCAAGGTTGCCCGGCTGGTACCTGAACTCACGGAGCGCAGCTTCGGTCCCGCCGAAGGACTCCAGGCCGGGCCCGAGCTGGAGGCACTGCGCATTCCCGGCGGTTTCCGCGGCGGGGAGAGCGACCAAGCCGCTGCTGATCGCGGCATTGCTGCTTTGGAATCCCTGGCTGAGGAATTTCCCGGCAAACGCGTCCTGGTGGTGGCACACGGCACCCTGATCCGGCTGACGTTGAGCCGGGCGATCGGACGCACCTTGGACAGCGTGCAGAACGCAGTACTGAACCTGGCCCATCATCACGTGACCGACGGCTGGCAGCTGGAGTACTTCAACGGCGAGCGCGTCACGGCCGACGTCGAGTCCTGAGCTGTTCTTCCCTCCCATCCCGCGCGGCTGGCGCAAACGTGGATCACCGATAGTGTTATCTCGGCTGGGAATGGCCCGGCTGGAAACGTAGCACCCAATGGGGGAATGAAGTGAAGAAGTTTGCGCTGCAAAGCGCCGGAATATCGGCGCTGGTAATGATGGCATTGACCGGCTGTGGCGGGTCCACGGAATCCGCGGGATCCACGGAGGCAGCCACGCCGTCGGCAACTCCTACCGTAGCCAAGCAGTACACCAGTGATGAACTCATGGCCATGGTCAAGCAGGTCAAGAGCCCGTCCGGCAAAGAGCTCACCGTTGTTTCAAGCGAAGAACTCGCGCAGGAAAATCCCATGAAGGCACTCCTGAGCATGTTCACCGTTGAACCTGCCGAGTGCAAGGACCTGGGAACCCTGGGTGGCTCTGAAGTTCTTGAGGGTTCCACTTCGGCCGCTGGCGGAGACTTGAACGCCGAGACCGGTGTCATGACCATGGTTACCCTGACGTCCGGTGTGGATGTTCAGAAACTGAAGGACAGCATGGCCAAGAGCGCCGATCAGGCCAGCAAGTGCGCCACCATGACGTTGTCCATGTCCGGCCAGTCCATGACCGTCTCCACGGAGAAGTTTGAAGGCATCAGCACGGTCCCGGGAACCCAGGGCTACAAGACTGCCATGTCCTCCGCCAGCGGCTCTTCCCAAACCACGTACATGGCGTACGTCATCAAAGACGGAGTCATGATCTCCGCTACAGCATCCGGAAAGGGCGCCGAGGCCGCTGGGGTGGCTGCCGCCGGCGCAATGATGGACCAGGCAGCTGCACTGATCAAGTAGCTGGCGCTTCAGAGGCAAGGGCCGTGATCCTCAGGTGAGGTTCACGGCCCTTGCTGGCCCAGTGGGCAATGGGCAATGGGCAATGGGCAATGGGCAATGGGCAATGGGCGCAGCCTACGCGGTTACCGGGCAGGTGCTGACACACCCCGGGCCACTATGAGCTCGAGCAGGTTCTCAGCTTTGAGGCCTAGAAGGGCAGCCGCGAGGTTCCCCATCAGGTCAAGCACGTACTCGCTGCTGGCACTTCCGGCCAGCACGTCCATCACCAGTCCATCTTCCTGCGCAACCAAGGTCCGGGCGATCTTGGCCGGGTCCAGAAGGGGCGTGAACTCGCCGGCGCTGGTTCCGGCGTCGATGATGTCCCGGTAGACGCGTTCCTGCGCCTTGGTCAATTCTTCCTGGATCCGGCGCTGCCCGGCATCGCGGAGCATGTGGGGCCAGTACTCGTAGAGGATCCGTGAGACGTCGTCGTCCAATCCGGCGGTAGTGCCGGCGCTGATAACCGCGGCGAGCCGCGCCGTCGGGCTCATGCCGGGGTCAACGGATTCAGCGAGCTTCTCAAGGAACCTGCCGGAGGAAGCCTGCACGGCGGCGGCGATGATCTCTGCATGGCTCCCGAAGTAGTACAGCACGGCGTTGGCGGCCATGCCCGCCTCTGCTGCAATGGCGCGCAGCGTAGCGCCCTCCGCGCCGTCACGGGCAGCCACAGCCTGGGCTGCAGCCACGATTTCCTGGCGCCGGATTTCCTTCTTGTCTACCTTTGCCATGGCCGCTCCCCCGTGGACTCTTGAAAATTTCTGTTGACATTGACTCTAGACCGGTATTGAATGGCATTCAAATTTGAATGTGATTCAAATAAATGACTTGAGATACCAACAACAGATTCAACGAGGAGTCTCCGTGTCACATCCCCCTTCCCCCACCCCGCTCACCGGCAACCCACCTCAAGTGGCACCATCAGAAATTCCGACAGCCGGGAATCCTGCGTCCAAAGGCTTGAAGGCCGGATCCATCGGCATCGGCCCCACCGTCGCCCTCGGCCTGGCAGCCGTAGCACCCGCCTACAGCCTGGCCGTGACGCTCGGCTTCGTAGTCCTCGCTGTAGGGGCGAGCACCCCTGCAGCATTCCTCCTGGGCTTCGTTCCCATCCTGTTCACCGCCCTGGCGTTCAGGGACCTCAATAAGGAGATGCCCGATTGCGGCGGCGTTTTCGTCTGGATCACCCGCGTCTTCGGGCCGGTTGCCGGGTGGTTCCTGGGCGGCTGGGTGCCACAGATGGCCACCTTCATTGCGGGCGCCGCCGTGGCTCAAGTCGCCACCACGTACCTGCTCACCTTCTTTGGCTTGGCATCGATCGCCGCCCAACCCCTTGCCGTAGCTGCCATCGCATGTGGGTTGATCGTCCTGAGCGCATGGATCGCGGCGAGGGGAATCGAGCTCTCCGCCTGGGTGCAGTACGCGCTGATTGGCCTCCAGCTGGTGGCACTCGGCGGATTCTGCATCGCAGCCTTCACCGCCATGGCCACGGGTAACGCCACAGAAGGCGCAGAAAAGCCGGGCCTGGACTGGTTCAATCCCTTTGCCTCCGGCGACATGTCCGGCCTTGTGTCCGGCGTCATCCTCTGCCTCTTCATCTACTGGGGCTGGGATGCGCTGATCGCGGTGAATGAGGAAACCACGGACCGGAAAGGCACACCCGGCAAGGCTGTGGTGATCACTACCATCATCCTGCTGTTCTTCTACGTGGTGACGGCTACGGCCGCCGTCGGATTTGCCGGAACTGCCAGCATCATCGATCCCGAGACCGTTTCGGACGTCCTCTCGGTTCTCGGGCCGCAGGTGACGGGAAGCGTTTTTGGCCAGGTGATCGTTCTCGCGGTGGGGCTGTCTGCGTTGGCAGCACTGTTGACGGTGGCGGTCAGCACGCCGCGCACATGGCTCAGCATGGGCACGTACGGCGCCCTCCCCAAGGCCACCACAAAGATGCACCCCAAGCGAGGAACACCCACCACCTCCATCGTCTGGTGGGCCGCCATCACCGCAGCCATCACCCTGGGGCTGACGGCAATCAGCGCTGACTTCATCGGCCTGGCCATCCTGTCGGTGGGACTGATGATCGCTGCGTACTATGCGGCCACAGCCCTGGCCTCCGTGGTGTACTTCGCCCCGCAAATGCGCACCTCCGCATCAGCCCTCATCCTGAAGGGCATCCTCCCTGGTTTAGGCGCACTCCTGATGATCGGAGCGTTCGCTTACAGCGCCGTGGACATGCTGTCCCCTGAATACGCGGGACTGTCCTGGCTGGGAATCGGTTCGGTGTTCTGGATTGGGATCGGCGCGCTGTGCTTGGGCTTGCTGGTGACCGCGATCCTGAGGACCAAACTGCGCCGCTTCTTCTCCGGCGAAGCCATCCCCCGCGGAAATGTCACCACCCGCCACCACCTTCCAACAATTCTCAGCAATCAGATTCTCAGCAATCAGATCCACAGCAACGAAACCGAGGCATAAATGCGCATCCTGTCCATCGCAGCAATCCAGACCACCCCGGTCCCCCACGATCTTGAGGCCACCTGGGCTCGGTTTGAAGCACAGGCTGAGTCAGCCAAGAAGCTGGGCCCCGACGTTGACGTCATCGTGGTTCCGGAACTGCTGCTGTCCGCGCCCGGCGAGTTCCTGCTTCCGGACCCTGAAGGCGAAACCCGTTCCGCTGCACCCATCCCCAGCCCACTGACGGACCGCATCTCGGATCTCGCGCGCAGGCTCAACGTGTGGCTCGTGCCCGGTTCACTGCTGGAAACGGACAACGGAAACACGTACAACACCGCAATAGCAGTCTCACCGCAAGGCGAGATTGTGGCGCGCTACCGGAAGCTCTTTCCTTGGCGTCCGTTCGAGACCACCACGCCCGGCGATTCCTTTGTGACCTTCGATATCCCCGGATGCGGACGAATCGGCCTGGCCATCTGCTTCGATGGCAGCTTCCCCGAAGTTGCGCGCCAGCTGGCCTGGCTGGGGGCTGAAGTCATCATCCAGCCCACACTGACCACTACCCGGGACCGGGCCATGGAAATTGTCATGTCCCAAGCCAATGCCTTCGCCAACCAGGTTTATGTGGTGAACGTCAACGGAGCGTCGCCCTGCGGCGTGGGCGAGAGCGTGATGGTGGATCCTGAGGGGACCATCATGCAGCAAGCCCGGGGTGGGGAAGAGGTCCTGTTCGCCGTACTGGATCTTGACCGCGTCACCCAACTCCGCCGCTACGGCACGCATGGCATCAACCGTCCGTGGGCGCAGCTGAGGGACCAGGAGGGCACCTTGGCCTTCCCCATGTTCGGTGGCGCGCACTTCCAATCACCGGAGTGGGCTGAAGAGTCGGCTCCGGCCGGGCAGGCCAGCCGGAGGGCCTGAGCGCCGGCCAACCCAGGACCCACGCAAACTCAAGAAGCGTTCGACGGCGGGCTGCCGTCGTCGAACGCTTTTTCCGCACCCTAGAGAAGATCAGGTTACTTACTTCTATACTGGCGTTGTGATGGCATCACTGTGGTTTGGATTGATTGCCTCAAGCGCCTTGGTCATAGGCGCAATCATCGGCGTGCGCTTCGAGCTTCCGAAGCGGCTCCTTGCCATCCTGCTGTCCTTCGCCGCCGGCTCACTCATTACTGCGCTGGCCTTCGAATTGTTCGAGGACGCCTACGAACAAGGCGGGATCATCCGGGCGGCGGTGGGGCTCCTGGCAGGCGCAATCGTCTTTACGGCTTTGAGTGCGCTGCTGGATCGCTGGGCGCAACCCGGGCGAACATCACAGTCCAAACCTGCAGACGAAGTACAAGGCAGCCCCAAGCTGGACACCGACGCCGCCGCGTCAGACAAAGCCGCCACCTCCGCCTCAACACGTGGCGCGGCCGGCATGGCATTGTTGGCGGCGGTGACCTTGGACGGCGTGCCGGAAAACGTGGCCTTGGGCATCTCTTTAGGGGAAGGAGCGGGCGGCCTCGCACTTCTGGCAGCCATCTTTGTTTCGAACCTCCCCGAAGCCCTGGTGGGCGCATCATCCATGCGCAGCCAGGGGCGCAAAGCCGGGTCCATCATGCTGCTCTGGAGCGTATGCGCCGTGTTGCTGGTTGCCGCAGTGGTACTCGGCGCCGGGCCACTCTCCTCAGTGGAGCCGGAAACAATTTCACTCCCCCTCGCTTTTGCCGCCGGTGCCGTGATCGCCTCACTCGCCGACACCCTGATGCCTGAGGCCTACGAGCACGGAGGGCCGGCCGTGGCTCTGAGTACCGCAGCAGGATTTGTCCTGTCCTTCACACTCTCCCTGGCCTGAGCAGCACTCAACGCAAGCGGCACTCAACGCAGGAAACGCACGACGGCGAGTACTCGCCGTCGTGCGTTTCTTCTGTAAGTTGCGGCTGCTGGGCCTTGCGAGAACTAGACCCTGCGAGAACTAGACCTCGGGGCGCCGCTCGACCACGGTGTGGGGATCGCCGCGGCGCTCAACCACGGTGCGGCGGGTCCTGTTGGACATGGCAATGGAAATGATGAGGCCGATGATGCCCACCCCAATCAGGATGTAGCCCACCAGGACTTGATCAAGGAAGGGAATGATTCCGGGGGCGAGCGCGAAAGCCAGAATAGCTCCAATGGCAATCAGTGCAATGGAAGAACCAATTCTCATAACGTGCTCCTCAGGTTTTTTCGGTGCAGTCAGGGTCTACACCGAATCTGTGTCATCAGGATACTTATGATCTGCGGCTCCGGCCAGTCATCGCCGCGCCGCTTTAAGCAGCCTTGTTAGTGACCGTAGCGTTCCGCCACCCGGGCGATTGCGTCCTCAGGAGTCGGAGCCGGGCCGAAAACCTGCTCCTGACGGGTGACGTCCGCTACGTACTTTCCGGTTTCAAACCATGCCACCATGCTGGCCATATCGCCCACCAACGGCAGGACCTTAGCCGTCACCTTGCCCAGCCCGGCAATTGCGCCTGAGGGCACGGACATCACCTTGATCTGCTTGCCTGCCCTGTAGCCGGCCAGTTCCGCGGCTTCATGAATGCTCACCGGCCTGCTCCACCCAATGTCTATGCGCTCACCTTCAACAATGTCCGCGTCCACCGCTTCGGCAAGGTAGGCGGCAACATCGCTGGCCAGGACGAACGTCAGCCGGGCGTCCTTGGAACCGAGCCACACGAAGCGGCCCTTCGCAAAAGGATCCCCTCCCATCCCCACCGCCTGGTCAAAGAAGGCCCCCGGCCGCAGGGCCACAAACGGAACACCAAGCCTTTCGAACGCGTCCTCGGCCAGTTTTTTGTTCCAGAAATGGGGAATCTGGGGAGTTTGGTCGCTGGTGACAATGCTGATCAGCACAAAGCGCGGCACGGCAGCGTACTTGGCGGCGACAGCCAGGTTGCTGTTTCCGAACGTATCAATGGCTTGAGCGTTCCTGTCATTGCGGGTATAGCCGGCAGCCGTGGAGATCGCCGCGGAAACCCCTGTCATCGCGGTGATCAGGGAAGCGGTGTCCAGCATGTCGCCGCGGACGATTTCCACACCCTTGGCCTCAAGTTTTGCGGCCTTGGATTTGGGCCGCACCAGCGCCCGGACCTTCTTGCCGCGTTTGAGAAGCTCATCCACCACTTGGCCACCCAGGAAACCCGTAGCGCCAACAACAAGGACAGGCAGGTCTTCGGCCACAGTTTCTCCTCAGTGGTTCTGTTTCTAGGGTCAGTGGTAGCACGCCATGGGAGCTGCAATCCAGAGCCGACTCCAAGTCGCTACTAAAGTGCACTGTTAGTGCAGTATGATGCACTAATGGATGAAAGCACCACCACCCTCTCCCTGGCAATCGGCGCCCGGGTAAAGCAGGAACGCCAAAGCCGCGGATGGACCCTGGATCAGTTGGCCGACGCCGCGGGAGTGAGTCGCCGAATGATCATCAACGTGGAGCAGGGAGCCGCAAACCCCAGCGTCGGAACACTGTTGCGCATCAGCGATGCCCTGGGTGTTGGACTTCCTTCCCTGGTGGAATCCCCCCGGCCCAAAGCGGTCAAAGTGACCCGCAGCGGCGAAGGCGCAACCTTGTGGACCAGCAAACAGGGCGGGCGCGGAGTCCTGGTGGCCGGCACCGAGTCTCCGGATGTGGTGGAACTCTGGGACTGGACGCTTGGCCCCGGAGACCAGCACGGCAGCGAAGCCCACGCCTCAGGAACCAAAGAACTCCTGCAGGTACTCCAGGGCACCCTGACCGTGGACGTCGACGGCCAGGTGACCACCCTTGAAATGGGCGATTCCATGACCTTCCCGGGCGACGTTGCCCACTCCTACGCCAACCAGGGCAAGGAGCCCGCCCGGTTCTCCCTGGCCGTGTTTGAGCCGGGCGTGGGTTCAGGACACCTGCAGGAGGCCGGCTCATGAGGACCCCTCAAAGCCTTCCCGTTCCCCCATGGGGGTTGGCAGTGGCCGCCATGATCTCCGTCCAACTGAGCTCTGCTTTCTCGGTAGGCCTCATTGGCCAAGTGGGCGCGGCAGGGACGGCATGGCTGAGGTTGAGCATGGGTGCCATCATCTTCCTGGCCATCGCCCGGCCGCCCCTTCGCTCTATCCGCAGGCCGGACATCCTGCCCCTCCTGGGACTCGGCATTGCCACCGGGCTCATGACCATCATGTTCCTCGCCGCGATCGAGCGCATTCCGCTGGGCACCACGGTGGCCATCGAATTCCTGGGACCCCTGACGGTGGCAGCGATTCGAAGCCACAACCGCAAAGCCTTGGCGTGGCCCGCATTGGCGCTGGCCGGCGTCGTCCTCCTAACCGAACCCTGGCATGGGGAGATCGATGCGCTGGGCGTCATGTTCGCCGCGATCGCCGCCGTTGGCTGGGGGGCCTACATTCTGCTGACCCAAAAAATCGGCGACCGTTTCACCGGAACAGGGGCCCTCTCGCTCACTGTCCCCGTAGCTGCCGTCACGGCCGCAATAGTCGGTGTTCCACAAGCAGCCGGGCACCTCAGCCTGGAAGTTCTGCTGGCTGCCCTCGGTGTGGCAGTGCTCATGCCGGTGCTCCCCTTCATCCTGGAAATGATGGCCCTGCGGCGCATGACGTCCAACGCCTTCGGCACTCTCATGTCCCTGGAACCGGCCTTTGGTGTGCTCCTTGGACTACTGGTCCTGCATCAGCAACCGTCCATTGTCCAGTTCATTGGCATCACCCTGGTTGTGCTGGCGGGTGCCGCGGCCCAGCGAGGTGGCCAGAGGAACCCGCCGTCCGCTGAGGCGGTCCTGGGCTTGGAGCCGCCGCTTTCCAACGGCCCTGGGAAGGTGACTACGCCAGCCAGCACGCCGGCCAGCACGCCGGCCAACACGTCCGGAAGTTCGGCCCGGACTTAAGCCCGGGATTCTGCGTGCTCAGATGGTGATGACCACCTTCCCGCGGGCTTTACCGCCGTCGAAATAGCGCATGGCTTCCGGCACCTGCACCAGCGGATACGTGCGGTCGATGGCCGGGGCGATGGTCCCTGCATCCAGGAGGCCTGCCAGATACTCAAGGTCGGCGGCCGACTGGGCGCCCAAGATCATGGTGAGCCGTTGCTTGATGAAAGGGGAGAGCATCACGGCCCGCAACTGCCGATCCAAACTGCCCGTCCATGAGCCGCCCTCCTCTCCACCGGTGATCACAGCAGTGCCGGAAGGGGTGAGCGCGCGGCGTAGCCGGGAAACGGAAGGGTTGCCTGCGATGTCGATGATGACGTCGTAGCGGGGAGCGCCCCCGGCGGCATCGCGCCCACCGACACCCGCGAAGTCCTGGGTGGTGTAGTCAATGACGTGGTCCGCGCCGAGCACCCGCACCAGGTCCAGCTTGGCGGTACTTGCCACACCGGTCACCTCGGCGCCGGCTGCCTTGGCCAGCTGCACCGCAAAACTACCCACACCACCTGAGGCGCCGGTGATCAGGACCTTGGGTTCCTTGTCCGCCCGGCCGGAATGGGAGTGGATGCCGCCGGAAGCGGGCTGGATACCGGCGGCATTGGGCTGGATACCGGCGGCACGCAATGCCATCAAGGCAGTGCAGGCAGACACGGGAACAGCTGCGGCTTCCTCAAAGCTGATACCCGCCGGCTTGTGGGCGAGCTGGTTCTCGCGGGCAGGGGCGAACTCCGCGAAGGAGCCCTTCCCCGAGCCGAACACCTGGTCACCCACCACAAACCGCGTCACTTTGGAACCCACAGCTTCCACCGTCCCGGCGAGGTCCAAACCGGGGACCGGATTCCTCGGAGCCCGGAATCCATAAGCCAAGCGGACGGCATACGGCAGGCCTCTGGTGACATGCCAGGTCCCGCGGTCCAGTCCCGCCGCCACAACCTTTACCAGCACCTCGTTGTCCGCCATGGACGGGCGTGGGATTCGAGCCTCATGCAGCATCTCGGCGGAGCCGTAGGCCTCCTGGACAACAGCCCGCATGAACGGAGCCGGCATGGCGGGCTGGTGGTGATCACGTGATTCCTTGGCTTGCTGACCAGTGGTCATGGCCGGACCTTTCAGGAGTGATTGGTTTTTCAGCATTTTCGTACGCTGTACCAATCACGCTACCGTACACTGTACTAAAGCGCTAGGGGCCCACGCTTCCGCCCATAAGCCCCCACTAAACATGGAGACCACGTGACTGCAGCACCCCAGCGACCACCCCTCAGCCGGGAACGCGTTCTCGAATGCGCCGTCGCGCTCGCAGACCAGTCCGGGATCGGCGCCCTGACCATCCGCACGCTGGCACAAAGCATGGGAACCAAACCCATGTCCCTCTACTACTACGTGGCCAACAAGGACGAAATCCTGGACGGCATAGTGGACATGGTCTTCAGCGAGATCGATCCTCCGGCGCCCGGGGGAGACTGGCGCGGGGAAATGCAGCGGAGGGCCCACGGAGTGCGGTCAGCGCTGAGGCGGCACCCCTGGGCAGTGGGCCTGCTGGAAAGCCGATCCGCCCCGGGCCCGGCCACGCTCCGGCACCACGAAGCCACGCTCGCCACCTTGAGGGAGGCGGGCTTCACCGTCCATCTGACAGCCCACGCCTATGCGCTGCTGGACAGCTACATCTACGGCTTCGCCCTGCAGGAAGCCGCCCTGCCGTTCGAGGGGCGGGATACTGCTGCCGGGATCACCAACCCCATCATGGAGCGCTTCGCCACCGGTGAGTATCCGCGGATGGTGGAGATCGCCGTCGAGCATGTCCTCAAACCCGGCTACGACTTTGGCGACGAGTTCACGTTCGGACTCAACCTCATCCTGGACGGCCTTGAACGCTTGAAGTCAGGCACCGACTAAGACCCCGCCTGACGGGAGTCGCGAGTCTCATTGGAGGCGCTCAGGATGACGGGGTACGGTCAGGCATAGCTGACCACGCCGAATAAGGGAGCTGAGTTCATGGCCATGATTGAGGACTATGCCATCATCGGGGACCTGAATACGGCCGCCATGGTGGGACGCAGTGGTTCCATTGACTGGATGTGCCTGCCGCGGTTCGATTCCCCGGCCTGCTTTGCCTCACTGCTGCACAATCCCGACGCCGGCCGCTGGCTCCTCGCGCCCGCCGGAACACCGGAGGGCGGCAACTGCACCCGCCGCCAATACCGCGAGGACACCCTGATCCTGGAAACGGAGTGGGAAGTGGACGGCGGCTCCGTCCGCGTCATCGATTTCATGCCCGTCCGCGACGACGCCGTTGATCTGGTGAGGATCGTCGAAGGGTTGTCCGGCGAGGTGACCATGCAGATGGAACTGGTTCTGCGCTTCGATTACGGCCGGGTGGTGCCGTGGGTCCGGCATAGCGAGCACGGCATCAGCGCGGTGGCCGGCCCCGACTCCGCATATCTCACTACTCCCGTCACGTTGGAGGGCCGGGATAAGCGCACCGTCAGCGAATTCACGGTACGGGCCGGCGAGCGCGTTCCTTTTGTGCTGCGTTGGGCTCCCAGCCACGTGCGGGAGCCGCGAAGGATCGACCCCTTCCGGGCAGTTTCGGTGACGGAGAAGTTCTGGCTTGAGTGGATCAGCCGGAGCGAGATGACCGGCAAGTACAAGGAGCCTGTGGAGCGGTCCTTGATCACCCTCAAAGCCCTCACCTACGCACCTACCGGCGGCATTGTGGCGGCCGCAACCACGTCCCTGCCGGAGCAGCTGGGCGGCCCGCGTAATTGGGATTACCGGTATTGCTGGTTGCGTGATGCCACACTGACGTTGCAGTCACTCCTGGCTGCGGGCTACACAGAGGAAGCGTCCGCGTGGCGGGATTGGCTGCTGCGCGCCATCGCCGGCGATCCTTCGGAGCTTCAGATTGTGTACGGGCTCGACGGCGCCAGGAGACTTCCGGAGGCGGACATCCCCTGGCTGTCCGGTTACGAAGGTTCACAGCCTGTCCGGACGGGAAACGCCGCGGCCCCGCAACTGCAGCTGGATGTGTGGGGCGAGGTCCTGGATGGGCTCTCCCTCACCAGGGCGGCTTCCCCTGACCACGCTGTGGACACGTCCTGGGACATCCAGGTGGCGTTGATGGAGTACTTGGAGGGGGCGTGGAACCAGCCCGACAACGGGCTGTGGGAGATGCGTGGACCCCGCCGGCATTTCACGCATTCCAAGGTCATGGCGTGGGTTGCTGCGGACCGTATGGTCAAGGCTGTCCGAACCTCCGGGTTGCCGGGCCCTGCTGACAGGTGGGCGGCACTTCGCCGGGAGATCCATGCAGACGTCATGGAAAAGGGCTTCGACGAAAAACTCAACACCTTCGTCCAGTCCTACGGCAGTACGGAACTTGATGCGAGCCTGCTCCTGATACCGCGGGTGGGATTCCTTCCGCACCGGCATCCCCGGGTGGCAGGAACAGTGGGCGCCATTCAGAAGGGGTTGACTGACGATGGCCTCGTCCTCCGGTACCGCACCGAGTCCGGCCATGACGGGCTGCCGGGCGATGAAGGCGTGTTCCTGGCCTGTTCGTTCTGGCTGGTGGATGCGCTGCTGGGTATTGAGAGGAAGGATGAGGCAACTCAGCTGTTCGAGCGGCTGCTGAGCCTTCGCAATGATGTGGGGTTGCTCAGCGAAGAGTGGGATCCGCGGACGCAGCGGCACCTTGGAAACACCCCGCAGGCCTTCAGCCATTTCCCCCTGATTCACAGTGCGTTGCAGCTACATGAGGGTGAAGCCCACAGCAGCGACACCCCGCTCCATAAACCCAGGCATCCGGAGCGGTCCAGCGGCTCTACCCTTCGGAATGATGCTCGCCTTCGGTAGCGGGGGCCTCGCCTTTGTGGCTCGCTTCCTCCAAGTGAAGGTCCAGTTTGCGCTCGGCTTCGCGCCTGCGCTGGCCAATGGTCCGCATCTGTTGGGTGGTGGGGTCTCCCCACTCATCTGATGCGGCGCTGGCTGGCCCGGCGGGCTGCCCGTTCTCTTGTTCGCCCATACGTCAATGGTCCCATCACGAGGTGGTCAGCAACAGCTTAAATCCGCCGTTGTGAGGCCCGCCCTGCGCGCTCCCAGGTGTTTTTAGGGCGCAGAGCGGGCCACACAACCAGTGTTTAGCGGCGGTCGCGGTCGATGCCGGTTCCCTCGGTTTCGATCCTCTCCTTACGGACCTCCTCATTTACCTCAACGTCATCGGTGACGGTGTCCTTTTCCAGGCGTACCCGCTCCACCGGAACGGTCTCCTTCTCCACCACGGGCCGCTCTTCGTGGATGGTGACCTCGTGTTCGCTCTCCGTCAGATCCGGGCCGGACATGGCATCACCTGCGTTGGCGTCGGTGATGGGCTCACGCTCCAACCGGACTTCCTCGCGCTGCACCGGAACGGTGGTAGTGACGTTTTCGGTGGTGATGTACTTGCGCAAGCGGGCACGGCCTGCGGCCTGCTTCTCCGTGCCAACGTTCAGCCGCTCTTCAGAGCGCGTCATGGCGTCATCGTCGCGGCGCGTGTCAGTATCCCTCGCGTAGTCGGTATCCCGGGCGTAGTCAGCATCGCGCGTGTAGTTGGCGTCTGTGCCCACTGCGTCCCTGGTGCCGGCATAGTCATCATGGCCACTGAAGCCACGTTCATCTTCGAGTCCGTAGTGGTTGTAGAGGCGGCTTTCCTCCCCGGGATCCAAGTGACCGTCCTCGGCAACCCGCGGAGCGTCCTTGATGTGGTCCTTACTGAAGGGCACTATTACGTCGTCACCTTCCACGGTGGCATCCCGGAGCGGGATGAATGATTCCGAACTTCCGAAGAGACCGGTTTTGACGGTCACCCAGGTGGGCTCACCGGTGTCATCGTCAGTGTAGAAGGTACCAATGGAGCCGACCTTGTCACCTTCAGTGGTGCGGACGTTTCCGTTGAGCCCCATCAAACGGTCAATGTTTTCCCTCGCGAGCATGATGTCTCCTTGGAATGCGGTTCTCTTATGTAGGTTGCCAAGCGGGCTGCATCACCAGGCATGGTTTCCGGACGCCGGGCGGGGAATGGGTTCAACCCGTCGGCTTTAAGGAACACAAATACCATAAGCATGCTTAGTGTTTCTTTGGCAAGCCCTAATTGCGAACCGGGATCCCCTTCACCCAACCGAACCGCACGACGGCGGGTGGCCCGGCTGGCTCGACGGCCGACTGCCGCCGTCGAGCGCTTTTTGCACACTTTCCAGAAATCGCTTTCTTCCCGCTCTCGCATGCACTACATTTATCTCCAGCGGTTTTCGGGATGCTATCCCGATAATCGGAATCTATGAAAAGCGTCCTTATTCACGGCTACCAGCCAACACCCGCTTTGGAGACACATTGACTGAGAACAGCGTTGTTCAGAATGCCGACCGGCCAGGTGCCGGCGCCGCGCCTGAGGTGAAAAACGTCCGTCGGGCCGCATGGGCGGGACTGATCGGAACCGCCCTGGAGCAGTACGACTTTGTGATCTACGGAACCGCCTCCGCGATCATCTTCAACAAGATTTTCTTCCCTAACGTGGACCCTTCAATCGGCATCCTGGCGGCCTTCGGCACTTTTGCCGTCGGCTTTGGCGCCAGGCCATTGGGCGGGCTCTTCTTCTCCAAGTACGGCGACCGTCTGGGCCGCAAATGGGTTCTGGTGGCCACCCTCTTCCTCATGGGCATCGCCACCTTTGCCATCGGCCTGCTCCCCACCTTCGAACAAGCCGGACTATGGGCACCTGCCCTGTTGGTGATTTGCCGTTTCTTCCAAGGCTTCGGAGCCGGCGCTGAACAGGCCGGCGGCGTGGTCCTCATTGCCGAAACCGCACCCAAGGGTCGGCGTGGCAAGTACGCCTCATTGGTGTTCGTCGGGGCAGCGGCCGGCACGGCACTCGGTGCTGTGGTGTGGATTCTGGTCCAGATGATGCCCAAGGAGGCGCTGGAAGCCTACGGATGGCGGCTGGTGTTCTTCTCCTCCATCTTTGTGACGATTGCCGCTTACGTCATCCGCCGCAAGCTCAAGGAATCCCCGGTATTCCAGGAAATCAAAGAGGGCGCAATCGGCAAGCGGGACACTCCTGTGGCAGATGTGGTCAAGAACGGCCGCACCAATCTCTTCCGCGTGTTCTTCATGAACGTCGGCGCCAATGCCCATTCCTACTTGTTCCAGGTGTTCCTGGGCACTTACCTCATCAGCCAGCTCAAGATCGACCCCACGTTCATTCCAAAGGTCCTCCTGGTGGGTGCACTGTTCGCTTGCGTGTCCGCCTACGTGTTCGGCAACCTCTCGGACAGGTTTGGTCGCCGTTCCATGTACTTGGTGGTGACTACCTTCCTGTTCGTCTTCCCCATCCCGGCCTTCCTGCTGATCAGCACCGGCAACCTGTTCCTGATCTCGCTGGTCATTGTGCTGGGCTTCATTTTTGCCGCCCAAGGATCCGTAGGCGTCCAGGCTGCGTACTTCCCTGAGCTCTTCGGCGCACGCTACCGCTACGCCGGGGTGACCCTGGGCCGCGAGTTTTCCTCCGTCTTTGGCGGCGGCATCGCCCCTCTGATCTGCTCCGCACTGGTCACGGCCTTCAGCGGATCCTGGATCCCGGTGGCCATTTACATGATGGCCATCATGGGCATCAGCTTGTTCACCACCATCAAATCCCCGGAGACGGTTGATCGTGACCTTCTCCTTGAAGAGGACGCCAAGTAATGCAGACCCCCGTTACGCCCATCCATCCGAGCAAAATAGTCATCACCGATTGCGACCACCATTCGATCGACATCGAGCGGGCGGTCGCCAGGGAGGCCGGCGTCGAACTGGTTCTGGCGCAATGCCGTACCGAGGACGAGGTGATCGCTGCCGCCGCCGACGCAGACGCGATCGTGGTCCAGTACGCGCCCATCACCGCCAAGGTTCTGGACGCTTTGCCGGGCCTGAAAGCGATAGGCCGTTACGGCGTCGGGGTTGACACGCTCGACGTCGAAGCCGCCACCGCGCGCGGTGTCGCCGTCTGCAACGTCCCCGATTACGGCACAGAAGACGTCAGTGACCACGCGATTGCGCTGGCCGTCAGCCTGGCCCGCGGTATCACGCAACTGGACCGTGGTGTGCGCCGCGGGGACTATTCGCTGGGGCCGGTCCAACCGTTGCACCGGATCCGGGATCGCGTGTTCGGGGTGGTGGGTTTGGGGTTGATCGGCGCCGCCACGGGCCGGAAAGCGAAGGGGCTGGGCTACCAGGTGATCGGGTCCGATCCCCTGCTGACCACGGGCTCTGTCACGGCGGACGGAATCACCGTAGTCAGCTTCGAGGAGCTCATTTCCCGTGCCGACGTCATCTCCCTGCACGTGCCGCTCAACCAGCACACGCACCACCTGATCAACAGTGACGTCCTGGACAGGACCAAGCCCGGAGCCGTTCTGGTCAACACATGCCGCGGCGCTGTGGTGGATACCGATGCTGTGGCAGCAGCCCTGAAGGACGGGCGCCTGCATGCAGCGGGCCTGGACGTCTTTGAAGTGGAGCCCCTGCCCAGGACCAGCCCGTTGCTGGAACTGGAGAACGCGGTCCTCACGCCACACGCCGCCTGGTACAGCGAGGAATCCTACGCCGAGCTCAAACGCCGCACGGTGGAGAACGTGGTGGAGGTCTGTGCCGGGCGTACGCCGCGCAATATCCTCAACCCGGATGCGCTGAAAAAGAGCGTGTGGGCATGAGCGCCGGGGCAGTCGCCGAAACGGCCTCCAGGACCATGCGCGCAGCGGTGTGGACCGGCCCGGACACCATTGAGAACCGGACCGTGCCCCTTCCCGAGGTCCCTGAGGGCTGGGCGTTGGTCAGATCTGAACTCACGGGGATTTGCGGCACGGACTTCTCCATCCTCCACGGAAGCCACCCACGCGCTGAAGCGCCCGTGGTGATGGGCCATGAAATCACCGGAATTGTGGAGCGCGCCGCCCCGGGAGGCCCGGCCGCGGGAACCCGCGTGATTGTGGAACCCCTGATTCACTGCGGAAACTGCCACCCTTGCCGGGAAGGCAACACGCATGTGTGCCGGAGCCTGAAGCTTTACGGGATCGACGTCTCCGGGTCCCTGGCCGAATACGTTGCCTTGCCGGTGGAAACACTCATCCCCATCAGCTCCGGGGTTCCGCTCCGGGAAGCCGCGCTGGCCGAACCGTTAGCCGTAGCTGTGCACGCCGTTTCCCGGTCCGGGCTCCGTGGCGGAGAGCGGGTGGTGGTTTTCGGAGCCGGCCCCATCGGTATTCTTACCGCCCTTGCAGCCCGGCATGAAGGGGCCGGCAGCGTCCTGATTTCCGAGCCCTCCCCGGAACGCCGACAGGTGGCCGAGGAGCTGGGCTTTGACACTGTTGCTCCCGGCGCGGACCCGGTGGAGGCCATTCTGGAGGCAACAGGCGGGGACGGCGCGGACATTGTGTTCGACTCCGCAGCCCACCCCTCCGTGGCGGCCCTGCTGCCGAAGGCTGTCCGGGTCATGGGCACCATCGTCCTGGTGGGTGTCTACAAGAAACCGGTTGAGGTGGACCTCCAGGCCCTGACCTTCGCCGAGAACACGGTAGTGGGGGTCCGCGTCTACACCCGGGCGGACGTCGAACGCGCGGTCAAACTGATCGAAAGCGGCGAGCTGGGCCTCGGACGCGTCCCCGTGGAGGTCTTCCCCCTCAAGGAAACCTCCGCCGCGTTCACCAAAGCCATGACCGCCGGCGCGGTCCTCAAAGTATTCGTGGGCCCTGCTGAAGCGGGCCCCGGCAAGGAAGAAGAATGACAGACACCGGCAGTACTGACACGGCGCCGCTGCGCGCCCCCTTTGACCTGACAGGTTCGACGACGGCCATCACCGGAGCGTCCCGGGGCATCGGCCTGGGCATCGCCTTGGGTATGGTCCGTGCGGGCTCAAACATTGTTGCGCTCCAACGCGGTCCACTCGCCCCGGAACTCGCCAAAGCCGCGGCCGAAGCAGGGGTAATAGCCGAAGCCGTGGCCATCGACCTCTCCAGCCAGGACTCCGTGACCCAGGCGATTGAAACGACGCTGGCCACACACAGGATCGACGTCCTGGTCAACAACGCCGGCACGCAGATCCGCCATGACTCCGTGGAATTCCCCCTGGAGGACTTTGACGCCGTGATGAACATCAATACCCGGGCAGTGTTCCAGCTGTGCCAGGGCTTCGGCAAAGCAATGGTTGAGCGGGGACACGGCAAAATCATCAACCTGGCCTCATTGCTGAGCTTCCAAGGTGGACTCCGGGTTCCGGCCTATGCAGCATCCAAGGGAGCAGTAGCCCAACTGACAAAGGCCCTGTGTAATGAGTGGGCCCCGCACGGGGTGAACGTCAACGCCGTAGCCCCCGGCTACATCGCCACGGACATGAATCAGGCGTTGCTGGCCGACTCTGCACGCAACGAGCAGATCTCCAGCCGGATCCCCGCCGCACGCTGGGGTTCAGGCCACGACCTCGCCGGAGCAGTGGTGTTCCTGGCATCCCCGGCCGCGGACTACGTCCACGGCGTGGTTCTCCCCGTAGACGGCGGGTGGCTGGCCCGATGAACAGCAGCCAGACCCCGGACAGCAGCCAAGCAGCCAACCCGGTTCACCGGCCGGTCCCTTCCGCGATTCTTGCAGCCAACCCGGTGGTGGCCGTCATGCGGGCACAACACGCCCGCGAGTACGCCCCAGTGATCGAGGCCCTGGTCCGCGGCGGAGTCCGATCGATCGAGCTCACCCTCAGCACCCAAGGAGTGTTCGAGGAACTGCCCAGGCTCAAGGAACGCTTCGGCCAGGACGCCGAGATCGGTGTTGGCACCATCACCACCCTCCACCAGGGGCTGCAAGCCCTCGACGGCGGAGCGGACTACCTGGTCACTCCGGCGATGGTCACCGCAGTGGTGAGCGCCGCCGTCGAGCGTGGTATTCCTGTGTTTCCGGGCGGACTGACGCCCACGGAACTGCTGGCAGGCTGGAACGCCGGAGCCACAGCGGTGAAGCTCTTCCCGGCCTCGGCGGTCGGTACCGGATACATCGGCCAGCTCCGCGGGCCGTTCCCTGACATGCGGATTGTGCCCTCCGGCGGAATCGGGATTGACGATGCACCGGCCTGGATCGCGGCCGGCGCCCTGGCTGTCAGCCTTGGCGGCCCGTTGTTGCGCGATGCCTTCTCCGGCGGAAGCCTGACAGAACTGACCACTAGAGCAGAGAAACTCAGCCGTCTGGTCGCCGAGGCAGTGGAAGCGAAGGCAGCCAAATGACCCGCGAGGACCGGGGCTCCGGTGACGTGAAAAACCAGGCCTACAGCGATGTGGTGACCATGGGCGAAACCATGGCATTGATGAAGGCCGCAACACCCGGCCCCTTGGCCCATGCAGGATCGCTGGAACTTGGCATGGGCGGGGCCGAGACCAACTTCGCCATTGCCCTGAAACGCCTGGGCACCAGCGTCACCTGGCTGGGACGGGTAGGCCAGGACAGCCTCGGAGACCTGGTTCTGCGCGAAGTAGCCGCCGAGGGCATCACCACACTGGGCATCCGCGACGCCGGAGCACCCACAGGCCTGATGATCAAGGAACGCCGCACCCTGGAACACCTCAAGGTCTGGTACTACCGTTCCGGCAGCGCCGGTTCACGCCTGGCCCCGGAAGACGTCCCGGTGGAGACCATCCGCAACGCGAAACTCCTGCACCTGACCGGAATCACCCCCGGCCTCTCCGGATCAGCGTATGAAGCCGCCCTCAATGCAGTGAACGTGGCGCGCGAAGCCGGGGTGAGAGTCTCGTTCGACCTGAACTACCGCGCGGCCCTCTGGACAGAGGAGGACGCCGGCCCGGTTTTCCGCCGCTTCATTGAGCTGGCCACCATAGTTTTCGCCGGTGACGACGAAGCCAGGATCGCCGTAGGTCACGGGGCGGATTCCTTTGAACTCGCCCACAAAATCGCCGCTATGGGACCCCGTCAAGTCATCATCAAGAACGGCCCACTCGGCTGCGCAGCTGTCATCGATGGCGTCGAGCTCCGCCAGGAAGCAGTTCGGATCAACGCTGTGGACACGGTTGGGGCAGGAGACGCATTTGTGGCCGGGTACATCTCCGACCTCCTCGCCGGAGCCCCCGCAGAAGAGCGGCTGCGCACTGCCGTGAGGACAGGAGCCTTCGCCTGCCTTGTCCCCGGCGACTGGGAAGGCATGCCCCGACGCCACGAACTGGGGTTGTTGGATGCTTCAGAGCCTGTGACGCGGTAGCCGGATCTGGGTCAGCTGCGGCTGGTTCGGCTGCGGCTGGTTCGGCTGCGGGACTGGGTCTGCTGCGGCTGGGTCTGCTGCGGGACTGGGTCTGCTGCGGCTGGTTCGGCTGCGGCTGGTTCGGCTGCGGCTGGATCTAGCTGCGGCTGGGAGACGCAGCTAGATCCAGGCCCTCTCAAATCCGGGCGGCAGGCAGCTGGTGAGTTCGGGCTGGAACTTTTGCAGCAAGGCAACCAAGGACTGGATGCGATCAGGAGTCATGTGGACGCTGGGGGCCGAAACTGACACGGCGGCGGCCATCGCTCCGCTCAAATCAGGTATCCCAATGGCAAGGCACGTGATTCCGAGCTCGTTCTCCTGATCGTCCATGGCGTAGCCGTTGTGCTTGGCCTGATGAAGCGCGTCCAGGAAGTCTTCGGCCGTCCTGATGGAGAGCGGCGTTGGCGTGATGGCGGGGTTGAAGGCCTGGATCGCCTCGGAATCCGGTTTCTCCGCCAGCAGCACTTTACCCAGGGCCGTGGTCTGGGCCTTGCGGCGAACCCCGGGGTAGGAGGTCATCTCGAACCCGCGGTGGCCGCGGGCCTTGGCCAGATAGATGACTTCATCGGCGGACAGTATCCCCAAGTGAGTGGCATCGAGGGTGATCCGGGCGATGTCTGACAGGATCTGCTGCACGGTCCCCGGCAAATCAATGCTGCTTTGGGCTTGCGTTCCCAGTTCCAGGAGTTTGACGCCCAGATGATAGCTCCGGTCCTCCGACTGGCTCAGGTATCTGGCTCCCACCAAGGAAGTCAGCATTCTGTGGGTGGCTGATCTGCTGAGTCCTGCGGCTTTGGTGATGTCTTCCAACCGATGGTTGCCGGCCGCTACATGGTCAATCAGGCTGAGTCCGCGTTCCAGGGTCCGGGCTCCGGCGGTGGTGGCTTCCATGTTTTCGATTCTCCCACGAAACAACCTGCTGTCCCTATAAATGGGAAACCTTGGGTGGGCGGCCCGTCCCCGGTAGCGTGAGCGGAAGACAGCTTGCGCCCAGCGCAAACGGACGATCCCCAAGGAGTTGCCCGATGAGCAGATCCCACCGAGCGTCACGGCACCAACCGGACACCGCCGTCGAACTCAATCCTTTGTTCAGCAGGCCCGGTGAGTCCACCATATTTCCCCGTTTCACCCTGCCGGAGGGTGAATCCCTGCCGGGCACGGCCTATCAGGTTGTGCACGACGAAGCCATGCTGGACGGCAATTCGCGGCTGAACCTGGCCACGTTCGTGGGGACCTGGATGGAGCCTGAAGCGTCCAAGCTCTACGCCGAGACGTTCGACAAGAACATGATCGACAAGGACGAGTACCCTCAGACCGCCCTCATTGAAACCCGGTGCTGGCGGATGCTCGCGGACCTGTGGAATGCGCCGGATCCCGAGCAGAGCATCGGCACGTCCACCATCGGTTCCTCCGAAGCGTGCATGCTGGGCGGGTTGGCCTTGAAACGGCGTTGGCAACATTCAAGGCGCTCCGCCGGCAAATCCACGGACAAACCCAATCTTGTGCTTAGTTCCGCAGTCCAGGTGTGCTGGGAGAAGTTCTGCAACTACTGGGATGTGGAGCCGCGTTATGTCCCGGTCTCCGCCGAGCATCCCACACTGGACGGCCATGACCTGGACCAGTACGTGGACGAAAACACCATCGGCGTAGTGGCCATCCTGGGAGTGACCTATACCGGCAAGTACGAACCCGTGGAACTCATCTCTGCTGCCTTGGACGAAATCCAGGCACGCCGGGGACTGGACGTCCCCATCCATGTAGACGGGGCGTCCGGAGCAATGGTTGCTCCGTTCCTGCAACCCGAAACAGTGTGGGATTTCCGGCTCCCCCGTGTGGCATCAATCAACACCTCGGGCCATAAGTACGGGCTGGTGTACCCCGGCCTGGGCTGGGTGGTGTGGCGGGACGCGGCGGCACTCCCGGAGGACCTGATCTTCCATGTCAGCTACCTCGGCGGGGACATGCCCACGTTTGCCCTGAACTTCTCCCGGCCCGGCGCCCAGGTATTGCTGCAGTACTACCTCTTTCTCCGCCTTGGCTTTGCCGGATACCGGTCCGTCCAAGCGACCTCCCGCGATGTGGCCCTATACCTTTCCCATGAGATCGGGGCCATGGACGCGTTCACCCTGTGGAGCGACGGCTCGGACATACCGGTGTTCGCGTGGCAGCTCAAGGAAGGCCACACCGAACACTGGGACCTGCACCATCTGTCGGAGCGACTCAGAATGAACGGATGGCTGGTTCCGGCGTATCCGCTGCCTGATGGTTTGAGTGAGGTCACGGTCCAGAGAATCGTGGTCCGCAATGGATTCACCCGGGACCTTGCCTCCACATTCCTGACGGACCTCAAGAAGGAAGTCGACTACCTCGACAGCCTCACGGCACCAATGCCCACCACCAAGCAGTCAGAAGGATTCCACCACTAACTTCGCTACCACTACCGCCCTGAAGGGAATATTCCATGTGCCGTCTCTTTGGGCTCCATGCCGGTCCACGGCCGGTGCGCGCCACATTCTGGTTGTTGGACGCCCCGGACAGCCTCTCGGTGCAGAGCCGGCGGGAGCCCGACGGCGCCGGCATAGGCACCTTTGATACGGCCGGCAAGGCTCACGTTGCCAAACAGGCCCTGGCTGCATGGGAGGACCACGCTTTTGCCCGTGAAGCGCGGGACCTTATGAGCACCACCTTCCTGGCCCACGTGCGGTACGCCAGCACCGGAGCGCTCACCTTGGTCAACACCCACCCGTTCGAGCAGGATGGGCGGTTGTTTGCGCACAACGGCGTCCTTCACGGCCTGGCAGAGCTCGATCAGCATCTGATGGAGCTGGGGGTGATGGACCTGGTGCTGGGGCAATCTGACAGTGAGCGCCTCTTCGCACTGATCACGGCGGAAACCCGACGGGCCGGAGGAGACGTGAGGGCCGGGATAACAGAGGCCATCACATGGGTGGCCAGGGAACTACCCGTGTTCAGCCTCAACTTCATCCTGTCCATGGCCACGGAAATGTGGGCACTGAGGTACCCGGCCACCCACGAGCTGTACGTGCTGGAAAGGCACCCGGCCACCACATCCGCCCCGTTTGACGCGCGAAGTCCCCGAATCCGTTCAAAGAGCACCGAGCTCTCCCGCGCCCCGCATGTTCTTTTTGCCACCGAACCCATGGACTCTGAACCCGGTTGGCGTCCCATGGCATCAGGCGAGCTGATTCACGTCGGGCCGGATCTCGCCATGACTTCCACAACGCCCTTCCCGGCTGCTCCCGCCCGGCTACTCACCCTCGCCGACCTCGAACCCACCGCGGCGGCATCCCAGCGGCCCTGACCGCGGCTGTGCCGGTCCGCGCTTAACGGAACAAGCGCACGACGGCGACCTTCCGCCGTCGTGCGCTTCCCGCCTCGCTGCGGGGCTAAGCCACGCGCTGCTTCTTGAGGAAGACGGCCACCGCAGTGGCAGCCGCGAGGCAGATGGCCGCGTTCACCGCGATGGCCACGGTGACGCCGCTCATCACCGCAGATCCGTCGCTCCCTCCGGCGGCAAGCAACTGCGCCGTGA
Source organism: Paenarthrobacter aurescens (assembly GCF_041549525.1). NCBI lineage: Bacteria > Bacillati > Actinomycetota > Actinomycetes > Micrococcales > Micrococcaceae > Paenarthrobacter > Paenarthrobacter aurescens. The sequence continues at coordinate 4,132,037 of NZ_CP157456.1, forward strand.
ACACCGCGCTCATCACCGGGATGCCCATGGTGATGCCGATCTGCTGGCTCATGGTGGCCAGCCCGGTGGCCATTCCCTGATCAGCGTCCGGAAGCCCGGACGTGGCGGTGACCATGAATCCCACAATGACCACCAGATTGGCCACTCCCCCAATGAATGTCGCCACCAGGAGAAGGATGATCGAACCCGGATCTGAACTGAGCCATATCAGCGCCCCGGTTGCGGCTGCCTGCACCAGGAACCCATAGACAATCGCGTTCTTACTGCCCATCCTCGTGATGATTTTGGGGCCCAGCAAGCCGCCAAGGACTGTGCCCAAGCCCAGGACCGCGAAGGCCAGACCCGCGCCGAGCGGCGTGTAGCCCAGGACCTGCTGAAGGTACAGGGTGAGCAGGAACACCAGCGACGTCTCGGTGACGAAGGCCAGCACCCCGGCAACGTTGCCCCACGCCACGTTTGAACGTTTGAGAATGCCGAGGGGCACCAGCGGGTGCGGTGCGCGCCGCTCAACCCGGGCAAAGACGGTAAAGAGGACGACGGCGGCCGCAAGCGCACCGAGCGTTAGCGGATGTGTCCATGAATGCTCAGCGGCATGGGTCAGTCCGAATACCAAGGAGAGCAGGCCAAGGGTGACCGTTATGGCTCCGGGAACATCGAGCCGCAGTTTGGATGCGGGCCTGCTTTCGGCGAGGACAACAGGTGCGATGAGGAGGACGGCCACCGCCACGGGAACATTGATGAAGAACGCCCACCGCCAGCTCAAAAGGTCGGTGAGCAGCCCACCCAGAATAGCTCCGGTGGTGAACCCGGCAGCCATCAGGGAGCCGTTGAGTCCAAGCGCTTTATCGCGCAGGTGCCCCTCCGGAAATGAGACCAGCAACAGGGACAACGCAGCAGGCACCACCATTGCCGTGGCTATTCCTTGGCCCACCCGCGCCAGCAGCAGCACCGCAGGATCCCCGGCCAGACCACCAGCCAGTGACGCTGCCCCCAGCAGGGCCATGCCCATCAGGAAGATCTTCCGCCTGCCCGCCAGGTCCGCCACACGGCCGAACAACAACGTGAAGCCGGCAGCGCACAAGGCAAATGCCGTGGCAACCCATTGGAGGTTCTCCAGCGAGAAGCCAACATCGGAACCGATGGCAGGCAGCGCGACGTTGAGGATGGAGAAGTCCACGGCCAGCGTGAAACCCGCGGTCAAGAGGACAAGGAGGGCCAGCCGTTGCCTGGTGGTCATGGCAATCGCGGTTGTGTCCTGCGCGGTTGTGTCCTGCGCGGCTGTGATTTGTGTTGGCGCGCTTTCTGTTGGCCCGCTTTCTGAAGGCCGGGCGCTTTCTGAAGTGCCGACGTCGTAATTGCTGGTTTTGTTGGTAGTTGGCATGCCTACAGCGTGGCCATTTCCCACGACTGTAACCACACCCCGCCGTGGGTACCACTGGCAGTGACAGGACAAGCCCGGCCGATGGCTGAACAATGGGGGCATGGGTACACACAGTGAACTGGGGGATTTCCTCCGCGTCCGCAGGGCAGCCTTGCAACCTGAGGACGTGGGTGTCCTGAATTACGGTATTCGGCGCGTCCCGGGCCTGCGTCGGGAGGAGCTCGCCATGTTGGCCGGTGTCAGCACCACGTACTACACCCGGTTGGAGCAGGGCTTTAGCACGAATGCCTCAGAAGCTGTCATCGAGGCAATCGGCCGGGCCCTGAACCTCAGCAAGGACGAACGCTTGCACCTCTTCAATCTGGCACGCCCCGAAAAGGTGAAGCGTCGTCTCCCGGCCAAGCCGGACAAAGTCCGGCCCGGCACATTGACGTTGATCCAGTCCATGCCCGGAACACCGGCGGTGGTGTTGGGGCGTCGGAGCGAAGTGTTGGCGTGGAATGCCTTGGGGCACCGGCTCGTTGCCGGCCACGTGGACTTCGAAGCCCCGCAGGTACCTGCAAGTCGTCCCAACATGACCCGGCTCCTCTTCCTGGACCATCACACACGGGAGCTGTACGCGCGGTGGCCGGAGGAGGCGGGCCGGGCGGTCGCTTCGCTGCGTCTGGTGGCGGGTAAATCTGCAGATGACCAGGAGTTGGCGTCCCTGGTTGGTGAGCTCACGTTGAAGAGCCCGGAATTCGCAAAGCTCTGGGCCAGGCATCCGGTGGAGAACTGCATGTCCGGGGTGAAATACCTGCACCATCCCGAGGTTGGGTACCTGGAGTTGAACTTCGAGGTCCTAACACCCCCGGACGAATCCGGTCATCGGGTTCTCCTGTATGCCGCGGCACCGGGCTCTCCCTCCGCGACGACTCTTGCGCTTCTGCAACGCCCGGGCGGCATGGAGGGCGTTCCGCGGGGTTTGTCAGCAATTAAGTCCTGAGCAGCAAGTTAGTAAGTACCCTTGCTTTCCTGTCGGAGGTGGTGTTTTGCTTGACTAATCACAGTTCAGGCACCCGGCAAAGGAGCTGACATGGCATACGACAATGACACGGGATCGAGCACCCCTCAGGCCCGCCGGGACGATGTTGTCAGGGCGGAGAAGGAACGCTTTGGGGGCATCAAGTGGGGTTCGGCTTTCTTTGGCTGGTTAACGGCCATCGGCATGACTGTCCTCCTCAGCGCACTGGCCACAGCCATCGGCGTAGGGGTAGGGGCGGCGAACTCATCCGGTGCCGAACAAGCAGCAGACCAGGCCCAGCAGAACGCGGAAACGCTGGGGATCGCGAGTGGGATTGTGCTCGCAATCGTCCTGTTCCTGGCGTACTACTGCGGAGGTTACGTCGCCGGCCGCATGGCCCGCTTCGACGGCGTGAAACAAGGGCTGGCCGTGTGGCTCTGGGGCATCATCATCGCCATCATCGTGGCGGTCCTTGCTGCGGTGGCCGGAAGCCAGTTCAACATCCTGAACAACCTCAATGGCGCTCCACAGATACCCGTGGACGGAAGCCTGATGACCGTCAGCGGCATCATCGGTCTCGTCATCGCTTTGATCGTCCCCCTCATCGGCGCCATTGTGGGAGGCAAGGCCGGTATGCGCTTCCACCGCAAGGTGGACCAAGCCGGCGTCGACCACCAATCCGGGCTCGTGGGCTAAGGCCCACCAAGTACCGCAGACTTTCGACGGCGACCACCCGGGGACGGCTCGGCGACGGCCCGGCGACGGCCCGGCGACGGTCCGGCGACGGCCCGGCGACGGCCCGGCGGCGGCTCTATGGGCTTTTGAATCCGGGCTTTGAGCTTCGGTCTTCGATTGATTCGAGCTCCTGGAAGAGTGTGACCTGGAGGCCCGCGGGTGCTTCGAGCCGCGAGTTCAGGGACCTCCAAGGCGTTTCGCGGGGTTCAGCAATCAAGGTGCCCCCAGCCTCAAGCAAGTCTTTGGTGACCGCCACGGAATCGTCCACTTCGAATGCGATCCGCATCTTGGCGCTCGGCTGACCTTCGGCCTCAACCCGGTCGATGAGCCGAACTTGGGCGGGGTTGGCGATTTCCAAAGTAGCCCGGCCAGCCTCAAGGATGGTCACCCGGGCGTCCCCATCCCCTTCGAAAACGGCCTGCTCGGGCAAGCCCAGGGCGTCACGGAAAAACGTCAAGGCGGCCTCGTAATCCTCCGCTTCCACCACAAGGCGCAACTGGCGGACGGGTGATTTCGCGCTGGGCTCAGTAGTCATGTCTATACCGTAGCCCCCGCCTCTTATCCCCCTGGTCCAGAGCATCCTGGCGGGTTTTCCACATAGCGCAGATGAGGGCTGATAAATGCTGAGCCACCATGACAGGGTTGAACCATGGAAGGCATGGGGCAGATCACGGCGCGGCGGGCAGGTTCGTCCGGTGTAATTGAGGTGCCCAGGAATGCCTCACCCGTATTCCTGGAAATGCCGCCCTCTCCCTCAACGAGCAAGAGCCCGACGACGGAAGGAACCAATGCGGTAACGCCCCGCAAGGCTGGGCTACTTCGTGAATCCGAGTCTGTGTTGAAGGCTGGGAACTCCGCGTTTGAGGGCATTCCCGGCGCGGCGCCTGCGGAGGTGGGCTCAACCACACCGGCGCAGGAGCCCACGGCACAAAGCGCCACCGTCCCCCTGCCCGCGGCGGAGGGCTCAACCACACCGGCGCAGGATCCCAAGGCACAAAGCGCAGCCGTTCCGCTGCCTGCGGCGTTGCATGAGCCGTCTGCTGAGGCTCCCGAAGCCACAGCCGTGGAACGGTCCCATCTGCCGGCTATCCCGGCGGGATCTGCGCGTTCAGCAGGGCCCGAGTGCTCGAGTGGATTCTCGTCGTATGGGTCCGAAGCCGGGCGTGCTGTTCCCGGGCTTCTGGACGGTTCGCTTCTGGACGGTGCGCTTCTGGACGGTATTGCGGCCGTTGATGCGTTGCGGTCGATGGCCTTTGATGAGGTGCGGTTGTTGGGGTTTGTTGGGGCTGCTGATTTTGCGGGCAGGATCGAGGAGATTGCCCGGTGCGTGGAGTATTTGCAGGTTGTTGCCGCCCAGGCTGTGGAGCGGGCCCGCACAGAGGCACAGCAAGTGCAACAGGCACGGTCGGGGCGCTCGTCCTCACCGTCAGCATCAGCATCAGGGGCAGGGGCAGGGGCAGCTGCCGCTGTAACGGGGTGGCAGACGGGCTGGTCAGAATCAGCTGCGGACCCGGAGATCCCCGCCCCTGCTGGTTTCCCGAATCAGCCGGGTGTTCTTGATGACGGGTACCGGAATGCTGCGGAGTTCCTTCGGGCACGGTTGCGGATAGGCATTGGAGAGGCCAGGCGCCGACTCGCCCTCGCCCCCGACGTCCTCCCCCAAATCGGAATGACCGGCCAACAGATCCCGGCCCGCCGCGAAATCCTCGCCGATGCTGTCGGGTCCGCGTTGCTGCCTTCCCGCTCCGCGACGATCATCAGCACCGCCCTGGACAAAGTACGGCACCTCACCGACGACGAAACGCTCACCCGGATGGAACACGCCCTCACCACCACCGCCACCGAGACCGACCCCGACTTCCTCACCAAAATGACCAAACGCTGGATCGACCACATCGACCACGACGGACCCGAACCTTCCGAAGAAACCCTCCGACAACACCAAGGAGCATTCCTGCGCCGCCGACGCCGCTACGGACTGCACCACATCGAAATCTTCGCCACCGACGAACAATACGAAACCCTCACCACCACCATGAACACCGCCACCAACCCCAGACTCCACAACACCACCGACACCACACCCGCCACTGCCACCGCCACAACTGCTGCCACCGCTGACGAGGGAACCGCCACGGCGGGACCGGGCACCAAGGCAACGGAACACCAAACAACGGGCCCCGATCTTGACCGACGCTCCCGGGCACAGAAACTCCTCGACGGCCTCGTCGGCGCGTGCGGTGTGGCGATGAGCACCGGGCAACTACCCTCCAACGGCGGACTCCGGCCCCAACTCACCGTCACCATCGACCACCGCGACCTCCTCAACCAACTCACCACCCCCACCACTACGAGCAGGACCGGGGCGGGCCCAGGGAAACCGAGCAGGACCGGGACAGGAACCGAGGCGGGTGTGGGTTCGGCTATGGCGACGTTCACCGGCCCGATCCACCCTGCCACCATCCGGAAAATCGCCTGCGACGCCGACATCATCCCCGTCCTGCTCGGCAGCGACTCCCGAGTCCTGGACATCGGCCGCACCACCCGGATCTTCCCACCCCACATCCGCAAAGCCATCACCGCCCGCGACGGTGGCTGCGCCTTCCCCGACTGCACCATGCCCGCACCCTGGTGCGAAGCCCACCACACCACCTACTGGTCCCACGGCGGCACCACCGGCACCGACAACGGCACACTCCTCTGCAGCCACCACCACCACCTCATCCACAAAGAACAATGGCGCATCGACATGAAAACCGGCGTCCCCTGGTTCATCCCCCCACCCCACATCGACCCCAACCAAAAACCCCGACGCAACCACCACCACACACCCCAGAGAACATAAACACACCCCCCAAACCGCTATCGGGTTTAGTGCGTGCCTGCTCGGGTTTAGTGCGAGGTCGGCCAGCCCGTGTACGACTCCGCCAGATACGCCTTGGCGTGCTCGGACGTGACCACAGAGTGGAGCTCACCGAGCTGGCGGGCGCGGTCGAAGTCACCGGCACCTGGCACCGTGTGCAGCATCGACGTCATCCAGTAGGAGAAGTGTTGGGCCTTCCACACGCGGTCAAGTGCACGGTCGCTGTAGGAATCGAGCAGCGCAGTGGAACCTTTGGAGTAGTAAGAATCCAGGCCCTCGAAGAGCACCTTGACGTCATGGATGGCAAGATTGAGGCCCTTGGCCCCGGTGGGCGGGACTGTGTGTGCGGCATCGCCGGCGAGGAAGAGGTTGCCGTGACGCATGGGGGTGTGCACGAAGCTGCGGAACGGCAGCACCATCTTTTCCAAGACCGGGCCCTCCTTAAGCTCAAACCCGTTGCCGTTGACGCGCTTGCGGAACTCGGTCCAGATGCGGTCATCGTCCCAGTCGGCCACGTTCTCCTTGGGGTCGCACTGGAAGTACATGCGTTGGACCGTTTCCGTACGCTGGCTAATCAGCGCGAATCCGTTCCCGGAGTTGGCGTAGATGAGTTCGTCAGCGCTGCGGGGGGCTTCGGCGAGAATCCCGAACCATGCAAACGGGTATTCGTGGAAGTACCACTTCCGGTCGGCTTCCGGGATTTGGAATCGGCAGTGGCTGCGGGACCCATCGGCACCCACCAGGAAATCAGCTTGGATTTCGAAGTCCTGGCCGTCGGCGTCGGTGAACCAGACCTGTGGCTTGCCTTCAAGGTTGTGCACAGTGGTGTCCGTAACGCTGTACCGGACGTCACCGCCGTCGGCCTCCCGCCTGGCGGCGAGATCCGCGAAAACGTCCGTCTGCGGGTACAGCCACACCGATTCGCCCACGAGTTCTTTGAAGTTGATGCGGTGGCTCTCGCCGTTGAACCGCAGTTCGATTCCGTCGTGCCTGTCGCCCTCGCGCAGCACCCTGTCCGAAACACCGGAGTCGACCAGCAGGTTCACGGTACCGTGCTCGAGGATGCCTGCACGGACGGTTTCCTGGATTTCCTTGCGGCTGCGGATTTCCACCACCACGGACTCGATGCCCTGCCGTGCCAGCAGGTGGGAGAGCATCAGGCCGGCGGGGCCCGCGCCCATGATGGCCACTTGGGTGGTGATCGTTGTGCGTGCCATGTTTTTCCTCGCTTCGTTGCGGATCCCTGCTTGCTTTGAAGCGGGATGAATCTGGATTCAGTGTGGCCCGCGGGGCGTGATTGACGTTACAGGGATTCCGTTGAACGGAAATCAGCATTTAGTCGCCGAGTTGCCGACCAATCCCCCGAGCAGCCGTTTGGAGCGCGGGGACCAGCGCTTGCAACCGCATCTCGGCCAACGGCACAACCACCCCCAGCGCTGCTACCGTGCGACGCTTGGCGTTCATCACCGGAACCGCAATTCCCCAAGTATCCGGATCCACCACACCAGCCAGTTGCGCGTATCCTTGCTGTGCCGCTTCGGCCAAAAGATGACGCACGACGCCGGCAGTCAGCTTTCCGGACGGATCAACGAATTGTTCGAGGTACTCCGCCTGCAGCTCCCGCGACTGGTATGCCATCAGGGCGAGCCCTGCCGAAGAAATATGGACTGGCATTCGTCCGGCGATTCGTGCCCGGTTGGCCACCGATCCCCGCCGTGAAAGTCGCTCTACAAAGAGCGCCTCCCAGCCGTCGAGCACTGCCAGGTTCACATTCTGATTCAGGACTTGTTGGATGTCTTCCATGAAGGGCATGGCCGCCTGCCTGAGGGCCAGGGTGGGGGAATTCCGATTCACGAGTTCCCATAAGCGCAGCCCCAACCGCACTGTCCCGCCGGCACCAAGATCAAGGAGGCCATGCTCGGAGAGTTGCCGGACCAGACGGTGGGCCGATGACAACGGGAGCCCGGAACGGTCAGCCAGTTCGCTCAGCTGCAACGACGTGACCCCCTCCGGGAAGGCCTCGATCACCCGCACCACGCGGTCAACCACGGAATCACCCGACGCAGAGTTGGCCATGGTGTGCTCCTTTGCTTGCTGGCCGGCGGGTGGTACGCGTCGGCGGGTCATGTTGCGGAACCGGCGGATCATGGTGGCGGACCGCCGGGTGACGCTGCCGGATAGCGTGGCTCCAAGGCTTCCCGGCCCGGCAGATGAAGTGCCGCCTTCCATTCAATGGTATAACGTGTGACGGACAACATGAGGCGGTGATACAACTCTCATAACTGACCGACCGACCGTTCCGGTTGCCGGGACCGCCCATCTGAGAAGTACCGAGGACGCTATGCCAACGATGTCATCTGCCCGCCGCTCCCAATGCCCCGTTTGGCTCTGTTGGCTGGCCATGGTGTTGGACGGCTTCGACCTCGTGGTGCTGGGTACCGTCATTCCAACTCTCATCAAGACCGGCGAGCTTGGCTTCGACGCGTTCGGTGCCACCTTCGCCGCCACCATTTCCTTGGTGGGCGTGGGCTTGGGCGCCTTGTTCATCGCACCGCTCTCGGACAAGTTCGGGCGCCGCAAACTACTGATCGCCTGCGTGGCAAGCTTCTCGCTTTTCACAATCGGAGTGGCCTTTGCCCCGAACGTGGCGGTCTTCTCCCTGCTGCGCATGTTGGCCGGACTGGGTTTGGGCGCGTGCCTCCCCGCCGCTTTGGCGTACATCAACGACTACGCTCCCGCCGGATCCGCTGGCAAGTCCACCACCCGCACCATGACCGGCTATCACGTTGGCGCCGTAGCAACGGCGCTCCTGGCGATTTTCATCGTGCCAAACTGGCGGCTCATGTTCGTCATCGGTGGCGTTGCCGGCCTGGCACTTTTGCCCTTCCTGTGGGCAAAACTCCCGGAATCATTGCCTGAAGCAGCGCCCGCCAATGACCACTCCGCAAAAGCAGAGCAGCGACAGGCCGCTGCCGCCTCGAAGGCGCCGCACGCCGTCGGGAGTTCAACAACCACCAAACCAAAGACGGGCTTCCGCGATCTCCTGCAGAAGCCGTATCCCATGGTGGCCGTGGGGATTGGCATCGCCTCGTTCATGGGCCTTCTGCTGGTCTACGGTTTGAACACGTGGCTGCCGCAGCTGATGGCCGCCGCCGGATACCCCGTCAGCACCGGCCTCACACTGCTGCTCGTCCTGAACCTGGGCGCCGTCGCGGGCCTGTTCCTTGCCGGAATCCTGGCCGATAAACACGGCACTAAGAAGATCGTGCTGATGTGGTTTGGATTGTCTGCGGTGTTCCTGGCAATCCTGAGCGTCAAGATCCAGAACGAGTTCCTGCTCAACGCAGCCGTGTTCGTCACCGGTGTGTTCGTCTTCAGCTCCCAAGTGCTGGTCTATGCCTGGGTCAGCCAACTCTTCCCGCCCCGCCTTCGCGGAACCGCCCTGGGCTTCGCAGCAGGGGTGGGCAGGCTAGGCGCGATCGTGGGACCCGCAGTGACGGGCACTCTGGTTGCGGCAAACATCGCCTACCCTGCAGGCTTCTACGTGTTTGCCGCCGCCGGGCTCTTGGCCGTAGCTGCGCTGTTCCTGGTGCCGCATGAGATTAAGGCAGTTGAGACCGACGTGCCGGTTGGGCGCTGAACCTCAGCATGCACCCGCGAGGCACCTAAACGGGCACTGCCGGGCACCCGAAACTTGCACCTACATTGTCCGGGAATGATGCGAAGTCCGAATGCCGGTGCAGAGTGACTCCCTCGCCTGCCCCAGCAACTGCGGTCCTGCCGCGAAGCAGCGGTCCGTGGAGTGCTGAAGGGCTGGAAATGCCTGCATAGCGGAGTCAAAGAGGTCTTCACGGATCATCAGTTCGATGGCCCGGCATTGGTCCTCTGTTTCCAGGGCACCCACCATGGCCGAGGAGATCTTGAGACTCAGGATGGCATCCATGCTTGCCTCGGAATCGTGCCCGCATAAGCCCCTGGAGATGCTCAGCATCCGGTGCGGCAGCATGGACAGGTAATTGGAGAGGAAGCCGAGTGCCGGGATTGAGTCACCCAACTCATCAGCCAACTCCTGCAGTCTGCACGGTTCCAGGATGGTGGCCTCTGCTGTAGGTGCTGGGTCTTCACTCACCGCTGGCCACCTGGGGCAACTGCACTGCGCGGTGTTGACGCGGTGAGGCCTTGGGCCCTGATGGAGCCTTCGACCACGTTGCCGGCCACCCGGGGTAATGCGCCCGGATGGGTATGGGATGAAGTTGTGGCCGCTGCGGGCTGCTTCACAGCGGCGGTCTTGGGGGCTCCAAGGAAGAGCGCCGCCTCAGGGGAATGCGGGGCTCCAAGGAAGAGCGCGGCCACCAGGAACGACGCAGATTCATGGGTTGGTGCGACGGAACGCCGGCCGTGGGCTGCAGAGGTGGTGCTGGTGCTGGTGCTGAATGCGCTCATGCCTGGCGTTTCCTTTCGTGCCTGAGGTGAAGCTTGCGGGGGATCAAGAATGCCCGGCGTTCTGAGCCGTGGGTGCGGATGGCCAATACCGGCGGACCTGATCGGGCAGGGGGGCGCCCGACCAGGTCCGGCGGGGCTGGTGGTGATTCTTCTACTTACCTGGTGGTTCTGGGGGCAGTGCTTATTTGGTGGTTTCGGTGCGTTGGGTGCCGGTGAAGGCGAAGGCGATGGTGGAGGTGGCGCCTTGGAAGTCGTTGTTCGCGGTGGTGGGGAACGCGGTGGTGATTTTGAGGTTGTCGGTTTTGGCTGAGGTCAGGGAGGTGAGGTTGTTCAGGGCTTTGTTCGCTGCGATCACGGGTCCGGAGGCCAGGACGGTGCTGCGGGTGCCGGTGCAGTTGTAGGGTGCGGTGGCGCCGGTCCAGGGAACACTGCAGTTTTCGATGGTCAGTTGCAGGCCGTTGGTGGCGTCGGTGGTGAGCAGGGAGCCGGTGGCCCCGGCGGAGGTGGTGAGGGTGACGTTGTTCAGGTCTGAGTTGCCGGTGTTGGCCAGGGTGACGAGTTTTTCGACCTTGTCACCGGGCAGCAGTCCCGCGACGGGGACGTTGAGGGTGTTGGCCGGTCCGGGTGCGCCCAGGGCTATGGTGACGGTGCCTGCGGTGACTGCCTGGGAGGCGGAGGTGGAGGACGTGAACGCGCCGTAGGTGCCCATGCCGGCCACGGCGGCTGCGGTGCCGACCAGTGCGACGGAGGCGAGGATTTTGCCGGAGGTGGTTTTGAGGCTGATGGCCATGAGGATCAGTTTCCTTTCGGGAGGCCACCGTGAGACCGGCCGGCCGTTCTTTTCCAGCCTCTCTGGCTGACACGTTCTACTGTGTCGGGCGTGGATCAAGAACAAATCCTGTGAACGGTCAACACTGCCTCAGGAAAACCTCAAGACTCCCGCAAGCCAACCCAGCCTCCAACCAGACCCCAACCCAGCCTCCCAATCGAGCACCCAACCCCACCAACCAACTGAGCCGTTTAGGAGAGTCACTGAGGCCATGTGCAACACTTCTTGATGCACGTGGAAGGCCGAAGAGAGGGCGTTACAAATGCCGATGTGGTTGCAAGCCTTGTTGTGGGGAACGCTGGCCGGTGGTGCTTTGGTCCTCGGGGCGGGCATTGCGTGGATCTGGAAAGTGCCGCCCAAAATTGTATCCACGGTAATGGCCTTCGGTGCTGGCGTCTTGATTTCTGCATTGGCTTTCGAACTCGTTGATGAAGCCGTGGAGGGCGGCGGACTCCTTCCCACCATCCTGGGTTTCCTTTTGGGCGCCGTGATCTTTGTGGGCTCCAATGTCCTGCTGGCCCGGGCCGGAGCCAAGCACCGGAAACGCTCCGGAGGGGCGCAGCCCTCAGAGAAGGACTCCCCTGGTAGCGGCACGGCGATCGCGGTGGGTGCCCTGATTGACGGCATCCCGGAATCCGTAGTGCTGGGAGTTGGCCTCCTCGCAGGTGGCGCAGTCAGCCCGGCCATGCTCGCAGCGGTCTTCATTTCCAACGTTCCGGAAGGCCTGTCCAGCACAGCAGGCATGAAGAAGGCCGGACGCAGCCCCGCCTACGTCTTTGGCACATGGGCTGGCATCGCCGTATTCAGCGGACTCGCTGCATTGCTGGGATACACAGCCTTGGAAAATGCTCCTGACAGTGTGATCGCATTCATCACCGCAATCGCCGCGGGCGGAATCCTGGCCATGCTTGCCGACACCATGATCCCTGAGGCCTTCGAAGAGCACCACAACCTCACAGGGCTTACGGCCGCCGTCGGCTTCCTGAGTGCCTTTACGATTCATCATATTGGCGGCTGACCGGTCACGGGCGAGGAGACAGACCGGCCAACTATCTGCCGGCACAAGGCCCACGTTTTAGGGCAGCAGCCCAAGCACCGGCAACGCGACCGCCGTCGAGATTGCCATGGCCGCCGTGTTGCCAATGACCGGGTGGAAGCCCGCCGGCAGCCGCGCCGAAACGGCCCGGGCCACAGGCGGCGCGAGGACAGCACCCAGCAAGGCGCCGCCAACAATTCCCTGCCAGGAGCCGCCGCAGGCAAGGACCGCAGCCGGAGCGACTGACACCACGGACGCGTAGGTGGCCGCCCATCCGCCGTCGCGGTACCAGCCCCGCCAGAGCGTGATTCCAATCGCCGAGGTCAACGCTTGGGCAAAGAGAATGTGCGGCAGCAGACCCACCCCATAGGACGGCAGCCCCGGGTTGAGGACAAACGCCGCTGCCACGGCCAGAATCACGCAGGCCCCGGCGAGCTCGTTGGCGAAGAAGTGGGTTTCCGTGAAGTCCTTAAGTACACGCCGGGCCGCCCAAGCGGCCTCGTTCACGACGCTCCTTTTAGGGCTCGACGGCGGCAGCACCGGTTGCGTCGCCGCGAAGACTTCGCGGCCCTCCCGAACCGAGCCATCCTCCGGAAATTTCCGAGCCTCCCGGGCTTCCCGGGCCTCCCGGGCCTCTCGAGCCTCCCGCAGGACCAGCCACGGCAGGCGTCGGGCCACGAGGAACGAGATGACCGAACCCACTGACATGGCGGCCACGCTTGCCACAACCGCCGGCAGGCCCAGAGGCGCTGAGAGGGTGGGGATGAAGAGCAACGCCAACGGTGTGGTGGTCACTGCCCCCAGGAAAGCACCCGTGACGCAGGTCCTCCACCCCGCCCCATACAGGAGAACCATGGCGGGAGCGACGCACACAAAGGGCACGAACGTGGGCTGCCACCCGGCGTCGAGCATCCATCCGAACATCAGGTTGGACAGCATCAGACTCAGCGACGCCGAAGCCAGAATCCATGGCCAAAGCCCGGAACGGTAACTGAGCGAGCCCGCCCAGGAGATGCGTCGCCGGCCAAGCCACCATGCGGTCGCGGCACCTGCCAGCAGTCCCAGCGCCGCAAGGTCTGATTTGTAGAACAGGGGTTCGGTGATGTCTCCAAGGAACCAGCGAACTGCGGGCAAGGGACCGGCACTGGCATCCTGCGGCCACCCCGCATAGCCGGGACCAATCTGCGGTGAATACTGCCCCACGAGGTGGAGGAAAACCGCGAGCACGCCGATGACGGCCGCCATTCCGAACGCTCCCAAGGCGGTACCGGTCACGCTGTGTCCAACAAGGGCGCTGTGTTCAAGCGAAGGTTCCGACCGTTTTTCCAACTGCGGGACGGCGTTGTCGGCGGCGAAAGAGTGCGTCATTGGTGACCCTATGCGTGCGGAAGTGGTGTGACTTTGAGCAGCGTAACCGACCTCCGGACGCCGTCCACAGCCGCCGGGCTACGGGGGATTTGTGACCGGCGGGCAATCGCCCTCCCGCCGAGCTTTGGGGTCAAACACCACCGAATCGGGGCTCACCCTTAGTGGGTGATCTTTCTGTCCATTCGATACCGATCCCATCAAGGCGCGCGCAGTTGGACGCGGGCGAATCGAGAATGGTGGTGTGATCCTGCCGAAAAAGGATTTCCACTGGGGATGACGCGGTCCTGCCCCGGGCCGAAGGAACGAATGGAAAGACACCATGAACTTCTTGGAATCGTTGTGGAGCATCATTGTTGCATTCTTCTTTGTTGCATATCTGATCCTTCTCTTTCAAATAATTTCTGATCTTCTCCGTGACAAAGCGTTGAGCGGCGGCGTGAAAGCACTGTGGATCCTGTGCCTCTTCGCGGCTCCCTTTATCTCCGCATTGATCTACGTCATCATGCGCGGCAAGGGAATGGCCTTGCGCAGTGAAATCCGCGTCAGGGAATCAGTTGAGGAAGCGGAGAATTACATTCGCGAAGTAGCCGGAGCCCCAACCCCCACGCAACAAATCGAAGCGGCTAAAGCGCTTCTGGTTGCTGGAGATATCAATGAGGCCGAGTACGCTCGGCTCAAGGAGATCGCCCTGGCCTGATCCGGGGCTGTGGTCCGCCACTCAAGTTCGGCCGAAAGGGTCCGTATGACTCGATTGAAGGCATTCCCGCTATTGGAAGGCGGACCGTTCAAATTCGGGCTTATCGCGGCACTCGGTGTACTGGTTGCCCTGGCTTTGGGCTCCGCGGTCATCACTCTGCGCTACTCGCTGACTTTGATCTTTGCCGCCTTATTCATCTCACTCGGCCTCTATCCCCTGGTCCGTTGGCTGGAACGCTGGAAACTTTCCCGCGGTGGCGCGGTCCTGGCCGTAGCGGTTGGCTTCCTGCTGGTGGTGGCCGTGCTGATCCGCTTTATTGTCCCGATTCTGGCGGAGGAGGGCGCCACCCTTGTTCGGGTGCTTCCTTCAAGCTTCGATGCAGTAGGCGAACAGAGCTGGTTCAGGGATTTCAACGGTTCGTTGGGTGGCGCGCTGACCCCGCTGCTGGAATGGCTGGAAACCTCCGCCGCTGATCCCAACGTATGGCTGGCCATTGGCGGCGGCGCCGTGCAAGTGGGCTACAACGTGGTCAATGGCGCCTTTGCCGTGGTCTTCGTAGTAGTTCTCACCCTGTATTTTGTGGCCGGCCACGAAGTCATGAAATCAAGCCTTTACGCACTGGTTCCAGCATCGCGTCGTGAGTCATTCGCCGATATCTCCGAAACAATTATTGCCTCTGTTGGCAAATATCTGAGCGGCATGGCAGTTCTTGCCCTGTTCAATGCGATCTTCACCTTCATTGTCCTCTCGGTTGCCGGCGTTCGGTACGCCGCGGTGCTCGCAGTGCTGGCATTCCCCATCACCCTCATACCTTTGGTGGGCAGCGCAATAAGCACCGCAATCATCACTGTTGTTTCGCTTTTCACCTCCCCGGCAACGGCACTGGTGGTTTTCCTCATCATGCTGGCCTACATGCAGGTAGAGGCCTACATCCTGACGCCCCGGGTGGTGGGCAAAGCAATCAGTATCCCCGGCTCACTGGTTCTCATTGGGGCCATGGTGGGCGGGACTCTCCTGGGGCTGCTAGGGGCGCTGATAGCGTGCCCCACCACTGCCTCAATTTTGCTAATCATCAAGAAGGTAGTCATACCTCAGCAGAACGCCAAGTAGCGCGCATGCAAGAACTACTGCGTAATTTCCAGGAACTACTGCCTGGTTTCCAGGAACTACTGCACGACGCCGATGCTGTGGCCTTGATCCTGCTGGCGCTCCACATTGTGCTCGGATCAATAGCGGCGGTAATGGTCTCCGCCAATCGCAAGCCGTCCTCCGCCATCGCCTGGGTACTCGCGATTGTTTTCATCCCCTACTTGGGAATGGTGGCTTTCCTGTTGGTGGGCCGGGGCAAGCTTCCCAAAGCCAGGCGCCAAAAACAGCGCGTCGTCAACGAGCTCATGCTGGCACGGACGCCTGGCCTCTCAGCCGTAAGTCACAGTGAGGACTGGCCCGCTTGGCTGCGTTCCGCCGTCGAACTTAACCTCAGGCTGGGCGCGCTGCCCATGGTGGGCGGAAACAGGGCAGAGCTGCTGGAGGACTACACGGGATGCTTTGACCGCATGATCGTGGACATTGACGCCGCCACGGAGTACGTACACGTGGAGTTCTACATTTTGGCGCTGGATCCCACCACGGCACCGTTCTTTGATGCGATGGCGAGGGCCTGCAGGCGCGGTGTGCCGGTGAGGGTCCTGTTCGATCATTTGGCGGCGGTCCGTGATCCCACCTACGGGAAGATGGTGCGCGCCTTTGATGACATGGGCGCCCAATGGCATGCCATGCTTCCTCTGCGCCCCTTCAAAGGACAATGGCAGCGCCCGGACCTTCGCAACCACCGCAAGCTGCTGGTGATGGACGGCAAGGTGGGTTACACAGGATCGCAGAATCTCATTGACGCTTCCTACAACAAGAAGAGCAACATCAAACGGGGCCTCCAATGGCATGAGTTGATGGTGAGGCTGGAAGGTCCTGTGGTTCGGGAGCTGGATGCTGTGTTCGTCACTGATTGGTACAGCGAATCCGAGACGCTGCTGCCGCTGGATACGTCCCCTGTGGTCCTAGGCTCAGCGCCTGAGCTGATCGACGCACAAGTGCTGCCCAGCGGCCCCAGCTTCGACAATGACAACAACCTCAAGCTCTACACCACCCTGATTTACAAAGCAGAGCACAGGGTCAGCATCACCAGCCCCTACTTCGTGCCGGACGAGGCCATCCAGTTGGCCATCATCACCGCAGCCTCCCGCGGCCTCAGCGTGGAGCTCTTCGTCTCCGAAGTGGGCGATCAGGCCATGGTCTACCACGCACAGCGTTCTTACTACGAGGTATTGCTGCGTGCGGGCGTCCGGATCTACCTTTACAAAGCTCCGCAGGTCCTGCACGCCAAGCACTTCACGGTGGACTACGACGTAGCGGTGATCGGCTCAAGCAACATGGACGTTCGGTCCTTCAGCCTCAACATGGAAGTTTCCGTACTGGTCCACGGACGCTCCATGGTGGACAGGATGCGTGCGGTCGAAGACAGTTATCGGGCTGCCAGCACCGAGTTGCTGCTGGAAGACTGGCTCCGGCGGCCGGTAGGCCACGTGGCGCTGGACAACCTGGCGCGGCTTACGTCCTCTCTTCAGTAGCTGCAGGGAGTGTTACTGGCGCGGTTGGGTTAACTCAGTCATCGAGCTGGAGGTACCACGTCACTCCGGCGCTGATGGCCCGGCCCAGCAGCAGGGAAAACGCTATGGCAATGACCACAGCCAGCTCCGGGGACAGCCCCGGCAGAAGTCCCGAGAGGGCCCCAATGCCCACGGAGTACGCAGACCAGAGGACCCCTGCGGCCGCTGAATACAGGATGAACCTGCCCCGCGGAACCGGGGTGATGGCACTGGCCACATTCATAGTCAGCCGCCCCATGGGAACGAATCTGGACGTCAGGACCCACGAGGCTGCATGCTTGGCCAGGCGCTCCCGGGAAGCGTGCAGGGCCTTTTGGGTGCGGGGACCCCGGAGGATCTTCCAGTTGGCCATATCGCGGCGCCTGACCAACTCATAGACGCCCAGATCGCCGGCCACGGCCCCGGCCAACATGGCTGCCGCCAGCAGGAAGCCGTTGGGAACGTTGTAGGTAGCGGACAGTGCCCCCAAAGCAACGAACAATGACGTAGTGGGGATTGGCGGGAAGATGGCCGAGACTGCAACAAAAATCGCCCCCAGCGGGTAGACCCATCCGGAGTCCGCGGCACTCATGATGTCCCTGAAAGCCTGCATGGTGAAACCCCTCTCCCGGGCCTCGTCCAAGCGTCTCACGGCCGCCAGGATCATCCTTACGTCCCCGGCCCGCCACGCGGATCGCCTTTACCGGGTGAATCCTCGATCCCCCGCACCTACACTGAAGGAGTGGACGACCAAGGTGGTACCCGCCCGGACCTCTTGAGCCTGAAGCCAACCCCGGCCCCTGGGCCGCCTTTGGCCCTCCTGGCTCGCTCCCGACTCACGGCCAAACTTGATGGCCCGGCCGGTATCGTCCTGATGTGCGCTCCCGCGGGGTACGGAAAAACAGTCCTCTTGAAGCAGTGGCTGGAAGGTCAACGGCACAACGTTGCATGGCTCACCCCCAACCAACACAACCGGAATGCCCTGTGGCCCGCCATGTTGCAGACGCTGCGGCGGTGCCCTGCCATTCCGCCCGGCGCACTGCAGCTCTTCTCCGGAACAGAACAGGATCCCGTGGAGGTACTGGGAGAACTGGCCCGGATATTGAGCGCCACCGGCACCACCATCCGTCTGGTGATTGACGGCGTGGACGGTATTGATCCGGATGAACGGGACTACTGGATACCGGCCCTGCTAAACCAAGTGAGCCAGTTCAACCAGGTGAGCCAGTTCAACCAAGTGAGCCAGTTCAACCAAGTGAGCCAGTTCAACCAAGTGAGCCAGTTCAACCAAGTGAGCCAGTTCAACCAAGTGAGCCAGCCGATCCAGTTGGCGTTGGCATACCGGGACAACACAGCGGTTGATCCCGGACCTGCCCGTCTTAGTGGCCGCGTGGTTGAGTTGGGCACCAAGGACCTCGCGTTCACCATGGATGACATCAATGTCCTGGCCGTGAAAACCACCACTCTGATGGGGATGCCTCAACTGCGTGAGCTTTTCAGGCAGACCGCAGGGTGGCCGGCTTGTGTGGTGCTTGCGTTGCGTTACTTGCGCGAAGCCGCCAACCCTGACGTCCCCTTGGGAGACCTCGCAGCCAACAACCGGCAGCTCGCTGATTTCCTGGATCACCAGATCATCCGGGATCTTTCCTGTGAAGAGCGGCACGTCCTTTCCAGCACCAGTGTCTGCCGCGTGGTTGTTGCCGCGCAGGCCAGCACCCTTGCCGGCAACCGGAATGCGGGGCTGGTCCTCTCCGGCCTGGCTGATGACAGGGGAATTGTGGAGTCGGCAGGCAGCGGGCGGAGCGTCTTCCTGGTCCACCCCTTGATCCGCGCACATTTCAGGGCCGATTTGGCTC
The DNA here is from genome assembly GCF_041549525.1 of Paenarthrobacter aurescens. Taxonomy (NCBI): domain Bacteria; kingdom Bacillati; phylum Actinomycetota; class Actinomycetes; order Micrococcales; family Micrococcaceae; genus Paenarthrobacter; species Paenarthrobacter aurescens. The sequence continues at coordinate 4,150,890 of NZ_CP157456.1, forward strand.
GCAAGCAGCCTGACGAACTGATCCGCTACAGCCGGATTGCGGCGCGCTGGCATGAGCACGCCGGTGACCCTGTTGCGGCGCTCAGGCACGCAATGGACTCCTCGGATCACGGTCTGATCGGAGACATCCTTGAACAGCATGGCGCAGCACTTTTGGGATCAGGTGAAGTGATTCATGTCCGCCGCGCGATCGCGGCGTTGCCCGATTCCCTGTTTACCGTGAGCCCCAAGCTCTGCGTGGTTGCCGCGTTGGCGCACGTGGAGAGCCGGCAGCCCACCACGGCTTCGCGCTACATGGCGGTGGCAAACCGCAACCGGAGCGATGATTCGCCTCCCGAGCTCCGCGAATTGCAGGCGTTGGCGAAAGCGCGCCTGTCCTGGTTCAGCGACGGGTGGGAGGAACAAGACCCTAAGGCCACCGTGGAATACGCCGCCCTCACTTTTTCACGGCACAGCGATGTTCGTATCGAAGCGAAAATGGTGACGGTCACGGCCGCACTGGTGGAGGGGAATTATGGAACAGCGGAGAACGAAGCTTCCGCAGCCCTGATCGAAGCCACCGAGGCAGGTAACGCCTACCTCGCCGGCAAGGTCTACCTCAAACTCGCCGCAACGTACTCTATGCAGGGCCGCCTCCGCCGTGCCAGTGAATTCCTGCACCTCGCGGAGGAGAATCTGCCAGCACAGATGTGGACGGCCGGGGCGGGCCGGTCTACCGGATCCCTAATGCATGCCTCGGCTGCGCTGCTGCGCGCTGAACCGAGGAAAGCCCTGGAGTTCACGTCGGCAGGCCTGGCTGAACTCGGACAGCTCGGTTCTTCTTCCAAAGGGGTGGGAGGCGCCATGCGCGCCACCCTGGAAATTATCACAGCATGCGCGCATCTGGATTCCGGCGACAGGCGCAACGCGCTTGAGGGATTGCGCCAGGCCCGGTTGCGTATCGGCAGGGACCACGTCTTTGCCCAGCCACTGGCCGCTTCCATCGCCGTCATTGAGCACTCGGCTGCATTGGCACTGGGACATGCTGACCATGCCCGTGAGGTGTTGGACTGGGCGGAAGACTTGATTCCAGGTACGGGTGAGCTTTGCCTCCTGCGCGCCCAGGGACCCGCCGGGATCAGCCGCTTTGATGCCGCCACGGATCGCCTCAAACCCCTGCACACCGGCGCGGTGAAACCGCTCCTGGAATGGACCAAGCTCCACGTCAACGTTCTGGAATGCTCCATGGCCCTGAGAACCGGACGGCGGACGCTGGCCGGCAAGCTTCTGGACGAAGCCTTCCATCTGGCCGGTGAACTGGACGTTCTCAGGCCATTGGCCATAGCTCCCCAGGAAGTGATCGGTCTCTTGATGGAAAGAGTGGGTGCCTACGGTCCCCACGAGGCTCTGGCTCAGCGCGTGCTTTCCTTGCGTCCGCCCACCGACGCCCGGCGAGCGCAGTCGCTAACGCCCCGGGAACGGGAAGTCCTCAGCCTCCTTCCGTCGCACTTGTCGCAGGAACAGATGGCAGCGGAATTGCATCTGTCCGTGAACACTGTGAAGACGCACGTTCGCATTATCTATTCGAAGCTGGGAGCCGGTTCACGGCATGACGCCGTGGCCGCAGCCTACAAGGGTGGATACTTGCCCTAGCCGTGACCTCGGATGACGCCCATCACTCACCTGAATGAGGTGAGCCTGCGGCGGGAACCCGGATCTAGTCTGAAAGAATGCTGGCCAAAGATCCTTCGGGTTGCCCAAGGCACTCATGACAGACGTCACCGTCACCTTGTTGGTGCTCGTCGTGGTGATTGCTGCGTTCGTGTGGAACCGTCTGCCGGTGGAAGTGGTGGCGTTGGGGGCAGCTTTGGCCGTGTACGGCACTGGCATTGTGAGTCTGGACGATACGTTTGCCGGCTTCGGCAGCGGGACAGTGGTGTTGATCGCTGCGTTGTTCGTGGTGGCGGAGGCTATTGATGCTGCAGGCGTGACGACGTGGCTGGGGAGCCTGTTGATCAGGTTTTCCGGGACCAGCCGCACCCGCCTCATGGTGCTGATGATGGTTCTTACGGCCTTGCTGACGGCACTTATCAGCGTCAACGGTGCAGTGGCTGCGTTGCTTCCCATGGTGGTTGTTTTGGCTGTTCGGCTGGGCAGGCGTCCTTCCGAGCTGCTCATGCCCATGGCGTTCGCGGCGCATGCGGGGTCCTTGCTGATCCTGACCGGTTCCCCGGTGAATATCCTCATCCTCAATGCGGCGCTGGACACCACCGGAACCGGGATCGGTTTTTTTGAATTCGGTCTGGTGGGGCTTCCGCTGCTGTTGGGAACCATCGGGTTGACCCTTTGGTTGGGTCCGCGGCTTTTGCCCACCAGGACCCCGGATGCACTCCCCAAGGATTTGGGCTCCCATGGTGAAACGCTCATGAGCCATTACCTGGGCGGTGATGGGTTGAGCCGGCTCAGCATTCCCTCCGGTTCTGCCTTGGTGGGCCAGCCTGTTGCCTGCCTTCAGGACGAGCACGACGGCGGTCATCTCCACCTCATCAGCGTGCAGGGGCAGGACGGCAAGCCGTCCGAGAACAGCGTGTTTGAACAGGGCGATGAGATTGTGGTTCGCGGTGGCCAGCCAACGATCGACGCCTTGGCAGCCCGGCACGGCCTGACACAGGATGATGATGCCACTTGTGGACTCATCAGCAGGAGCTATGGAGTGGCCGAAGTTGTGGTTGCGCCAAGGTCAAACCTTGTTGGCACGGAGGCCTACCCGGGCATGGTGACGGACAGCGGAGATCTTGTGGTGTTGGCTCATCACCATCCGGGCGAGCCGGAGTCGTCAGGGCGGACCCTCATCACTGCCGGCGACAGGTTGCTTCTCCAAGGAACATGGTCTGCCCTGGACCAGCACACGGTAGATCACAACGTCTTGTTGGTGGACTCGCCGGACACTATCCGCAGGCAGACCGTCCCCTTGGGGCCACGCGCCACACCAGCACTGATCGTGGTGGGGATCATGGTGATCCTGTTGGCTACCAACCTCGTCCCGGCACCGGTTGCCGCACTGCTGGCCGCACTGGCCATGGTGGTTCTTCGGGTGGTTACGGTTCAGCAGGCCCACCGTTCCATGGCGTGGACCACGCTGATCCTGGTGGCCGGGATGATCCCGTTGTCCACGGCCATCACCTCAACGGGCACCGCGGAGATCCTGGCTGAGGGGATGGTGGCTGTGGTGGGAGGTGGCGGGCCTTTGTTGTTGCTGGTGGGGCTGTTCGTTGTCACCGCGGTCCTGGGGCAGCTGATCAGTAACACTGCCACAGCGTTGATCATCATTCCCATTGCCCTCTCCGTGGCCCAGGAGTCCTCCATCAATCCCTATGCCGTGCTGATGTGCGTGTCCGTGGCTTCCTCTGCTGCCTTGCTGACGCCGGTGGCAACTCCGGCCAACATGATGATCATGCAGCCGGCAGGATACCGCTTCGGCGATTACTGGAAGTTCGGGCTGGCGATCATGGCCCTCTATGCGGCCGTGGCCATTCTGCTGGTGCCCGTTTTTTGGCCGCTTCAGAATTAGGACGCTTCCGGACCCATCAGCCCCAGCAAGACCAGCAAGACCAGCAAGACCAGCAAGACCAGCAACCAAGGATTGGAGATCAACCGCCGAGGCAAACCCGTACACCGTTCCGCCAACACCGCTGTGAGGTATTCAGAGGCCCGCTCCTTCAAGGACGGGCAGAGCACATCAGGAGCAAGACATGGCCAGTGACCACACCACCAAAGAAAAATCACCACCCGTCAAGGCGGCTTCATGGCTGCCCTTGATCGTAGTGGTCCTCACCCAAATCCAGGCATCGTTCGCTGTGAACGCCTTGACGGTTTCCATGCAGGGCATCACCACCGACCTGGATACTGCAGCAACATCCGTGGGCACTGCCATCACTGCCGGAACTTTCTCGATGGCGGCTTTCATTTTGTTGGGAGCGAAGCTGGGGGCCCGGTTCGGAACGCGAAAGGTGTTCCAGATTGCCGTCGCCATTCATGCCGCCGCCATGGCAGGTGTGGCACTTAGCCTCAGTCCCGCAATGCTGTTCATTGCCCAGGCTTCTTCGGGCGCTGTTATTGCACTGATCGCACCAGCGCTCACGGTCTTCATCGCCACCAATTACAAGGACCAGCAGCAAGCCAAAGCCATTGGGCTCCTGGCGGCTGCCATTCCGGCCGCGGGCGTCCTGGCCCTGCTGATTGCCGGCTGGTTCGCAACAACCATCGGCTGGCGCTACTCGTTCGGCCTCATGGTGATCCTGGGCGCCATCAACCTGCTGTTGAGCTTCAAGCTCAAGACCGTCCCGGCACAACCTTTGCTGAAGATCGACTGGACCGGTTCAGTCATCGCCGCGGTGGCCGTTATCCTGTTGAGCTTCGGCTTCAGCGGCTTGTCCGCCTGGGGCACCTGGTTCGCAACCAGCCAGGCACCATTCGAGATCCTGGGACTCTCGCCCGCGCCGCTCCTGATCCTTCTCGGAGCGATCGCCGGCCAGGTGTTCTTCATGTGGATCCGGAAACGCCAGGACGCCAAGCTCCCCCGGATTTTTGACCTCAGGGTTCTTGCCTCAAGCTCCGAACTCGCCGTGACTGCCTGCATGGCCATCATGCTGTTCGTGGGCACAGCAGCGAACTTCCTGATTCCCCTGTACATGCAGATTGTGCAGGGAAGATCCAGCATTGAAACCTCGTTCTCGATCATTCCTTACACGTTGTCCATCTTCCTCGCGAGCACCTTTGTGGCGTTCCTGTACGACAAATTCCCGCCACGTACCATCGCCCAAGGTGGCTTTGTGGTGGTTGCGGGCGCGCTTGTACTGCTCGCCTTCACCATCCGCAACGACTGGGGGCAGCTCTTTGTGGTGTTGGGCCTGATCCTCCTGGGGCTCGGCCAAGGCGCGATCGTCGCTTTGGTGTTCAACACGCTTCTCAGCGCGGTTCCGCGCGAGTTGGCCGGCGACGTCGGAGCCTGGCGTGGGCTTGTCCATAACCTTTCCGGAAGCGTGGGCATAGCGGTGGCGAGCGCGTTCGCCGTCGGAATGCTGTCCAGCTTGATCGCCACCGGCGCCGCGGAGCATCCCGAGGTGTCCCAGGAGTTGATCTATAAGGTGAACGTCAACGAGGCGGACTTCCTCACCAATGCCCAGGTGGAGGGGGTTATCGGCGATCGCGTGAGCAGTCCGGGGGAGTTGGCGGCCGCGATTGAAGTCAACGAAGAAGCGCGTCTGCGGGCCCTGCAGATTTCCCTCCTGGGGTTGTCCGGCCTTGCCTTGCTGGCCATTGTCCCGGCGGGGCGCATGCCGGGCCGGATGAAGGGCGACCTGCCTGAGCAGCTTGAACCCGATGACCCGGATGCCATTCCGGAGCCGGATCTGCCCGCGGACCGTGCGGTCACAGCGGTCTCGGCAACACCAGACCAAGCACCAACAGAACGGGTAAAACGGTGAACCACGAACCTTACAAACTGATCCCGGAACGCTTCTCAGCCGTCCCGTCCCTTGATGCTGACCAAGCTGAGCTGCATTTTGTGGACGGCTTCGATCAGCTCGATTCAATAGGCGTAGTGGTCCCCTCAGAGGGTGATGTTCCCGCGTCCGTGGGTCTGCACCGGGAGGCTCTGGAAAGCGCGGGCTTCGACGCGAAACCGGGAACCACACTGCAGTTGGCCAATGCCTCAGGGACCCTGGTGGTGGCTGTGGGTGGCGGTAAACCGGGTTCACTGGACGCAGACGGTTGGCGTAAGGCTGCCGCTGCCCTGGTCCGCGCTACCCAGCGCCACTCCCGGATCGGCTTGGAGCTCTCAGATTCCTCCTCCATTGATGCCGAGCGTTTGGGGCAGGTGTTGGCTGAGGGCGTGCTGCTGGCACGCTACAGCTATGACACGCTCAAGAGCAGGGGCAAGCAGACTGCGTTGAGCGAGGTCCAGTTCCTTGCCCCGGGCCTGGACAGGGAAGCCGCGGAGCGGGGTGTGGCCACGGGCCGGGTGAAAGTCAGGGCCGCCACCATAGCCCGCGATCTGTGCAATGCCCCGCCGAGCCACCTTACGGCCGCCGGTTTGGGCGAGGTGTCCCAGGAACTTGGCAAGCGGTTCGGATTCACCGTGGAGGAGTTCAACAAGCAGCAACTCATTGACCTCCGCTGCGGAGGCCTCCTGGGCGTCAATGCCGGCAGCGCCCAGGAACCGCGAATGATCAAACTCAGCTACAAGCCCGAGGGCTCACCCACAGGCCACCTCGGTTTGGTGGGCAAGGGCATCATGTACGACTCCGGGGGCGTCAGCCTCAAACCGAGCGACCCCATGCACCTGCTCATGAAGATGGACATGGGCGGGGCGGCCGCGGTGTTGGCCGTCTTCACGGCACTCCGGGATCTTGAGTGCAAATCCGCGGTTACCGGATTCCTGATGTGCACGGACAACATGCCCTCGGGTTCGGCGTACAAGTTGGGAGACGTCCTCACCACCCGCAGCGGCCTCACCATAGAGGTGAAAAATACCGACGCCGAAGGTCGCCTGGTGATGTGCGATGCCATGACGCTGGCGGTGGAAGACCAGGTGGACGGAATTGTTGATATTGCCACCCTCACCGGTGCTGCCCTGATGTCCTTGGGTCAGCTCACCGCTCCCGTGTTCGGGAATGATCAACCCTTGGTGGACCGTGTCCTGGAGTCCGGCGGCAATGCTGATGAACAAGTGTGGCAGCTGCCCTTGGAACGGGCTTACCGCCCCCAGCTGGATTCCGATGTCGCTGACATTTCCAATCTGGGCGGGCCCTACGCCGGTTCAACCACAGCGGCGCTGTTTTTGGCCGAGTTCGTTGGGGACACTCCCTGGGCCCACATAGACATTGCCGGCACCATGCAGTCGGATAAGGACGATGCGTGGCGAAGCAAAGGGGCCACGGGATTTGGCGCCCGCCTGCTGATTGATTTGGCCTTGGGCTACTCAGCCAGGTAGCAAAGAGGCCCCGGCCCTCCATGAACAGCAGGAGCATCGGGGCCTCTTGGGCTCGTGGCAGTTACGCCTTTTTGCGCGTGAACAGGCCCCAGCTGATGAGGACCAGCAGAGCGCCACCAATGGCCAGCAGCCAGGTGGAAAGCGACCAGAACTCGTTGATGCCCACCTTGAACAGCGCACTGCCGATCCAGCCACCCAGAACGGCGCCTACAACGCCGAGGAGGAGGGTGGTGAGCCAGCCGCCACCCTGCTTACCGGGCATGATGGCCTTTGCAATTGCGCCTGCAATCAAACCCAAAATGATCCAACCGATAATTCCCATTTTTCATTCTCTCTTTCATAAAGGAGGCCCCAGTTCGGCACAAGGACGCATGCCGCTATCTGCCTGATTGTTGGCTACCAGCTGAGGCGTCGGAGCATGCCCACGGCTTGGCTGGCAGACGGCCTGCCGGCAGGACGGGGATCAGTCATGGCATGGAGCACCATGGACCAACGCCGCCGAACCGTGCCGGGAAGTCTGGGTTCCCCAAGAGTCCTTGCCACCATGGACTCAAGAGGAGGGCCTGGGAACGCTTTGGTTCCGGTCAGGCATTCGAGGGCAACCAGGCCCAAGGAGTAGATATCGCTGGCGGATGTGGATGCTCCGCCGCAAACCTCCTCGGGGCTGAGGTAGTGGGGTGTGCCCGACGAAGAATTGGGAGCGCCGTGGCGTCCTTTGAGGGCGATTCCGAAGTCAGCCAGTTTGGCTGTTCCGTGCCCTTGGGGGTCGGTAGCGAAGTCCACCAGGATGTTGCCCGGTTTGATGTCGTTGTGGACAATTCCCCTGCGGTGAACGTGGGCCAAGGCCCGGGCAACGTCGGTCATCCACGCAGCGGTCTGTTCCGGGGACGCCTGGTTGTGTTGCATGATCCCGCGCAGGTCCTTGCCACCCACCAGTTCCATCACCACGTAGTTCCGGTGTTCCTGATGCCGGCCTGCTTCCGCCGGGTCCACGGTGGTGCCGGAGCCAAGAACCCGGACAATATTCCTGTGCCGTAAACGTCCGTGGATATCCAGCTCGCGCCGAAAAGGGGCGCTGCCCCCGGAGTCCGTTGACCTGAAAATCTTGACTGCCACCGTTTTGCCTGTAACAAGGTCCAAGGCCTCTTTGACGTAGGCTTCCGAACCCCCACCCAGTTGGGTGCCGAGCCGGTAGCGGCCTCCGAGCACCGGAGCGGGCTGGCTGGTATTGGCGGGCGCCGCCACCGCGGCGCGGCGCGCCGTTGGAATGTCCCTCGCACCGGTGGGATCAGTGGAGTCGGCCCCACGATCAGTACAAACGGCCCCGCGATCAGCGCGGACAGCCGCCCGTTCCAGGAGCGTCACTGGAGGAGGGAGTCTATTTCGGTGGCCGGGACCCCGGTCACCTCGGCCAAAGCGCGGGGGTCGACGCCGGCGTCGACCGCTTTTTTGAACGCCAGCTGAAGCGTGTTCTGGGCGATTGCCAGCTCGTGCTGCAGGCTCTGGCGCCGAAGGGCCGCGATCCATACGCCGCTCACGGGGTCCAGGGCGTCAATGTCCATACGGAACCCGCAGCCGCAGGCCCATTCCGGCCAGATCGGTTCCACCGCGACCCACTGCATGGAGTCGTAGGATGGACCGGCGGAAATGGCCATATGGGAACCGCAGTGGACGGGCCCCTGGGGAATTACTTGCTCCGGGACAATGTCCACGGTGTTTTCAGCCACTGGTGTGGAGCTTGGTTCACGCAGCGCGACTGTCATCGTTCTCTCCCACACATTCCCTAGTAAGTAGCTTGGCTATCTAGTTATATGTGTACTTACTACTTAAGTCCAGTCGGAGTTACGGAGCCACACTGTCAATCGCGCTGCGCATGCGCCTCAGGAAGTCCACCACAACGGCTGATTCCTCCGGATTCAAGGTCTCTGCAACTTCCATCATTCGGGCATGCATATCACCCAGGGTGCTGCGGACTTCCTGGTCCGAGCCGGGGGTGGGCTTGAGAATAAGGGCGCGCCGATCAGTGGGGTGCGGCTCGCGGGTGACGTAGCCGGACCTGACCAAACGGTCCACCAGGGACGTCATGGAAGCAGAAGTCATGCCCAGGCGGACGGTCAATTCCTTGGGGCCAACATCCCTGCCCGCACGCTCAGCTTCCAGGAGATAGCGAAGCGCCATGAGGTCCGTCTCCCCCATGCCCATGGCAGCCTGCGTTCGCCGACGCATGTCAGCCTCAGCAGAGCGGTAGTCCCTGAGGGCATTCAGCACGTCCACAGCACCCATCTGCTTGCGGCTCTCCAGCCCGTACCAATAGCCCTGACGTTCACTTTTGTCGCTCATCACCGGTCCTTTGGTAGACATGTATCTCGCTTGTCTAACCAATTGATACTAGGTGATTTGTTCCCGCAGTGCTGACACCGTGACTTTGGCCTGAGGCTACGCCACCTCTTCGGCTGCCCGCATGCACCGCCACAGCGCCGGAGCCACCACCACGGCAACACCCACGGCGGCGCCAATGACGGTCTCGATGATGCGGTCCCTCAGCAACAAAGCCGGGTCAACCGGAGCAGCCAAAAGAGTGGCGATCAACGCCAACGGCGTCACAAAAACCTGGGCAACCAAGTACTGGCGGGCTATGAACATCTCCGCTCCGAACTGGCATGCGGCAATCACCAACACCATTGCCCACGGCGCGGGATTCAGCCAAAGAATGCCTGCGAGCAACACCAGCCCGAGCACCGTTCCCGCGATTCTTTGGATGCCCCGGCTCACCCTGTGCCGGGTGGAGTGGCCCACCAACGGAACAACGGCTGCCACCATGGCCCAGTACGTGTGCCCGAACCCGAGCCGCTCCCCCACCAGCGTGGCGATGGTTCCCGCCAAGCCCGCAGCAATCAGGTAGCCGCCACCCTCAAGCCACATCGCCCGCCGCTCGGCCGGAGTGTGGCGGATGGGTGGAGGACGCTTCCACGGAGTCCTGTGGCTCTTGAGGACGCGGGCTGACATGCCAATCAGCAAGCAAAAAACCGTAGTGCCCACCGCCACCAGCATCGCTTCCCACAGGGGAGGCTGGACCGTGATCGAGGCAATGGCGGCGAAGGCGAAAATGTGAAAGAGCGAGCCGCCAGGGCGGAGTCGCCACGCTGCCACCACTACGGAGCACGCGCCGGCCACAAGAGTGGTGGCAGCCGTTAACAGCCAGGAATACGCGGCACCATCGAGGCCTCCGGCGTGAGCCGCGCGGGCCATGAGCGTTGCCAACAGAATGATCAAAAGCATGAAGCCGCCGGCGCGCAATTGGCTGCGGAAACGCACGCTGTGGGGTTCGTTCCTGCCATAGATTCCGGTGAACGCGCCAAACGAGGCAAAAACGGCCAGATCCAGCCGTCCCAGCAGCGTCAACGTGATCAGCGGAACAAACACACCTACTGCGCAGCGGAGTGCGGGATGGTGGTCCTTGTTCCCAGGACCCATCGTGAACATTTCCGCTACAGCCTTCAAGGGGCGGCTCGCCTTTCGTCGCAGGATCAAACGTACGACGGCGGCGCTGGCGTCCGCTTCAAGGTTACGCCCGTGATTTTGGGCAACCCCGTCATTGGGCACCGATAGTGCCCCTCATCACTGTTGAGGGGCACTATCTGCGGCACATCTGCGGCCCACGGGTGGAGCCGATGCTCCTAGAACCGGGAGGGCGTACCGGAAACAGAACCCGGAACCAGGGGATTGGTTGCCGTGTCAGTCAGCCCGGAAGCCGGTGTGTACGTCGGGAAGACGGACGTGGAGGCCACCGTGCCGGCGCTGCTTGGCCCGGCACCAAGGGTGATGGTGATCCGGTTGCCACTCCACGCCAGGGAGGAGTAGTTGGGCGTAGTTCCATTTCCCATTCCGTTGCCGGAGAAGGACAGGGCTGTTGATGTGTAGTCGGCGCCCAGGAAGACCGTGCCCAGGTTGAGTACACATCCCCCGGCAGTGACTGTGAGGAGATCATTCTGGTCAATATGGACCGCTACCTGGCCACCGTTGCCCAGTGTCTGCGTGCCTGTGGCCGGCCAGGTGCTGCAGATGCTGGTGCCGCGGATGTCCTCGGAGAACGTGATGGTCAGCGAGTCTCCCTTGTCGATCCTGCCCAGGACACCTAGTGAGAAGTTGTTGAGTTGGACGTTGGTCACCGTCGGCGCTGTCACGTCCTTTGTGGACGCTGCCGTGCCTGCCGGACCGGTATTGCCGGCCGCATCCGTGGCACGCGCCGAGTAGCTGATGGCTCCTTCAGAAAAAGCGCTCAGGTTCAGGGGTGCTGCTGTCCAGTTTCCAGAACCGTTTGCCATCATGGTTTGCGTCAAGGGCTGGGCCCCGGCACCGGTGACCGTAAGTACCACGGTTGATCCAGCTTCTGCCGTGCCGCTCACTGGAACGCCCGCCACGTTCCCCTGATGAACATATGAAGGAGCTGTCACCGCAGGAGCCAGAGGCGCAGTGGTATCCGTCACCGGGGCTGTGACGTCGCTACGGATACTCTCCGGACCTTGCCAGGCCGAAAGCAAGGGAGTGACCGAGTAGTACCAGGTTCCCGCCGGGACATTGGATTCCACGCAACCGGGCCCAGTGACGGTTCCAGCGCATCCGCCCGTGGCCGGCACACGGATACCACCAGTGGCGGAACCATAGCGGGCGATGCTGTAACCGGTCACGGGCCGGCCCGCCGTCGTCGTACTTGCCGCCCACGTGAGAGTCACGGTGGTGCCGTTGACAGCGGTGGCAGGCTTGGCACCCTGGGCCAGGGCGTCGGCCTTTGCCGCTGCCGGGCCTGAGGTGAGCGAACCCCAGAATGCGCTGGCAGCCGGGCCTCCCCAGGAAACCAGGAGGATGCCCAACACCACAACCATGAAGCGGTTCCAGCGCCCCATACTCACCCGTGAGGCTTCACCACGCCGGCTCACTTGCGCACCTCCAGTGCCACGGGGATGCTGAATTGCGCTCCCTGGCAGGCAGAATCAGAAGCGGCGTCCATACTGGCCGCCCCCTGAAGCGTCACCAGAATGGAACTGTTCGCCTGGATGGTCAGGGACGGGTTCAGCGGCGCAGGCGGCGGCGCGAACGCCACCCCGGTGGTGGAGCATTCCAGGTGGGCGGCGTCGGCAGTCACGGGGCCGTTGGCGGCGAAACCATAAATGGTGACCGAGTGAGGATTCGGGTTGGTGGCGCGGAGGATGACGTCGGCCGTTCCTCCCGGGACCAGGCTGGTCTGCAGGGTGTCGCCCGGGACGAGTGCGTCCACCGTGACGTCCTGCATGGTGCCATTGGTGGCCGATCCGCTGCCCAGGCCGGCGGAAGTCCAGTAAGCGTAGGCGGATCCTGCACCGCCCAGAACACAGAGAGCGATTGTTACAGCCGCAGTTCGGGCAAGCCTTCCGGACCTTGCCGGGGCTTTGACCGGCACTTTAACCGGCGCTTTGACTGGCACGGCGCGGTGACGGTCAGAGCCGTTAAGGGGCGAGCGGAAGATGTTCATATCAGTTCGCCTGTCCCGTCCCGGAGTAGGTGAGTCGGAGGGTGGCACCTTTGCAACCATCCTGAAGCTGCGCCGTATCCAGCATGGTGATCCGCGGCCACTTGGCCTGGCTCACACCCATTCCGGAAAGTGACCGGGATCCCGGTTCCACCGTCAGCGGGTACGTACCGGAGTATTGCGTGAGCTTGTAATCGGCCGTTGTGCAGGGCATGTTGGCCGCTACAGCGGCAGGGGTCCGGACCACCTGGCTGATGGAAACAGAGAGGTTGCTGACGTCGATGGCCCTGACGTTGCTGTTGTTGATTTTCAGGTCCACTGGCTGTGTTGTCCCGGGCGCCAACGGCCCCAGGACAGTGCCTGTGACGCCGAAAGTCCGCTTGACCTCCAGAACCTGCAGCTGACCTGGCGCCGTGTTGGACACGGTGGTTCCGCTCATTGCCTTGACCGTGAAGTCGGTTTTGGCAACCGGAGTGGTTGTCGCCGTGGAAACGGTCAAAGTTACCTGTGCGGTGCTTCCGGCCGCCAGACTGACCGACGACGGCGACGCGCTGGCCGCTGCTCCTGCCGGCAGTCCCGTAACCGCGAAGGTCACAGGACCCGCGAAACCGCCTACCGACGTCGCGGCTACCGTAAACGAGGCCGACTGCCCTTGATCTACGGTGCGGCTGGAGGGTGAGAGCGTCACGGAGATTCCCTTGCTGACCTTGCCCTGGCTGGTGCTCGTTTGGGTCCCGGCAGTTTGGGTGCCGGCAGCTTGGTTCCCGCTCGCCGCCAGCGCCGCAACAGGCACAACAGCCACCACCAGCGCCAAAAGCAGCGCAGGCAGTGGAATGCGGACTCGATGCATGGGCGCTGGGCGCTCTGGCCGGTGGTCCATTCAAAGCTCTTTTCGGACGTTATTGGCGGAGGAGAAAAGGCGGGAACGGGCTAACCGGGGGCCATCATGAGCGGGATGGCCCCCGGCGCCGTCCATCGCGTTCGGTGGTGGACCGATCGCGTGCAGTCTTAGACGCTGCCGACCGTGACCGTTACCACTGCACCCTTGCAGGCGTCCTGGTTGACGGCTTCATCATTGAACTTCAGCACGCCCGAACCCACGGTGGTGGCGGTCGAGTTAGCGGCCACGCGGGTGTTCGACGTGTCGGCAGTGACCTCAAACCACGCGGGCAGGCAACCAGCCACGTTGGTGGTGACGCTGGCGTTCAGGGCACCCACCACGGTGCTGGACGTGGTGGAGTTATCGGCCGTGTACGTCACGTTCACCTGGTTGCCCGGTGCCAGGCCGCCCGCAAAGTTGGCGTGCAACGTAACCGTGCCGCCGCCGGAAGAGTTGGTGGCCTCGCCACTGCCCGAACCCGTGGTGGTCCAGTAGGCGTAGGCAGCTCCGCCGCCCACTGCCACCAGTGCCACGCCGGCTACGGCTGCTGTGATCCGGCTCTTCTTGGAAAGCTTGCGCATGGTAAGACTCCTTGGTTGATCTACGTCCCGGGGGCCCGCCTCGCAACCCCCAGCATCCGATCCGTGGTGGTCGGATGAAGCGATGCCCCCAATAGTTCCGTCAGCACAAGGACGCTGGCTACGATTCGGCCTACCCAACTTTTGGGCTCGAACATGGGCCGGGACATACCTGCACGTACCATGCGGGTACTCAGTTTTTGCAGAGCGACTACTCGGATGGCCGCTGCTCATAGCGGCCACGGCACGGCAGCGAGTACTCGCCTTCCAGCCCGGTGTCCACAGGGTGGACAGGGTCTGTGAGCCTGCCGGCGCCGGGATGCCATGGCCGTTGCGTCAACATTGTGCCCATCTTGAGCAAAAACTGCGCTGGTGTTCGATTGCTGAGGAGTTCATTCAAGGAGCCCTCGGCAAGCAGCGTCAGGGCTGCTCACCCCGGCCAACGCCCGCTTAACCCCCGACGGCGGCCGGTCGCCTCCAAGAGGTAACCAGCCGTCGTCGTACTGCTGCAGCTTTCCCAGCCGCTGCTGCTGTGGTGTGTTTGGGCGTGGGGCGTGTTTGGGCGTGGGGCGTGTTTGGGCGTGGGGCGTGTTTGGGCGTGGGCGGGTGTGTTTAGGCGTGGGCGGCGAGGATGGTGGAGGCTTCCTGGCGGGTGGTGCCGGAGTCCTGGATGCCCTCGGCGATGTGGGCGAGCTCGGCGGGGATGTCCCGGCCTTTCTTCCGCATGGCGGTGGCCCACAAACGTCCGGCACGGTAGGAGGACCGGACCAGGGGGCCGGACATGACACCGAGGAAGCCGATCTCCTGGGCTTCTTCCTGGAGGTCCACGAACTCCTGGGGCTTGACCCAGCGGTCCACCGGCAGGTGTCGCTCGGACGGGCGCAGGTACTGGGTGATGGTGATCAGGTCACAGCCGGCGGCGTGCAGGTCCCGGAGGGCTTCGGAGATTTCCTCGCGGGTCTCGCCCATGCCCAGGATCAGGTTGGACTTGGTCACCATGCCCAGATCCCGGCCCTGGGTGATGACGTCCAGGGAACGTTCGTACCGGAACGCCGGACGGATCCGCTTGAAAATCCTCGGCACGGTTTCGACGTTGTGCGCGAATACCTCGGGCTTGGAGTCACAGATCGCCGCGATGTGCTCGGGTTTGCCGGAGAAGTCCGGGATCAGCAGCTCCACCCCGGTGCCCGGGTTCAGTTCATGGATTTTCCGGACCGTTTCGGCGTACAACCACACACCTTCATCGGCCAGGTCATCACGGGCCACCCCGGTCACCGTGGCGTACCGCAGCTGCATGGCCTGGACGCTGCGGGCCACTTTGGTGGGCTCGAACATGTCCACCGGGGAGGGTTTACCCGTATCGATCTGGCAGAAATCACAACGCCGGGTGCACTCGGACCCGCCGATCAGGAACGTCGCTTCCTTGTCTTCCCAGCACTCAAAAATGTTCGGGCAGCCGGCCTCCTCACATACCGTGTGCAGGCCTTCCTTCTTCACCAGATTCTTGAGCTGGACAAACTCCGGGCCCATCTGGACCTTGGCTTTGATCCACTCAGGCTTACGTTCAACCGGGACAGCCGAGTTGCGCTGCTCAACGCGCAGCAACTTACGGCCTTCAGGGGCGAGTGTCATGACGTTCCTTCTGGTTTGTTATCAGCAGTCTGCGTGCGGTCCCTTGTGAGGCCCGCTATGCGCCCTTCAAGAGCGTCCAATCGCGCAGAGCGGACCCCACAATGCATGGTGGTGTGCCACTTAGCATTCGACGACGTTGACGGCGAGTCCGCCCATGGCGGTTTCCTTGTACTTGTGGGACATGTCCTTGCCGGTCTCCCGCATGGTCACAATGACCTCGTCCAAGGACACCCGGTGTGTTCCATCGCCCCACAACGCCATCTTCGCCGCGTTAATGGCCTTCGCCGCAGCAATCGCGTTCCGCTCAATACACGGAATCTGCACCAACCCCCCGATCGGATCACACGTGAGCCCCAGGTTGTGTTCCATCGCGATCTCCGCAGCGTTCTCCACCTGACCCGGTGTACCGCCCATCACCTCAGCCAGACCAGCAGCAGCCATCGACGACGCCGACCCCACCTCACCCTGACACCCCACCTCAGCACCCGAAATGGACGCCTGCTCCTTATACAACACACCCACAGCACCAGCAGCGAGCAGGAACTTCACCACCACATCATCCCGGTCCTGCTGCGTCGCCTGATCCATCCCCGGCGCGTAATTCAACGCGTAATACAACACCGCCGGAATGATCCCCGCAGCACCATTGGTCGGCGCCGTCACCACCCGGCCACCAGTGGCGTTCTCCTCATTGACCGCCAACGCGATCAGGTTCACCCACTCCTGCCAGTACTTCGGATCGTTCCGGTCCTTGTCCTCCTTCAGGAGCCGCTCCAACCAATCCGGAGCACGACGACGAACCCGCAACCCACCCGGCAACACACCTTCACGCTTCAACGAGGTCTCAACACAGGCCTCCATCACAGCCCAGATATGCAACAGACCCTCACGGATCTCCTCCTCAGACCGGGACGCCCGCTCGTTGATGAACATGATGTCGCTGATCCCCAAACCCTTGGACGCACACCTGCCCAACAACTCCGCCGCCGTCCTGAACGGCAACGGCAACTCCTTCTTGGACTCCTCAAGATCCTCCCGGGCCGCGTCTTCCTCACCCTCCCGGACAATGAACCCACCACCCACCGAGAAGAACGTCGCCTCCCGCAACACATTCCCCTGGGCATCGGAAACAGCGAACTTCATCCCGTTCGTATGCCGCGGCAACACCGTCAACGGATGCAGAATCATGTCCTCCACCGCATACGGCACCTCCACACCCCCACCGGAAGCACCCGCCAGATTCAACACACCCGTCTCCGCGATCGCCGCGAGCCGCTCCTCCACCTCCTCAGGCAGGATCAGCTCGGGGTGGTACCCCTCCAAACCCAGCAACGTAGCCGTCATGGTCCCATGGCCCTTACCCGTCGCGGCCAACGACCCATACAAATCAACACGCAAAGACGCCACCGAACCCAGGACACCAGCGTCCTTGAGCTCACCGGCAAACACCGCCCCAGCACACATCGGCCCCACAGTATGAGAACTCGACGGGCCAATACCCACAGTAAACAGATCGAAGACCCCAACGGCCATGGTCATTTCCTAACGACGTATAACGAATAGAACCCGCCCCGCCCCCAAACAAACGGAGCGGACCCCACAAAGACCCTGCCCCGCCATTTCGGGGGTTCCCTGCCAAACATGCCGTGCGCACGGCACCTCCCGCAGGGAACCCCCGAATCGGCTAGACGGGGCCCGCGGAGGATGCCAGCTCCGACGGGCCAACCCAAGAGGCTCAGCCCAGGTTCGCTGTCCCCGGGTAGAGCGGGTGGGCCGCAGCAAGAACCTCTACGCGGTGACGCAGCCCGGAGAGGTCCGCGTCGGCGTCGGCGATCAGTACTTCGGCGATGATGTCCGCTACCTCACGGAAGGCCGCTTCCCCGAAGCCGCGCGTTGCCAAGGCCGGGGTGCCGATCCGGAGACCGGAAGTGACCATGGGCGGGCGGGGGTCGAAGGGGACTGCGTTGCGGTTGACCGTGATGTCGATCGCGGCGAGTCGGTCTTCGGCTTGCTGGCCGTCGAGTTCGCAGTCGCGCAGGTCCACCAACACCAGGTGCACGTCGGTTCCGCCGGAGACAACGGAGATGCCCTTGGCGGCAACGTCGGGCTGGATCAATCGCTCGGCGAGGATACGGGAGCCTGCCAGGACGCGTTCCTGACGTTCCCGGAATTCTTCCGAGGCAGCGATCTTGAACGCCACGGCCTTGCCGGCGATGACGTGCTCCAGCGGTCCGCCTTGCTGGCCCGGGAACACGGCCGAGTTGATCTTCTTGGCGATGTCGGCGTCGTTGGAGAGGATGATGCCGCCGCGCGGACCGGCGAGGGTCTTATGCGTGGTGGACGTGGTGACGTGAGCGTGCGGGACCGGGGACGGGTGCAGCCCGGCGGCCACCAGCCCGGCGAAGTGGGCCATGTCCACCATGAGGTAGGCGCCCACGGAGTCGGCGATCCGGCGGAATTCAGCGAAGTCCAGCTGCCGCGCGTATGCGGACCAGCCGGCAACGATCAGTGCCGGTTTGTGTTCCTGCGCCAAGGCCTCAACCTCGGCCATGTCCACTGTGTGGGTGTCCTCGCGGACGCCGTAAGGGACCACGTTGTAGAGCTTGCCGGAGAAGTTGATCCGCATTCCGTGGGTCAGGTGTCCGCCGTGGGCGAGGTTCAGGCCCATGATGGTGTCGCCGGGCTTGATCAGTGCGTGCATCACGGAGGCGTTGGCCTGCGCACCTGAGTGCGGCTGGACGTTCGCGTATTCGGCACCGAACAGGGCCTTGATTCGGTCGATGGCCAGCTGCTCGATCACGTCGACGTGCTCGCAGCCACCGTAGTAGCGCTTGCCCGGGTAACCTTCGGCGTATTTGTTGGTCAGTACCGAACCCTGCGCCTGCATCACGGCGACGGCGGTGTGGTTCTCGGACGCGATCATTTCCAGGCCATCGCGCTGGCGAGCCAGTTCGTCGTCGATCTTCGCCGCGATCTCCGGATCCAGCTCGGACAGTTGGGCGTCCAGCGACGCCGACACCACCTGCTGGTACTCAGTTACAGATACCGGGTTCACAGTTCTCCACCGTTCGTTGCAGCGTATTCTTCGGCCGACATCAGCGGCCCTTCTTCCGTTGCGGCTACCTTGAACAACCAGCCGGCACCGTAGGGATCGTTGTTGATGAGCGCGGGATCGGTGACGACGGCGTCGTTGATCTCTGTCACTTCACCGGTCACGGGTGAGTACAGGTCCGAGACTGACTTGGTGGATTCCACCTCGCCACACGTCTCGCCTGCGGTCACTGTGGAGCCAACCTCGGGCAGGTCCACATACACAATGTCGCCCAGGGCATCAGCGGCCACCGCGGAAATCCCGATTCCCACCGGCCCGTCCCCATCGACGGCAACCCACTCGTGCTCAGCCGAGTATTTCAATTCAGCAACTACTTTGCTCATTCCAATTCCTTCTCTCTCTTCGAGTTTTTGTACATGTGAGGCCCTTAAACGGGCCTTATAAGGGCGGTATGTGTACAAAAACTCCTATTTTTGGCGCTTGTAGAACGGGAGCTGCACTACTTCGAACGGCTCGGCTTTGCCACGCAGGTCGACGTCCACGGTGGTGCCCGGCTCGGAATGCTCGACGTCGACATACGCCAAGGCGATCGGGTAACCGAGCGTCGGGCTCGGCTGGCCGGAAGTAACCTCGCCGATCAGGGAGCCGTCCTTGAGGACCGAGTAGTGGGCGCGTGCTGCACGACGTCCAGTGCCTTTGAGGCCCACGAGCTTCTGCCCCAGAGTGGTCCCGACGCCGGCGGCCTTGATGGCTGTCAGTGCATCGCGGCCAATGAAGTCGCTTTCCTTGGCCAGGGAAACCACCGGGCCCAACCCTGCAGCGTAGGCGTTGACGTGGCGGGAAAGCTCGTTGCCGTACAGGGGCATCCCGGCTTCCAGTCGCAGGGAGTCGCGGGCAGCGAGTCCGGCGGGGATGAGACCGTGGCCGTCGCCGGCGTCGAGCAAAGCTTCCCAAAGGCCAGCAGCATCGACGTTGGGGAGGTAGATTTCGAAGCCGTCCTCGCCGGTGTACCCAGTGCGGGCCAGCAACAGGTCCTGCCCGTTGATGGAGACCTCCACGGCCGCGTAGTACTTCAGCTCGGTGACCAGCGCGTGCTGCTCTGCCGGAACCAGAGCAAGCAGGATCGCCTCGGCATTCGGACCCTGCACAGCGATCAGCGAGGTTTCTGCCGAAGCGTCTTCCACCACGACGTCGAACCCGGCCGAACGGTCCTTCAGCGCAGCAGCAACTACCTTCGCGTTGCCCGCGTTGGGCACCACCAGGTAACTGTCCACGCCTTCTTCGGGAGAGGGGCGGCGGTAGGTAATGAGGTCATCGATGATGCCGCCGTCTGCGTTGCAGATCAGCGAGTACTTGGCCTTGCCCACCGCGACGGCGGACAGTTTGCCCGCCAGCGCGTAGTCCAGAAAGGCGGCCGCGTCCGGGCCGCTGACCCAGACTTCGCCCATATGGGAGAGGTCGAACAGGCCGGCGGTCTTGCGGACCGCGTGGTGCTCGGCGAGCTCGGACTCGTACTTCAGGGGCATCTGCCAGCCGCCGAAATCGGTGAAAGAGGCGCCGGCCTTTTTGTGCTGCTCGTAAAGAGCGGTGTAATTCTCAGACATGTCAGGAGTCCTTAGTTTTCGAAGTCAGCAGTGTTCTCGAACGCCTCGAGGGGCGGGCAGGAGCACACAAGATTCCGGTCACCTGCGGCGCCGTCGATCCTGCCGACCGGCGGGAAGTACTTGTCCTGCTTGAGGTGGTGGACGGGGAACGCGGCCTGCTCACGCGGGTAGTCACGGTCCCAATCGGAGTTCACGACGGCGGCAGCCGTGTGCGGTGCGTTGCGCAGCGGCGACTTCTCAACAGTGAAATCACCGCCGGCCACCTGCTCGATTTCGGCCCGGATGGTGATCATGGCTTCGATGAAGCGGTCGATCTCGGCCAGGTCCTCGGACTCGGTGGGCTCCACCATCAAGGTGCCCGCAACCGGGAAGGCCAGGGTGGGGGCGTGGAAGCCGAAGTCGATGAGGCGCTTGGCCACATCCTCGGCAGTAACGCCCGTGCGCGCGGTCAGTTCGCGGAGGTCCAAAATGCACTCGTGGGCAACAAGTCCGCCCTCGCCCGTGTACAAAACGGGGAAGTGCTCATCCAAGCGGGAGGCAACATAGTTGGCCGCCAACAGCGCGGACTTGGTGGCTTCCGTCAGTCCCTGGCCGCCCATGAGCTTCACGTAAGCCCAGGAAATCGGCAGCACACCGGCGGATCCATAACGCGAAGCGGAGATGGCCACGCCATGACCTTCCTCGTGCACAGCCTTGTTCGCGTCGCCCGGCATGAACGGCGCCAAATGGGCTTTCGCAGCAACCGGCCCAACGCCCGGCCCGCCGCCACCATGCGGAATGCAGAAAGTCTTGTGCAGGTTCAGGTGGGACACATCCCCGCCGAACTTGCCCGGCTGGGCCAAGCCAACCAAGGCGTTCAAGTTGGCGCCATCGACGTAGACCTGGCCACCGGCTGCGTGGATGGCATCGCAGACGTCGCGGACATCAGCGTCGTACACACCGTGCGTGGACGGGTAAGTAATCATGATGCAGGACAGCACGTCCTTGTTGGCCTCGATCTTGGCCGTCAGATCGGCGTGATCGATGGTGCCGTCGGCAGCCGTTGCCACCACAACAACCTTCATGCCAGCCAGCACAGCAGAGGCCGCGTTGGTCCCGTGAGCCGAGGCCGGGATCAGGCAGACCGTGCGCTGCTGGTCACCGCGGGAATGGTGGTAGCCACGGATAGCCAACAGGCCCGCCAGCTCGCCCTGCGAACCGGCGTTGGGCTGAATGGAGACCTGGTCATAGCCGGTGATCTCCGTCAGGTCCGCTTCAAGATCCTCGATCAGTTCACGCCAACCCGCCGTCTGGTGGTCAGGAGCGAACGGGTGGATGGAGGCGAACTCCGGCCAGGAAATCGCTTCCATCTCAGCAGTCGCATTCAATTTCATGGTGCACGAGCCCAACGGGATCATGGTGCGGTCCAGCGCGAGGTCCCGGTCTGACAGCTTGCGGATATAGCGCAACAGCTGCGTCTCGGAACGGTGCGTGTTGAACACCGGATGCTGCAGGAAATCCGACGTGCGGACCACGGATGCGGGCAATTCGAACCCTGCGGCGTGCCCAACCGGGCCGGCACCGAAGGCGACGGCTACTGCGGAGAGGACCTCCGGCGTCGTGGTTTCATCAACGGACACGCCAACAGTGTCAGCATCGATCAAGCGCAGGTTGATGCCGCGGGCTTCGGCGGCGGCGATGACCTTCTCCGCCTTGCCGGGAACGCGGACTGTGAGGGTGTCGAAGAACGTCTCGGACACCAGTTCGCGGCCGGCCTTCTGCAAAGCCGAGGCCAAAACACGGGCGTGTCCGTGGACTGTTTCGGCGATCGCCTTCAGGCCCTCGGGACCGTGGTACACCGCGTACATGGAGGCGACGATCGCAAGCAGCGCCTGAGCGGTGCAGATGTTGGACGTGGCCTTCTCGCGGCGGATGTGCTGCTCACGGGTCTGGAGTGCCAGGCGGTAAGCAGGTACGCCGGCGTTGTCCTTGGAGACGCCCACGATGCGGCCGGGAAGCGTGCGTTCCATGCCTTCGCGGACGGCCATGTAGGCAGCGTGCGGGCCGCCGAAGAACAGCGGCACACCGAAACGCTGCGCGGTTCCGACGGCGACGTCCGCACCTTGCTCGCCCGGGGGCGTGATGAGGGTGAGCGCCAGCAAATCCGCGGCGACCGTCACCAGCGCACCGCGTTCCTTGGCGTCGGCAATCACGGCCGTGTGGTCGAAAACGCGGCCCGAAACGCCAGGCTGCTGCAGGACAATACCGTTGATCTCGCCGTCGGGAAGACCCGCGCTGAGGTCGGTGACCTCAACCTCGAAGCCGAGCGCCTCGGCGCGGCCCTTCACAATGGCGATGGTCTGCGGGAGGAGGTCAGCGTCCAGGACGGTCTTGCCGTCCTTGGCCGTCTTGGACTTGTTGGCCCGGCGCATCAGCAACACAGCCTCAGCAACAGCGGTGGCTTCATCCAGCAACGAAGCATTGGCCACGGGGAGTCCGGTGAGGTCCTGCACCATGGTCTGGAAGTTCAGGAGAGCCTCAAGGCGGCCCTGCGAAATTTCGGGCTGGTACGGAGTGTAAGCCGTGTACCAGGCCGGAGCCTCCAGGATGTTGCGGCGGATAACGGGCGGCGTCACAGTGTCGTAGTAGCCCTGGCCGATCATCTGGACGGCGGTCTTGTTCTTGGACGCGAGCTTCCGGAGCTCGGCGAGGACCTGCACCTCGGTGAGGGCGTCCTGCAACTTCAGGGCAGTTTCCTGGCGGATGGAATCGGGGACGGCGACCTCTACCAGGCCGTCGACAGAGTCGTAGCCGATGGCCTTGAGCATGGTGTCAACATCAGCCTGGCGGCGAGCGCCGATGTGCCGGTCCGCGAAGGCGGTGGGGGTTGATTGAACAGTCAAGAGGAACTCCATGATTCAGGCGCCCAGTGAGCGCTCGATGATGTGGGGTTCCTCCCCGCTCTGTATTGGACCTGAGAGATTCCGCAGGAATGGCTGCCTGCTTGCACCGTCGGTGAGCCCGGTTACCCGGACTGCTTTCCAGAGTTGCCTAACCGCGGCGGTACATGGGCCTGAGAGATTCCTGGGGAGGATTTGCTCCTACGGCGCCTGACTGGATGTACCGGCAGGACTCTCCCGCCGCAGATCAAAAGCGTTGCATCACGTTCAGTGACACGCTTCACACCATAGCGGGTTGTTTTGAAAAAGCGCAAGCAAGGTGTGTCAACATCCCTGCCCTTGTGACAAGTTCCTGAAACCTTCGAGTGGTAGTTTGAACTCTGCTGAGCCAGACACCCGCACCAAAAACGGAGGACTATCCATGCTTAAGGGTTTCAAGGACTTCATACTTCGCGGCAACGTGATCGAGCTGGCCATTGCCGTAGTCATCGGCAGTGCGTTCACCGCTCTCGTTGCTGCTTTCACCACCAACATCATCAATCCCGTGATCGCCGCCGCCGGTGGCATGAACGCTGACGGACTCGGCTTCAGGATCTGGGACAACAACCCCGCCACGTTCATCAACTTCGGTGCTGTTTTGACCGCGCTTGTGACCTTTGTGATCACAGCCGCCGTGGTCTACTTCATCTTCGTAGCGCCCATGAACAAGATCAATTCCCTGGTGAAGAGCCGCCTTGCTACCGAGGAGCCTGAAGAAGAGCCCCTTCCCGCAGATACTGCCCTTCTGGCCGAAATCCGCGATCTCCTGAAGGAAGCAGCGGCCCACCGCTCCGATCGCGCCTCGGATCTGGACTCCACCCTGGACAGCGAGCTCGATTCCGACCGCACTCGCTAGAGCAGGCAACACCCGGCAGGCTCCCCGGCCCGGCCGTTCTTGCACGGTTACGCTCGTGCACGGTTACGCTCCTGCCCGGTTACCAAGTCAAAACCCGGCATCCTCAACGCGAGGATGCCGGGTTTTCGCGTTGAGAACGCCGTCAGAAGGGCACAAACCGGGAGGGAACGCACGCTCCAGGCCAGATTATTCACCGGCCTCACTATTCACCGGCCTGACTATTCACCGGCCTGACCCCAGAACGTGATTCCAGGGCAACGGGTTTGAAACACGGTCAGGGCAGCATGAGAACATGAAGCCCATCCCGAGCACTCCCGTCACCGCGGATCTCCTCTGTGACGTTTGCGGCCAATTGCCCGAAGCTTCCAAGGCGCGGCTCACGCTCGCGAACATCGCAGTCATGCTTCCCATCGAATTGCTGGTTCATGCGGCAGTGGTTGGCACCCATTTGCCCTACGTGGCCAAGGTATTGCTGCTGGCGGTCACCGCCACGGTATTGGTCATCTGGGTGGCTGAACCATCAGCGGCCAAGGTCCTGCGACGCTGGTTGCACGCGCCGGCACTCCGCCAGCGGCACAAATTGCACCTCGCTCCAGCGCTGTGGCGCGCCCGAACCATCTTGTTGGACCAGCCAGGGTCCTTGCAGAAAATGACCCAGTCCCTTGCGAAGATCGACGCCAACATCCTGAGCCTCCACGTCCACCCGGTGGCCGGCACAGGCCGCGTCCAGCCTGACCTCTCCGCTGCATCCGCTGCATCCACGGCATCCGCGTCCAACGAACGGGTGATGGACGAGTTCGTTCTCTCCACCCCGGGCGAAATCACGGAGCAGGAACTTCTGAAAGCACTTCACGACGGCGGCGGGCATGAGTCACATGTTTGGCCCACCACAGCTCTGGCCATGGCAGACGGGCAAACCAAGGCCCTGAGCCTTGCAACCCGCGTCGCAGGCAACCCGCAGGAGCTCCCCTTGGTCGTCGCCGAGCTCCTGTCCGCAAAAGTAGTCCCGTTCAATCCTGAACACTCCACACCGGAGGCGACCACCGGCGTCGGGCTTTCCGCCGACACCCTCAAAATTCCGACGGCGTGGCACGGTCCGCTGGTCTTTTCCCGGCCC
Source organism: Paenarthrobacter aurescens (assembly GCF_041549525.1). Lineage (NCBI taxonomy): Bacteria > Bacillati > Actinomycetota > Actinomycetes > Micrococcales > Micrococcaceae > Paenarthrobacter > Paenarthrobacter aurescens. Next base: position 4,176,005 of record NZ_CP157456.1, read on the forward strand.
GGCGAACCGTTTTCCCCGGCCGAGTCGGCACGCGCCCACAGACTGGCAGAACTCGCGGAGATCCTGGCGCACACGCCTTCCGCTTCCCGTCTGTCTCCAAACAGGCTGTAGGGTTTGCGACACATTCGAGCTCTTGCGGTTGCTAAGACAGGAAGGGTGCGTACGCCATGCGAAGATTTCTCCGACACTTCGCATCGCACTCTTTCTTTCTTCAGTGGGGGACCCATGTCTGACAACACACCATCCAACGCGCCCGAATTCGGCGGACCGAACTCCAATCCGGCCCCGGAACCTCGATTCGGAGTCCGTCTTCCTGCCGGGCAGGGTCCTGAAGTCCCGTCGTGGCATCCGGAAGCTGCACCGTCCGCGCAAGCTGCCCAGCCAGCTCAGTTCAACTCCCAGGCGAGCCGTCCCAACGGTCAGGAGGACATCGGGCGGGGCACCTTGTTCGCGTTGGCCGCGCTGCCTATTGGCGTCATTCTGTGGATGATCCTTTGGAACTTCGGATGGATGACATCCCTGGTCACCTACGCAGCGGCTTTCATGGCCGCAAAGTTCTATGTTGTGGGAGCCGGCGCCCTGAGCCGCAAGGGTGTTTGGGTGGTGGCTGTGGTCACCGCCGCTACAGCACTGGTTTCCTTCTTGGGCGGAGTCTGGCTGGACGCCGTGAAATTTCTTGGTCGCGAGCCCCTGGCTATGGTGATGAGCTCTGAGCCGTGGGCCCTCATGGCGGACAACTTTGCCTACAACCCGGACTTCATTGGCGGCTACATAGGGGACTTCCTGCTGGCGCTCCTGTTTGGCGCCCTCGGTTGCTTCTTCACCCTCAGGCAGCTTTTCGCCGAAACCAAAGAGTCATAGGACGGCAGCCGGGCCTCCAGCCATGTAGCCGTCCGAGGACATGATGGCCGAATAGATGAGCCTGGCCACGGAGTTCAGTCCTCGTCGATTTTTTCGAGAAGCTTCTTTAGGGCATCACGAATGTCATCGTGGTTGTACTGGCCGGCCCTGCTCTCTGCCGAGATCACGCCGCATCGATGAATTTTCCTGAAGTCGCCGATGGGGAATTTGTAGTGGCCCTTCTGGTCCTTCGGATGCTCGTCGTCCACGCCAAGGAACCACTTGGAGTACTCGGCGTGGCCATGCTTATCCAGAAAGTCGTTCTCGTCCTTGGTGTCCGGAGCGTGCTCGCTCCAAGCATCGCGGTTGTCCTTGACCACTTTGCCGTCGCCGATCAGGTGCTTCGCGTGGTCGAAAGCCTTCTTGTTCAGTTTCACGGTCATGACGCAGCCTCGCTTGGATATGCGGTTCAGCTTGTTCGGTTCAGCTTGTTCGGTTCAGCCAGCATAGGACCGCCGATGCTTCCCCGGAAGGCCCGACGCTTCACTCCGGACCGTCCGGGACCTCAGTTCATGAGCCGGACCCAAAGGCCGGTGCCCCGTTCTTTCATCACCAGTCGCCGTTGTATGACCCCTGTTTGAGCAAGCCACAACACCGTTCCGTCGGCAGTCACCGCTTCCACCGTGCCCTGATCCAAGATGTGGTTGTCCTGCCAAATCTGGACTGTGTGCCCAACCAGCAACCTCCAATTGGTGACCCTCTTGCCCCGGGCGAAGCCGAAGCGCGACCCAAACAGCGAATCCTTTTTACCGTTCTGCAATTGGTGACTCCTCGCCAGCCGTACAAGTATTCCTTGAAAGGTTTCTGTACAAGTCGTGTGCCGTAGCGGCTCACTCCATGACGAAAATTCACGGCCGTATTGAAGAGAGATTCGTCTCCTCTACTAGAGCGCCTTCACCGCGCCGAGCACCTTGGTCAGCGAATCCTTGGCATCACCGAACAGCAGGGTGGTTTGGGGTTCGTAGAGCAGCTCATTTTCAATCCCGGCAAAACCGGGACGCATGGAGCGTTTGAGGAACACCACCTGCCGGGAGTCGGCTACTTCCAGAATGGGCATCCCGTAAATCGGCGAGCCGGATGTGGTCTTAGCGGCCGGGTTCACAACATCGTTGGCGCCCACCACCAGCGCAACATCGGTGGTTTTGAATTCGGAGTTGATCTCGCTCATCTCCTTCAAGGACTCGTACGGCACACTGGCCTCAGCCAGGAGCACGTTCATGTGGCCCGGCATGCGTCCGGCCACGGGATGGATGGCGAAGTCCACCTCAATTCCGCGTGCTTCGAGGGCAAGGGCAAGCTCGGCAGCGGTGTGCTGGCCCTGTGCCACTGCCAGGCCGTATCCCGGAACGATGATCACCCGCTGCGCATAACCAAGCAACACTGCCACGTCCTCCGGACTGGAGGACCTCACGGGCCGCTCACTTACTGCAGTTGAGCCCGCGGTGGATCCACCTTTGAAGGCCCCGAACATGATGCCCGCAACACTGCGTCCCATCGCGGCAGCCATGGCGCGGGTCAGGATGGTGCCCGAAGCCCCCACCAGCGTGCCCGCCACCACCAGAAGAACGTTGCCCAGCACCAGACCCGATGCCGCGACCGCCAAGCCGGTGAAGGCATTCAAAAGGGAAATGACAATCGGCACGTCCGCGCCTCCCACCGGGAGCACCAACAGGATTCCGGCAACCAGCCCCAACAGCAGCAGAACCTGTGCCAAGGCCAACCAACCGCTCAGGATCACCACAATCCCGGCTCCGACCGCGGCCAGCAACACCACTGCCATCAGGGCGGGCAGGCCCGGGAACGTGACGGGCCTGGTGGTCATGAGCCCCTGCAGTTTGGCGAAGGTGACCCCGGACCCGGCAAAGGACACAGCGCCCACCAGCAACGTAAAGACAATCGCCAGGCGGACCCACGGATCAGCCGTGTGGGAGAGTTCCAGCAACGCCACCAAGGCCGCCGCGCCACCGCCCACACCGTTGAAGAGTGCCACGAGCTGCGGCATCTGCGTCATCTGCACTCGGCGGGCAACCGGCGCGGCGATGCCCGAACCCACAGCAATTGCCCCAAGAATCCACGGAATGTTGTCCAGCTTGACCGAAACAAATACCGTCACCACAGCCAGCAGTGCACCAAATGCCCCGATCAGGTTGCCGCGCCGGGCAGTCCGCGGTGAATTCAGGCCTTTCAGCGCAAGGATGAAGCAGGCCGCCGCGGCAAGGTAGAGAAGCGCCGTCCATGTGGGGTTCAGAAGCGTCATGGCCTGCGCTCCTTCTCCGCCGGCTCTACGGAGCCGGCCCCACCAAGAACACCGGGACTTCCTGGGTCTCCGGCACTTATGTCCGGACCGCGGCCATGACCGCCTACGCCTCCCGCTCTCCCAGTGCCCGACGCCGGCCGCTGCCGTCCGCGGAACATCTCCAGCATCCTGTCGGTCACCACAAAGCCGCCGACGAGGTTGGCCGTGGCAAGGACAACAGCCAACAGGGCCACCGCCAGCACCCAGGGATCGGAGGCCTGCCCTGCCACGATGATGGCTCCCACCAAGATGATGCCGTGGATTGCGTTGGCACCGGACATGAGCGGCGTGTGCAGGGTGCTCGAAACCTTGGAAACAACCTCAAAGCCCACGAACACAGCCAGGACAGTAATCGTTAGAAGGCTCATGCCGTCCATCAGCGCGCTCCTTCACTGCGGGGTTGTGCGGCGAGTGCTTCGGCAGTGGGCATGTGCCGAACATCGCCATGATGGGTGAGGCATGTGCCGGCAACAACTTCGTCCGAGAAGTCTGGGGAAACTGTGCCATCCCGTGTCATGAGGGCCAGCAGGTTGGCCACGTTTTTTGCGAACAAACGTGAGGCATCAGCGGGCATTGCCGATGCCGCGTCCTTGATTCCCACCAGTGTCACCGTGCCGTGGCCGTCTCCGGTGGGGATGGGAAGGTCCTGGCCGGGGATGCTTCCCTCCACGTTTCCGCCGGATTCCGCTGCAAGGTCCACCACTACGGAACCGGGCCGCATGCCCTGGACCATCTCCCGCGTTACCAGGAGCGGGGCACGTCTGCCAGGTACCGCTGCAGTGGTGATCAGGACGTCTGCCTGAGCTACGTGGGGTGCCAGAAGGGCCCTTTGCAGGGCACCCCGGTCCGCGCTGAGTTCCCTGGCATAGCCGCCGGAAGCCTCGGCCGTTTCCAGGTCCAGCTTGATGAATGTCCCTCCCATGGATGCCACTTCATCTGCCGATGCTGGCCGGATGTCGTTGGCTGACACGCGGGCGCCGAGCCTTTTGGCAGTTCCGATTGCCTGCAAACCAGCTACTCCGGCCCCGAGTATCAGCACGCGGGCGGGCGGGATGGTCCCCGCCGCCGTCATGTACAGCGGGAAGAAACGTGGGAGCCTCATGGCCGCCTCGAGGACGCAGCGGTAGCCGGCCACCAGGGCCTGCGAAGTCAGCGCATCCATGGACTGGGCGCGAGAGATGCGCGGGACCAGTTCAAGGGCAAAGGAGGTGATTCCCCCGCTTGCGAGCGCTTGCACTGTGGGTAACTCCGAGGCTGGCGACCCCAGCCCCACGGTGACTGATCCGCGGCGGAGAGCTTCCGCCGTCGACGGTTCCATGGGACGCACGTGGCAGTAAACGTCCAAGGACCCAAGGTCCAGTGACTGCACCACGGTGGCCCCTGCAGCGGCGTAGTCCTGGTCGCTGTGGCCGGATGCCAGACCCGCCCCGGACTCCACTTCAACCTCAAGGCCCAGCCCTGCCAGTTGCTTCACCGTGTCCGGTGTTGCGGCCACTCGTCGCTCACCGTCGAGCCTCTCGCGCGCTATGCCTGCCTTCACCCGCCACCCCTTTTCCGGAGCCTCCACAACTCAGTTGGCATGAGTCTATGACTGCGGGGGGCCGCGCGGGAGTAGGGGGCTGCGCTATGTGCATAAGTCCACTAGGGTCGGTGGGAGCTGGGAGCAACCAGTCACCAACACCGTCGACGAGCCGGTCCGGCCGTGCCGTCGGAAAGGAACGCCACTATGGACACCTTCAAAATCGGTTACTTCGTCGGAAGCCTGGCGAGCAATTCCATCAACCGGGTCCTCTCCAAGGCCCTTATCAGTGTGGCTCCGCCGGAACTGGAATTCCATGAGATCGCCATCAAAGACCTTCCCTTGTACAGCTCGGATTACGATTCCGATTTCCCGCCGGCGGGACGGGACCTGAAGGATGCCATCGCCGCCTCGGACGGCATCCTGTTCATCTCCCCGGAGTACAACCGCTCCATTCCTGGCGCACTGAAGAACGCCATCGATTGGGGTTCACGCCCTTGGGGCACCAACTCCTTCGCCCGCAAGCCCACGGGAATCATTGGAGCCTCGCCGGGCGGTATTGGAACGGCCGTGATGCAGTCCTCCATGCGCAGCGTCCTGAGCTTCCTGGACGCGCCGCAGCTGAATGCGCCGGAGGCTTACATCCGCTTCGTCGCGGACGCGTACGACGACGACGGTTCAGTTAAGGACGAGGCAACGGCTGGGCTGTTGCGGCACTATATGGAGGAATACAGCGCATTTGTCCAGCGTGTCCTCGCCGCCAACGCACCGGGCCACATTGGTGATCAGGAACCGGATTCCGCCAAGCTCACGCGGTAGCACCACGTTCGGGTGCCGCTCGCGTGGCGGGCCGCATGGTGCGGGCGGCACCGCAGCAAACCATCCACAGTCCAGGTTTAGTCAGTATGCTTACTTTACGAGGAATCATGCGAGTAAACCAGGAGGAACGATGCTTCGCAGATTAGCCATGACCGCCCTTGCTTTGGTCCTTTTCGCCGGCGCCACACTCTCCACGACCGTTGCGGCCAACGCAGTAGTGGGCACGCAGGGTAGCGTCGCCGCCACCACCACGCCATCGCCGGAACCCAGCAATCCCTCCGGGCCATCCACTGCCACACCAACGGCGGAACCGACAACCGACGTCTCGAATCCCGCCGGCACCGGACCGGCCAACCCAGGCACCAGCGAGACAGAACAGCAGGAGCAGACGCGCACCGACGTCGTTCCTTATGTTTTGGCGGGAGTCGCGGCGGTGATCATCATTGCGCTGATCATCTGGACCGCGCGGAACCGGCGCGGACGGGACAAGGGCATCAGCCACGAGCCCCGCTAGCCACAACAGCGGGGCGCTAGCCACAACGGCGAAACAGGCAGCGAGATGCGCCGCGCGGACAGGAAAGCTAGGCGTCCAGTGAACCCGTCATGAGTTTGCCGATCATGCTGCTTTCCAAGTGCTCCAAGAGGTGCCGCGGATTGTCATAGACTTCCGCGGCACCGGCGTCGCGCAGTTCGGCTTCACTGATTCCGCCGCAGGTCAAAGCGATCACGGGCACCCCGATCGCAGCGCCGGCCTTTACATCCCACACGGCGTCGCCCACGAACACCACATCCTCCGGACCGAGCCCGAGCTTCTCCAGGCACGCTTCCAGAATGTCCGGAGCCGGCTTGCTCTCCTTGGCGTCATTGGAGCTGGTCCACGCATCAATGGAGGACGCGGCGTCAAGAAGGTGCCTGCTCACTTCAAGATCGCGCTCCTGCGCCGAGGACGCCAATCCCACTGCCAGCCCTGCGTCCGAGCATGCGGCCAGGAGGTCGCGAACGGAGTCGAAGGTCCGCAGGGAAGGCCAAAACGTGGAAAACACGGCACTATGCCCGGCTTTGAGTTCCTCCTGCATGTCCTCGGTGCAGTCCGGGACCAGGCTCTGAATGAGCTTGTCCCCTCCCATTCCCACGCGGCGATGGATGGCGGACATTTCAATGTCCAGGCCTTCACGCCGGAACGCCTGCCACCAAGCCATTGCATGGAAGTAGCTGGAATCGATCAGCGTTCCATCCACATCGAAGAGAACGCCGTGCTTCTTTTTGCCTGGCCCGTCAGCCGCCACAGTTGACCACCTCCGCTTGAGTCTGCGCCTGCGCCCGTGACTGCGCCTGCGCGCCTTGGGCGGCCAGCGCGGAATCGATCACCGGCTCTTCCAGCATGAGCACGGCATACCGCTCAGCCGATGCGGGCCGCAGCAGCCCCGTCCCCGCCACCTCACGGATCGCCGCGACTCCCTCAACAGCCTCATCCATAGTGGAAAACTGCTTGGACAGGCCCATCAACACGTCGTCGCCGTCCACCATCAGAATCCGAAATTCCCCATCAGGCGTTTCAACCAGTTCCAAATGCCCGGCCATCCGTACCTCCTCGTCTTCGATGCCAAACAGCATAGTAAGACTACTTAGTATAAACCTCTCAGTAATATTGCGTCACGCGGGAAATAGGCGTGTGCAACTTGTTGTTGGCACAGGCATGACAACAATCGGAATCATCGGTGCAGGACACATTGGCAGCCAAGTCGCCCGCAAAGCGGTAGAACTCGGCTATGACGTGGTCATGAGCAACTCCCGAGGGCCGGAAACCCTCAGTGAGCTGGTGACCGAACTCGGGCCGCGTGCCCGGGCCGCAACAGCAGGCGAGGCAGCAGCGGCTGGTGATTTCGCCGTCGTGACCGTCCCCCTGAAGAACTACAAGGACATCCCCGCGGAGCCGCTTGAGGGCAAGATCGTAATCGACACCAACAACTATTACTGGGAGCGCGACGGCCGCATTGCCGAGCTGGATAACGGCGAAGCCACCACTTCCGGCCTGCTCCAGAAGCACCTGCCCACCTCCAAGGTGGCCAAGGGCTTCAACCACATTTTCGCCAAGGACATCACCACCGACGGCACCCCGGCAGGCACTCCCAACCGTCGTGCCCTGGCTACCTCGAGCGACTTCTCCGAAGCAGCCGAGCTCGTCACCAAGCTCTATGACGAGTTCGGCTTCGACACCGTCAACATCGGGCCGCTGGAGGACAGCTGGCGCGTAGAGCGGGACCGCCCGGCCTACGTCATCCGCCAGAACGCGGACGAACTCCGCGAGAATCTCGCCAAGGCAACGCGCACGGTTTAACCCGGAACGCACGACGGCGGTAAGCGGCTTACGCTTGCCGCCGCACCTCTATGTGGTGCCGCGGACTTCGGGCGCCACGAAATGTGGACCGAAAATGTGTCACGAATCGGGACCAGGGTGCACTTTATGGGTGGCTGCCTCTCCGGAGGCCCGGCGCATCGGGCTTTCGGGGAGGCAGCTGCCCCTTAGCGCCCTATTTCCGAGGAGTTCCATGTCCACCAAAATTTCCAACTGGCCTGCGGCGACGCCCATGTGGGTGGACCTGGGTGTGGACGACCTCGCAGCTGCGAAAAGCTATTACGCAGACCTCTTCGGCTGGGACTTCACTCCCGGAGATCCGGAGGCCGGTGAGTACTCCCTCGCACACGTCCGAGGGCGTGCGGTGGCGGGCGTGGGGCCCAAGCAGGATCCGGGCGCGCCCACCGTGTGGATAACGTTCCTCGCATCAGATGACGTCAATGTCACCGCCAAGAAGATCAGCGCAGCCGGTGGAGAGCTGATAGCTCCTCCCTTTGACGTCATGGAATCCGGCCGGATGGCATTGGCAGCTGACAGCGTTGGCGCAACCTTCGGCGTGTGGCAGGCAGGTACTCACATCGGCGCCGAACGCGTCAATGAGCACGGCACACTGTGCTGGAACGAGCTCCGCACCCGCGACTTCGCCTCAGCGCGGTCCTTCTACGCCGAGGTTTTCGATGTCAGCTACCAGGATGTCAGCAAGGAAAGCCTGACGTACTCCACCATTCGCAGGCCGCTGGACGGCCGCGAAGTGGGCGGGGTTCAGCATGACCTTGACCTTGCCCCCAACACCCCCAACCACTGGCTGACCTGGTTTGCCAGCGACTACGTCCAGGGCACTGCGGACCGGGCCGTGGAGCTCGGTTCCAGCCTTCTGATGCCCGTCACCGAGACGGCACTGGGACGCATGGCCATCATTCAAGCGCCGCAAGGTGAGGTGTTCGGCATCATCGACGCACCCCGCATCGGCGAGTAACTGCGGGGCCGCCCTGAGACAGCAAGCGGGCTGAGGCAGCAAGCAAGTTCAGACAGCAGGCAAGTTCAGGCAGCAGCCGGGTTCAGGGCCTCGGCTATGACCTCATGCGCATGGGCCGCGGCGAGCGGGGCGGCCAAACGATGGACCGCCTGGAAAGTCCTGCGCACGGCAGGACCGTGCCACTCGGGCGGCAAGTAGTCAGCGGGGAGATTCGGGTCCCGGTACGGAAACTTGCGCCACATGGTGAGCATGGGAATGTAATAGCGGAAGGCGTCGCGTCGCAGCTCTTCGGTGGATTCAGCCAGGGCGATTTCCGGGTCACTGCCCACAAGCCCGGTCCAGTGCTGCTCCGCACCTTCGTAGAGTTCAAGGAATTCGGTGAACTGCTGATCGAGTTCCTTGAGGTCCCACCACTCGGAAATTTTGGGCCGCATGGGGCCGTCAAAAACGTAGTCGCTCCGGAAAAGATCCACGAACTCGATCAGCCCGCTTGCTGTGAGCCGCTCCCGGGCTTGCTCCAACTTGTGTGCGGGGGCGATCCACACACCGTTGGCTACGGAACCGAAGCCAAGGGCCAGCAAGGCGGACCGCAGCTGGTGCCGGCGGTTCCGCATGGATTCGGGCACGGAGAAGACCGCCAGCACCCAGGTGTCCACGGGCGCGGGCTGCTCCGGGGCAAAGATCCTGCGGTCACCTTCCCGGAACACATCACTGATGGACTCGGAGATTTTGTATTTGGCGATTCCGCCCTCGCGGACACTCTTCAGCACGCCTTTGGCCTTGAGCCTGGAGACTGAGGACCGCACGCCCGGAGCATCGTACCCGAGGGAGCCCAGCATGGAGATCAACGCTGAGACAGGCAAAGCATCGCCTGCATTTCGCCCGTAGAGGCCAAAAATGGTGACGAGCAGTTGCTGGTGGCGCACCGGGGGTGCCGGGACGGCGAACATCGAAAGGATCCTCATTTCCGCGCCGAAGTTCCGGCGCCAGTCCAGTTCATCATAGGTACCTGCAGCGTCGGGGAACGTGTGCGTCCCTGGTGCGCGTTTAGCCCAACAGGATTAACCCAGTGAAAGAAGAAGGAAGAGAACCGCAAGAACCAGCGCCACTGGAGTCATGACGAAACGCTCAGGCTTGCTCCGGGAGATCGCGTTCATGAAGACGCCCACAGCGAAGTAGGCCGTAAGCACCCACATGAAGATATGGGTAAAGGGTTCACTGACGAGTACCGGCGCCAGTCCCGCCTTCGCCAGAGCGGTGTACCCAAAGAGGGCGTACAGCGCGATCGAGACCACGCTCCCCACTCTCAGCTTTTGTGGCAGAACCTCATGTTTCCCACCCCAGGCAAACCGTCCCAGTGGCGCACCGGCTGCCAGTGCCACTTGGAAAACCGCCAAACAGCCAAGAATTATGCACGCGAGAATCGCATAGAGGTGCTCCACCGGCTAAGCGTAACCGTCAATGTGCGTAGCCGGAGTGGAACGCAGGATGAACGTGAACCGAAAGCTGACCACCGCATTCCAGGATCCAGCCGACTGGCCGCACCTTAGTAAGCATGCTTACTATAGAACCACGCTGATTCGAGGCCACCACCGCCTCGGAAGGTCCTTTCCGTATCAACGACAGGAAGCACATCATGGCAGGAAATCTCGTAGCCCGCTCCATTCACGACCTCACCGCCGCTGCATGGTTCGGCGGCTCACTGATGGGCGCCATTGGACTTAACGGTGCCGCAGCAGAAGCCAAAGACCCCACCGAGCGCACCCGCCTTTCAAGCAAGGGCTGGGGTAAATGGGCTCCTGTTCAGACTGCAGCTTTCGCAGGACACCTGGCTGCGGATCTGGCCATAGCCTGGGAGAACAAAGGCCGGATCGCCAAGCAGGACAGCGTCGCCTCGAACACCATCTACAAGACCGTGGTAACTCTGGCCGGAGCAGCCGTCACCCTGTACGCAGGCGTGGTGGGCAAGAAGGTTGATGAGCTTTCGGAGGAAGGCGCCGAAGGAGCCACGGAACCCCGCGCGGGCGCTTCGGATGAATTGAAGTCAGCCCAAACCCAGCTGAAAGCACTCCAGTGGGCCATCCCGGCATTCGCAGCTTGGGTGATCGTCCTTGGTGCCAAGCACGGCGAGATGCAGCGCCCCAAGAACATCCTCAAGGGCCTGCGCTAACCAAGCCCCCACGCCAGGACGGCACCGGCCAGGGTTCTGCAGTCGTGGTGCCGTTGGGGACATGCACCGTGGTGACCGTCCCGTACGCGGCAACCTCACCGGCGTCGGACGTTACATCAAAAGCCATGGTCAGCGAGGTCCGGCCGAGCGCCTGAATCTTCACCGTGGCGGTGATGCGCTGGCCGAACCACAGCTTGGCCTTGTAGTTGATGACTTGCTGCACCCGCGGAGCGTTGGGGAAATAGTCCGGCAGCTCCAACTTTCGGAACAGCTCGGCCTCCGCAGCCTCAACCCAGCGCAGGATGGCCGAATTGTGCTGGTGTCCGGAGGCGTCGGTGTCCACCCATTCCACCGTTCGCTCGACGCACGCCTCCGGAAAGCTGTCCATGATTGCTCCTAGCGGGCACTGACGGTGGCGTCGTCGGGATCGACGTCGACGGCGGCAACCGGCACCTCAGGCTGTGGCTTGGGAATCATGGCCACAGCGCCGGCGGCCAGTACTGCAATACCGGCGAAGATCGCGAAGTTGGCTTCGAAGGGCAACTTGGACCCTGCAATCCACCCACCAATCAGCGGCCCGGAGATGGCGCCGAGGCGGGCGAAGCTCAGTGCCCAGCCCGTCGCCGTGCCACGGACCTTGGCCGGGTAGTAGTCGGCGATGTAACCGGTGAGGACCAAGGATGTGGAGATGGAACCGACGCCGGCGAAGGCAACGAACAGCAGGTTCACCACCATGGTGTTGGGGAAGACCAGGAGCATAATGCCCAGGCCGCCCAGGATGTAGAACACCACCAGGATGAGTTTCTTGCCGTACTTGTCCGCAGCGCGGCCCAGGAGCAGGCCGCCGATTGCGGAGGCGAGGCTGAAGACCAGCAGGAACGTCAGGGAGGAGCCGAGGTCGTAGCCGGCCTTCTTCATGATGCTCGGCAGCCAGGTGTTCAGGCCGTAGACCAGTACCAGGCCGCAGAAGAGCGAGATCCAGAAGAACACAGTGGAGCGCAGGTACTTCCGGGAGAACATGGTGGTGATGGTTTTCCACCATGGGTCAGCCTGCATGCCCGCTACGGGGGCCACGGCAACAACTGGCTTGTAGTTGGAGATGTTCAGCTTGGCGGCCAAGGCCTTGGCCTCGGACTTCCGGCCCTTCGATTCCAGGAACTCCAGGGATTCGGGCAGGAACTTCCAGATGATCGGGATCAGGACCACCGGTGCTGCACCGATGGCAATGACTGCACGCCAGCCGCCCAGGGGCAGAACGAACAGGGCGGCCAGGGCTGCGGCAACAATACCCAGCGAGTAGCCGGAGTACATGAGGCCGTAGTTGTAAGAGCGCTTGTTCGGTGCCGAGTATTCTATGGTCAACGCTGCTGCCACCGGGATGACACCGCCCATGCCCAGGCCGCCGATCAGCCGGAAGAGGCCGAAGAGCTCCGGGGTGGGTGCCCAAGCGGCACCTGCCTGGGTGAGAGTGAAGATCGCCATGGAAGCCAGGAGCATCTTCTTGCGGCCCACAAGGTCGCTCAAGGTGCCGATGAAGAGGGCACCGATAAGCATGCCGATCAAGGCATATGACCCCAATCCGCCCAAAGCGAGCGGCGAAAGGTTCCATTCCTTGTACTCGGCGAGGGCCGGAAGGATGGCACCGAGGACGCCTACGTCATAGCCTTCGGCGAGGATCGCGAGCCAGCAGCAGAACAACACCAGGCCGGTGGTCTTTTTGGGCACGTTCCAGTTGTTGACGGGTGCAGTTGCCATGGCTACTTCACCAGAACCGATGCCGTGGCTGACTCGGGAGTCCAGCGCAGGTGGGTGTTGTTCTCGTCCATGTCCACTTCCTTGAGCAGGCTCAAGCGCGGACGGACAGCGTCGGTGCGTGAGCTGGGGGGTTTGCGGCGGCCGGCACGGAACTGGGGAATCCAATCAGCACCGGGGCCCTGGTATTCCTGCTCCGCTGCAGCGTGCAGCGTCCACTGGGGATCGTAGAGGTGCGTACGGCCCAGGGCGATCAAGTCCGCGCGGCCCGCCAGGAGGATCGAGTTAACGTCGTCGTAAGTGGAGATGGCGCCGACGGCGATCACAGCCGCGCCTGCCGGAGCGGCAACTTCCTGACGGATACGGTCCGCGAACGGGGTCTGGTAGCTGCGGCCGAAAGCGGGCTTCTCTTCCTTGGCCACCTGTCCGGTGGAAACATCCAGGCCGGCAGCGCCGTGTGCCACGAAAGCACGTGCTATTTCCACGGAATCGTCGGAGGTGTTGCCACCCTCAATCCAGTCCGTGGCGGAGATGCGTACCGTCAGCGGCTTGCTTGCAGGCCAAGCCGCGCGAACGGCGTCGAACACTTCAAGCGGGAACCGCAGCCGGTTCTCCAGGCTGCCACCGTACTCGTCGGTCCGCTTGTTCGATACCGGCGAGAGGAAGGAGGACAACAGGTAACCGTGGGCGGCGTGGATTTCCAGGAGGTCGAAACCTGCCTCGTCAGCACGGACAGCGGAGGCGACGAACTCGGCTTTGATGGACTCCATGCCGGCGCGGTCCAGTTCCACAGGAGTCTGGTTCCCGGCGCTGTACGGCAGCGCGGAAGGGCCGACGGCGGTCCAGTTGCCGGAGTCAAGGGGCTGGTCGATGCCTTCCCACATGAGCTTGGTGGAACCCTTCCGGCCGGAGTGCCCCAGCTGGGCGCCGATCTTGGCGGTGGAACGGCTGTGAACGAAGTCTACGATTTCCTTCCAGCTGTCCCGCTGCTCATCCGTGTAGAGGCCGCTGCAGCCGGGGGTGATGCGGCCCGCTTCGGAAACGCAGACCATTTCGGTCATCACCAAGCCGGCACCGCCCAGGGCCTTGGAACCGAGGTGGACCTTGTGGAAGTCGCCCGGAACGCCATCCGTGGCGGAGTACATGTCCATGGGGGAAACCACAATCCGGTTCTTCAGCTCCAGCCCGCCGATGCGGAACGGCTGGAACATGGCGGGAGCCACCTCGCTCAGTCCCTGCGACGATGCAAAGTGGCGGTCCACGGCGTCGGCGAACTCAGGATCACGCAGGCGCAGGTTTTCCTGGGTGATGCGGCGGCTGCGGGTAAGCAGGTTGAAGGCGAACTGCGTGGGGTCCTGGTCCTTGTACTGACCGATCCGCTCGAACCATTCAAGCGATGCCTGTGCCGCGCGCTGGGTGGACGCGACCACGGGCCGACGCTCTGCCTCATATGCAGCCAGCGCCGACTCGACGTCAGGGTGCTCGTGCAGGCAAGCGGCCAGAGCCAGCGAGTCCTCCATGGCCAGCTTGGTGCCGGAACCGATGGAGAAGTGTGCCGTGTGGGCGGCGTCGCCCAGCAGCACCACATTGTTGTGGCGCCAGCTCTCGTTGCGGACCGTGGTGAAGTTGATCCACTTGGAGTTGTTGGTGAGGACCTCGTAGCCGTTCAGTTCCTCTGCGAAGATCTCGCGGATCTTGGCGATCGCTTTCTCGTCCGAGACGCCGGGAGGGAAGACCTCGTTGGCAGTCTCGTCGAAACCGGCCGCGTGCCACACGTCCTGGTGCATCTCCACAATGAACGTGGAACCTTCATCCGAGTACGGGTAACCGTGGATCTGCATGACGCCCCACTCGGTTTCCTTCACAAAGAACTTGAAGGCTTCGAAGACCTGGTTGGTGCCGAGCCACATGAACTTGTTGGTCCGGGGGTCCAGGTTGGGCTTAAAGGAGTCAGCGTACTTGGCGCGGATCTGGGAGTTGATGCCGTCCGCGGCCAGAACAAGATCGTAGTTGGCTTCAAGCTCTTCAACGGCAGGGGCGAGGGTGCTGAAGCGTACGTCCACGTTCAGTTCAATGCAGCGGCGCTGGAGCAGCTCCAGCAGTTCCTTGCGGCTCATGGCGGCGAAGCCCTGGCCGCCCACCGTGATCATCTGGTCGCGGAAATGGATGTCAATATCGGACCACCGGGCGAAGCGGCGGCTCATGTACTCCGCCACCACGGGATCGGCGTTGCCGATGCCGCCCAGCGTTTCATCGGAAAACACGACGCCGAAGCCAAAGGTGTCGCTGGCAGCGTTACGTTCCCAGAGGGTGATGTCGTGCGACGGGTCCAACTGCTTCATCAGGGCTGCGAAGTACAGGCCACCGGGGCCGCCTCCGACGATTGCGATTTTCATCTCTAGTGCTCCTTCTCAGGCCTGGCTCTGGCCGGCGGGGGTAAGTTGTTCGGTCTGGCTCCCGGTCTTGTCCTGTGAGAGGACCCTGTCGCGGAGCTTGAAATGCTGGAGTTTGCCGCTGGGATTGCGTGGAAGTTCGTTGACGAAGCGGACATCCCGCGGGTACTTGTACGGGGCGATGGTCTGCTTCACGAAGTCCTGGATTTCCTTGCGCTTGGTGGCATCGCCGGTGACGCCCTCGCGGAGGACAACGAATGCGCAGACGATGCTGCCCCGCTCTTCATCCGGAACCCCGATGACCGCGTTCTCCACCACGTCCGGGTGCTGGTCAATGGCCGTCTCAACCTCGGGCGCACCGATGTTGTAGCCGGAGGAGACAATCATGTTGTCCGAGCGTGCCTGGTACGTAAAGTACCCGTCTTCGTCCATGGCGAAAGTGTCACCGGTGACGTTCCAGCCACGGACCACGTAGTTGGCCTGCCTCGCGTCATCCAGGTAGCGGCACCCGGTGGGGCCAATGACGGCCAGGCGTCCGATGTTGCCCGGGCCCAGTTCGTTGCCGTCGTTGTCCAGGATGGTGGCACGGTAACCCGGTACTGCGCGGCCGGTGGTTCCGGGGCGGATGTCATCCCCTGCCGCGGAAATGAAGACGTGCAGCATCTCCGTGGCACCGATCCCGTTGACCAGCCGCAAACCCGTAGCCTCATGCACGGCTTCCCAGGTTTCCTTGGACAGGTGCTCTCCCGCGGAGACAGCCATGCGCAGGCCCCGGAGGAGATCTCCACGCTGCTCCTTAAGAATGGCCCGGTACGCCGTGGGTGCAGTGAAGAGAATGGTGGCACCGGCCGCGGCTGCTGCCTGGGCCAACTCCACAGGGCCGGCCTTCTCAGTCAGGAGCGAGGAAGCGCCGAAGCGGAGTGGGAAGACCACCAGCCCGCCGAGCCCGAACGTGAATGCCAACGGCGGGGACCCTGCGAACACGTCATCCGCCGTGGGCTCCAGGATGTACCGGGCGAAGGTGTCCGCATTGGCCAGGATGTCCCTGTGGAAATGCATGGTCACCTTCGGCACGCCGGTGGTGCCCGACGTCGGACCCAGGAGGGCAACGTCATCCGCCGCTGTGTCCACTGGAGTGAACTTGCCACTCTTGTGCTCACAGCGCGAGGCGAGGTCGCCGTCGTCGTCGAATCCGTTGCCGGCGCCGTACGTCAGGACCTTCACCTGGTCTCCTGCCGCGATGGTGAGCTCGTCCACAAACCGGTGATCGGAGATGGCTACCACCGGCTTGGTGAGTTCTATCAGCGTGGAGACCTCGCTGGAGCGCAGCATGGGCATGGTGGTGACAACCACGGCGCCGGTCTTCAGTACACCGAGCCAGGCTGCCACGATCCAAGGGTTATTGGGCCCACGGAGGAGCACGCGGTTGCCCGGAACAACCCCGAGGTCTTCGGTGAGCACCTGGGCTACCTGGTTTGAACGCTGCTGGAGCTGACCATAGGTCCACACCGAGCCGTCCGGTGTCCACAGGGCAGGCCGGTCCGCGCCGAACCTTTCGACAGCGTCGTCGATCAGCACGGCAGCGGCGTTGAGCCGTTCCGGGTATTTGAGTTCGGGGAGGGTGAATTCAAGCGCAGGCCAAGTATCGGCGGGCGGCAAGTGGTCGCGGGTGAACGTGTCCACGTGGGCCGATGGCATCATGCTCATGGCCGGTCCTTTCAGTGGTGCGTCGTTAGAGCGAGGGAGTTGGGAGTTGGGGGTACTGCTGTTCAGGCTCCGGCGCGGATCATGCCCTCTTGGGCCACAGTGGCAAGGAGTCTTCCTTGGCGATCGAAGAAGCGGCCCATGGCCAGGCCCCTGTTGCTTTGACCGGAAATGGCGTCCTGGGCGTAGAGCACCCAGTCGTCCGCGCGGCCGTCCCGGTGGAACCACATGGAGTGGTCCAGGCTGGCTGTGGCGAGTCCCGGGGTGGACCAGTTGAGTCCGTTCACCCGGAGCAGCGGCTCCAAAATCGTGTAATCGCAGACGTAAGCCAACGCTGTGCGGTGGAGGTCGGCGTCGTCGGGCAGGGCGTCGAAGGCTTTGACCCAAATCGCCTGCTGCGGCACTGAACCGCCTTCCAATTCGATATATACCGGCCCGGGAATATGGCGCATATCGAAGCTGCGTCCGGTGGACCAGTAGTCCGCGGCCTTGCCGTCCACGCCGTCCAATGCTTCCGCTGCCGAACGCAGGGACTCAGGCTCGACGGCGGCAGGAGCCTCGGGTTGGAAATCCGGACCGTCCTCGGGAACCTGGAACGAGCCCATGGCGGCGTACACGGGCTTGCCGTTCTGGAAACCGCGAACCGTGCGGGTGGAGTATCCGCGGCCATCCCGCAGGCGTTCCACTTCGTAGCGGACACTGGAACCGATATCCACCGGACGCATGAAGTAGCTGTGCATCGAGTGCAAAGTCCTGTCAGCATCAACGGACCGCATCATAGCGGCCGCGGCCTGTGCCACCATGTCTCCACCATAGGCTTTTGGCCACGGCACGTACTGGGTGGTTGCTTCATAGGCTTCGTCAAACACCTCGGCTGTTGTGGGCGTGAGTTCAACGGCCTTAAGGAAAGTCTCGGAGGTCAGGGTTCCAGTGATCATGGTTTAGGCCCGGCGGTAGTCGGCGAGGGTTTCGTCGGCAACGTCCTCGAGGTTGACCACGAGGTTCTCCGGCGTGCGGGCCGTGAGCCAAACGAGTTCTTCGGTGATGGACATGTTGGCTTCAACATGGGGCATGAACGGCGGCACGAACACCCAGTCGCCGGCTTTCATGTCAATGAACTCGGAGTAGTTCTCGCCGAAGTAGATCCGGCCGTGGCCGCGCAATACGTAACCGCCGGTCTCAGCCTCGCCGTGGTGGTGCGGGAGTGAGCGGTATCCGGGAGTGTTGGACACCTGGCCGAACCAGATCTTGGTTGCCGGCGTGTGCTGGATGCTGACGCCGGAGACCCGGATGCAGTCACCGGACTGGGCCGTGTTGGTATCTTCGGCACCGGCGCGGGTGACTACCGGGACAACCTTGCCGTCGGCCTGGGCGTAGATGGAGTTATCGCCGTCGAGGCGGTATTCGGTGGTGCTCTGGCTCATGGGGTTCTCCTTTGTTGTTAGACGGTTGCTTCAGCGTGTGCGTGGATTCGGAACTGGTTCTCCAGCCGGCCGATCCCATCGATTTCAGTGGTGAGGACGTCGCCGTCCTCGAGGTAGCGCGGCGGGGTCATTCCCATTCCCACTCCCCCGGGCGTGCCCGTCAGGACGAGGTCGCCGGGACGCAGGACGGTGAACTGCGATATGTAGGACAGCAGCTGTGCCGGGCCGAACACCAAGGTGCTGGTGTTCCCATGCTGCACCAGCTCGCCGTTGACGTAGCCGCGGACCTCAAACTCTTCCCCGGCCTCATCCGCCGTGACCATCACCGGGCCTACCGGGGTGGTGGCATCCCACGCTTTGCCTTGGAACCACTGCAGGGTGCGGCTCTGCCAATCGCGCATGGAAACGTCATTGGCAACCGTGTACCCGCCAATGGCCTCACGGGCCTGGTCTTCGTCCGCACGGAACAGTTCAGAACCCACGACGACGGCCAGCTCGGCTTCCCAGTCGACGCGGCCACTGCCATGGACTTCCACGGCGTCGTTGGCTCCCAGCAGAGTGTCCGCGTACTTGGCGAACAGCGTGGGATATTCCGGAAGTTCACGGCCCATTTCCTGAATATGGTCGCCGTAGTTCAGGCCGCAGCAGATCACTTTGCCGGCACGGGGCAGGAGCGGCGCAAGGTCAGCGTCCGCCGCAGCGATGAGGTTGATCTCCGTGGACGCTTGGTCCTTGTCCGCCGCAGCTTCTGCTGCCTTCTCTACAACAAGACGCCACTGCGGCTGGGCCAGCAGGGCCCCAACATCAAGGGCCGGCAGCGTGAGGTAAGAGCCGGCGCCCGTGACGAGCGCCGCCGTCGTACTTCCGCCGGCCGTACGCAAGGTGGCTAGTTTCATTGCGGGTTCCCTTCGAGATTTTGTGATGTGTCGACTTTTTTACGATCGTCACATATGCTCAACGTAGCACGGCGGAAATGATCTGCACAGAGGCTTTCCAAAAGTTTTTTGCAGTTGCCACAACGAGGAGGAACAGCATGAGCCACACAACGATCAACCCGGAATCGCTGCCCAAGCCATCGGGCTTTGCCCACGGGATCCTGGCCGGCAACACCGTTTTCCTGGGCGGGCAGACGGCCCTGGACAAGAACATGAACATCGTTCCCGGCGGCATCGTGGAGCAGTTCACCCAGGCGTTCACCAACGTTTTGACCACTCTGCGCGAGGCCGGCGGGCAGCCCGAAGACTTGGTCAACGTGACCATCTACCTCACGGATGTGGATGACTACATGGCCAACGGACGCGAAATCGGACGCATCTGGCGCGACATGGCTGGTTCGCAGTACCCCGCCATGGCCGGAATCGGCGTCACGCGTCTTTGGCAGAAGGAAGCCCTCATTGAAATCCAGGGCATCGCGGTGATTCCGGAGCGCTAATCCTCTGGAGTTTTTGTACAGATACCGCCCCTAAAACCGCTTCTAAAGGGCATTATCTGTACAAAAACTCCCGGCTATGACGCAGGATTGGCCTATGGGAACCGTCACCGAATACTTGGAAAGCGTCACCGAGGACAACCGCTCCATTTTGGAACGGATTGTGGGGATCGCCCGCGAGCTCGCGCCCGATGCCGAAGAAGGCGTCAGCTACGGCATGCCCGCACTGCTGGTTGATGGCAAGGGCTTCCTCAGCGTGCTCGAAACCAAGAAACACTTGGCCCTGTACCCGTTCAGCGGGCAGATCCTGCCGGAAATGTCCGAGGAGCTTGGGGGTTACTCGTGGTCGCCGGGGACGCTGCGGTTTTCTGCGGACAACCCAGTGCCGGACTCCATGGTGCGCCGGATCCTGGAGACGCGATTGGCAGCAATTCGGAAGTAATCAGTGCTTGGCGGAAACGTCCTGGGAGATGGCGTGTGCCGTGGCCACAACTTCCTGACGGACCGCGTCCAGGTACTTCGCCGGATCCGGCTGGGCGGCCACAGCCTGAGCCTGCAGGGACACGTTGATCGCAGCCACATTGTCGCCGTTGTTGTGGTTCCACACCGGGGCAGCAATGGACATCAGCCCGATCTCCAGCTCCTGGTCCAGCAGGCACCAGCCCTGCGAACGGACCTGCTCGACGGCGGCCCTCAAGTGGGGGACGCTGGCGACGGTTCGCGGGGTGAGTGGGGTGAGTTCCGCCGTCGAGAGGTAGGCCTCTAGCTTGGCCTGCGGCAATCCGGCGAGCAGCACGCGACCCATGGACGTGGCATAGGCCGGGAAACGCGTGCCCACCGTGATGCCCACGTTCATGATCCGGCGCGTAGCCACGCGGGCCACGTAGAAGATGTCCGGCCCGTCCAACACCGCTGCGGACGTGGACTCCCCCAGCTTCAGGCTCAGTTGCTCCAGGTGCGGCTGTGCCAACTGCGGCAAGGACAATGCCGACAAATACGAGTAGCCGAGCTGCAACACCTTTGCCGTGAGTGCGAAAGTCTTGCCATCCGTACGGACATAGCCCAGCTCAACCAAGGTGTGCAGGAAGCGGCGGGCCGTGGCACGGGTCAGATCCGTGCGGGCAGCGACTTCGCTGAGTGTCATCACCGGGTTGTTCGCGTCGAACGCCCGGATCACCGCCAGACCCCGGGCCAGCGACTGAACATACTGATCGCTGGCTTGTGGGGTTCCTGCGGAGTCGGTCATGGTTACCAATCCTAGATTGCGTTGCGGGCCCCACAACGCGAGGGGGCCAACGTTGCGGGGCCTACTCTGCGCGCTTGGTTCACGAAATGGCGCGCAAAGCGGGCCCCACAACGCGAGGGGGCCAACGTTGCGGGGCCTACTCTGCCTTCTTCAAGGGCAGCGGCACGAGCTCCTGGATTTCTTCGAGGGTGCAGCCGAACGTCTCCCGGACGGTGACGCCGTGGGGTCCTGTGAGGAATACAGCCTTGTCCGTGTACACGCGGGTCACGCAGCCCACGCCGGTGAGCGGGTAGCTGCACTGCTCCACGAGCTTGGACACTCCCTCGCGGGTCAGGAGGGTCATCATCACAAACACATCCTTGGCCCCGGTGGCCAAATCCATGGCGCCACCCACCGCCGGGATGGCGTCCGGAGCGCCGGTGTGCCAGTTGGCGAGGTCACCGGTTGCAGAGACCTGAAAAGCCCCGAGGACGCAGATGTCCAAGTGCCCGCCACGCATGATCGCGAACGAGTCGGCGTGGTGGAAGTACGAGGCCCCGGGCAGCTCGGTGACGGGAATCTTGCCGGCGTTAATCAAATCGCCATCGATCTCATCACCAACAGCCGCCGGGCCCATGCCGAGCATCCCGTTCTCCGTGTGGAGCGTGATGTTTTGTTCCTCAGTGAGGTAGTTGGACACCAGGGTGGGCTGGCCGATGCCCAGGTTCACGAACGAACCGGGGGCGATGTCGCGGGCCACCAGCTGGGCGAGTTCGTCGCGGCCCAACGGCTTCTCCGAGGTTTGGAGGCTGGTTTGGGTGCTCATGATCAAGCCACCTTTTCTGCGCTGGAACCGCTGACGCGGACCACGCTGTTGACGTAGATACCGGGTGTCACCACGTTCTCCGGATCCAGGGAACCGGTAGGCACGATTTCCGAGACCTGCACGATGGTGTGCTTGGCTGCGGCGGCCATGATGGGTCCGAAGTTCCGGGCAGTCTTGCGGTAGACCAGGTTGCCCTTGCCGTCAGCCTTGAGTGCCTTGATCAGCGCGACGTCGGCGTGGATGGGCGTTTCGAACACCTGCCATTTCCCGTCCAGCAACCGGGTTTCCTTGCCCTCGGCCAGCGTGGTGCCGTACCCGGTGGGGGTAAAGAACCCGCCAATACCGGCACCGGCAGCACGGATGCGCTCGGCGAGGTTGCCCTGCGGAACCAGTTCCAGCTCGATCTCACCCGCATGGTATTTGGCGTCGAAGTGCCAGGAATCGGACTGACGGGGGAAGGAACAGATCATTTTACGGACCCGGCCTTCCTTGATGAGCAGCGCCAGGCCCTGATCGCCCTGGCCGGCGTTGTTGTTCACCACGGTGAGGTCCTTCGCACCGCATTCCATGAGGGCGTCGATCAGTTCGAACGGCTGCCCGGCGTTGCCGAACCCGCCGATCATCACAGTGGAACCATCCTTGATCCCGGCAACAGCCTCGCCAACAGTGTCAATAAATTTCAGCATGATCCACCTATTCCGATACGCCCGCAGTAACGTTTTCGAGCACCACTGCCAGGCCTTGGCCCACGCCGATGCAGATCGCTGCGACGCCCCAGCGCTGCCCTGAAGCCTGCAGGGACCTGGCGAGCGTGCCCAGGATGCGCGTGCCGGAAGCACCCAGCGGGTGACCCATGGCGATCGCGCCACCGTGCTGGTTCACGATTGCGGGGTCAATCCCCCACGCGTCAACGCACGCCAGCGACTGCGCGGCAAACGCTTCGTTAAGTTCGACGGCGCCCACCTGGTCCCAGCCGATGCCCGCCTTCGCGAGGGCCTTGTTAGCGGCCTCCACCGGGGCGAATCCGAAGAACTGGGGATCATTGCCGTGCGCACCGCGGCCCGCGATCCGGGCCAGTGGTTCAAGGCCAAGGATGGACGAAGCAGCCTCTGAGCCGATCCACGCCGCCGAAGCACCATCAGACAACGGCGAGGCGTTCCCGGCGGTGACCGTACCGCCGTCGGGCCCGTCAGACTCAGGCCGGAACACGGTCTTCAATCCGGCCAGCTTCTCCGCAGACGAACCGGCGCGGATGCCCTCGTCACGGACGAGGTCCGTGCCGGGAACCTGTGACACAAGGTTGTCGTAGAAGCCTTCGTTCCACGCAGTGTCGGCCAGGTTGTGGGAGTCGGCCGCAAAGGCATCCTGCCGTTCCCTGGTGATGCCGTACTTTTCGCGGAGCCGTTCGGTGGCCTCGCCCAAGGAGATGGTCCAGTCCTTGTTCATGGCCGGGTTGACCAATCGCCAACCGAGCGTGGTGGAGGCCAAGGTCATGTCGCCAGCCGGGTAGGGCTTGGACGTCTTGGGCAGCACCCACGGCGCACGGGACATGGATTCGGCGCCACCCACCAGCATCAATTCAGCGTCACCGGCGTTGATCTGCCGCGAAGCGATGATCGCCGCGTCCAACGAGGAACCGCAGAGCCGGTTGACCGAGGTGCCGGGAATGGAGACCGGCAGGCCAGCCAGGAGCGTGGCCATGCGGGCTACGTTGCGGTTTTCCTCGCCGGCACCGTTGGCGTTGCCGAAAACCACTTCATCGATCCGCTCCGGATCCAGCCCCGGCGCACGCTTGACGGACTCGCGGACCACGTGGGCGGCAAGGTCATCCGGGCGGACAGCAGCAAGACCGGAGCCGAACTTGCCAAAGGGCGTGCGCACGGCGTCGTACACAAAAGCCTGTTTCATGGGTTTCTCTTTCTCTTCGCCCAACCAGGTAGCAGTTCAGGCCGTTGTGAACGATGAAAACGGCCTGACGTGCAGCTCAATTGGGTTGGTTGGCGTCAATCTCGGCGAATACTTTCTGGGCCGTCTTGAAGGCCGAGTTGGCCGACGGCACACTGCAGTAAATGGCGGTCTGCAGCAGGATTTCCTTGATTTCGTCCCTGCTCAGTCCGTTGTTGAGGGCTGCCCTGATGTGCATGGCCAGCTCCTCCCAGTGGCCATGCGCCACCAGTGCCGTGAGGGTGACGGCGGAACGCATTTGCCGGCTCAGGCCCGGCCGCGTCCAAATGCCACCCCAGGCGATCCTGGTGATCATGTCCTGATAGTCCTCAGTGAAGGAATCCTTGGCGGCGTTGGCGCGGTCCACGTGCGCATCGCCCAGCACTTCGCGGCGGACCACCATGCCGGCGTCGTAAATGTCCTGCGCAGTAGCCTCGGGCTGTACGGCGCCATTCCGTTCGGAAGCGTTGTATTCAGGGCTCACAGTCCGTTCTCCTTCATGAAAGTGCGCATCAAATCAGCCACGGCGGCCGGTGCCTCTGCCGGGGCGAGGTGCCCGACGCCGTCGAGCGTTTCCACCACGGCAGACCCTCCACCGGCGCGGATGCCTTCGGCCGTTTCTTCGGCGAGCGACGGCGGCGCTACTGAATCCTCGACGCCGGCAATCACCTGGGTGGGGACAGTGATGCTGCCGAGTTGCTCGCGAACGTCGAAAGTGGCGAGGGCTTCGCAGCAGAACGAGTAGCCAAAGCGGTCGGCGTCGCGGAGCGCGTGCAGGAGGCGGCTGCTGATCTCCGGCTGGCGGTCCATGAAGCCGGGCCCGAACCAGCGCTCGGCGGAACCTTGGATCATCACGGGTGTGCCGAGTTTCCGAACCGTCCCGGCACGTTCCAGCCAACCCTCGGGGGTGCCCAGCTTGGCGCCGCTGCATTGGACGGACAGGCTGCGGAGGCGGTGGCCGTGCTTGATGCCGAGCTGCAGGCCCGTGGCCCCGCCCAGGGAAACACCGGCGTAGTGGAACGCTGATTCCGGCGACACCGAGTCAACAAGATCCACGACGGCGTCAGCCAGTTCCGCAACATCGAAGCCTTCCGTGACGGTTGGCGAGATGCCGTGACCGGGGAGGTCCCAGCCGATGACGTCGTAGTCATCGCCGAGGAGGGCCGCCGTTTCAGTCCACAGCACAGTGGACGTGCCCAGCGACGGACCCACTACCAAGAGCGGCTTGGCTCCGAGTTCGCGCTGCGGGGACAGCAGCACGGCCTTGACTGTTGGCTTAGCCACGAGTGGCTCCTTTCGAGGTTCCTGCATAATCCGGGTAGGCGGCCAGGATGCGGCGGCTGATCTCCGCGGCCTCGCCGAGGTAGCTCGCGGGGTCCAGGAGGGCGTCAAGTTCGGCGTCAGGGAGCTTGTCCGCGGGGACGGCTTCCCGCAGGAGTTTGGTGTAGATGCGTCTCTGTTCTGCAGCAGGCGCCTTCAGGGTTTCGTCGACGACGCCCTGCAGCTTCTGCTTCCCGTCCTCGCCCAGGAGAGGCGCGACGGCGGCCGACACACCTTCGCTGAGCAGCAGCGGCCCGGAGATTTCCAGGTTCCTGCGCATCGCATCGGGGAAGACGCGGAGGCCCTCGGTGAGTTCGCGAAGGTGCCCGGCGGCTCCGAGCGCAAGGGCCAGGAGTTGGCGGAGCGCGGGCCATTCACTGTGCCAGGCACCATCGGGTCGCTCGTCGTTGAATGTTGCTGCGGCAAGGTGCAGTTGCGCTGCCAGACCGGGAGCCTGCAACGCCGCACTGCGGATCAGCACGGACAACACGGGGTTCTGCTTCTGCGGCATGGCAGAGGAAACACCACGGCCGGCAGCCAAGGGTTCGCCGAGTTCGCCGACTTCCGGGCGACTCAGGAACAGCAGGTCTGCAGCGATCTTGCCGAAGGAATCGATCAGGGCGGCGAGCCCGTCGCCGAATGCCGTGACGGCGATCCGGTTGGTGTGCCACGGGGCGTGAGCAGGAGCCAGTCCAAGCCGTGCGGCCAGGGAATCCGCCAAGGTGAACGGCGTCGAGCCGGAGCCTGCCGTCAGCTTGGTCCCGGAGGCCAACGTTCCGCCGGCGCCACCAAACTGCACCGGCAAATCCAACGACTCCACACGGGAAGCCGCAGCCGTCACCCCCTGGAACCACTGCGCAGCCTTGAGCCCGAACGTGTAGGGAAGCGCGTGCTGCGTCAGACTCCTGCCCACGCACAGCGTGTCCGCATGCTGCTCCACCAAGGTGGCGAGCGCCGTCGTCGTGCGCTTTGCTTCAAGCAGGAGCTCCGAAACGGTGCGGCTGGCGAGCAGCATCAGGGCAGAGTCCAGGACGTCCTGGCTGGTCAGCGAGGTGTGGACAGCTTTGGTGGCGCCGATCCCGGAGGCGTCCAGCTCCCGGACGCGGGCGCGCAAGTCGCCGAGCAGCGGGATGACCGGGTTTCCGCCACCTTGGGCGCGTTCCGCTACTGAAGCTACGTCGTAGAAGTCAACATGGGCGGCTTCGGCCACCACAGCGGCAGATCCGGCAGGAACCAGTCCCGCTTCCTCAAGGACTGCAGCCCAGGAGGCTTCGACGTCGAGGATTGCCGTCATGACGGCACGGTCACCGGTCAGCGCGGCCACAGAGGGCGACGCCGACACCGGGCTGAGGAGGCCGAAGTCGCCGCTGGTCATGCCTGGTTTTCCTTGGCTGAATGGTCCGCGTTGACGCTGGTTTCCAATGAGCCGTCCTGCTGGAAGTCCAGGAACACGGTTTCGTCGCCGCCCTGCAGACGGATGTCCCAGGTGAGGCCGCCGTCGGGATCGCGGCGTGCAATGAGAGTCTTGCGGCGCTCGGGGTCCAGGGAGCTCAAGAGAGGATCCTTGGCGAGGGCTTCCTCGTTTTCCGGCAGGTACATGCGGGTGAAGAGGCGGTTCATGAGGCCGCGGGCGAAGACGGCCACGGAGATGAACGGCGCTGCGCCCGGCTTAAGCGGGCCGGGGTTGACCGTGGTGAACGTGTACACACCGGAGTTGCCCACGGAGCCTCGGCCCCAGCCGGTGAACGTGTAACCATCGCGGACCAGAGAGCCGGTGCGCTGGACGATGTTGCCCTCGGAGTCCGGCTGCCAGATTTCCAGGATGGCGTCCGGGATGGGGTTGCCGGCGCCGTCGTACACGGTGCCTTGGAGGCGGATGCTGCCCGGGACGCCCGGTGCCAGGAGTTCGTTGTCCTTGGTGAACGGGAGTGCGTAGCCGTAGAAGGGGCCTACGGTTTGGCCCGGTGTGGGTGCCAGCTTGCTCATGCGCTTACTCCTCGTCCCCGGCGTCGCCGTATGCTTCGTTTTCCGTCCAGGTCCGCTTGGAACCGGTCAGGATGATGTCCCACTTGTAGCCCAGGGCCCATTCAGGGCTCGTCAGCTCATGGTCGTACTGTGCCACCAGGCGGTCGCGGGCGTCCTGGTCCACGATCGACTGGTAAATGGGGTCCAGCGGGAAGAGCTGATCGCCCGGGAAGTACATCTGGGTGACGATCCGCTGGGTGAATTCCGAGCCGAACATGGAGAAGTGGATGTGCGCCGGACGCCAGGCGTTCAGGTGGTTCTTCCACGGATACGCGCCGGGCTTGATGGTGGTGAAGCTGTAGGAGCCATCCGCGCCGGTGATGCAACGCCCGACGCCGGTGAAGTTGGGGTCCAGCGGTGCGGGGTGCTGATCGCGCTTGTGGATGTAGCGGCCGGAGGCGTTGGCCTGCCAGATCTCCACGAGCTGGCCCGCAACCGGCCTGCCGTCGCCATCAAGGACGCGGCCGGCCACGATGATGCGTTCACCCTGGGGTTCGCCGTTGTGCTGGATGGTCAGGTCCGACTCCAGGGCGTGCACATCCTGGTGACCGAAAGCTGGCGAGTAGAGTTCGATCGTCTCCGGGTCCGCGTGATGCAGGTTCTTGGTGGGGTGGCGCAGGATGCTGCTGCGGTAAGGCGCGTAGTCCAGGCGCGGCATGGTCTCCGGTGCCCGGCCGTTCTTGAGGGCCTCGGCGTAGCGGTCGCCCATGGCTTTGATCTCAGCACTGAGATCGGCCTGGGTCTCCACCTTCTTGGACTCGTGTGCGGCGTGTGGCTCAGCTGGCGGCACGAGTTCCTCTGATTCGAGCGCCTGTGCTGTCTGTTCCTGTGGCACGGCCGGCTCCTTTCGGTTGACGGTTCTGGTTCATTTGCGGGGCAGCGGATTTACACCCGGTGGAGCGAGTCATATTGGACGGCGTGGCGCACAGGGGCGTTGGGCGCCCCATAGCCGTCATAGTTGCCGCGGCGCTCCACCATTTCGAAGAACACACTGCCCACGGTGGCGGTGTAGAAGTGGAGGAACTCGCCGTTGGCGTCCCGGTCATACAGGAGGTTGAGCTCCTTGAGGGTGGCCAGGAATCCGGGTTCAAGATCGAACCGGGCGTCCAGGTCCTCGTAATAGTTGGCCGGAATCTGCAGGAACTCGAGGCCTCTCTCTTGGGCGGACCGGGCAGCTGCCACGAGGTTGTCCACGGCGAAGGCGATGTGTTCCTGGTATGTTTTGCGCGCTGTTTGTGCCTGCTGGGCCGGTGCCAGATTCAGGACCAGCCGGACTGCCCCGTTGCTGGTCTCCATCACCTGCGAGCGCACCAAGCCGCTGGGGCTGGGGACTTCGGCGAACGGCTGCGGTTCCAGTGCAAGGGCGCTGGTGTAGAAGAGGACGGCTTCGTCAAAGTGTTGCCACGGCTGGGCCAGGTTCACGTGGTCAATGACCGCGTTTTGTGTTTCCGTGGACCGGTCCAAACCTTCGCCGAACTCGTGCGTCCACGCTGCGGTGCCGTCCGGGCTTCCCTGGCACAGGAAGATTTCCGTGGAGTCCGGGGCGGAGATGCCTTGGAAGACTTCCTCGTCAGCCTGGACCTTGCGGGCCACCACAGGCGCCTTGAGTTGCTGGGCGCGAGCGGAGGCAATCACTGGGGAGTCGACGTCGAACCCCAATGCGGCGATAGCCGGCTCGGAGTGCGAGGCAGCTTGCTCGTTGATGATCACGCGGGCCTGGCCCATGGTCCAGAGCTGGACGTCTTTGGTGCGGTGCCGGCCCTGGAATCCGAACCCCAGCTGGCCCAGGAGCTTCTCCAGCTGAGCGGTGTCGTCAGCTTTTACTTCGGCGAAGTTGAAGCCTGCGGGCTCGTTCACCTTGGGCAGCGTGGCCAGTTCCATGGGATAACGACGCCGGGACGCGGCTTTGTTGTCCGGCGCATCTGCACCGGAGGCATTGGCGAGCCACTTGGCGCTCTGCTCCTCCAGCCAAATGAGCGATCGCATGGCGTCCACGGCGGTGCGCTCGGTGTCCGACTGACGGAAGACGTCGTTGAAAACCTCAAGCGACACCGGGCCCGTGTACCCGGCGCGGACAACGTGTCCCAAGAACTTGGCGAGCTCGAACTGTCCCTCACCGGGGAAAACCCGGTAGTGGCGGCTCCAGGACAGCACATCCATGGAGAGTTTGGGGGCGTCGGCAACCTGGACGAAGAAAATTTTCTCCGCGTTGATCTGCTCGATCGGTGCGGTGTCCCAGTCGCGGGACAGGATGTGGAAGGAGTCCAGGCAGGTGCCGAGGTTGGGGTGGTCCACCATCTCAACCAGGCGGTAGGCGTGCTCGTAGTCATTGACGTATTTGCCCCACGCCAGGGCTTCGTAGGCAACCTTGACGCCGTGCGCCCCGGCCAACTCTGCCA
Organism: Paenarthrobacter aurescens; assembly: GCF_041549525.1. NCBI lineage: Bacteria > Bacillati > Actinomycetota > Actinomycetes > Micrococcales > Micrococcaceae > Paenarthrobacter > Paenarthrobacter aurescens. The sequence goes on from NZ_CP157456.1 coordinate 4,205,482, forward strand.
ATTCCGCGAGCTGCCCGGCCCTGAGATCGTCGTCATCGATGGTGGCCGTCGCGACGTTGGAGCACACCAGGATGGTGTCCATGCCAAGGCGCTCCATCAGCTTGAACTTGGCCTCGGCCCGCTTGAGGTTGGCCTTCAGCAAATCCGGAGTGACGCCGTCGAAATCGCGGAACGGCTGGTAAAGGTCAAGGCCCAAACCCAGATCCGCAGCCATTTTGCGGACTTCCTCCGGGCTCAGCGGTGAGGTGACGAGGTCCTGCTCAAAGATCTCAATGCCGTCAAAACCCGCGATCGCGCAGGCCTGCATTTTCTCCTTCAGCGTGCCGGACAGGCAGACCGTGGCAATCCCGGTGCGCATCAGTTGCCCGCCTTTGCAAGCTGGGGGGCTTCTTCCTCTTTGGCAATCAGCTCCAGGAAGTGTGCCCGCATCCGCTCCCGGTCAGCTTCGCGTCCCGTGATCAGCTGGAAGGCGTCCGCAGCCTGACCCACTGCCATCCGGCCGCCGTCCAGGACCTCGCAGCCCTTGGCGCGCGCTTCGCGGACCAGCTGCGTTTCGATGGGCCGGTAGACGATGTCCGCTACCCAGTGCCGGGGCTGCAGAAGGTCAATGTCCAGGGGAAGCCCGGGGTGGGCGGCCATGCCTACCGGGGTGCAGTGCACCAGGCCGTCAGCAAGGTCCATGATGTGGCTCAGCTCGGTGGTGCTGCGCGGGGTGACCGTGGCTTCGGGGAAGAGTGCGCCCAGCTCGGAAGCGCGTTCCGCAGCACGGGCAGGGTCCATGTCCACCAGGTCCAGCGTGCTGACGCCGGCGGTGAGGAGCGCGTAAGCAACGGCCGAGCCGGCACCGCCGGCACCGAGCTGCACCACGCGGTCCAGCTTCGCCCCGGGGAGTCCGTCGGCGAGCGCCGAGCCGAAACCCGAGAAATCCGTGTTGTGGCCTATCAGCCGATCGTCCCGGATCAGGACGGTGTTGACGGCACCCAGGCGCGCGGCGTCGTCGGAAATTTCATCAAGGTGCTTCAGTACCAGCTGTTTGCACGGGTGCGTGATGTTAAGGCCGTTGTAGCCCATGCGCTGGGCTGCGATGAGGAGATCCCCGACGGCGGTGGCCGGCAATGCCAGCTGCAGGAGGTCGATGGGGCGGTACAGCAAGCGAAGGCCCTGCACATCGGCTTCACGTTCATGCATGGGCGGCGTGAGCGAGGGCATGACGCCTTCGCCTATGAGGCCCACCAGAACGGACTCGGCTCGGTTGCTCATCCTAAAGCTCCTTTGACTTCAGCACCGTGGACCGTGGGCGCTTTCTGAGGGCGCCGCCGGTCCGGGTGTTATTTAGATTACTACAAGTGTTCATATTCCGCACGCTTGTTCTTATCGCGAACATTTATGCGGCATGCCTTGGGTTTAAGGTGCGTTGTGGGGCCTGCTCTGCGCGGCATTCCGGGGTTTTGGGGCGCAAATCGGGCCTCACAACGGGCGGGGGCTGCGTTGCGGGGCCTGCTCTGCGCGGCATTCCGGGGTTTTGGGGCGCAAATCGGGCCTCACAACGAGCGTCAGCGCTGGGGCAGGCGGGCCGCGAGTTCAGCTGCGGCTTCCTGCAGGGTGGGCACGTGCGCAATCAACTCCTCCAGGCTCATGCGGAACACGGGGACCGCCGTGGCGAGCGATGCGAAAGCGTGGCCCTGGGAGTTCAGGACGGGCACAGCGACGGCGCGCATGCCCACCTCGTTCTCTTCATCCATGACGGCATACCCCTGCCGGCGCACTTGCTCGATTTCTTCGCGGAACTTGTCGCGATCGGTGATCGAGTGCTCCGTCAGCGGATCCAAGGGGAGCTCCTCGAGAAGTCGCTTCCGCTCGATCTCCTCCTCGAACGCCACAATCGCCTTGCCTACGGACGTGGTGTGCAGCGCGCCCAGATGGCCGGGGTCGCTGGTGACGCGGAAGGTCTTGGGCCCGTCCACCTTGTTGACCGTGAGGTGATGGTTGCCGTCGCGGACAGAGAGGATGGTGGCCTCATGCGTACGATCGGTAACGCGCTGGAGGACAGGCAGCGCAGTTGCCGCGAACCCGTGATGGTTTGAGACACGCTGACCCAGCTGGAAGACACGCAAGCCCAAGTGATACCGGCGCCCATCCGGCTCGTAGTCCACAAACCCGTCACGCGTCAGCGAGCCCAGTAGCCGGTAGGTGGTGCTGAAGGGAAGGCTCGCACTCCTTGCCAGATCCGCCGCACTCGCCCCGCGGGGTTCATTGCCCAATAAAACCAACAGGCTCAATGCCTTGCCGACCATGTCGGTCTTTGTGTCCTCTTTCACACTCATATCTCGATGCTCTCACATGGTGAGAGCTATTTCTAGATAGTGGCGACTTCTCTTGACAAGTGACCCCACTCACAGCCAGTATTGCTGTATTGCACAAGTAGCTCTCACCATGTGGTTACTTATGTTGGGATCGACCGGCCGCACCTCGCTGGGGTCTCCCACAGAAGCCAGATCCGCGACATCGTCGTCACAGAAGGAACACCCCCATGAGCCAAACAATGCCGTCAGCGACGCCAGGCACTGAAACCACCGCCGGAACCCCCAAGAAAGCCGCACTTGCCAGCTTCCTGGGCAGCGCGGTGGAGTACTACGACTTCTTTATCTTCGGTTCTGCCGCGGCCCTGATCTTCCCCCACGTCTTCTTCCCTTCCGCCGATGCCAACGCGGCCATCATGTCCTTCGCGACGTTCGGCTTCGCTTACGTTGCCAGGCCCGTGGGTGCTGTGATTCTGGGGCACTTCGGAGACCGCATCGGCCGCCAGAAAGTCCTCATGTTCACGCTGGTCCTCATGGGTGCAGCCACGTTCGTGATTGGCTGCCTCCCCGACTTCAAGACCATCGGCTGGTGGGCCCCCATCCTTCTGGTGCTTGCCCGGTTGTGCCAGGGACTCTCCGCCGCCGGCGAGCAGGCCGGAGCCTCCTCCATGACCCTGGAGCACGCCCCGGACAACCGCCGCTCCTTCTTCACCTCCTGGACCCTCACCGGCACACAAGGTGGCCAAATCCTGGCAGCCCTGGTGTTCATTCCCGTGGTGGCACTGCCCGATGACATCAAATACGGCATCGGCTGGCGTATCCCGTTCTGGCTCAGCGCCGTGGTGGTTTTGGTTGCATTCTTCATCCGCCGCACCCTCCACGAGCCCCCGGCCTTCGCGGAAGCCAAGAAGAACAACGAGATCTCCAAGCTCCCCGTCGCCGACCTCCTGAGGCTGCACTGGCGCGATGTCCTTCGCGTGGTGTGCTGCGCCTTCATCGCCGCAGTCAGCACAGTCTTTGGTACCCTGGCCATCAAGTACGCCCAGGATGTTGCCGGCGTCAACAGCACCATCACACTCTGGCTGGTAGTTGCGGCCAACGTTGTTGCCTTGGGAACCCAGCCACTGTTCGGCATGCTCTCGGACAAGATCGGCCGTAAGCCCGTGTTCATCTACGGAGCCTTCTCCAGCGCGATCATGACTCCGGTGTTCCTCCTGACCCTCGAGGGCGGCAATGTTCCGCTTATGTTCCTGGTCTCCGTGGTGTTCTTCTCGTTCGGTTACGCTGCAGCCAACGCCGTATGGCCGTCCTTCTACGGCGAAATGTTCAGCACCAAGGTCCGCTTCTCCGGCTTGGCAATCGGTACCCAGCTGGGCTTCCTCATGGCCGGCTTCGCACCGGCAATCGTCACGGCCCTCGGTGGCACCAAGCCGGGAGGATGGGTCCAGATCTCCATCTTCACCGCGGTGATCTGCGTAATCGCGGCCGTCTCTGCCATGACAGCCCGCGAATCAGCCAAGACGCCCACAACAGAACTCGGCCTGCACAAGCGGAAACAGCACGCCTAGAACTCACGCTCCTGCCCACTAAGTGAGCAGAGGAAACCCGAAAGCCCGGAATGTCCCCGCGACATTCCGGGCTTTTCGCTGCTCTCAAGCAAGGTCCAGCCGAGGCAACTGGGAAGGAACGTCGCCCGGCGTCCTCAACGATCTACCGCGGGTCCAGCACCACGGTCTGGAACGCCCCCGTGCCGGTGCCAACGTAGAGGAACAGGGTCCCATCGCCGGCGGTCCCTACAATTGAAGGGTTCCCCGTTCCCGTGAAGCCATTGCCCAGGGCGGCAAAGGAAGTGAACATGTTCCATCCGGTCCCCATGGAGGATCGGGTCATGAATCCCCCGTTACCGTTCCCCGGGTAGAGCCACAACGCGCCATCAGTTCCACGGGCGATGATGTCCTCCCGGCCATCACCATTGAAGTCACCACCCTGCATGACGGAATCGAAAATGTTCCAGCCCGTGCCGATCTGCCTCCACGGTTGGAAACCCCCGGCACCGTTGCCCGGATACAGCCACAGGTTCCCATCGGCCGCCCGGGCCACAAGATCCGCCTTGCCGTCACCGGAGAAATCACCCGGCGCGAGCATTTGCGTAAACCCTTGCCACCCTGTGCCAATCTGCTTTCGGACCAGGAACTGGCCGCGACCATCCGTTGGATACAACCACAGCACGCCGTCCGAAGTCCGCGCCACAAGGTCCGGGTGACCATCGCCGTCGAAATCCCCAGCGCTAAGCACCGAGGTGAATGCACCCCAACCTGAGCCCACCTGGACTCTTGGAAGGAACCCGCCGGAGCCGTTGCCCGGGTACAGCCACAACACACCGTTGCTGCCCCGTGCCAGGACGTCCGCCACAGCGTCGCCGTCGAAATCCCCTGCTTCCCAGACCTGGCTGAACTGGTTCCACCCGGCACCAATGGCAAGCCGATCGGCAAATCCCGAGCCGCTGCCCGGGTACAGGCGCATGGTCCCGGTGGACGTCACAGTGAGGACGTCAGTACGGGCATCCCCCGTGAAATCCTGCCCACTGACAATGTCACCCACGGTATTCCAACCACTTCCGACGGCGATGCGAGGCACAAAACCGCCCCACCCGTTCCCGGGATACAGGTAGAGAGTTCCATCGCCCGCCCTTGCGAACAGCCCGGCTCCTGCACCGGTGAACGAACCGTCCGAGGTGATGCTGGTGAATCCGTTCCACCCCGAGCCGATCTGGGACCAAGCCCGGAATCCGCCCTGGCCGTCGGTGGGGTAAAGCCAGAGGCTGCCATCGGGCTTGGCGGCCATGAGGTCCGGCCGGGCATCGCCGTCGAAGTCTCCCACGCCGATCAGGTGAGAGAAGCCCTGCCAGCCCGAACCAACCTGACGTTTGGCGAGGAAACCGCCGCTCCCATTGCCCGGGTACAGCCATAAAGCGCCGTCGCTGGTGCGTGCCAGGATGTCCGCGCGGCCGTCGCCGTCAAAGTCCGAGATGCCGGTGATGGCATCAAAAACGTTCCACCCCGAGCCGATCAACCGGGGATTGTTGATTCTGTTGCCGGGCAGCCCCGAGTACAACATCAGCGAACCGTCCGGCTCACGGGAGAGGACATCGCTGAGCTTGTCGCCGTCAAAGTCGCCCACCGAGAAGCGGATCTTCGCCGTGAGCTTGGGGTCGGCAAAGATAGTGACCGACGCCGATGTGGTGGACACCGAGTTGATGGTCACCTGCGTGCCGGTATAGGTAGTGAACGTGCTGCCGGCCTGCCATGCATGGTTGGTTGCGTACCAAGGTTCCTGAAAGGGCTTGGTGGACGGCATGAGGATCAGCGATGAAGCGACCGTAGCCCCACCGCGCTGGACGATCTTGACACCCCTGTTTCCCGGTGGCCTGCCTGAGTCGTCCAGGTAGCTGTCATAGCCTGCAGCCTGCCGAAGCTCCAAATAGTAGACCTCTTTACTGATGGGGTCCGTGAACTTGATGGCACGCTGGGCTTCGGTTCCGCCCCAGGGTTTGAGTGTGTAGGTCTTGGCACCGGTAGCAACGCCGACATCCCGGATTTCATCTCCACGGCCGAACCCCGCATAATCCCACAGCGAGCTGCTCACCACAGGCGACTCGAATTGGGCAGCACCCATGATGTCCGTGGTATCGCCATACTCCCGGATGTAGCAGGAAGGATCCGTGAACCGGCCGTTGGAGTCAACCCCGACGTCCGACGCCCCACTGCCGCACTGCAACGCATCCGCGTGCATCAGGCCGATGACGTGCCCGAACTCATGGCTCATCACGTTATTGGTGAACCCGCTGATCTGCGGCAGAAGCACCCGGCCGCTGTAGCTTCCGCTGCTGTACCCGGCCCCCAGGGCATTTCCGGACAGCGTGGACGTAGGAATGAAAATCACCAGGGCGGTGTACGGGCTGGCCGACCAATTCAGCTCACTGGTGATGGTGGAAATGATGGTGCTGTAGCTGTCAGTGGACTTCGCCTTGGACTGGTGACCTGCCACCTTGGTGTTGACCGTCATGGACAGCTTGTTGGCTGTCATCGCTTTCCAGTAGTTGCTGGATGCTGCCACGGCTTGCTCGGCACTGGTCATGGACACCGAATTGCTGTTGTCCGCCAGCTTGGCCGTCACCAGCCGCACCCGGATGTCGCCGCTGGGCCCGGAAGCCGCAGCTCCGGACCCGGGACCGGTGTTGAACGGTGTGGCGCGCTCCGGTGGATTCTCGAACGTATGCTCCGAGTGCGGCGTCCCCTCCACGAACTGTACGTTCGGATTCTCCGGCCCTGGCAACGGCACCGCCGTCGCAGGGGCCTGTACAAAGAACAAGCCGGCGGCAAATACCGCCAGGCCTGTGGACAACGCGATTGAACGCCGGAGCACACCCATTCGATCTCCCTGAGCCGGAGCCTGTGGTTCCTGTGAGTCTCAAGAACCGAGATCAGGCTACAACCGGGCAGTCAACCAACCCGGAAGGCGGGGCTGTTCACGCTGAAACCAAACCATCCCGGAATGCTAACGGGACCCTAACCGGGCCGAAATACCGTGGCAACATTGCCGCGCCACACTGGAATGGCCGGCAAGTGCAGGCACCAGCTCCAGCCAGGAGGACACCATGCTGAAGGAAGCCACCACTCACACAACACGCATACGCTCAATCAGCCAGCTTCACCGCGGGGACGAGATTGAAGCCCGCCTGTCCGTAGGGCCCGCTTACGACGACGTAGTGATCCGCCGCGGGCGCGTTCAGGAAACGGCACCCGGAATCGGCGTGGTGTGGATCATGGACCACGCCACCGGGATGCGCAAAGCCATCAATACCGATGAATGCAGTGTTTGGCGTGTCGCCTGATCCGGCTCGACCCCAAACCTTCCTCAGCCGCCAGCCACGGATTGGATGATCAAAACCTCCTGGCCGGCCGCCACCTCCGTATCAAGACCTTTCACACGCCGGATCTCATCGCCGTTCACGTAAATATTCACGTAGCGGCGCAGTGCTCCGGTTTCATCCCGCAAACGCCTGGCCAGCACCGGATAATCTCCGGTGACTGTGTCCAGCAACTGTCCAACGGTCACAGCGCCGTCGGCGGACGCAGTCAGATAGGACTGTCCGCCGACGAGCGGCTGCAGGACGCCAGGCAACATGACCACAAATTCAGCCACGGCCGGCCTAACCAGGTACCGGGGTTTGGTCTTCGGTACCAGGATCCCGCGTCTGTGCTGCTGCCTCCACAAATTGTTCAGTTTCTGCCACCAGCGTGGCTTCCGCCGCTGCCAGCGGGTTTCCCGCCCCGGCTGTGTTTCCAAACACGACGGCGCCACGTACGCAGAGCACGTCCGGCAGGTGAGAGGCCACTTCAGTAAAGGTCTCTCCTTCGTCAGCGCTGGCATACACTGAGCCGCCGCGGGTTCCAAAGTACACACCAGCGGGCTCTGCGGTGTCTACGGACGCCGCGTCCCGCAGGACTGCGTTGTATTCGTGGTCCGGGAGACCCGTGTGCAGCTCTTTCCACGTTCCGCCGGCATCGTCCGTGCGGTGGACACTGAGCTTGCTGTCAGGCGGGATGCGTTCGCCGTCTGCCTTCAAGGGGACAACCCAGGCCGTGCCTTCACGGCGGGGATGGGTGAGCATGACGAAGCCAAAATCGGCAGGTAGACCGTCCGCGATCGAGTCCCAGTTCTCGCCGCCGTCGTCCGTCCGGTACACGCCATGGTGATTCTGCGCGTACAAACGGTCCTCGACGGCGGCGTCAGCGGCGATCTTGTGAACGCATTGACCGAACTCGGGGTTGGGATCGGGCATGAAGTAGGCGGAAATTCCCTTGTTGCGCGGCTCCCAGGAGGCACCGCCGTCGAGCGATCTGTAAACCCCGCCCGTGCTCATGGCGACGTGCACCTTCTTTCCGGAGGGATCAACCACAATGGAGTGCGCCGCCGCTCCTCCGTACCCGGCACCCCACTCATTACGGTGCGGGTGGTCCCACAGTCCACGGTTCAGCTCAAAGTGTTCGCCGCCGTCTGTTGATTTCCACACGGAGATCGGCTCGCACCCGGCCCAGACAACTCCGGGGCGGGACTCGGAATCGGGGTATATCTGCCAGACTCGCTCCAATGCGGCGTCGCTCCCGTCCGGAAACTTGATGGCGCCTTGCTCGGGCTCGGTCCACGAGACGCCAAGATCATCCGAGTGGGCCACTGTGGGACCCCAGTGCTCAGACCGGACACCCACCATGATTCGTGTTTTGCCTTCCCTTGTATCTATCCCGATGCTGGGAATCTCGCTCATCAGGAAATACGGGCCGGAGAGGGACCATTCCTTGCGGTCCGGGCTTTTTGCGAGCCACAGGCCTTTCTTGGTCCCGATCGCGATGAGGTAACTCTCTGCGGTAGCCATGAACCCCATCGAACCATCAGGGCGAGTAGGAGGCAACGGTTATTTGGGCCTATGTGGATAGTCCGTTTTACGGATACAGGCAGCGGGGGCCAGCCACGCCGCGTGCCCGACTTCGGTCTGTTTCAGCGCATTCGGACTCTGAACAAGACCACCCCTTACGGTTACAGTGCACTCAAACACGGAATCGTGACGCGAAAAACGAAAAAACTTTTCGAGGCTGTGGTGATGGTGGTCTCACCCCATCAAAAAACATGCTTGACTGTGCTTTGCGGTCAATCCGGACCGATAAGACTATTTGGGGGATTAAATGTTTTGCGAGGTCAAAGAGCCATGAGGCCGTCAAGAAGGACTTTCGCGGTGGTCGGCCGGTAGCAGGACCGAGCCATGGTTGCAGTCTCTTTGCAAGAGGGAGCGATAGTCCTGGACCCGTTCTCCGTACGAATGATCCTGGGGCTGGTCACCTTGACCCTGATAGTCCTGTCCTACGCCTCTTCCCGGCGGTTCCGGTCCGCATGGACCGCATGGTGGCGTGCCGCCCTGCTCCTCTTCTTTGCGGGCAATTTCGCGTTCCTTCTGAACGGAACCACCTTCCTGGCCTGGGCCAATCCACCGGGGAAGGCGCTCATTGTGGCCGGAGCCTTCAGCATCTGGGCAGGTGCACGTGCTCTTCGCCACCGTAAAATCAGCGGTTGGCAGTTGGCACCGGCACCGCTGATCACCTTCTGTGCATCAGTGGTGGACGATGCCGAATCCAGTTTGTGGTCCGGCGGTTTGGTCTATCTGGTCATGACGGCGACAGGCCTGGGGATGGCCGCCGCCGAGTTGTGGTTCACCAGATCCGCGCAGTCCCGGGCCATCAAATTCCTGTCGCTGATCGCCGCACTCACTTCCCTGTACTACCTGGGCCGAGCCATCACGTTTGTGCTGGAGGGGCCGGATGGAAGCGCGTTCCGTACCTTCTTCGGTTATGCGCCTGCGGCTTTGATGCACCTGATTCTCCTGGTGTCGCTGTCCTTCACCATCAATGCCCTGAGCAACAGCCACGTCATCAAGAGGCTTCGGGAACGCGCCGAACGGGACCACCTGACCGGGCTGCTTAACAGGGGCGCCTTCCTTGGCCTGGCCGAAAAGGAGCTGGCAGGCCCGGCTTCCCAGGACGGTGCGGCCCTGATCCTGGCAGACCTGGACTACTTCAAAGCAGTCAATGATGAGCATGGACACGCCGCCGGTGACGCTGCCCTATGCGCGTTCGCCCAAGCCTGCACCGCCTCGGTTCGGTCAACAGATCTTGTGGGCCGGTACGGCGGGGAAGAGTTCATCCTTCTCCTGCCGGGCGCAACACAACAACGGGCCGAAGCCATTGCGCTGGACATCAGCCGGCGCCTGTCCGCCATGGCAGATCCGGACGGTTTGCCCTACCCCACGGTCAGTTACGGTGTAACGTCCACGGACGCCACCGTTTCGGACCTGAGTTTCATGATTCAGGTGGCGGACACGGCCCTGTACAGCGCCAAAGCGCAAGGAAGGGACCGGGTGGTGGGCGCGGATTCAATGGAACCGCTGCCCACATTTCATCGAGGACCGTAGTACACGGACGAAGGAAGCCACAGCGGCGGCGGCAAACCCGTGGTATCGCGCTGTGTGACCTTATGCCTAGGCTGTGGGTGGCACATGTGCCCGGTTCCAGCCGTGGGTAACGCAAAAGCATGACGGACAACGATGACGGAGAACAACAGATGATTGAAGCAAACACCACTGCACGTGCACAACGGCTGAAGGCCCTGCATGAGGCACCGGAAATCCTCAGTGTGGTCAACGTGTGGGATGCCATCAGTGCCCGCACTGTTGCAGAACTTTCTGAGACGAAGGCCATCGCTACAGCTGGGCATTCCATTGCTGCGTCCTTTGGCTATGCCGATGGCACCATGCCCTTGGACGTTGCGCTGGACGGGGTAAAGCGAATTGTCGACGCCGTGGATCACCCGGTCACGGCCGATCTGGACGATGGCTACGAGAACCCTGCAGAGACCATCCGCCGGGCGATTGGAATTGGCGTGGTTGGCGCAAACGTTGAAGACCGCTTGCGGCCCTTCGACGAAGCCGTTGCCCGTGTGCAGGCGATCATCTCCGCCGCTTCAGACGAGGGGATCGCGTTCCAACTGAACGCACGCACTGACGCTATTGCCCGTGGCGGGGACCGCCCCATTGAGGTAAGCATCCAGGACGCCATCGCCAGGGGACGCGCCTTCCTCGACGCCGGGGCTTCCTTGGTGTTTGTGCCCGGCGCCATGACCCGTGAAGTCATTGAACCGCTGGTGGAGGGCCTGGGGCACGGCAAACTCTCCGTAATCGGCGCTCCCGGCGCCCTGCCCGCAGCCGAGCTTCAAGAACTTGGCGTGGCACGTGTGTCCTATGGTCCTTTCACCCAGCGGGTGGCTTTGCGGGCTCTGAGGGACCTTGCCTCTGACCTTTACGGCTCGGGCGTAGTCCCCACTGACACTCCTGCGCTGAACTAACAGAACCGGCACTAACAGAACCGGCGCTGTGAAGAACCGGCGCTGTGAAGAACCTGACCGGTCCTGCCTCCATAAGGCAGGACCGGTCAGGCGCCGGAACGGGTGTCGAACGCCGCCGCGGACTCCCGCAGCAAGCGGGCCACTGTGTCCACGGGCAAGCTCGCTGCTTTCCTTCGGTCGAAGCGGCGCAACGCAATATGGCGGGTTCCCAGGCCGGGGACGTCCAGAATGTCCACTTGATCGTGGACCACGCCGGTCAGCGCCAGGGTGGGCACAATGGCCACCCCCTCACCGGCAGCAACCAGTGCCAGCGCGGTAAGGGTGTCGTGGTACTGGTGAACAGTCTCAATCCGTGTGCCCGTTGAGTGGCGGAGCCGTCCCAGCACCGCGGTGTTGGCTGCCGATGGTTCCACTCCCAACCACGGCAAGGGCAGGCGGCTGAGGTCGATGTTGTCCGTGCCCAGCAGGCTTCCCGCCGGCACCACCAGTTTCCACGGCTCGTCCAACAGGGGCTCCTGAATCATTCCGGCGGCCATCGGACGCTGCTCTGCCGCCGTCGAGTCCTGTTCAATTACTACGGCATCGAGCTGCCGTTGACGGAGCAGCCGCATCAGCGCAGGGAAACCGTCTTCAACGATCTGGATCTGCAGCTGGGGGTACTGGCTGCGCCACTCGGGAAGTCGGGGGATCACCACGGTGCGCATGAAGCTGGTGAAGCCACCCACCCGCACCACGCCGGCAATATTGACTTCACTTTGCATCCGGGCCCGGGCGACGTTGAGTGCCCGTTCTATCTCTTCCCCAGCCTCTGCCATGGCCAATCCGGCGGGGGTGAGCACTGAGCCTTTGGGGGTCCGGAGGAGCAATGCCTGCCCGGCCTCATTCTCGAGTTTGCTGAGCTGCTGCGACACGGCGGACGGCGTTATCCGCAATTCATCCGCTGCCGCCAGAACGCCTCCGGTGCGGGCAACAGCCAGCAGAACCAGCAGCCTCCGCGGGTCCATTTCCATGTTAAGAGCTCCTAAACATGGGATTCAGAATAATGCAATTGAACTAAAGGTGTCACTGCCTCAATATTGACTCACAAGCACGATTCAGTCACTCAGCATCGACCCCCGAATCAAGCCCCCGTCCCGGACCTCACGCCGCCTGTCGGCTTCATCCGGATGCCCAAATCCTGAAAGGACTCCCATGGAACTGCTGTTCGAAATTGCCGGTTGGGCCGGCGCAGTGGCAATGCTCGGCGGCTACATGGCGGTGTCCATGGGCTGGTTACAGGCGGGCAGCACCTTTCAGACCGTAAACCTCTTTGGCTCCTGCGCCTTCATCATCAACGGCACGCTGCACGGGGCTTGGCCATCCGTAGTGACCAACGTGGCCTGGTTCCTGATCTCAGCCGTAGCCCTTCTGCGGATGAGGGCCAAGCAGGGTCCCACGGCAGTTGCGGCCGATGCCCAAGAAAGCCCTTCACTTGGCCCGGACACCGCCGCGCAGGTCATCGTCACAGCCGCCCGCCCCACCGCAAGCTGTGCCTAGGGATCTCAGTCCACGAACTCCGACTGCGTCTCAATGAAGTCCCAATCCGCCGCGGTCAACACTCCACTGACCTTGTCCGGATGGGGTCCGCCGGCTTCGGCAATATGCTGAACCACTTGGAGCGGCAGTTCATCGGCCCGCAGGTTTTCGCGCAGCCACTCTTTGCTGTCCAGGTGCAGATCGAGCCACCACATGAAGATTTCCATCACGGACCACCTCTCTTCGGATTAACCGTAGGCCGGGGCTGGTGTCACTACAAGGGCCAACGGCTTGCCTTGTCCCTGACAGATAACACCAAACACGCTGTTCAAGCACCCGCCGCAGAGCAACAATAGGGGTATGGCTGTGGAAGGTTTCAGCGGACGGATTCCCTTGGTGGTAGGCGTGTTGCCGGACCAGCATGTGGAGGTCCTCCAGACTGCCAGGACGTTGGCCGAGCAACTCGGCGTGCCACTGGTTTGCGCTTACGTGGACGAGGCCAGCTACCTCGTGGAGTGGGACCCCTCGCGCGAAACACACCGGATGTCGCTTCACCCCGAGAAGGACGACGAAGATGTTGCAGCCGTCCGTGGTGATTTGGGCAAGGCCATCGCGGAGGCCATGGATGGTGGCACGGCAGACTGGACGTTGCGTCTGCTCGCCGGTGACCCTGCCCGGGCCCTGGGCCGCCTGGCCTCGGACATTGATGCCTCAATGATCATTGTGGGATCGCCCGAGCCTGGCTTGGGACATCGCATTTCTGAAGCTTTGAACGGCTCGGTGGCGGCTTGGCTTAGCCATCACCAGCGGCGTCCGGTGCTGATTGTGCCCCAAAAGAAGAGGCACGAGGCCGCCCATAAAAACTAAAGCGAAAGTACTTATTCGAGGTGGTGGCAAAGGCCTCGAACGGCACGTAGAGTGGTTACTGCAGGCGGCGAGAGCCCCTGCTCAAAGGCTGCTCCGGAGTGCGTATCCCCCAATAACGCACTCCGGAGCTTTTTGTTTAAGCGCCGGCTAGCACCGCGCGCTTACTTCCGGAACCGGAGCTTCCACGGTGTAAGTGCGGACTCCAACTGCTCACGGAGATTCATCTTGGATGCACCCTCCACCCGTTTTTCAAAGTGAATGGGCACCTCGGCAATTGTCAGGCCCTGGCTGGCTGCCCGGTGGTTCATCTCCACTTGAAACGAGTATCCGTCACTTCGAATTGATGCCACATCAATGTGGTGGAGGGCGGAGGCGGTCCAGGCTTTGAAACCTGCCGTCGCATCTTTGATCTTCAGGCCCAACATCGCCCCCACATAGAAGTTTGCCCATGCAGACAGTGCCTTGCGGTGTCAAGGCCATTCCGCTGCTGTGGACCCGCCCGCCACATAGCGCGAACCAATCACCAGCGCAGCACCGGAATTACGGATCCGGTCAACCATGGTGGGAATCACCGAGACGGGATGGGACAAGTCAGCATCCATTTGAATGACGAGGTCCGTGTTCTCCGCCAAGGCCCGGGTCATGCCAGCTACATACGCCCGGCCCAGACCATCCTTTTCTTTCCGATGCAGGACCGAGACCGCCCCCTTTGACTCCACAGCCAGTATAAAAGCGCCCCACCCGGAGCGCAGCTCGGCCCCGGCGTGTACCGCCACCACCCTCTTTGACGGCGACACAGCCCCGACACCCCGTGAAAGACGGCGTGTCGCCGCCCCCGGGAAGCTCAAAGAAGGTCAGGAAGGCACGCGCCTGGGAACCACCGACGCCGGGACAGCCGGGACGCGCTGCCGCTTGGCGTACACCCGGGCCCGTTGGCTGGACAGGGCCAAGAGCACCAGGATGTCGGTGGCCAAACCGGAGAGGCCCGCTTCGAGGGTGATATTCGCGCTGCCGGTGGCGTAGTCGACTGCCTGAACCAGGATAGAGATGGAACTCAGGCCCATGGCAATCACACGGGCGCCGTTGCTGCCCAGGAAGATGCGCCAGGCAAGGAACACTTCACCCAGCCCGAACACCAGGACCACCGACGCTATCAAGGCGATTGCCGCCGTCGTGCTTTCCGGGTCTGACGTGTCGGCGTCCAAGGCGAGTCCGGATATTTCACCTCCGGAAGTGAACAAGGTGATCGCGAGGACCAGTGCCGCCGCCGCCCTAGCCACCACCAGAGCGGCGCCCATCATGATGGGTGCGGGCCGTCGGTCCCTGCTGTCGGTCCGGCTGGGTGGCTGGTCCGCGGGAACCCGGACGTGGCGGGCGTCGATTATTGGCAGGTCGCCGTCGGTGGAAATCGAGTCGCCGCCGCCGTTGCGTGTGTGATAGCCGGTGGAGAAGTCCTCAATGACCTGCACCGTAACGGCTGGCTCAGCGGCCGAAATTGTTGAGACGATGTGGTCCCGTTCCACATCGGTGTTCTGCTCAATCTTGTGCGTGATCTGCAGCGTGAACAAGGAAAAACCGACGCTGCGATCGTAGGTGCCGGCCGCGAGCCAATCCACCTTGTGGCCGCCCGGGAGAAGCCAGCCCTCGGGGCAGCGCCAAAACCGGACGTGGTGGCGCTTGCCCGGGGTGTTGTTGACCTCCTGCTGGTAGGCGAAGTCCTGCTGCCGGTCGAAAAGGTACAGGGGGCTCACCGGCGCCTCCGTATAGCTTTGCCGGAAAACTGTGGAGCTGATGATGCGACGGCTGCTGGCAAATGTGACGTCGTCGGCCATGGTCCAGCCGGCGGCCCTCATGATCGCGTGGATCTGGGGTTCGGCCCCCAGCAGTGCAACATTGACGGGGTCGCCCAGCAGTCCGTCACTGGTCCGCGCCCGGCCGATGAAGTAGCCGGGGACGTAAATGGTGGTGAGAATCCGGTGCAGCCTGGGCAACAGCAAGTACGCGAGGAACGCCCAGAACACCACAGAAAACCACAGCTGTCCCCATCCCAGGTGGAAGCTTTCTCCCACCAAGAGGAACGCCAGCCACACTGCAGCGGCACCGCCCAGGATGAAGAATCCGTGGTCGAGGCGGCTGTCTGTGGCGTCTTTGTTCGGCACTTTGTACATGGCTACGTCCGCACCTCCAGCTTCCCGTTGCTGATGAGCCATTGCAGGGACTCGTGCACGGCTTCCTCAGGTTGGTACCTGGGTGCGTAGCCGAGGCGGGAAACGGCCTTCTGAATGGACATGCAGTGGTTTCGGGAAAGGTGGGCCCAGCTGATGTCGGCTGCTTCAGGGGCGGTGTTTCCGCGGAACTCTTCCCAGGTCACGGTTTCCATCCTGGGTTCCTGCCCGAACCATGACGCAGCCATGCCCACGTAACCCCGCACGGTCAGGGCCGTGGGGGCAACAATGTTGAAGTCTTCACCGGCCGCGGCTTCCCGGTTAAGGATGGCTTTCTCGAAGGCCTGAGCGACGTCGTCGGCATGTACGTGGTGCATCAGCTCGGTCCCGCTCCCGGGAACCTGGAGCGGCAGTCCGGCGGAAATTGTGTGCCATACCGCCGGGTCCAGGTTCCCCAGTGGCCCGATCGGGAACCACCCCGGACCCACAATGTGGCCGGGGTGGATTGAGGTTGTGGTCAAGCCGCCCGAGGCAGTCTCCTCCTTGAGCATGCGGGCGATGTCACGTTTCCGGATCCCGTAGTCGTCCAGGGGTTCGGCAGCCGAATCCGCTCCCTCGGTGATGGGCAACTTCATACTGATGCCGTATCGCCAAATGGAGCCACAGTGCAGCAGATGCTCCGTCTGGTTTCGGAGACTTTCAACCAGCGCAGTGGTCGACTCGAGCGTGAAGCAAATCAGGTCAACCACGACGTCGGCACCCAGTCCCGCTACCCGGTCACCGAAGCTCCCCTCGCGTTCCTCCTGCTCGCGGTCCGCGCTGACCTGACGGACCTGCTGCCATTCGGGGGAATCGGCGTAGGGCCGGCGGCTTCCGCGGCTGATGGTGATGACCTCATGGCCGGCCCGGACGAGCCGGGGCACCAGGAAGGAGCCAATATGGCCGCTGCCGCCGATCACTACGATTTTCATGGGTTCTCCGATCTCCACAAGTCACGGTACTGAATGTCCCGTATCACCGGTAGGCCCGGGCGCCCAAGGTCAATTCGGCACATAATAACGAGACTTACTTGTTCCCGGGTTAGACAAACGGCGGCCTCCCCCGACTAGCATGAATAGTCCGGGCAAGCCCGGGTACGTGACCTCTTGAACGACCCCCTCGGACGGTCGGCGTTGACGCGGCGACCACGTAAAGGAGAAAACTGTGCGGGAGCCTGCAGTCAACGAGAGCGTGTCAGAAATCAGCGAATCTCCGGAAGAAAATCCGGAGTTGACGCCACAGGAAACGCCCGATGAAACCGCAAGCGAACCGGCGGAAATCACGTTTGATGAGCAGTTCTATCCGGCCCGGCCCAAGGCGCTGCGGCCGATAGCCCGGAGGCGGCAGTTCTTTGCCGCCCGGCCTTCTTTGGAATTCGACGGCCTGAACTCCACCTACGTGGATTGGCTCAGGAACCAGTCCATGCTCGGTGACGCCAACACCATGGCCCGGCAGTTGTCCGGGCAGGCCAGCATGTGGCAGAACTCGTACGCCAGGCCCAACCCACGCGCAGCTGTTGAGCGCGCGCCGGTCTGGTTCACGGCCTACCCCCTGTCCTTTATCACCAAGGACGGCCAGTCCTTCCTTTCAGCGCTGGGCGAGCCCGCGCTCTGGGACGCCTTCAGCGAGATCGGCATCAGGGGATTGCACACGGGCCCGGTGAAGCTGGCCGGTGGCATCCGCGGGTGGTCGCAGACGCCCAGCGTTGACGGACACTTCGACCGGATCAGCATGGCAATTGACCCCGCCTTCGGCACGGAGGAAGAGTTCCGCCAGATGTGCGAGGTCGCCAATGAGCACGGCGGCACGGTCATTGACGACATCGTCCCGGGTCACACCGGCAAGGGTGCGGACTTCCGGCTCGCAGAAATGAACTTCCGGGACTACCCCGGCATTTATCACATGGTGGACATCCCCGAGGAAGACTGGCATTTGCTGCCGGACGTTCCCGAGGGCGAGGATTCGGTGAACATCAGCCCGGCAGCTGAGGAAGCCCTGCAGAAAGCGGGCTACATCATCGGGCGCCTCCAACGGGTGATCTTCTACGAACCCGGCGTCAAGGAAACCAATTGGAGCGCCACCAAGCCCATCATCGACACCACGGGCAAGAAGCGCCGCTGGGTGTACCTCCACTACTTCAAGGCCGGCCAGCCTTCCATCAACTGGCTGGATCCCACCTTCGCCGGCATGCGCCTGGTGGTGGGTGACGCCCTGCACTCATTGCTGGACCTCGGAACCGGCGCGCTCCGCCTTGACGCCAACGGGTTCCTCGGCGTGGAGAAGAGCGCCGAGGAAGAACCGGGCTGGTCCGAGGGCCACCCGCTGTCCGAGGCAGCCAACCAACTGATTGGTTCCATGATCCGCAAGGTGGGCGGGTTCTCCTTCCAGGAGCTCAACCTCACCATTGATGACATCAAGACGCAGTCCGAGTCCGGCCCGGATCTCTCCTACGACTTCATCACCCGGCCCGCCTATCACTACGCCCTGGTCATAGGCGATACCGAGTTCCTGCGCTTGACCCTGCGGCTTTCCATGGAGATCGGGGTGGATCAGGCCTCGCTGGTTCACGCCCTCCAGAACCACGATGAACTGACCTACGAGCTCCTCCACTTCGCAGCGGGGCACAGGGACGACGTCTTCGAGCTCGCGGGCGAGGAACTCACCGGCGCGGAGGTGGCGGAGAAGGTCCAGAACACCATGCGGGAACGGCTCACTGGCGAGAACGGGCCGTACAACGCGGTCTTCACTACCAACGGCATCGCCTGCACCACGGTCAGCTTCATCATGGCCGCCTTGGGCATCAAGGATCAGGATGCCATCACGGAGGAGCAGGAAAAACAGGTTCTGGATGCCCACGTGCTGTTGTCCATGTACAACGCACTGCAGCCCGGAGTGTTCGCGCTGTCCGGCTGGGACCTGACAGGCATCACGGCCATTGACCGTGAGACAGTCCGTGAACTTACCTCGCAGGGCGACACCCGCTGGATCAACCGCGGCGCGCACGATCTCATGGGGACAAGCCCTGATGCGAAGACGTCCCTGGCCGGCATGCCCCGCGCCCGGAGCCTCTACGGTCCGCTGCCGGATCAGCTGAAGGATCCCAACTCCTACGCCCGGCGGCTCCAGAAGATCCTCACGGTGCGGGAAGAGTCCGGGATCGCCACCAGCACGCTGCTGGATGTGCCCGATGTTTCGCACCGCGGGCTGCTGGTGCTGGTCAATGAGCTCGCAGACGGAGCGTTGCAGGTGACGGTCCTGAACTTCTCGGACCAGGACATTGCCGGCAGCATCCAGTCCTCGCACCTTGTCCCAGGGGCTATCGTCCATGACTTGTTCTCGGGCGAGGACGTGGGCCAGGTTGATGACCTGTGCAGCTTCTTCCTCGAGTTGCCCGCCTTCCAGGGCACGGCGCTCCTGTTGAAGGACCCGGTAGTGGAGGACGAAGTCACCGAATAAGAAGTACGACGTCGGCACTTGCGGTGAGTGCCGACGTCGCGGTTTGTTGCTATTCACTCCGGCCAGGGTAATCCCCGGAGTAAGCCCGCACCTCTTCCATGTGGATAAGCCTGCGGCCATCTGCGCACTGTCCGACCAGTGTTCCGTCAGGCATCACCAGCCCGGTGTCCGAGACTTTGGTGCCAGTAGCTGAGGGTTAGTCGCCTACGGCGTCGCGGCCGCGGCGGAGGATGAGCGGATCGGCGTCGTAAACCACCTCGGTGTCCTTGTCCGCGTAGTCGAACTGGTTGAGGAAGTAGCGCATGGCGTTGATGCGGGCGCGCTTCTTGTCGTTGGATTTGATGGTGATCCACGGCGCGTGATCGGAGTCCGTATGCAGGAAAGTCCGTTCCTTGGCGTCTGTGTACTCATCCCAGCGATCCAGGGACGCCAGGTCCATGGGCGAGAGTTTCCAGCGCCGCACGGGGTCGATCTGGCGGATGGCAAAACGGGTGCGCTGCTCTTGGCGGGTCACGGAGAACCAGAACTTTGTGACGTGGATGCCGGCGTCCACCAGCATCTTTTCGAACACCGGTGCCTGACCCATGAAGGTGTCGTATTCGTCGTCCGTGCAGAAGCCCATAACGCGTTCTACGTTTGCGCGGTTGTACCAGGAGCGGTCGAACATGACGATTTCACCAGCGGTGGGAAGGTGCTGGATGTAGCGCTGGAAGTACCACTGGCCTTGCTCGCGGTCAGAGGGTTTGGCGAGCGCCACGGTCCGGGCCGAGCGTGGGTCCAAATGCTCTGTGAACCGCTTGATGGTGCCACCTTTGCCGGCGGCGTCGCGGCCCTCGAAAACAATCACATGCTTGAGTCCAAGGTCCTGGCCCCAGTACTGGAACTTCAGGAGCTCGATCTGCAGCCGGTACTTCTCAATCTCGTACTCGTCGCGGGTCATTCGCTGCTGGTAGGGGTAATCCTCGTTCCAGGTCTCCACTGCTGATCCCCCGGGATCGATAAGGTCCGGGTCCTCCCCTTGCCCTCCGCTGATGGTGTAGCCCAGTTCCACCAAGAGATCGATGGTTTCACGCAGGTTGTCCCTGACCCACCAATCGTCCAGTGATGTGCCTGTGGGACTTGATGGGCTTGCCTCCGTCATGCGGTGCTCCTGGTTTTGTGTTCCATGGGGGTGCGCGGCAGCCTAACAGTGCTTGGTGACGGGAACGTGAACGGGCAAACCGGCCGCTAGCTGTGGTTGCGGCGGGTTTCGTTTTTGGTGAAGAGCAGCCACGTCAGCCAGACGCCCAGAAGTATTGCGGCGCCGGGCAGCAGGTCCAGGGGCGCGAGTTCACGACCGGCGGGGAGTATTCCGAACCCGAGTCCAACAGCACCAGCCACAACCACGAGGCTGATGGCATCAGAAGCCAGTTCAACTGACCGGTGCCGCATCAGTTTGACCAGCAACTCTCCGGCCATGATCACAACGATCGCCGCACCCATTCCCAGCGGGTAGGCGCTGAAGCCCGGCACCAGATCCTGGGACACCGTCCACGCCATAAAGATCAGCAGAGCGGCGAAGAGCGCCAGTGAGGTGATGAGCGAGGCAGCGATGGTCATGAACGTTATTTGCCGCTCTTTGTCATGGCGCTTCCGGGGAATGTAGTCCCATGCGCCGCGAGTGAGCTTGGAGCTGACCCACCCTGCAATCACTACCATTACCAGCGGGACCAGGACGGGAGTGACGTAGTTATTGCTGACTGCCCAGAAGAATGCCAGAAGTGCGGTGTAGACCTGCGGGGTGGCAACAATTCCCAGCCACCAACCTGTGAGAAATTCCTTGCGGGCACCTGGAAGGTCAACGGGATGGACCAGGAACTGGGTGTCCGGGTCCGGTAGTTGGATTTTTTCTTCGATGGGATTCATGACGCCCTCCACGGGACCTGCTCGATGTACGGCGGGCGGAGACCCGCTCTGGCGATTTCGTAGACCTTCTGACGCGCCACACCGAGCTCGCTGGCTACGGTTACTGCGCTGTATTCGTCCAGGAGTTGGGCCACAGCTGCTGACCTGACTCCGGAGGCCCTTGAGTTCAGATGCGCTGCGAATAAGCTGACCTCGGCTGCGAGGAGAGCAACGGCGAGGGGGCCGCCGAACGGCTCGGCCCAACCCGGTTTGCCCTGGGCGGCAGCGGAGTAGAGGGCATCGCCGCAATCGGCCAGCACGGCCCGGACCTCATCCGGGGTGATGCCGCGTTCGGTGAATCTGGTGGCTGCGGCGTCCCGGGAGCCGTCATCCGCAGGCCGGTGCATGAGGACCTGCTGCCATTGCGGATCGGTAATGCCAGCGGCAAGGTTGTCACCCCGGGGTTGACTACTCACGCACCCCACTATGCGCCTGTCGGGTTCCGGCGTCAACCCCCGGGTGACAAGCGGAGGCTTCGCCCCAAAACGCTAACGGACAGGGGGTTTTGCCTGAGGTACCTTCCTTCCCTGCACAGCCGCATGGGTCTTTTGGAGTGCAGCAATGGACGCTTCATAGGAGTGCTGGGCCACCCCCACGAACAGGCAGTCAACGATCATCATTTGCGCTATCCGGCTACCCATGGCCCCCGGCCGAAATGGGGTCTCCCGGGCCGCCGTGCTCAGCACAATGTGGGCCGCCCTCCCCAAGGGGGAATCGGCATGGTTGGTGATGGCGATCGTGGCGGCGCCTGCCGCGTTGGCGGAATGCAGGAAGTCGAGTGTATCCACGGTGGCGCCCGAATGTGAGATGGCGACAGCAACGCCGTCGGAATTCAAGAGCGCCGCGGAAGCCAGTGCCGCGTGCGGGTCCCACCAGCTAAAGGAGGCGAGGCCTATCCGGTGCAATTTCTGCTGCAGGTCCTGGCCCACCAGCCCTCCCGCCCCCACGCCGAAGATGTCCACCTTGCGGGAGCCGGACACCGCGTCAATTGCCCGAGCCAGCTGCTCAACGTCCAGCATCTGGGCGGTATCGGCAATGGACATGGTCTCGTTGAAAGCAATCTTGGAAACGATGTCTTCCAGCGAGTCTGCAGTGTTAATGTCCTCGTAGACCTCCGCTGGAACGTCATGCGCCACACTCTCCCGGGCCGTTTCGCGGGCCAGGTCCAGGCGAAGAGCTGAGTACCCGCCGTAGCCCACCTTCTTGTAGAACCGGACCACCGAGGTGGTGGATGTTCCGCATGCCTCAGCGAGATCGCCAATGGACAAGGTGGCAGCCCGCGAGGGGTCCATCAGGACCAACTCGGCCACAGCCCGCTCGGAGGGTCGCAAGGCTGGCAGGACAGAGCGAATCCGCACCAAAACCGTGCGGGACAACTGCGCGTTTACCGGCCCTTCCGTCATCGGAGTCCTTTCAATTGGCCCGCCCCGGTCCAAGCTTCCCGGGGACTTGTCATTAAGTTACACAAGTGACAGCAGGTAGGTAAGTCATTGACGCATGCCTGCCCAGCGAATACGGTCGATGTAACGAAAGTCACAACATTTGTCATGTTCACCCGCACAGCCCGAAAGGCTTCCCCATGGCACTCGACCGTAGAAAACTGCTCAGTGCATCGGGGCTGGCGGCTGCTGCCGCCGTCGTCGCGCCCTTTGCCCCCGGCGCAGTTGCCGCTTCCAGTCAGACCCGCCCGGGAAAACCTGGGTCTCTGGTCAACGGTGCCGATGTGGCCGCCGCGAACAACTGGGGTGTTTTCGCCGGCCGCAAAGTAGGAATCATCACCAACCCCACCGGCGTCCTTGCGAACTTCCGCTCGATCGTTGATGACATGGCGGCAAAAGGCGTGGACGTCAGGGCAGTGTTCGGGCCCGAGCATGGCTTCCGTGGGACCGCTCAGGACGGCGCCAGTGAAGGAACGTCAGTGGACCCAAGAACCGGCATCACGGTCTATGACTCCTACGGAGCCACCGTCACCGATTATGTGGGCTTCTTCGAAGCCTCAGGCGTGGACACCATCTGCTTCGACATCCAGGACGTGGGCGCGCGTTTCTACACGTACATCTGGACCATGTGGGGTGCCATGCAGGCGGCATCAAAGAGAGGCGCCGGCTTTGTTGTGCTGGACCGTCCCAACCCCATCGGCGGCCAAGCCCGCGGGCCGGTCCTGCAAAAGGGCTTCGAGTCCGGTGTCGGTCAGCTGAGCATTGCGCTCCAGCACGGAATGACGGTGGGTGAGCTCGCCACGTACTTCAACGCGGTCCATCTTCCAGCCATCGGCCTGAAGCCAATCGCGGATCTGCAAGTGGTGGAGGTCCAAGGGTGGCGGCGGGAGATGACGGGACCGGACAACCGGGCTGCGTGGATCCTTCCGAGCCCCAACATGCCTACGCCCGAAACCGCCACTCTTTACCCCGGAACGGCGTTGTTCGAGGCCACCAACATGTCCGAAGGGCGGGGAACAACCCGGCCCTTCGAACTCATCGGAGCGCCCTACGTGGACTACCGCTGGGCAGAAGCGCTGAACAGCAGGAACCTGGCCGGCGTCACGTTCCGTGAGGCTTACTTCCAGCCCACACTCTCCAAAAACCAAGGAATCATTTGCGGCGGCGTGCAGGTCCACATCACGGACCCCACCCGGGTAGAAGCCTTGGAAGTGGGCACCCACATGCTGGTTGAGGCCAAACGCCTCTACCCCGGCTTCGCCTGGCGCGGTGATGCCGGCCGTTGGATGGGTTTGCTGAGCGGCTCGTCCCGCTTTGCCGAACAGCTCGACGCCGGAACTGATGCCAGGACCATCATGGACAGCTGGCGTTCCGAGCTAGGCCAGTTCGTCCGCGATACCCGCGGGTACCTCCTCTATAACGGCCAGCGCTAAGCGCGCAGACCTCCGCCACAACCTCGGTTACAACAAGGACGATGGGATTTGGGTTTACATGCAAAAACAACGAACGTCACTGGTGACAGCGGCCGCCACCGCACTGCTGATGACAGGCGCCGGCGTGTTGACCGGCACGGGACCGGCCTTCGCGGCCGTACCAACTACAGGAAGTACGACGACGGTCACCGCCTCACCTGACATCGAGGCCATGATTGCCGGCATGACGCTGGACGAAAAGATCGGTCAGATGACCTGGACCCACGTTTACGGTTCGTCGGCGGACGATGCCTCCATGGCCGCAAAGAACCAAGAGCGGTACGGCGTCAATACGCCCGCCGAAGTGGTGGAAAAGTACAACCTCGGCGGCGTCCTCTACTTCGCTTGGTCCGGAAATACCAACAATCCCGGGCAGGTGGCAGGTCTGTCCAACGGCTTGCAGCAGGCAGCCTTGCGGGAGGGTGGAAACGGCATCCCGCTGGCAGTCACCATAGACCAGGAAGGCGGCCTGGTGGCCCGCATCGGCCCTCCTGCCACGGTACTCCCGGGAAATATGGCACTCGGCGCCACCGCGGACGCAAACCTGGCCAAGGCACAAGGGGAAATCCTGGGCTCAGAAATGCGCGCCATGGGTATCAACGTTGATTTCGCCCCGGTGCTGGACCTCAACTCCAACCCGGACAACCCCGTGATCGGAATCCGGTCCATGGGCGAAGACCCGGCATTGGTCAGCGCCCTGGGCGTCGCCCAAATAGAGGGCATTCAAGCGCACAACGTCGGGGCGGCCGCCAAGCATTTCCCAGGCCACGGCGACACCTCAGTGGACTCCCACTACGGGCTGCCCACCGTCACTTACGATCGCGAAACCCTCAACCAGCATCTGAAGCCATTCAAAGCCGCAATAGACGGCGGCGTGGACATGGTCATGACTGCACACATCATTGTGGAGGCAATCGACCCCGAGATGCCCGGCACCCTCTCCCACAAGGTACTCACCGGCTTGCTTCGCGACGAGATGGGCTTCAAAGGCCTGGTAACAACAGATGCCTTGGATATGGCAGCAATGGCCGCCGAGTGGCCCCAGGAAGAGATCGCCGTCAAGGCCATTCAGGCCGGCTCTGACATCCTCCTCAACTCCCCGGATGTGGACGCATCATTCGCCGGGGTTCGCGCCGCCGTCGAGTCCGGCGAGCTCACCGAAGCCCGCCTGGATGACTCAGTCCGGAGGATCCTTGAATGGAAGGTCAAGCGCGGCGTCTTCGAGCAGCCCCTTGCCCACCCTGCCGCCGTGGACACCCTTGTTGGAAGCGCAGAAAACCTGACAACCGCCAAGCTGATCTCCGATCGGGCCGCCACGCTGCTCCGCAACGAAGGCCGCGTCCTGCCGCTTGCTCAAGGCAGCCGTGTGCTCATGGTAGGTGCCGGCTCAGCGTGGCCTGAGCTCGCGGGCCCCATGCTCAGGGATCAGGGATTCACGGTCACTGAAGACTACGAGGACGGGGCATCACCCTCCGCTGCCTACCGTGCGCGTGCGGTGGCCGCTGCGGGCGCCGTGGATGCAGTGGTCTTTGCCTCCTACAACGCAACGGGCAATGCCGCTCAACAGCAGATGGTTGCTGAACTCGCAGCCACAGGGACGCCGGTCATTGTTGTGGCCACCCGCAATCCCTACGACATCAACGTTTTTCCGGGTGCTGACGCCGTGCTCAACAGCTACGGAGTCAAGGACGTCAACTTCCACGGCGCGGTCCGTGCCATCTCCGGTGCCGTCAACCCCGGCGGCAAACTACCCGTCAATGTTCCCAAGGCGGACGGATCCGGTGTTCTGTTGCCGCTGGGCTTTGGCCTGAGTTATGAAACCGCGACGCCGGTCCCCGTCACCTTTACGGACCGCCCGGGTCATGGACAGGACGAGTACACCGTTCCCTCCGTCCTTGGTGTGGCATACCTGATGGACGGCAAGGAAGTGACGGCCGGAAACTACAGGAAGCCGTCCGGCACAGTGACCGTCACGGCGGCACCGCAGCCCGGATATGTGTTCACTCCCGGCTCCATTACCGAATGGAGCCACACGTTCACCACCGGCCTCCCCAAGTCCTAGAAAGGTTTACACCACCGGAGAGTTCATCAGTGCCACCGTGATGAGCAGGGCAATCCCGAACATGGGCAGGCAAAGAATGATGTTTGTCAGGCGATTGTCCCTCATCACGGCCACGAACTCGCGGAGGAAAGCGCTGGGCACAAAGTACCTGGCCGTAGGAGCACCCACCACCTCGGCGTTGATCTTCTGGCGCCGGGACAACAGGGCCGCGCGCAGCACGTGGTAGTTGTTGGTACACACAAGCACCGGGCCCTCAATGCCCTTCTCTGCAAGCAGCGCAACGGAGTACGCAAGGTTTTCGCGGGTGGTGGTGGCCTGGTTCTCCTCCAACACATCGGAGGCGGCCGCCCCCTTCGCCACCAAGTACTCCTTCATGGCAGTGGACTCGGGCCGGGGCTCATCCGGGCCTTGACCCCCGGAAGGTACCAAAACCGGCTTGGCCCGGCTGCCGCCGTCGTAAATTTCCAGGGCCTTGTTCAGGCGCGCGGCGAGCAACGGCGGAACCTTGCCATTGATCAAACCGGAGCCCAGCACAATGACAGCGGCCGGGTTTGGGCTGAAACGCATCCGCGAATAGACCACCGCGTAACCCAGGAACACCACAAACGCGCTGCCCAGATAAGCGCAGAGAAAGAACGCCAGAGCGGCCATGCCGGTCAACACCGGCTGCCCGCTCAGCACGAACAGGAAGGCAATAACCGGCGCGAGGAACACCGCGAGTCCCACCGCGATGGGCAGGAAACTGGTGATGCCCGGCCCTTCCCTGCGAACCATGGTGACGCCGTTTGCTATGAGGAAGCCTGCGAACACGAAGATGCTCACCACGGGCACCACCAGCACCAACAGGTTCAGCCATTCAAACCACGGGTTCAGGTCAATGAGGAAATCCAGGGCAGCCTGCAGGAGAAACCACGCCGCCACCAGCAGGAGCACACCGTTACGGAGCCTGCGCCGGTCCGATTGGAACGAGGCAAAGAAGAGCCCCGCGAAGAGAAGTCCAAGGACCAAAGTCAGCATGACCTAAGCCTATGCGCTGGCCCCCCAACCCCTCCGCAGAGCCTCCCGTGGTAGATTCGATAGGCGAAAAAACGCAAACAAGGGGTTGATCATGGGCGCTGCACGGACATCCCGGCCGCGGTATCTCAAAGCGGTTGCAGCCTCGCTGTTGCTGGTCACGGTAACCGGCGGGCTCTCAGCATGCCGCGAGGAGAAAAAACCGGCACCCCCTTACCCGGCTGTTGAATGGCAAGGTTCGGCGCCGGACTCGGCCATCGAGGCCGATCCTTGGGTCATAGCGGCCCGCAAGTCCTTGGAGGCACAGGCCGTGGCGCAGAACGTTACGGACTTCACGTTGCCCGAGCTGGTGGAGACCACCAGCTTGGACCTTCGGGTACGTCTCTCCCGGCACCCCCGCAATGACGTTGCACAGAAACGCCGTCCGGACATCCGCCCGGGACCCGATCCCTTCCTTCCCATGGAGGTCAAACCCGGCCCATCCGCCGGAACCGCCGAGGTTCGGGGTTGCGTGGTGCGTTGGGCGTCCGAAACAGGTGACGTGCCGGATGAACTCAACGCTTCCGGGGTCATGTTCCGCATGGAACACCTTGCAGGAGGGCAACTCCGGATCAGCAGCGTGGTCACGCTTCCCGATCTGGACTGCAGCACGGCTGTCCCGCCTATTGCTTTGTTCGTTCCTGCTCCCGAACAGTCGGATGTCACCGATGCCGCGGACATAGTCCGGCCAAAGACAGCCGAAATTGACCCCGAGTTCGTCAAGCCCGCCTAGCCGCTTTTATTTGCTCCGTCCCCGGAAATCTGCTGTGCAAAGTCATTAAGGGCCACCGCCACAGCGTTTGGGTGGCTCAACGTCACGTAATGGCCCCCGGGAATTTCCACGGCCTCGGTTCCAAGCCGTTCCTGCACCTGCCTCCTCATGAAGGATGCCGGGAAGAAGTGGTCGTCACGGCACAGAATCGCCAGCGTGGGAACATCCGGATGCCGGCCAGGCCAAGGCCCGGACATCCACGCACCCTGCTGGTCCCGTTCCCTGCGGGCGGCCTCCCGGGCAAGATCTTCCGGCACCAGGTTGAAGAATGCTTCTTCCGGAATGCTCTCGCGGTCATGCCCCGTGTTGGTCCACCAGTCGCCGAAAGTTTCGCCCGGCCTCGGGATCATGGCCGAGAGGTACACCAACCCGTCGGAGCGGAGTTCGTCGCACACCAACGGCGCCGTGAATCCACCCAGCGAGTGGCCCACCACAATGGTGTGCTCAGCATCCCCCACAGCAGCGGTCACCGCACGGGTATAGTCCTCAAGCCCAGCGTCCTTGTCCTCGATGGGAAGGTTGACGGCCACAACACCATGCCCGGAGGCTTCGAGCAAGGGACTGACCAGATGCCAGTCCCACGCTGTTGAACCGCCACCGTGAATGAGTACGAACACTGCCATCATTTCCCCGTTTCACCCGGAACGCCGTTTCCGGAAGTCCCAGCGCTCTTCCTTCGGCGCTCTTCCTGAAGAGCATATACCCCCTGGGGGTACTTGACCAGATACCCCCCATGGGTATAAGTTCGAGTCATGAGCATGCCAGACCTGAGTATGAGCCATCCGGACGCCCCCATCATTGAGGTGGACCTGGAGCACGCCGCGCCTCATGGATACACCAGCAACAAGGAGGCGTACCTTAAACGCCTGAAACGGATCGAAGGGCAGGTCCGCGGCATTGCCCGCATGGTGGAGGATGACAAATACTGCATCGACATCCTCACCCAAATAGCCGCCGCCACTAAAGCCCTCCATGCAGTAAGCCTGGGACTCGTAGAGGAGCACATCGGCCACTGTGTAGTGGGTGCCGCCTCCGAACCCAACCCGGAAGCCCGCGCCGAACAGATCGACGCCAAAGTCAAGGAGGCCACCGATGCCATCGGGCGCCTGCTGCGGTAACCCCGCCAACAACCACCACTCCATTCAACTCATCACCAAGGAGACTGCCATGAGCCAGACCATCCAAACCAACGTCAACGTTTCGGGCATGACCTGCGGCCACTGTGTCTCCAGCGTGAGCGAGGAACTTGAATCACTCAACGGCGTACAAAACGTAGCCGTGGACCTCAATCCCGGCGGCCTGTCCACCGTGACCATCACATCAACCAAGGAGCTTTCGCCGTCTGAAATCGGCGAGGCCGTGGCAGAAGCCGGCTACCTGGTGGTAGCCAACGAAGCTTAGGAGTCGTCTTGAGTAGCCAGGAGACTTTCAACCAACCCGTACAAAGGGTCATCGAACTGGACATCGAGGGCATGACCTGCGCCTCGTGCGTCAATCGAGTGGAACGAAAACTGGGCAAACTCGAGGGCGTAGAGGCCAGCGTCAACCTTCCCCTCGAATCGGCCCACGTCACAGTCCCGGCAACCGTCACAGACCAGCAGATCGTGGACACCGTCAACGCAACGGGTTACAAAGCCACGCTCCGCCAAGCCCCGACGCCAAACACCCGCGAGCGCCAAGCCCACACTTCACCCATCCAAGGCCTGGAGCGTCCTGACGCTGGACTCATGCCGGAAACCGCACCACGTGGCGACGTCGACGGCATGCGGCAGCATGCGTCCAAGCGAGGCACGAGCGAGCATGCAGAGCATGGCACCGGCGTCGCCGCACCAGCTGGCCACGCCGATCACAACGAGCACGAAGACCACATGGCTCACGGCCCCGCGGCCTCTACGCTGCGTCCGCGCCTGATCGTTGCGGCGCTGCTCACCATTCCGGTGTTCGCCATCTCCATGATTCCCGCGCTCCAATTCGCCAACTGGGGATGGGTTGCCGGCGCACTGGCCTTACCCGTGGTGAGCTGGGCGGCCTGGCCCTTCCACAGAGCAGCGGCAATCAATGCCCGGCACTTCGCATCCACCATGGACACTCTCGTCTCCATCGGCGTTATTGCGGCGTACCTGTACTCGGCATGGCAGTTGTTTGCCGATCCGCGCATGACCGAGCACCCCGGCATGGAAAACATGGGCGGCGGCCTCTACTTCGAGGTCGCAGCTGTGGTCACCACATTCCTGCTTCTGGGCCGCTACCTTGAAGCGAACGCCAAAGCCAAGGCCGGCAATGCGCTCAAGGCTCTGCTGAATCTTGGAGCCAAGGACGCAACCATTCTGGTGGACGGCGTTGAAGAGAAGATCCCGGCGGATCAGCTCCTGGTGGACGATGTCATTGTTGTCCGCCCGGGTGAGAAGATCGCCACCGACGGCGTAGTCACGGACGGCGCTTCCGCCGTCGACGCTTCCCTGGTTACCGGCGAATCGGTGCCGGTAGAGGTTGGACCGGGCAGCCTCGTGACGGGCGCAACCATCAACACCTCCGGCCGGCTGCTGGTGCGGGCCACCCGCGTGGGCTCGGATACGACTCTTGCCCAGATGGGCCGGCTGGTCAGTCAGGCGCAGACGGGAAAGGCACCCATTGCACGGCTCGCGGACAGGATCAGCTCTGTCTTCGTTCCGATAGTGCTTGCCATTGCCCTGCTCACCTTCCTTCTGTGGCTGTTCTTCTCGGGTGACCTCAACGCCGCCTTCACGGCAGCGGTAGCAGTTCTGGTGATCGCCTGCCCCTGCGCCCTCGGCCTGGCCACTCCGGTGGGACTGCTGACCGGGACGGGCCGCGGAGCTCAACTGGGCATCCTCATCAAAGGCCCGCAAGTTCTTGAGGACACCCGCCACGTGGACACCATCCTGCTGGACAAGACGGGTACGGTCACCAGCGGCAAGCTCGCTGTGGACCACACCGTTGGCCTCAACGGATACTCTTCTGAAACCGTCCTCACCTTGGCCGGAGCTGTTGAATCGGCCTCCGAGCACCCTATTGCGCACGCCATCGCGGCCGCCGCGCAGGACGCCGTGCCCGACGCCGGGACCCTCCCGGGTGTCGACGGCTTCAGTTCCGCTCCCGGCGGCGGCGTGCGGGGAACCGTGTCCCTCGACGGAATCACCAGGACGGTGGTGGTGGGTCGATCCGGCTGGTTGGAGCAGAACGGCATCACGCTCAACCCCAGCCAGCGGGACGCGCTGACCGCAGAGGAGAACGGTGGCGCCACAGCTATTTGGGTTGCGGTTGACGGTCAGGCCGCAGGGATCGTGAGCTTAAGTGACACCATCAAGCCTGGCTCCGCAGCAGCAATCGGGAAGTTGAAAGACCTGGGTATCCGCCCCATCCTCCTGACCGGAGACAACGCCGCAGTGGCCGCCCAAGTGGCTGCCGCCGTCGGAATTTCACCGGAGGATGTCTTCGCCGGCGTCCTGCCGGAGGGGAAGGTCGAGGCCGTCCGGAAGCTTCAGGCCTCCGGAGCCACGGTTGCCATGGCTGGTGATGGCGTGAATGATGCCGCGGCTTTGGCCCAGTCGGACCTCGGAATCGCTATGGGCTCGGGAACCGACGTTGCTATTGAGGCCTCGGACCTGACCGTGATGGGGAGCGATCTCGGCCAACTGGTTCAAGCGATCGAACTCTCCCGCAAGACTCTGTCCACCATCAAGACCAACTTGTTCTGGGCCTTCTTCTACAACGCGATTGGCATTCCCATTGCAGCACTGGGGTTCTTGAACCCTATGATCGCCGGCGCAGCAATGGCGGCCAGCTCGGTGCTGGTGGTTGCCAACTCGCTAAGGCTTCGCTCATTCGGGAAGTAGACGCAGTTGCTTGGCGGTTGCGGGTGACCTGGGCTCCAGATCACCCGCAACTGCTTTCTGCCGAATGCGTCCTGTTGTCCCGCCGCTGCGGCCGACGGGCCCAGCTGCTGACGGCTACGCGGCTCCGAACCGGACCGCGGACCGGGCCTTCGCCTTGGCGGCTTCCTCGTCACGGTTCTTCGCCGGGGCATGGCTCACCAAGGAGTCGAGGAGATGCTGCGTAATATGAGCGATCTCGTGGACGGCCTCTGCGAAGGCTTCCTCGTTGGCCTTGGAGGGCTTGGTGGATCCACTGATTTTGCGCACGTATTGCAGGGCAGCGGCCTCCACTTCGGCACTCGTGGCGCGCGGTTCAAAGTTATGCAAGGTCCTGATGTTGCGGCACATAACCCCATGCTAACTATGGGCAGTGCTGCATGGGGAGGGGTGCCCATCGACGCTTTTTGGATTCCCGGGATAGGTTTTAGTTATTGGATCTTCCGGATGAGCCGGAGGCCGCTGGGGATGCCGAAGAGCTCGGGTCCGAAAAATGAAGGAGAATCTCATGGCTATTTGGGGTGCAGATGTTGATCAGCTTCGTCAGCTCGGTAACAAGCTGAAGGCTGGTGCCGAGAACATCGAGCAGCAGCGTTCACAGCTCAAGGGTGCACTTGACGGCACCGACTGGAAGGGCCCGGACGCTGACAAGTTCCGCGGCGAGTGGGACAGCCAGCACGCTTCGAACCTGAAGAAGGTAGCCGACGCACTTCGCGAAGCCGGCGATCGCGCTCAGAAGAACGCAGAGCAGCAGCAGCAGGCCTCCAACTAAGACAGTTGGGAAACCCCCGGGCGCAATGGCGTCCGGGGTTTTCGCTGTTAATACACTCTGTTTAATCCGTTGTGAGGCCCGCTCTGCGCCCTATTCCACACTTTTGGAACGCAGACCAGGCCCCACAACGCGTTATCCGCGCGGCGCGTCGGTAACCCGCCCTGTAGGAACGGGTTCAACGTCGTTCGGGTGATCCAAAGCGCGGGCAGCTTCCTGAGTGGCTCGGGCAGCCTTGCGGTCTCCCCGGAGCTCATCGACGCGAACCAGGACTACGCCACCCACAATGAGGAGTCCGCCCAGCAGTTGAATTGGCCCCGGGAGTTCGCCCAGGAGCAGCCAGGCCCAGATCACGGCGAAGAGCACCTCGGTCAGGGACACGAACGATGCTACTTTCGACCCCAGGCTCCGGGCGGCCATGATGCCGCTGATGTAGGCGAGCACTGTGGCCAGGATGATGAGCCCGACGGCGGATACCCACCAAGGGGTGGTCCACGGACCCAGCGTTGTATCTGCGGTGCTGAACGTCATGGGCAGCAAACCCAGCAGGCCCACGAGCCACATCACCAGCGCACCTACCAGCAGGCCACCGGAAGCGAGTACCAGAGGGGGCAGGGTGTCGTTTTCCTTGGCGGTGATGAAAAAGTAGATCACCAGGCAGACGGCTGCGGCCATGCCCCAGAGGACGCCCACAAAGTCCACCTTCACGGCACCAGTGAGGTCCAACACCAGAACCAAGCCACCCAGGGACAGCAGCGCGCCGGCCGCAGTGAGCGCGCGGGGCCGGCGCCGGCTGGCAATCCAGAGCCACAGCACAATCATCACCGGAGCCAGGTACTCGAGCAGCAATGCGACGCCCACGGACAGGCGGGCAACGGCGTTGAAGTAGAAAAGCTGGCAGCCCGCTACGCCGATGAGGCCGAACAGCAGGATGGTGAGCCAGTTGTCCTTGAGCTGGTGCCAACGGCCACGGAGAACCACGACGGCGGGAATCACCAGGATCAGCGCGGCACCGGTGAGGCGCACGGCAACTGCGGCGCCGGGTGACCAGCCGGTTTCCAGCATCGATTTGGCGAACGAGCCGGACGTACCGAAAACGGCCGAGGAAAAGAGCGCAATGCCGAGTCCTGATGCCAGGAAACTCTTTGCATCAGCCTTCGTCGTTGGAGCTGACACAGCAGCCTCCTGTCAGGAGTAAAGTGGGCTTATGGTCATGACAGTACTCCCGAAACATGTAAGGAGTCAAAGTGCTTTTTGCGCCTGACACCGTGGTCGCCCTCCGCAGCACCGTCAATCTCATCAACACTGCCGCCAACGGAGAAGAAACACTGGCAACCGTGCAGGACCTCGATGCCTTCCTGAAAGCCGAGCAATTCACGGGTTCACGGGTCAATACGCCAGCGGAATTGAACAGCGTCAAGCGCCTTCGCAGCCAACTGGCAGCACTGTGGAGCGCCGATGAGGACACGGCGGCCAAGTCCGTCAACAAGCTGCTTGCCGACGCAAAAGCCCTCCCGCAGCTGGTGAAACATGACCACTGGGACTGGCATCTGCACGCCACAACCCCCGAGGCACCTCTGGCGGATCGGATGGGAACCGAGGCCGCAATGGCCATCATTGACGTCATCCGAAGCAAGGAAATGGACCGGATGCGCGTGTGCGCGGCGGACGATTGCGACGCTGTTGTCCTGGACCTCAGCCGCAACCGCTCCAAGCTCTACTGCGACACCGGCAACTGCGCCAACCGCGCCCACGTCGCCGCATACCGGGCCAGGAAAGCCGCCGAGGGCGAGTAAGACCGGCATAATTGCGAACATGGGGGAACATGCAGACTCACATGCACGCCTAAGAGGGAGTTCGGGGGCACGCGCGCCGGAACCGAGCCCCTGGGTTCGGCCTTTGGACATGCCGGATATGGCGCCGGTCAGCCAGCTGGCCATTGCCTACCCATTCCTGACGGTCCTATGGCTTGCGGCCGCCATGGCCACCAGCCCTGGTTACGAATTCCCGGGTACGATCCTTTTCCTGATGATCGCACCAAGCTTCGTTATGGGAATGGGCGTTGTTGTTGGCCTCCCCGTTCGCCTGAACCGCCGGCTCAGCCGGTGGTGGCTGGGAAATTGGCCCATTTATATCGTGATTGCAGCAGCCGGAGCAGGCCTTATGATTGCCGGCTTCAACACACCCGAGCGTCAGATCGGCGTGGTGGACGGGATGCCTTATGACGTGACAACCCGCCACACGGGTCTGGTGCTGAGCGGGTGCTTTGTCCTTACTTTTCTGGCAGTCAACGCCGGCCGCCGCCCCCCGCGACAAGACCGCTAAGAGCTGACATGACCAGCGGAGCCGAGGAATCGAGACCTTCCCCAGAAGAGCCACCGCACTACCCTGTCAGCCCAAAATCGCGGCTTGAAGACGCCAACTGGCAGCGCTTCGGAGCAACAACGCCACAGCCCCCGGCCGGACCGGCACCACAACCTCAAACATTGGGCGCCCTTCCCCCCAGACAGTATGCAAGCACGGCCATGACGCCGGTCGCCCAACTGGCGCTGACCTTCGCACTGCTCGCACCGAGCTGGTTCGTCCTGCAAGCATCCCTCATGGCGGCGTACGACGGGCTCCTGAGCATGATCGGGCTGGCACTGACCAGCGTCATAGTGCCGCTCATGGCAATTGTTGCTTCGATCACCGTTGGCTTACCGCTCCGCTTCATCCCTGCGGTGAACCGCTGGTGGGCGGGTAGTGCGCGCATTTACATCTCCATTGCTGCCATCGCCGTTGGCCTCATTGCGGCCGGGTTAGTCAAGACAGTTCGCCAGGTTGGCGAACTGGATGGGATTCCCTACGACACTACAACTCCGGACCCCATGCTCCTTTGCTGCGGCTGGCTCCTCTTGGCGTTCCTGCTGGTGAACGCATCCCTGCCGCTGCGCTGGACTAGGGAGTCCGGCTCCTAGCCATCTTTTCCCGCTGCATTGGTACTTTCGTAGCCAATTTTCGCAAGTGTGATCAGGATCACATTCCTAACTGCATCACGATATTCGTCCTGGCCGTACTTACTCCTCAGTAACGGACAAAAGGGCATCCCTCCACAAGGGTTGTCAGCCACGGCGGGATGAGGAAAAGGGACTCCATGCGGAAGCAAATTGAGCACGATCGTGCCCAGGATCAGGTCAGGCGGGGTGAAAGCAAGGCCAAATCTCTGCTGGCACTCATAGCCTGCGTGCTTCTCGTGGTAGTAGGGATGACCGCCTACGGAGTGGTCAACGCTTCCACACCCGTGGCCGCCCTGCCAGGATCCCCTGGCGTGACCCAGCCTGGCACCTTGGTGTACAGCGAAGATTTCTCCAACATGAGCGCGGCCACCGCACCAATTCCCTTGGGCTCCTATATCGGCGGCGCTGCGGCCCAGAACGAGCAGTACACGGCAGATGCCGCCTGGCTTCCCGGCGCCCAGGCCTGCAACGGCTGGGTCCTGGGGCAGAGCACTCCATTACCTGCCAACGGCGGCATCATCGTCAACAATGATCAATGCGGACGCAACAATGCCATCAACTTCCTTCGCGACATGGCCTTTGTCATGGGCAAGTACCAAGGCATGACCGACGCCCAGGCCGCTCAAAACCAGATCCTCAGCGAATACACGAACACAGTCAGTGGTATCCAGCCGGCAGGACTTCAGCTCCAAACCACCAAGAACACCATTCCTACAATCGCCGGCCACTACTATGCGATTTCGGGAATCTTCGGTGAAACGAACTGCTTCTCCAACCACGCCCGCCAGGAATTCTCCATCCTCATCAACGGGGCGCCTACGGTGGTGGGTTCAAATCTGGACCCGTGCGCCGATCCCAGCCGGCAAGTCATTAACTATGGCAACACCAACTACAGCGTGGCAAAGCTCCAGTCCGGAGCCATCCAGGTCCCGTTGACCGGTACCACCCCTACGCTGGGTATCCGGGTGAGGAATCTGCAGGCCACGGGCACAGGCAACGATGTCGGGTTCGACCTCCCGCAGCTGGTGGACGTTACGCCGCAGCTTGACAAGGCGTTCAGCCCCACCAGCATCTTCCAGGGCCAGAACACTACGTTGACCTACACAGTTACTAACACCAGCGACCTCATGGCCAAGAACGGCTGGCACTTCGTTGACACCCTGCCCACTGGCCTCACGGCAGTTGGTCCGCTCGGTGGCACATGCGTCCGCACTGCGGGCACTGTTTCCGGCCGCACGGTGGACGTCACCGGAAACCTCGCACAGGGCAGCGCATCCTGCACCATCACGGTAACCGTCACCAGCAACACCCCCGGCGTTTACAACAACTCCGGGTGCGTGGCCAATGACGGTACGCAGATACCCAACTGCACCAACAACTTCCCCACTATCACGGGGCTCTACTCTCCCGGAACGGCCAATCTGACCGTCCGGCCGGTGGTGGACCTGTCCATCACCAAGAGTGCCAACATCACCGCCTACATTCCGGGCCAGCCCATCACGTACACAGTGGTAGTCCACAACAATGGGCCCAGCGATGCTGTCAACGCTGTGCTTACCGATCCCCTGCCGGCATCCATCACCGGTGCAACATGGACCTGTGCCGTGACAGTGGCGGGCACCTCCAACCTGCCTCCGGCCGGACCCACAGCCTGCAACGCCCCCAGTGGCACAGGCAGCATATCCGGCACCGTCAGGATCAACGTGGGCGGAACCCTGACGTACACCGTCAAGGGCACGGTAGCGATGGGCACCACCGGAATCATCACCAATACGGCCACCATTGCGCCTGCGGCTCAAACGGCTGTTCCCAACATGCCAGGCGGTGGACCCATTCCGGTTCCCGGATCAACCACCATGGTTCCTACCGTGGATGTGGCCTGCCCGCCTTTACCTGGGGTTGGATGTTCCGCAACGGTAACAACACCCGTAGATCCCCTGTGGACCATCGCCAAGACCGCCACGGTGGGCGGTAACTCCTCGAACGGCCAATGGGTGAAGCCCGGCGACACCATCACCTATTCCGTGACCGCCACCAGCAACCGCGGCCAGATCACTAACGTTGTCCTCACTGACAATCTTGCCGATGTCCTGGATCAGGCCACGTTCGTTCCGGGATCCGCAGTGCTGACCATCGGCACCGCGGCACCAGTCGCCGTCGCCAATCCTGTGGCTCCGTCCACCACGCTGACCACCCAGCCCTTTACACTTCCGGCCGGTCAGACCGCAGTGCTCAGCTACAAAGTCACCGTCAAGGCGGACGCTTGGAGCGCACAACTGGTCAACGTGGTCACCGGTGCCGGCAGCGTGGCACCCGTCCGCTGCGCTAACAGCACCACTCCGCTGGCTCCGGAGTGCAGCACAACCCACCTGACTCCGGCCAAGATCCTCATCGAAAAGCTCGGTGAATCCTCCGGCGAAGAATGGGTGCCCATGGCCGGCTCTACCTGGGCCGTCCACAATGACGCAGCCGGGACTCCCGGAGCAGTCAACACCAGCTTCACGGTGGCTCCCATCCCGTCCCAAACCGGCCAGTTCCAGCTCGAGGGCATCCAGCCGGGCGTGTACTGGCTTGAGGAAACCACAGCACCGGACGGCTTCAACCTGCTGGCCGAAGCCGTGCAGTTCACCGTGGCCGCCAATGGTGCAGTGACGCTCGGCCAGGGCAGCGGCGGCGGAGTCGTAACAACAAGCGACGCTGACGGCAACGGCATCTTCCTGGTCACAGTCCGCGATGTGCCCGCATTGAAGATGCCCGAATCCGGTGGCGTCGGATGGTGGCCGTTTGCAGCCGCTGGAACGTCGCTGCTTCTGGTGGCCCTGGTTCTGGCTAATAACAATGTCCGTCGCACCCGAAACCACCCATAAACGTCATTCCCCCAGCCTGCAGCAAAAGCGGCAGGCATCAACCCCGGAAAAATGTTCGCTCCCGAGCATCGCATCACCACCCATGAAAGAGGAAAACAGTGAGTAATCAAAGCTCCCGGCGCCTTTGGAAGGCCGCCGCCACCACGATTGCCGGAGCGGTTTTGGCAATGTCCTTCTCCGCCGCGCCGGCCTCAGCCGCTCCGCTGGTCGACGGAGACCAGATTGGTTCCATCACCGTTCACAAGTTCGAGCGCCCGGACACTCCCACCGGACTGCCCAACAACGGCACGGCAGTGGACACCACAGGGCTGACCGCCCTTGCCGGAATCGAATTCACCATTCAGCAGGTCAACACCATCGACCTCGCCACGAATGCCGGCTGGGACGCAGCTCATAACCTGAGCAGTGTCTTCTCCCCCGCCGATCCCGCAGGATCCATCACAGGTGCAGGGTTCACCCTGGGTACCGGCACCGCGCAGGTCACCGACGCCGCGGGCACCGCATCGTTCGGCAACCTCCCCGTTGGCCTTTACTTGGTAACGGAAACCAACTACCCGGCAGGCGTCACACCGTCAGCTCCGTTCCTTGTTTCGGTCCCCCTGACGGATCCGGACAACAACGACAACTGGATCTACGACGTCCACGTGTACCCCAAGAACTCCATCACGGGTGCAGAGAAGATCGTCACGGACGCCCCTGACGTCAAGCTCGGCGACCAGATTGACTTCACCATCACCGGTGACATCCCCAACGAAGCAGTCATTGATGGCTACAAGATCGTGGACCAGCTGGATGAGAAGCTGACCTACCTTGGCGCCTCCGCCACCTTGGTTGATGGCACGGTCATCACCGAAGGTACCCACTACACGGTTGCCTTCGATGCTGACACCAACACCGTCTCCATCATCTTCACCCCGGCTGGCCTCGCAGTGCTGGCTGCCAACAACGACACCAAGGTTCAGGTTGTTGTAAACACCGCCGTCAACACCATCGGCGAGATCGAGAACGACGCCATGGTTTACCCGAACCTGGGCAGCTTCACCACCGTTCCCGGCCAGCCCGGCGGCCCCATCGTTACTCCCCCGGTTGTTACCAAGTGGGGCGAAATGACCCTCCAGAAGACCAACGAAAACGACGCTGCCCTTGCCGGCGCTTCTTTCTCGGTCTACACCAATGAGGCTGATGCATTGGCCGGAACCAACGCTGTTGTCCTCAACGGTCAGAGCACCTTTACGGTTGCTGCCGATGGAACCCTCACCATCTCCGGTCTGCGTTACTCCGACTGGGCCAACGGCGCTGCAGTACTGCCCGGCTCCGCTGATTTCCGCACGTACTACCTGGTGGAAACCACCGCGCCGGAAGGCTACGAGCTGCTCGCAGAGCCGATCTCCTTCCTGATCAACTCCACCAGCACCACGGTGGGTATTGACCTCAACGTCAAGAACATCCCGTCCAACGGTGGCTTCGAACTGCCGCTCACCGGTGGCGTTGGCACCGGTCTGCTCTACGCAGCCGGCGCACTGCTGGTAACCGGCGCCGGACTCCTGCTGGTCCGCTCACGCCGCAACAGCACCAACAGCTAGTCACAGCCAACCTGCAAAGGTTCGCAACCTGAACACCAAAGCGGGGAAGAACGCCGAACACGCGCTCTTCCCCGCTTTGTTCCCCCAGAGCACAAATTCCCCAGGACTCTCATGTCAAAGCACCAAGATTCCAAACTTCGGCCGCTGCAACGTTTCCGCAACAGATGGAGCACCCAACGCATCATCATTGTGGTGGTGGCAATTCTCGGCGTGGGAGTGATGCTGTACCCCACCGCCGCTTCCTGGTTCTCCGACCGCGTTCATGCGACGGACATCAGCGGCTACGTGGATAGCGTGGAGAACCTTTCCCCGTCAGCCCAAAAGACACTCCTGGATGAGGCCCGGCTGTTCAACAAGGAGCTGCCATCCGGACCGCTTCGCGATCCGTACTCCTTGAATGAGAACGGGGAGAAGATGGTGGTGGGAGCAGGTTCGGACGCGTACAAGAAAATGCTCGACGTCGGTCCAGGCGGCATGATGGGACGTCTAAGTATTCCCTCCATCCACTCGGATTTGCCCATCTTCCACGGCACCGATGATGAAACGCTGTCCAAGGGTGCCGGCCACCTGTTCGGCTCCGGCCTGCCGGTTGGCGGAACGGGAACCCACAGTGTCCTCACTGCCCACTCCGGCTTCGTCAACGCCACTCTCTTTGACGACCTTGACCAAGTGCGCGAAGGTGACGTCTTCTCCATCACCGTGCTCGGTGAGTCTTTCTACTACAAAGTGGACCAGATCAAAACGGTGCTACCGGAGGAAACGGACGATCTCCGCAAGGTCCAGGACAAGGACTACGTGACTCTGGTGACGTGCACGCCCACAGGGGTTAACAGCCACCGCCTTTTGGTGCGTGGCGAGCGCGTTGACGCTCCAGCCGCCGGTTCTTCCCAAACACTGCCCAGCCAGGCATTGGATCCCGGCTTCCCCTGGTGGGCACTGGCCCTCCTCGGCACCGCCGTCCTCATAGTGGCGGCCACCCACCCGCGCAAAGCCCGGCCCAAGCCAACAACGCCGGACCCTAAACCGGCCGGCGACGAGGATCTGGCCGACTCGCTCCTCCGCTAAGCCCCGTTCCCGGCTAAACCACGTTCCCGGTCAAATCCCGTTTCCGGTCAAATCCCGTTTCCGGCCAAACCGCTCTCCGTGGGATTAGTCCCGGGCAGCGCACCACACAGCGTGGGCTCAGCCAGCCCACAAAAAAGCGCTCCCCCACCAAAGGTGAGAAAGCGCCTGAAGGTCAGCGGCCGGCGTCGGGCGTTTCCGGCATGTCGTCCGTAGCACCCGGGCCGCCGTGGCCTGGACGCTTGGAACTGAGGTTGACGCCGGATCCCTTGCCGAGGTGGTCGGCGTTCTCTTTGTGGCTCATGGACAACATGGCCGCCACGACGAGGCTCACAATAAATGCGATCCCCGCGCCTGTGAAGGCCAGATCAAACCGCGGTGCCTTGGCGCTGCCGCCGGAGGCGAAGATCAGCACGGCAACAAATGCCAGTACTGCAAAGAACGCGGAGAACATGAGGGGTCCCTTGACCGAGGTCCGCATCTTGCGCGGTTCTCCTGGTGTCTGGTCAGCCACGGTCATTCCTCCAATGATGGCGGGTGATTCCGCCGGTCAGCAAAAGTTCTACAACGAGTAGAACGTCCAGCTACTAGTTTACGGCCTCGGGCGAAGCGCCGGGAGCAGCCTGGGCAGGTCCACCGGCAGCCGCCTTGGCTTCGTGCCGCAGCGTCAGCCCTGAGAGAATCCACAGCACACCGGCAAGGATGGCTCCTCCACCGGCCACGCCCAGCAGCGCATGCGCTCCCAGCGACGTGAAGAACGGCAGCAGAACCGCAGTGCCTACGGCAATAACACCGGAAACGAGCCAGTCACGTGCCAAGGCATCGCGCTTCCGGAGGCCGTGAACAAACTCGAGGAGGCCCAGCACCAACAGCGCAAGCATGGCCGAGAGCGCCACACCCTCATCGGATTGCGTGACCAACGCGCCGATGCCGCCCAGCCCAACAACAACCGGAACAGCAGCTGGCAAAGCGCGGGACATCCACACAGCCGCTGCCGTGGCCAGCAGATAAAGGCCCACGGCCCAGGCCAGGACGTGAACCGAAGGCGCAGCCCAGAAGATGGTGACCGCGCCGAACAGCAAGGCAACAGTGGCGCGGATCAGCACGGGTTTCCAGAGGCCGGCCACAGTGGCAGCAGGAGTCTGGGCAGGAGTCGCTGGGAGAGTCACCCGTCCAGTTTAGTGCGAACCCAGCACCATCCACCGATCCGTCCGCGCCCGCAGTCCCAAAGTCACCCCGCGGGCCAGCATGTAGCCCAGCGCGAACGCAGCCCACAGCCAAAGCAGCCCCGCCTCGCCGTCGGGCCTGAGCTGATGGATCGCCACCAGCAACGGCAAATAGACCAGCAGATTCGCGACGCCGGCAATCGCCAGGTAGCGGGCGTCACCGGCGCCGATGAGGACTCCGTCGAGGACGAAGACATAGCCGGCCAGCGGCTGCCCCACGGCGAGGACCCAGAGGGCGACGGTCAGAGCGGACCGTACTCCGGCGTCCGAGGTGAAGAGGTAACCCGCCCAGGGGGCCGCGATGGCCAGGAGTACGCCGGTGATCACACCGAATCCAAGCCCCCATCGGATCATGGTGCGCGTCAGCTCACGCACGCGCTGGGCGTTTCTGGCACCCAGTTCTTTGCCGATCAGGGCCTGCGCGGCGATGGCCAGCGCATCCAAGGCAAAAGCCAGGAAGGAGAAAATGGTCATGGCCAACTGGTGCGCTGCCAAATTCACGGCGCCTTGAGCAGTCACCACCAAGACCGTGGCCAGGATGGCAAGGCGGAGACTCAGCGTACGGAGCATGAGCCAGGAACCCACTTTGGTCATGTCCCGGATGCCCTGCCAATGAGGCTTGAGGGATACTCCGTGGTGGCGCGCATTCCGGCTGACCATCACCAAGTAGACCGCGGCCATGGCCCACTGTGCGATGCTCGTGCCAATCGCCGAGCCAGTGACGGACATGTTCAACCCGTACACAAAAAACAGGTTAAGGATGATGTTCACAGTAAACCCGGCGGTTGCCACAATCAGCGGAGTCCGGGTGTCCTGCAGCCCTCTCAGGACGCCGGTGCCGGCAAAAATGAGGAGCATCGCAGCCAGGCCCGGCATGGACCATCTCAGGTAATCGACGGCGAACTGCCGAACGTCTCCAGTGGCCCCCATGAAGCCAACCAGGGGTTCGGCCGCCACAAAACCAACCACCGCGAGCGCCAATCCGAGCAGCAGTGCCAGCCACACGCCGTCGCGCCCTGCGGCCAAAGCCTTCCCCAATTTGCCGTCGCCGATCGCCCGGGCCACCGCCGGCGTCGTTGAATATGCCAGGAAGACCATGAGCCCCACCGCGGTGTGCAGGATGGTGGATGCGAGGCCGACGCCTGCCAGCTGGTCCACGCCCAAGTGCCCCACAATGGCTGAGTCAGCCAGCAGGAACAGCGGCTCTGCAATGAGCGCACCGAAGGCAGGGACGGCCAGGCGCAGTATCTCGCGGGCGTTGGAGCGGGTGGGTGTGATTGTGGTTTGAGGCACTAAACAAGCCTAGTCCGCCGGAGGCCGGGTAAATTTGGGCCGTGTCACATGAGCATCCCGTCACCGTTTCCGTAGCCCGCACCATCCTTCCCGGCTATACCCGGCAAGCCAATGCCTGGGCCCATGCCGGCCAGGAGCTTGCCCGTGAATGGCCCGGATATTTGGGTTCCGGCTGGGTGCGCAATGGGGTGGATTCCACTGAATGGCACATGCTTTACCGCTTCGCCGATGCCGAGTCGCTGCAGGAGTGGGAGGACTCAGAGGAGCGCCGCTGGTGGAT
Organism: Paenarthrobacter aurescens; assembly: GCF_041549525.1. Taxonomy (NCBI): domain Bacteria; kingdom Bacillati; phylum Actinomycetota; class Actinomycetes; order Micrococcales; family Micrococcaceae; genus Paenarthrobacter; species Paenarthrobacter aurescens. Next base: position 4,249,484 of record NZ_CP157456.1, read on the forward strand.
CGATAGCGCCAGGGACATGATGGAGACAACCCGGGTTGAGCGGCACACAGGGATTGAGGGGTGGTTCTCGCGTCCCGGAGACGTCTCGGTGGTGGTGCCCGAAACGGTGGTGCCGCCGCGCTGGAAGCAGGCCATCAGCATTTTCCTGCCGTTCTTCCCTCTGAGCCTGCTGGCGAATTTCCTGCTGCACCCTTTGACGCAGGACTGGCCGCTGGTGTTCGCGGTGCTGCTGAACATCGTGATCCTCACGCCACTGATGACTTACATCTTCCTGCCCATCACCACGCGGCTGCTGCAGCCGTGGCTCCAGGCGAAGCCGCGAAGGAAGCGGCGAATGCAGGCTTCTTAGCTGGGAGTTTGGTCATAAAAAGCCCCAATTAGTTGACACTTCAAGTTAGCTCCGGAAGGGTTGAAGGTATGAACAAGCCCAACTTGACCACCACAGCCCTGACCATCCTGCGCGTTATCGCAGGATTTCTCTTCGCCGCGCACGGTTGGCAGAAGTTCAACGAATTCACCATTGCCGGCACGCAGGCATCATTCGCCCAAATGGGCGTGCCCGGCGCATCGGCAGTAGCGCCGGTAGTAGCAACCCTTGAACTGGTGGGCGGCATTGCGCTGATCATCGGCCTGCTGACCCGCGTGTTCGCAGCACTCCTGGCCGTCAATATGCTGGGCGCCCTGTTCCTGGTCCATGCTCCGGCGGGAATTTTTGTGGGCAACGACGGGTACGAGCTGGTTCTGCTCTTCGCCGGCGCAGCCCTGGCCCTTGCGCTGGCAGGTGCAGGCAGGATCTCCGCGGATGCAGCACTGTTCGGCCGCCCGGGATCCAAGCTCCACGCCTTGGCATAACCCCCGCCCCACCCGGCGCTCTCTCACATAACACCCCCAAATCCCCGGCGCTCTCTCCCTTGCTTCAAGAAAGGGAGAGAGCGTTCGGCTTAAGGCCCCGGGATCGGATAGATGGTTGCGAGCCCGACGCCCGCCATTCTTAGTCACGTAACAGAAACACTGCAACAGTAAGATTCCAAGCATGAGCGATGACGCCGCCAACTCAGTGACCCTCCGCTTCCTCGCGGCTCCCATGGACGTCGGACACAGCGGGTCCGTCGACGCCGGCACGGTGCTTGAGTGGGTGGACAAAGCAGCGTATGCGGCAGCGGTTGGCTGGGCCAAGGCATATTGCGTCACAGCGTACGTGGGCAACATCCACTTCACGGATCCGGTCAATAGCGGAGACATGGTGGAAGTGACCTCCACCATCGTCTACACGGGGCGCTCCTCCATGCACATCCACACTGTGGTCAGCTCCCGTGATCCCAAAGGCGGCCCGGAGACCATGCACAGCCAGTGCATGGTGATCTTCGTTGCCGTCGGTCCTGACGGTAAGCCGATTCCGGTACCTCAATTCGAACCGTCCACACCTGCCGAGATCGAGCAGCGCGACCACGCCTTGGCACGCATTGAGGTCCGCGAGCAGATCGTCAACGCAATGAATGCGCAGGAATATACCGACGCCGGGACCGCCGAGCGCGTTGTCCTGCGGTTCATGGCGTCCCCCACGGATGTGAACTGGGGCGGCAAGGTCCACGGAGGCATCGTGATGAAGTGGATTGATGAGGCCGCGTACGTTTGCGCCTCACGCTATTGCGGCATGGACACCGTTGCGGTGTTCTCAGGAGGCGTCCGCTTCTACCGGCCACTCCTGATCGGACACGTCGTGGAAGTGGAGGCGCGCCTGGTTTACACCGGCGCCAAGGGCATGCACATCGCCGTGCACGTCCGCTCCGGTGATCCCAAGACCAAGGTGATGAACCTGACCACCTATTGCCTCACAGTGATGGTGGCACGTGATGAAACGGGGACTGCAGTTCCCGTCCCTGCCTGGGAACCAGTCTCTGATGAAGACAAGAAGCTGCATGCGCATGCCCGCGAGCTGCTCGAAATCCGGGGCAGGGCCCCAGGAAACCGTCTGCCGGACCACCTGCAGAAACACGCTGGACGCTAGGGCGGTCCTTACTCTTCCAACGCTGCCACGGCCGAGGTGCCGGGGCTTCATTGGCATGCCCTTTTGCAACCATTCAAAAGTACTAAGGAACATCAGGGTTCCACGACACGAATCGCATCATAGGGGCACTTGAGAGCTGAGTAATACGCGGATCGGGCGGAGGTATGACCTTGTCATGCCAGCACCCCTTCCCGTTGTTTGGAGGGCTGGTATTTCCTTTCTCCGATGACTCTCGGGCAAAAGACAGTTCTACAGAAGCAAGGCTTTTGGCAGCGTCAAGGGGTCCAAAGCCGCTTCCATAAGGGGTCAGCAAGCAAGTGTATGAGCGGAAAATAATGAGTGTCCTGGACTATGTCGCCAAAGGTCTGGGCGTAAGAATTGTTGGCGCACCCGGTAGCGGCCGGACCAGTCTCCTTAAGAGCGTTGTTGCGAAATTGGAAGAAGACGGCGCCACGGTTTACACCATGTTCGCAGCGCCGGCTCTGGCTACCGTGCCTTTTGCGGGTGTTCTTTCATTGGGTTTGGATCTTCGCTCCAGGACCGTCGGGATTCTGGGAATCGTGGACCTTCTGTCCGTGCAGATGGCCCGGACGGGGTCACATTTGATAGCGATCGACGATCTCGAGAATCTGGACCGCGAGTCATTGGCCGTAGTGGACGTGCTGCGGAGAAGAAGCAATGTTCCTTTGATTACCACCGTGAATGATCGGCCGTTTCAGCCCAGAACCTCCGGCTATCTGGGGAGCATCCCTGAGGCCACGGTCTCACTGGCACCGCTGGAATACGAACAAATCAGCAAACTCATCACAAGAATCCTCGGTCATCCGGCAGAAGTGAACGTGGTGGCAAATGTCCTCACCAAATCCGGCGGCAATTTGCGGTTGGCCGTCCGAATCATCCAAACCGCTGCACTTAGTGGTCGTGTGACTCTCAAGGACGGCCGGTGGTGCATGAACAGCCCCAAACTGATGAATGAACATCTCAATGGGACAGTGGAAGCCCTGCTCCAGGGTTTGCGGCCGGAGGAAGTTCGGGCGCTGAACAAGATGTCCCTCCTTGGCCCCAGCCCGGTAGACCGGTTGGTGGCGACTGTTGGCGAGGACGTCCTGGATCACCTCGAGTACAACGGGCTGATCTCGGTCATTCAAGGCCCGGATCAGTCTCTTCTTGCTGCCGTGTTTCCGCCCATTGTGGACGACTACCTGCGCGCACACACCCTGAGCTCACGGAGAATTCTCCGGAGCGCAGTGGCTGATCACGTAGTTGCAGAATCAGGTGACCACCCAGCGCGGGCAACCAAGGATGACATGTTGTCGGCTTCGATTTCGGTACTTCGTAAGGAAATGGGCAGCAACCATGCAGCTGCCACCCGCTACTTCCAGCAGCGCCGCGATGCCCTTGAAGAATCCTGCTACCAGAGGTGGCAATGCGACCGCAGCCTGCCCACAGCTGTCGCGTTGCTGAGGTTCTATTGGGGAGCTCCCGTCGATATCCGCCGAGTCCAGGAAGTTCTGCGCCGAACCGACACTGACCGTGGCGAATCCGCAGATCTTTTCCTGTTTACCCTGTCGCTGGCCTGGTGGCAGTTCTCCCATGAAAAGAACCTGCCCGGCGCGATCGGCACAATGCAGGCTCTGTCTTCCAGGGAACCAGGCCTGCAATTCGAAGCTGAAGGGTTCATAGCGTTCCTTCGGGCATCCCACGGCAGCCTCCCACACAACGCGGAACTTCTTGCCAATGACCCCGGAAACGAATCTCAGGGCGGAATCATTGAAACCATCAGGGGAATGCTGGCGCTTTACCGCCTTGACCCCCGGGAGGCTCAAAGCAAGGCGGGCTTAAACGAGGGAGCGTCCGTTTATCCGCCCTTCGAAGCGTTCATTCAGGGGATGGCTTCGCTATCCAGCGGACGTGAAGAAGCAGCCCTCGTGATGGCAATCGAATGCCGGGAAAAGGCTTTGCAGAATGTGGATCAGTTTGCCTTCGTCAGCCAGAGCTATATAGCTGCACTCGCCCTCCTCCATCACGGTCTGTTCGACGAAGCCGAATATCTCATGGGACGTGCCTTTTCGTTGGGGAAGCCGGGATTTCTGGTGGAGTCTTTGCACGTAGCCATGCTGCGTTTATCTTCCCTTCGGGACGCGGTTCCAGCCACTTCAACGGGAGTGACACCGGGTTTCGGCAGGAGGGACCGTGGGCCGTTCCCTGGCATCGGAACAGGTTTACATGATCTCGCCGCCAGCCGCCCGGCCAGCGCCAGAGCCTTCGACGAGCGAGCCAGCAGAATCATGGAGAAGTCCCTTGCGCGAGGCTTTGCTTTGGAAGCCATGCATACGGGACTTTTCGCACTGGGCCTCCTGCCCGGACCCCGGGTAAGGGGCCACCTCCTGGCGATTCTGGAGGATCGCGGAATGACTGTGCACCAGCAGCTTCTGACTGTTGCGGGTGCCGCCATAGAGATGGACCTTCCCCGCCTGCGTCAGCTGCTGGATACCTACGTGCTGGATGGAGATACATTCCAAGTAGCCATGCTCCTGCGCGGAGCCGAGCAGAGGTGCCAACTCAGCGGCGAGCCCGCAGCTGCAAGCGAGATCCGAAAGGCCGCCAAGGACTTTTCCGCCCGTTTTGGCGTGGTGGGGACGTTGCTTGATTTCCGGTCTGAGCCTCCCGGCTCGTCCTTGACGTTGAGAGAGATCGAAGTTGCCCTCGTCGCCGGGCAACAGAGCAACCAGGACATTGCTGAGCAATTTGGCATCAGCATCCGGACTGTGGAGAGCCATATCTCCAATGCCCTGCGAAAAACCGACACAACCACCCGTAAACAACTCGCAGATCTCATCCGAAACGCACCCAAATCCTCAGTCTCAGATGCCAATGAGGTTTCACAGGCCATCTCCTAGCGCTGTTTTGAGAACCTTTGATCCACCACAAAAGGAGTCACAGAGTTGCCCCAAATACTAGTTGTCAGCATGAATCGGCAATTCACGGCGCTCATCCATTGGGCTACCAGACCGTTACAAACCTTGTCCGCAGGCAGCATTGCCGTGGTTGACGGGACCTTGCCCGAGCTGGAAAGCAATGTGGTGGATCTGTTGCATGACAGCTACAGGGTGCTCGTCTACGGCGGCGTGCTCCACAGCTCCCGGGTTCTTCGCCTGGTGGACCTCGGCGTCCGCGGTTACGTTCCTGAAACGGCTACTCTTCCGGTCCTGTTGGCTGCGGTCAAGAGCGTTGGCGCTGACGGAACACATCTGCCGTTTGATCCTGCTTCCGGCCGGAATTCCCTTCCCCTAACCACTGCCGAAGAGGTAGCGGCCAACGCCTACTTCCTCAGTGATGAGCAGCTACCTCGGAGTGAAGTGGCGAGGAAACTTGGCATTGCAGATTCAACGTTGCGCAATCAGCTTGCCTCGGTCCGACGAAAATTGGGAATCCCCCCGCAGGCCAGCCGGACGGCCGTCAGCCGACGCTACCGCGCCACCGTTAGACAGCCGTTACCGCGCAGGCAATCCGTGTAATACCGCCTAAGCGGCTGGGCCGGAACTCAACTGAAGTTGCTCACTGGGAGGCATGTTAGTCAGGTGATTCGCTTCGAAGCGCCGACCGGGTGACGCAACGGACCAACCAGAGTCTTCCCATGCTTTCGCCTGGAGTACGTTCCGTCCGTCAATGATCTTCCGGGCTCCCGTTTGCGCAGAAAGTCCCTCCGGGGTGAGGGCTTTGAACTCGTCCCACTCAGTGAGAAGGAGGATGAGGTCTGCGTTTTTGACGGCATCCTCAGTGGAAAGCACGTAGTTATGTTGCGGCGAGCGCCGTGAGGCGTTGAGGTTTCCTGCAGGGTCATAGATACAAATCTGCGCACCTTCGTCAGCCAATCTGTCGGCGATGTCCAACGCCGGTGAGTCGCGGACGTCGTCGCTGTTGGGCTTGAAGGCAACGCCAAGGACGGCGATCCTGGTTTGGGACAGCGAACCAACCATCACGCGAGCCAGGTCAACAACACGCTCCCGGCGCCTCAGATTGATCCCGTCCATCTCATCGAGGAACCGCATGCTTCGATCCGCGCCGAGCTCAGCCGCACGTGCTTGAAGGGCACGTATATCCTTGGGCAGGCACCCACCACCGAAGCCGATGCCTGCGTTGAGGAAGCGACGCCCTATTCGTGCGTCGAGGCCGATGGCATCTGCGAGCGTGCGGATATCTCCGCCAATAACCTCGGTTACTTCGGAAAAGGCATTGATGAAGGAAATTTTTGTAGCGAGGAATGCATTTGCGGCGACCTTGACCAGTTCTGCAGTCTCAAAATCGGTGCTGATCAAGGGCACGCCGCCTGCGACGGCTGCCGCATACACCTGTCGCAGGATTTTCTCGTCTTCAGGCGAATCGACGCCGATGACGAGGCGATCAGGGGCCAGGGTGTCCACTACGGCGAATCCCTCCCTCAGGAACTCAGGGTTCCAGGCAAGGTTCACTCTGACCCCGGGGCGCTTGTTCTCACGAACGAGGGACTTCAGGCGCCTCGTGGTTCCCACAGGAACGGTCGACTTTCCCACAATGAGGGCATCTTTGGTGATGTTCCGCGCGAGGGACGTGGTGGCCGCATCCACGAATGACATGTCCGCGGCGCCTGCACCGGCGCGCTGGGGGGTTCCCACACCAATGAAGTGCACATCTCCCCAAGCCCCCACTTCCTGGTACGAGGTGGTGAACCGGAGACGTCCGCTCTTCACGTGTTTGCGGAGGAGCTCGGGCAGGCCGGGCTCGTGAAAAGGCAGCAGCCCCTCTGACAGCGACGCCACCCTCGCGGGGTCGATATCAAGGCCAAGCACCTCGTAGCCGAGTTCAGCCATGCAAGCTGCATGGGTAGCACCTAAGTAGCCGGTTCCTATGACGGTAATACGCATGAATTCTCGCTTCTCGAGAGTGACAATGGTGATCAAAACGGAGGTCTCCGCCGTCAAGCGGAGGTGTCAGTAGATTTCCGGATGCGGGCACGGATTTCGCGTACTTCCCTAAGGGTTTGGACGCCTTCGGTCACACTCCGCCATAGTCGCCGGAGGCGGAAAGGAGCCTGTTGCCACTGACTCACGTTGCGAAGTTCCAAGTCATGCCAGCTAATGGAGTCCCGGGAGGGAACGAGCGCTTGCCATAGTGCTGCCGGCTTCTGGGACCAGGGGATTTCCAAGAGATGGAAGAGACGGAGCGTTGCAGATCTTTGCGCGGTTGTTCGAAGAACCCAATCAAAGGGAGGCTCGCCAAGATCGAATGACTGGGTCTCGGGCAGCGTCGCAAACAAAGACCCCAAGGGACCTATGGCCCCCAGTTCAAGTGCCCGGTCATAGTGCAGCTGCGGGGACTGTTTGATCTCGCGGAGGCAGAACGAAACGTCGTCGTGGAGCACACCCTTGGCTGGACTTCTCAACGCATGCAGGAGAGTAACCAGGAGCGCGTCATTACGTGAAAGCGTCCAGACCGGCCGGCCACCGAGCTCGACGCTTTGCTTTGCACTCCACAGATGCTCGAAAACCACAGATTCGTCTTCATAAAACCCCGGAAACCGCCAATGAACGTCAATGTCCGAGGGCCATCCCGGGTTGATCAGAGTGGTTGAGTGATCAGGGAATGCCTCGGACACTTCAGGGATCCTGGTCTCCCATCCTCTTTGCTCAAGGGCCTGCAGCAGAACCTTCAGGTCCGAGCGCTGGAGGAGGATGTCGAGGTCGAGGGATGGTCGTACGGGGCGCGCACCAACGAGGGTGGCTGCTGGACCCTTGATGAGCAGAACGCGAATGTTTGACTCTGCCGCCAGATGGGAAACCATCGCAGCGGAAAGCACGATCGACTCGTCGATCCGGAAAACTTCACCCGGTGGTGTTGCCGGGACTGGATGTTTCGCAGCCGCCGGCATTAATCGACGCGCCACAGGCTAGTCCCTGAGGCCATTGCGGTTCGCCCTGTACCAGGCGTAGGTGGACTCGATCCCGTCCTGCAAGGAGATGCGCGCGGTCCAACCGAGCGCCTCCAGTTTTCCCACATCCATCAGCTTGCGGGGCGTCCCATCAGGTTTCGTAGCATCCCACCTCAGTGCGCCCTCATAGCCGATGGTGCCGGCAATGAGGCCGGCTAGCTCTTTGATGGTCATGTCCGCGCCCACGCCAACATTGACATGCTGCGGACCATCGTAGTTTTCAAGGAGGTGCAGACAGGCATCAGCCAAATCGTCCACGTGAAGGAATTCGCGACGCGGCGCGCCTGTTCCCCAGTTGGTTACTGACTTGTCTCCCCGAACCCTGGCCTCGTCCAAGCGGCGGATCAGGGCGGGCAAAACATGGGAGCCTTGGGCCGAAAAGTTGTCTCCGGGGCCGTACAGGTTGGTAGGCATCGCTGAAATCCACGGCAAGCCATACTGCTTTCGCATGGCTTGGACCTGCATGATTCCCGAGATTTTGGCTATCGCGTAAGCGTCGTTGGTTTCCTCCAATGGTCCCGTCAGAAGGTACTCCTCCTTGAGGGGCTGGGGTGCCAGCTTGGGGTAGATGCATGATGATCCCAGGAACAGCAGCCGTTCAACCCCGTATTCCTGGGCAGCATCCATCACATTGACCTGAATCCGGATATTTTCGCTCAGGAAATCAACCGGGTACGTCTTGTTCGCAAGAATGCCGCCAACCTTGGCTGCGGCTAATGCCACGTATCTGGGCCTCTCCTCTGCGAAGAAGGCAAACACAGCGGCGCGATCCTTGAGGTCCATTTCCTTGGATGTTCTCCCGATGGTGTTCGTGAAACCCTCCGCCGAGAGCTTCCGCCACAAGGCAGATCCCACCAGGCCCCCATGCCCTGCAACATAGAAGGGGGAGGATCGATCAAGCCGCCCGGGAGTGAAGGGTGTCATCCGGCGAGAGCCTTCCACGTTTGCAAATCGACGGAGTCGATCCACGGGTTTCCTCCGTGCTGCAAAGCTTCCATGTCAGCGTCCACCATGAGGCGAGCCAGCTCAGGAGTCCTGACAGTGGGTTCCCAGTTCAGCTTTTCCTTGGCTTTGGAGTAATCACCAATGAGTGCTTCAACTTCTGTGGGACGAAGATAGCGCTCATCAAAGCGCACGTGGTTTTCCCAGTTCAAGCCGGCATGCTCAAAAGCGTTTTCAAGAAAGTCCTTGACGGTATAGCCCTCGTTTGTCGCCAGAACGTAGTCGTCAGGCTCGTCCACCTGAAGCATGCGCCACATGCCCTCTACGTATTCCGCGGCGTAACCCCAGTCGCGGATAGCCTGAAGGTTCCCCATGTACAGCTCGGACTGTTTGCCGGCCTTGATGGCGGCGACAGCCCGCGTGATTTTGCGGGTCACGAACGTCTCGCCCCGACGAGGCGATTCGTGATTGAAAAGAATGCCGTTGACGGCGAACATGCCGTAAGCCTCCCGGTAGTTCTTTGTCATCCAGTAGCTGTAGACCTTTGCTGCGCCGTAGGGAGAACGGGGATAGAAAGGCGTGGCCTCATCCTGGGGCGGCGGGGTAGCGCCGAACATTTCGGACGAGGATGCCTGATAGAAGCGGGTTTCGATTCCAGCCATACGCACAGCTTCCAGAAGACGGGTTGTACCAATTCCAGTGGTGTTACCCGTGTGCTCGGGTTCGTCGAAGGAAACCCTCACATGCGACTGGGCCCCAAGGTTGTAGACCTCGTCGGGACGGATATCAGCCAGAAGCGTCACCAGACGGGCACCGTCGGACAGGTCTCCGTAGTGGAGAAAGAGGCGTGCTTTGCTGTTATGCGGGTCCACGTAGAGGTGGTCGATGCGGGAGGTGTTGAAGGTGGAAGAGCGGCGGATCAATCCATGCACCTCATAGCCTTTGGAGAGCAAAAGTTCGGCAAGGTACGAGCCGTCCTGTCCCGTGATTCCTGTGATGAGCGCTTTCTTGACCAAAGTTCTTCTTTCCTTTTTTCGTACAGATGGTTGAGGTAATTCCCGTGTCAGTGCGGTCGCTTCAGCGAGGCCAGATCGCTCAACCACTCGACGTAGCTGCGCACAGCTACCTCTTCGCTGAGAACCTTGTCGCTGTATTGCCGGCCGGCAGCTCCAAAACTCTCGGCGGAACCAGGGTTTGAGCGGAGGCGTTCGATGGCGGCCACCAGATCCGTGGGTGATCCGGAGTCAGCCCGGATGCCTGCCCCCGCCGTCGACAACTCGTGTGCCGTTGCACTGTCTGCCTCCGTTGCGGCGATAATCGGAAGGCCGGTCACGAAGTAACTTGTCAGCTTGCTCGGCACGGACATTTCCCTGACACCCGGACGCTCATTGACGAGCAGCACATCAGCCGATCGGAGCGCCTCCGAGTAGTCGCGGTCCGGAAGCGGCTCCAAGAACTGCAGCCGGTCGATTCCCGCGCCTTTCGATTCGAGGGTGCGCCGTTGATTGCCGTTGCCCAGCAAGACAAAACGGACATCGCTTCCGCTCCGGCCTGCCAGGCGTGCAGTATCAATCACGTTCTCCAGCCCCTGTTTGACCCCCATGTTTCCCGCGTGAAGTGCCACAAAATCTGTCGCCGCCCAGCCGAGCCGCTGACGGGCAGCTGATCTGTCAAAAGAATGGTGGTGTTGAACGTGGGTCCAGTTCCTGATCACACGCACCCGATGCGCGGAAACCCCCAGATCAGTGATGACGTGGTCCCTGAAACGTTCGTGAATCACGGTCACTCCATCCGCGGCGTTCAAGATCGCGGATTCAAGGCGCTTCATGAGTGAGGCCAGCGGCGAACGCGCAGGGCCCGTTTCCTCGACTCCCTTGCTGTAGAGATCTTGAACCCAGATGCCAACGGGTACCCGGAAAATCCGTGCCCTAAGAATGGCGAACGCCGCGGAGAAAAGGGCGGGGCTGACTACGAGAACCACATCGGGGCGGTCCCAGCGTGAAAGCATGGTGCGGACCCCGAAAGTAACTTCCATAAGAAGACGGCCAAGTCCGTTGGGCCGGCTCGGGACGCTGGACCTAAGGCGTTTGACGGCAACGCCGGCCAGATTCTCCTCCATGGATAGGCCGTTGTAGCCGTCCTGAATCTTCCATTCGGGATAGTGCGGATAGCCTGTCAAAACTTTGACGGAGACCCCACGCCGCGTCAGCCCTTGCGCGAGTTTGCTGGTGTATGGGGCGTTTCCGCTGCGTTCCGGGGCGTAGTTCAAGCCTACGATCAGCGCTTTCATAAACCATCACCGCTCCGGAGCGGATCCCGCGCACCAGCCCGGGGCAGAGCAGGCTTGTTCATCACAGGGATGCCAGGGGCCACTGGCCAAGCAGCATCGGCCCGAACAGGGTGACAATATGCCCCATGACGATTCCCGCGATCAATGCGGTGCGTCGTCTCTTTCCACCACCCTTGGAAGAGGGCTCGGCAGCGATCGCCCGATCAAACCAAATGGGGTGGCTTTGAGCCCCCGGTTTCTGCTCCGGGGCATGGGCCTGACTCGTCATCGATGGTGAACAAGCAGGCGCCCGCGTCGTGGTGTCCATATGTCTTCAGCCTTCTGTCATTCGGATACCAGTCGATTGTGGTTGGGCTCATACGCCCCCTAGAGCTGAAGGGCCCAAGTTTCTCAGTGGTAGGACCGTCTGAAAGCTAATCGAGGCCTGCCCGAAACCGCCGGCCATCTCACTCTCTCCGTGGAGATCAACCTGACTTAGGTATGGCTGCCGAGGACATCTGCGTGTAGCGGAAAAGCGAGGCAAATTCGTAAGGCGACACAAAGGTCAAGATCAAGAAGAGGCCATCCCAGACCTTCCAAACGTGGCTCCGGTGGCAACCGCTCCCTGATACGCAGAAGGTAGTCAAGCCCCTACGCAATAGCGGCGGACCTCCACGGAGGGCCTCAAAGGCGGCTGTGGGAAAACCCCCGTTGGAAACCGAAAATTCCGCCTCGGTTGTCCTTGCACATGGACGCAGCGTGGGGCGCCACCACGGAGAAGTTGCGGCTGTCCGGGTCTAGGGGGTGCCCGACCCCACAAGAATCATTGCGTATCCGAAAGACAGAATGGCGAGGACAAATGGACACCACCACGAGGACGCTGGCTGGTTCAGCATCGGCCCGAAGCCACGCCCATACCTTGGCACTCCGCCGAGGATGAACCGGTTGCATCTGGCCGGGTTCACCGGTGCCGGCTACAACAAGGGCCGCGGATTACTCTGGCAGGCGGCCTGGTTCGCCGTTCAAAATCTTGTCTTCAGCGCGTGGTGGTGCCCGTCTTTTCTGCGCGTACAAATCCTCAGAGCTTTCGGTGCCTCTGTTGGACGGGGTGTGAAAATCCGTCACGGCGTAAAAATCCATTGGCCGTGGAAGCTGTCGCTGGGTAATGACGTATGGATTGGCGTCGACGCCTGGATCCTCAACCTTGAGCCGGTAACAGTCGGTTCCGATTGCTGCCTTTCTCAAGGCGTGTTCATTTGCACCGGCAGCCATGCATTTGACTCACCGACCTTTGAGTTTGATAACGCTCCGATCGTCGTTGGTGACGGGAGCTGGATTGGCGCCCGGGCAACAGTGCTGCGGGGAGTGAACATCGGCACTTCATGCTTGGTGGGAGCTGGCGCCCTGGTAGTGAAGGACGTACCCGGTGGTACGCGGCTGCTGGCATCGGCGGCAACCACTGGAGCTGCACGGCCGGGCAAGGATGACGGAGAGCCGCGTTGAGTACGCTGATCGTCTGGATAGGACTCAGCCTGGTCTTCAGCGCCGTCTTCATACGTCGGATACAGATCGTTTTGGCTGCCGTCATCGTGATACGAATCCTGGTTCCGGGTGTGGTTCAGAACGAAGTCATGCCTGGGCTGCACCCGTCCACTTACCTGTTTCTGTGCTTCATTCTCATCCAGGGGGCATTTGCCCCAAGGATTTTCGGACAGGCGATCCGTTCTGCCGGTGCTTGGCCGCAGATAGTTCTCGCCGCCATCGCGGCAGTCATGATGACCGACGTCGGAAACCCCGGCAGTGCTGGACTACTGGACACTACGATGTTCATTGTAGGGATCGTATGGGCCCCCTACTACGTCTTCGTGTTCATGCGGTATTCAATCCGCTCAATACCCGGTGCCGGAAAAGCCTACCTGGTGACGTTTGCGCTCCTGGCCCTCACGGAGGCCGTACTATCCCAGGTCCAGGTGGCAACTGGCCGACCGGTAGTTTGGGAAAGCGACTTCTCAAAGATCTGGTTGACGGGCACGGTTTCCGAGCTTGGTGCCGCAATTGGAACTTTTGGGCACGGCATCCAAGTCGGTGTCTTTTTTGCTGCCACCATGCCGCTCCTTGCCTTGATCAAATCGATGCTGCTGCGCTTCACGTTGGCGGCAGGCCTCCTCGTTACAGTGCCGCTTGCCTACGGGCGCATGGGCCTGATTCTCACAGTGGTCGGGTTCATGTTCCTGGTGGTGATCGGAGGACGAAAACTCCTTCGCAGCATCCTTTTCGCTGCTGTTGTACTCGCAGCCCTTCTCGTCAGCATCCAAGGTGTCGCAGGCGAGAAGCTCCTGCTCAAGTTCGAGGACGACAACGGCTCCGCGGCGCTCAGAGTGGCTGCTTTCGATTGGTTTTGGGAGCACACAGCAGAATTCTTTGTTGGCGGATATCCCGGGGGCAGGGATCTCAAAGGTGAGGGCACCCTTGGCTCCAGCCTTGAAAACGGCTACTTCATGATGGCCCTCATGTTCGGAATTCTGGCTGTAGTTGCATTCTTCATTTTCATGGTGTGCCTCCTTTTCAGTCAGTTGGATATCAAGGGAAGGGACAGCTGGCCCGGCGCCGCGGCCGCGGCCCTGATCATCGTGGCCATCAACGGCTACAGTTCCATCGGCGGGAACTCCATCGATATCCACCTCTTCTGGTTCGTCCTCGCGATGGCGAGCTACCGTTCCTTCCGCAGTCCTCATCCGAGGGACGAGCCCCGCACGGTTTCGTCGCCAAACAGCACCGCACCCGTGGAGGCATTGGGACTTCGCGTGGGTCAGGTATCAGCGTGATGAGAAGCGAAAAAGGCCTGAAAAGCGGCTTGATCACCAGTGCAAAGGAAAGCCACGGACAACGAATTTTCTACGCAATTGCCGGGGCGGCAGTAACCCCACTCATGTCCCTGGCTACGGCTCCGATTTTGGCTCAGTCCCTGGGTGTCTTGGGCCGTGGAGAACTCGCCGCTGGTATGGCCCCCATGCTTTTTGCGGTAGCCGTCGGCGCACTGGGAATCCCGGAGGCACTCACGTTTCATGTAGCCAGGCATGCTGGGGGCGCGCGAAAGGTGCTCAAACGCGCCTTTTGGATTCTTACGTTCCTGGGTATGTCTACAGCCGCAATCGTTGCCCTGAGTGCCTCACTTCTCTCCGATGGCAATACCGATATTGAGCAACTCATCTTTATCACCGCCATCCTTACCGTTCCTACGTTCTGGGCGTCAGTGCCCAACAGCGTGCTGGCCGGGAATCATCAGTGGAAGCAAGCAGCCAGGATTGACCTGTGCCTGGCGGCAGTGCGTCTGCTTGTCCTGTCCGTCTTCGCTATGGCCTCTTTGCTGACCCCCTTGACGGCGATGATGGTGATGCTAGGCATCCCCCTGATAAAGGGCATCGTGATGTTGCCGTACCTCTTTGCCTACATACGGGAAAGAAGAAACCTCCCCCCTGCCAGAGCGCGCCTCATCAATTATGGAAGTCGCCTGTGGGCGGGATCCCTGGCAGGCATCGTGCTTCTCCGACTTGACCAGCTTCTTATGGTCCCCTTCGGCAACGCTGCGCAATTGGGACTCTACGTGGTGGCTGTCAGTCTGGGCGAGATCCCTGCTCTACTTTCCGGCGCCGTCCGCAACGTCGTCTTCTCTTCCGATGCTGAGAGCTCGCACCGGCCTGAGGATCAGGACCGTCTGCAACAGACCGCACGTTTGACGTCGGCCGCCACGGCCCTCGGCAGCCTGGGAATCGGCGTCGCTCTTCCCTGGGCGGTTCCGTTGCTCTTTGGAGATTCATTTGCAGCCGCAGTCGCAGTTTCCTGGGTGATTCTTGCGGGTGTGGCCCTGGGAACCCCCGGTTCCATAGCGGGCGCCGGTCTCAGCGCACGTGGCCGGCCCGGGCTGCGAAGTATCGGCATGGTCATTGGAGCTGTGCTCAACACCGCCATTCTTCTGGCGACCGTGCCCGTCCTGGGTGCGATGGGAGCCGCTCTGGCCACCCTGGCCGGAAGCATCGTGGCCGGCACCATGAACATCGTGTGGCTAAGGGCGCATTTTGGAATGCCGATGCGCGGTTTCTTCGGGCTAAGAGGCGCGGATTTTCAACTCATTCTCACAGGAATTTCAAAAATGACAGGAAAGAAGAGAGTACATGCCGCTTCCAAGTAATCCAGGGCCGCAGCTTGCCTTGGACAGTGCTCTGCCGAGAATTCCGCGGCTTGTGTACAAGGCGCGTCTCATCAGCAGCCTGAGGCTACGCAACCGCTTGAGCCGAAAGAAGGTGACGGGGTCAGCGGACGTCGTGGTGAGTATGACTTCCTATGGCCGCCGGTTAGGAATCGTTGCCCATGCTCTGGAGTCCATCGCCGCAGGTTCGGTGCGTCCGGCCCGGATGATCCTGTGGGTCAACGAGCCGGATTTCGAAGTAGCAAAGTACCCCATGCTCCAGCGTCTTCAGCGCAGAGGATTGGAGATTCTCCGATGCGAGGACTTTGGGCCTCATAAGAAGTACTTTCCCTATTGCCGGGAGTTCGCCCGCGATGATATGAACCTCGCTTTGGCCGACGATGATCTGATGTACCCGCGGCGTTGGCTTGAAATCCTCCTCAGCGCGTCCGGGGCAGTCCAGGAGATTCCTGCTTACCGAGCGCACCGCATGAGAACTGATGTTGCGCACAGCACCCTGGAAAATTACAACTCCTGGACGCCGGCCCCCACTGGTTCCACAAGCCATGCCAATTTCCTCACGGGTGGAGCAGGAGTGCTTTTGCCTCCGCGGCTACAGTCAGCCATACGGGAAGCAGGAACTTCGTTCCGGGAGGTGGCTCCCCGGGCGGACGATATTTGGCTCAATGCCTTGGCAATCCGGCATGGCTACCGACGCCGGGTGGTCGCCGCGCAAGGACAGCACCTCACCATGTATCCCCGTTCGCAGAGAGAGGCCCTTCACAGCGAAAATGTGGAAGGTGGCCGCAATGACCTGCAGATCGCTGCGGTCTTTGGCCCGCGTGACATCGCCGTCATCAGCAGCGACATCACCAACACGCCATGAAACTACCCACACCAAACGCATCCCAAGGCCCCATGGAAACCGTACTGGTCCACCCCTTCGGGAACGAGAATGTCCGTCAGACACTTACTGCGCTGAGCGAGCACAGCCAACTGTCTGCTTTTGTCACTTCGATTGGTTGGACAGATCCGGAGGCATTGTCATGGCTTCATCCCGCAAGGTCGCTGGTTGAACGGCGGCTGTTTCCGATGGTTGGGAACAGCCAGCTGCACGTCACTCCCGCCAGCGAACTGGTCCGCAATCTTCTTCTGCGCGCACAGCCAGCGGCTGTACGACGGCTTGGCTCGGCGTCAGGTCCACTCTCCGCGCACTGGGTGGCCGAGAAGGTTGAAAGCAAAGCCATCAAAGCTCTCAACCGACGGAATCAACCCATGTCCGTCTACGGATACTCAACCTTCGCGTCTCGAGTGTTCAAGGCGGCCAGAGGACGCGGCATGGAAACCATCCTGGAAGTACCGCACGTTCACTGGGCCACCACCAGAAGCTGGGCCGGCCAACTCGAAAGCCTGTCACCTGGCTGGGCAATAACAGCACGGCGGGACATGATCCGGAGCAAGGTCCATGTCATGGAGGACGTTGAGCTCGGATTGGCAACCAGACTCATCTCACCTTCGGCCCAGGTTACCAAGAGCCTTCGTAAGGCCGGCGTGGACAGCGAAATCACTGAGATTCCCTACGGGTGCCCCGATGTTGAGCCCGGGCAGACTCCGCTGAGGTGGGACGGCAGCGGGCCGCTAAAAGTGTTGTTTGTGGGCCGGATCGTGGGAATGAAAGGGATCGCGGACGTGGTGGCAGCGGCCAAGGCACTCTCTCCCGCCGTGCACGTTACTGCCATTGGCCAACTACCAGGTGAGACTTTCCCTGCACTGGAGGACATGCTCGCAACGGTGGATTACCGCGGGACGATGCCCAGGAGCGAAATCCTCCGCGAAATGAGGAGGCACCATGTGCTGTTGCTGCCGAGCCTTGTTGAGGGCCGTTCCCTCGCGGCCTTGGAAGGACTGAGCCAAGGCCTGCCAGCGGTAGTCACGGCCGGAAGCGGAGTGGAGGACCTTGTTTCCCAAGGTGCGGGAGCCGTTGTTGACCGGTTTGCACCTGAGCAGATCGTAGCCGAACTCCACCGCTTCCTGGACGAACCTGGACTGGTTGAAGAGCGGAGCGCCAAAGCGCTGCGAATCGCCGGATCCTCGGGATGGGGGCCATTCCGCGAAGAAACTGCGCGCTTTCTCCGGCAGGTTGGGAGTGGTTTCCGTGGCCAATGACCATCAAGCACAACAACGGGCACTGCGAATCGCTTTGGTAGCGCACGTGTTCCACCCGAGCGTCGGAGGAGTGGAAATTACCTCCGACATCCTGGCGCGGGGGTTCATGCGGCATGGTGCCGAAGTTACAGTCATCACCAACACACCTGACAGCCGCCCGCCGACGCGGACTTTCCCTTACGACGTCGTCCGGCGACCCTCACCGTGGCGCCTGCTGGCGCTGGTGAACAGAGCCGACGTCGTTTTTCACAACAACCCGGCCATCTCACTGTGGTGGCCGCTACCCCTGGTCCGCACGCCGTGGATGGTCGCCCTCAGAATGTGGGTGACTATGCCCGGGCAAGTACTGTCAGGCTTCCAGCGGCTTAAGTACGCCGCCAAGTACCGGATCATTGGGCGGGCCGATGTCCTTGTGGCAAACAGCAGGGTTCTGGCGAATCACGTTGAAGGTGACGTCGAAGTGATCCCGAACAGCTATCGGGATGAATACTTCTCCATCCTCGACGACGAGCTGCGCGACCCATTGGGGATCGTATTCCTGGGACGTCTCAGCCATGACAAAGGCGTTGATCTCCTGCTTCAGGCAACAGCGGATCTCGTAAGAGAGATAGACGGCGTCACCCTGACAATCGTGGGTGAGGGCAGCGAACGTGAAAGCCTTGAAGCCCTCGCCCTGGAGTGCGGTTTGGGCAACGCAGTGAGGTTTGTGGGCTCCCAAGGCCCGGAGGAAGCAAACCGGATCCTGAACCGGAATTCCATCGTGGTCATACCGAGCCGGATGCCGGAGCCTTTCGGAACTGTGGCTCTGGAGGCTGCCGCCGCGGGCTGCGTGGCGGTTTACGCGAATCACGGCGGGCTGCCGGATGCGGCCGGCGAGCAAGCAATAGGGTTCACGCCACTGGATCCGACGTCGTTGAGCGGTCACCTTAGGGCACTGCTCAACAATCCCAAGGACCTTGCCGCCCGGCAAAAAGACGCAGTTGCCCATGCGGACCGACACAGAGAGAACGTCATGGTGGACCGCTATTACGCCGCGATCAAGCGCACCTTGGCGGTGGCTGGCCGTGCCGGGAAACACTAGGAATTCGATGAACATCGTGCAGGTAGTAACGCTGGTAAGTCCGGATGGAGCCTACGGCGGCCCTGTTCGAGTTGCGCAAAACCAGTCCTCGGAGCTTTCAAGGCGTGGACATCAGGTCCAGATATTTGCCGGTGCACGCGGGGATGTTGACGAAGCATACTTTGGTCCAGGGGTGCGGACCCGGCTTTTCAAGGCCCTCCGAATCATTCCAGGAACCGGGTTCGCCGGGCTCTGCGCTCCAACTATGCTGCCGTCGCTGTGGCGGACCCTCAAGAACGCGGATGTTGTTCACCTGCACCTGGCCCGCGACTTGGTGATGCTTCCGGCCGCCCTCCTTTGCCTGGTCCGGGGCGTACCTTTTGTGGTCCAAACGCACGGAATGATCGACGAATCGGAGAAGATGCTGGCAAAGATCCTCGACAGGTTGCTGACCCTTCGTGTGCTGCGCGCCAGCCAACGATGCTTCTGGTTGACGCCCGAGGAACAGGCATCCCTTAGTGAGCTCTTGGGAGACAGTCACCGAACACTGGAACGCCTCGTCAACGGAGTGCCTCTGGCCGAAATCACCTTGGACCAGCACCCGGCAACAGCGGGGCACCATGAATAAGGACAGGAGATCCTTCGAGTTCCTTTACCTGGCCCGGCTGCATCGTCGAAAAAGGCCCACGGTGCTTGTTGAAGCTGCTGCCTTGCTGGCTACCACAAGCAATCAACCCATAGAGGTGGCTTTTGTAGGGCCGGACGAGGGCGAAGAGTCCAAAGTACGTCGGCACATTGAGGCCACGGGAACCTCGGACTGGATCCGGGTTGAAGGGCCGTTGGAACCCGGTTCCACCCTGGACCGCATGCGAAAGGCATCCGTGTACGTGTTGCCCTCAATTAACGAGCCGTTTCCCATGAGCGTCCTTGAAGCCATGTCCGTGGGAATTCCCGTCATCGTGACCGATAGTTGCGGGCTCGCCCCTTTCATTACTGAGTCAGGGGCGGGGATCGTTTCAGACTCAAGCGTGGAGGGTCTTTCGGATGCCATGCGCCGTTTTGTCGAAGAACCAGGGCTCAGGGCTTCATCGGCCCGAGCCGCCCTGGGCCTCGCGAGGGATCGATTCTCCATGTATGCAGTCACCCGTCAGCTGGAGGACGTTTATCAAAGCCTGACCGACTACACGGTTGGTGGTTCCTCCATGAAACGTCTGGGCGAAGGACCAGAAGGGCTCCCGCTGACTACTGAGAATGTGGGCCTTAATTACCTAGAACCGTCTGCGCAACCCCACGGAGACCACGCGGCGGATCAGTTCTGGCACAGAGCCAAGGCCGTGGCCGAGATCCGAGCCTTAGGCGAAGAGCGCTTGGTCGTCTTGAACTTGGAACGCGGCACGCCTCTTGTCCTTCTGGGCTCGGCCGCCGCAATCTGGGAACTGATCGATGGAACACGAACTGACAACGACATTCTCAAGGAGCTAACCCGCGCCTATTCGGGAGCAGATGAACCCTCCACGGCGCAGCAACTCCGGAATTTCCTGGCGGGGCTCTCCTCCCATGGCCTTGCCCAGAGCAAGGACAGTCCCGCTGCAGGTTCACTGGACCAGCACTGAGTCAGGCAGCTTTTTAGCTACTCAGTACTCCGCGGCAGTACCGAGACTGACACTACAAGTCTGTAATAGTACGCACCTGGCATGCATGGAGAGGACCACACAATTGCTGCAGGACGATAAACCTCAAGGGATGTCAGGAAACGACCTCCTTTCCGTAGTCCGCTCACATTGGCTCGGGATCCTTCTCATCACAGTTTTCATGGTGGGAGGCTCCTTGGGGTGGTACACCCTTCAGCCCAAGATATATTCCGCTGAATCAAGCGGCATAGTGGTCACAGCCGGCGCCGAGAACCTTGGCATGTCCCTCGCGGGAGACAACCTCGCCAAGTCCAAAGCCAAGGGCTACCAGTCCGTTGGCGAGTCCATCCTGATTGCTGAAAGCGTCATCGAGTCGTTGGGTTTGAAGGAATCGGCCCCGGACATCACACGGTCCGTCAGCGTGAGTGTCCCCCTCGATTCGGTGGAGATCCGGATCAGTGCACGTTCCTCTGATCCGCAGACTGCCCAGAATGTGGCTGATGCGTGGGTGGCGGCCTTGGCTTCGCAGGTTTACGAACTGGACAAGGGAAATGCGAGCCCCGGAACAGAGCCTGTCACCAAGATTGTCCCGCTCACCAAGGCGAGCCTTCCCTCCGCCCCCATATCGCCGCTTCTCACTGCAACCCTCGGAATTGGACTGGCCGCGGGATTGCTCATCGGTCTGGGCTACGCCATCGCCCGAAACCACTTCGATCGAAGAATTCGCGGTGCCAGCGAGATTGAACGACTCTTTGGCTTGGCAGTAGTGGGGACTTTGCCCCTGGACAAACGGTTAAGCGAAAAGTCGAGCGTATTGGAAACAACGGGAACTCACCGCGTTCCCGGTGGCCACGCCATGGCTGAAGCGTTGAGGGAACTGCGCACGAATTTGGACTTCATTGATGTAGACAACCCTCCACGAATCCTGCTGATTACCAGTTCTTTACCCTCTGAGGGCAAAAGTACCGTGACCAGCAATCTGGCTGCCACCATCGCAGCTGCAGGCAGGGATGTCATTGTTGTGGATGCTGACCTCCGCAGGCCAACAGTTCACCAGGTTTTTGGTGTGTTGCCGGATGTGGGCGTGACGGACATCCTCTCAGCCCGGGCGTCCATTGACGAGGTCCTTCAGGAATGGGGTCCGAATCCCCACCTCCGGATCCTCACCGCGGGCCGCATCCCCCCGAATCCGTCCGAGCTCCTTGGTTCACGGGCTATGGAACACCTCCTCAACGAACTGTCACAGCGAGCCATGGTCCTCATTGACGCGCCGCCACTGCTTCCTGTGACGGACGCGGCCGTGCTTTCCCGTGTTGCGGACGGCACGCTTGTGGTCGCGAGGGCGCGGAAGACTACCCGCGACACCTTGTTCCGGGCGCTGGGCAACCTCACCCGCGTTCGGGGGCGCGTCCTGGGTGTCATTCTCAACTGTGTGGCTACGAATGGACCCGGGGACGTCAACTACGGCTACTACGGGGCATATGGCAGCGCAGAAAACCCGCAGGATGACACTCCGCCCGTACCGGGCACAGTCCTGTCAGCTCCGGCCGGGGCCCTGGCAGACAACCCCGCGACTCCCTTGCCTGAACCTCGTGAGGCCTCAACATTTCTGGCTCCCGACAGCCCATGGCGTGCTCCTCAAGATGGATCCAGGGGCCGGCGCTCGGCACCTCCCAGACAGGTGTAGTGCCCAGGGGGTCGGTGAGAGTTGGAGGCAAAGATGCGGCGGCCGCGGCCTGCTGCAAATCGTCAATGTTCTCTGTGAGTAGTCATCGGCCCAAGCCAACGTCGGAGGACCACAGGGCAGTGAAAGCACCGAGTCACACCGGCCCCGTAGATCAGGCTTCTAGTAGGCGCCGTCTTTGCCGAAGACTGCTCTCACGGTTCGCAGGAGATAGATCATGTCCTGAAACATCGACCAGTTCTCTACGTAGTAGAGGTCCAGACGGATTGAATCATCCCAAGAGAGGTCGCTGCGTCCGCTGACCTGCCAAGGACCCGTCAATCCGGGTTTGACCAAGAGGCGGCGGTGGGCAAAGTCGTCGTAGGTCTCCACCTCAACGGGAAGTGGTGGCCGGGGACCCACCAAACTCATCTCGCCCCTGAGGACATTGAAGAGCTGGGGCAGCTCGTCAATGGAGTACCTTCGGATAAACCGTCCCACCTTGGTGACGCGGGGATCGTCTTTCAACTTGAAGAGGACGCCGTTGCCCTCGTTCAGTTCGGTGAGCCGGGACAACTGCTGCTCGGCATCAATCACCATGGACCGAAACTTCCACATACTGAAGACCTCACCGGAACGGCCGATGCGGGTCTGACGGAACATTGCCGGGCCGGAGCTGTCCGCTTTGACCAAAAGGGCAACGATGCACATGGGGACGGCCAGGACCATGAGTAAGACCAATGAAGCAAAGACATCCAATCCGCGCTTGGCTACGGCTTTCGGACCTTCCAGGTTAGGCGTGGTCACATGGATGAGAGGCAAACCCGCCAAGGGCTGCATGTGGATACGCGGGCCCGCAACGTCGGTCAATGCAGGAGCCATGAACATGCCGACGTCGCGGGCAGTCAAGGACCAGCCCAGTTGACGCAACGTGGGCGGGTCAACGTCTGCGCCGGATATGGCCACGGAGTCCACCGCGGCGGCTTCCACCGCGGCCAATATTGCCTCCAGATCCTTGCCCCTGCCAATGACAGGCAATTTAAGCGCCGCCGGCCAAGGCTCACCGGCGTCGGAGGTGGTCAAGTACGCTGCCACAGGCTGGTAACCCGCGGCTGGCTGCGCACGTAGTTGGCGGGCCAGATGGGCTGCACTCGGGGCCCCTCCAATGACGAGAACACGGCGGAGATGCTGGCCGGATTTCCGCCGGAGGATCAAGTCTTTCCGCAAGGCCCACCGGCCGATGAGCAGGCTGACGATGCCCAAAGGCAGGGCCACCGCTACGTAGCCTCGGGCGGTGTCCAGCTGGAATACGTAAGAGAAGATGGCTATTCCGCCAAACAACCACAGTGAAGCAGTGGTAACCCGCCGGTACTCCTCAGTGCCAAAGCCGTGGATTCGGGGCTCGCGGGTTCCCAGCGCGCCCAATGTCATCAACCACAGGACGTCCAGCACCACACTCACCAGAGGA
Source organism: Paenarthrobacter aurescens (assembly GCF_041549525.1). Classification (NCBI taxonomy): domain Bacteria; kingdom Bacillati; phylum Actinomycetota; class Actinomycetes; order Micrococcales; family Micrococcaceae; genus Paenarthrobacter; species Paenarthrobacter aurescens. The sequence goes on from NZ_CP157456.1 coordinate 4,272,845, forward strand.
TATGGGGTCTGGACGGTTCCTATGCCCAGTGAGGGACGCTCCAAACCGAAGCGAAGGAGTTCGGCGAACGCAACAGCCCATGTAATGCACAGGAAATCAACCAGCAGCACTTTGACCCGGCCGTCATGTTCCAGCATGTCACTTGCCTGCCGCGAACCGCTCGCACTTTGGGTGGGTTTATTCATCAATGTCAACACCAAAAAATCCCATGTGGCTAGCTGATGGTTCCTGAAGGAGTGAGGTCCGAGATCCCGCTTGCATGACCGGAACAGGCAACAAAGGTTGGCATCGAGGCCTCCCGTGCCCGGCCATGTCTATTTCATCCCCGACAGAAAGCGGAGTTGCTCCGCCTGTCCGATTATGAAAGGGCCCACGACACTGTGCGATTTGGCTGCTCCCAAAGTACTAGGGCCATGGGACCAGTCCACGCGGGTCAGAACGTTCCGGTGGTCCGTCCCTGACCACTGACTCCGTGGAGAAAAAGCCACTGATACGGCGTAGCCGGGAGGCTAATTTACTCATGTGTCAGATGGACATCTACATATGGCTGGCACGGCGACAAGCCGCGGCTTGTTCATCGATCGGAGGGGCAAATTGGGAGCTATTGCATATACCTTTGATGTGGACTTCATTCACCGGAACCCGGTGCTCAACAGCGCCGTAACGTTCGAATGGGCGGGCAGTGCAAAAGCCACAACTCTTGGGAAGGTCTACAGTTCCTGGGCTTCCTTTTCACGCGATCATCCAAGAGCGGCACACTGGGTAGCATTGGATGCCTTCCTCGATGATGAAGTCCCCCTCCCGCTTAAAGTCCGCACCATTGCGGCAACCGGCCGACGCTGCATTGTGGTGGGAAGTGTGAGGTCGGCTCAACGGTCTGCGCTGGCCGCAGAAGGTGCAGTTGCAATTCTGGACGGGGACTCCACAGCTGCGGAGATCCCCCGGCAGATAGAAGCTGTGGTGGCTGGGGCAGCACCTACGCTGCCAACACAGCCCGGCGTGGGAACCAAGCTCACAGACCGTGAAATCCAGGTGCTGGAACTCTTCGCCCAACGCCGGGCGCACACAGCCTCGTCCTTGGCTGCAGGGCTCGGACTCCGTACAACCACGGTGCGGGGCCACCTCTTCCGAGGACGCCGGAAGCTGGCTGCAGCGGGCTATAAATGTGCCACACGCGGAGAGCTGGCCAATACACTTCAGCAGATTGGATACAGCCACACCGAAGCGCAATGGCATGCCGCCGGGCGTTGGTGAACGGCCACGGGATGGCACTTGCCACGTAGAGGTGCGGGATCCACCACGGAGATCATCGCGCCACGAATCAGCCGCCAAAAGTGGTAAGCAGCGGTAGCCAGGAGGAGTGTCGCCTACAGCGAGCAGTCGTATTCCGGCACTGAGAGAATCATGCAGAACATGGCCCTGTTGGGGAATGGTGTGGGCAGTGGAGGGAGTGGCCCACCAATCATCGTGACGCGATGCCACGGAAGTGCCGGGAGACTATTGGTGTTGATGCGGGCTCTACCCAAAGGCCTTAAAACACTGCAGGAACTGCCCTCCGAAGCGGGGCAGTTCCTGTTTCTGCTCCTAGTTGTTTCTGCTGCTAGTCAGACTCGGTCAATACAACACTGATGACAGACACAGTAGTGGTTCCGTTGTAGGTCACGGTCACAGACATCGTGGCAGTAGAGGGCTGCTCGCTGGAGCTGAGATTCTGTGTACTCACGGCGAAGGCAGCAACGCCATCGGCCGCCGTTACCGCCGTAACGCTACGGCTCTGATCCGATTCCGGACCGTCATTATCCGGCGCCGGGTAAGCGTAGATACCCAGAATGTCACCGTCCTCGTTCTGTCCGGAGACGGTAACGGTGACGGTGGCACCCACAACAGGGTTACCGCTCGCGTCCGTAACTTTCACCGGGAAATCGTAGGCCCGCTGATCCAGATCTTCTTCGAAGCTTCCGTAGTGGTGATCGCCCTTCCAGTTGCTGATGACGGTGCCGGTTCCAGGCATCACAACGACGGGTGGGAGCGAGGCCGCCACCGCCGGAGTTGCGGCAGCCATGGCGATGGCGGGAATGGTCCACGCCGTGCCAATAACCACTTTGCGCCGGTCAATAGTGGAACTTTTTTCTTTAACTTTATCCAGGGTCATCGTTTGCTCCTTCAAGCCGGTCAGCCCGCTAGCTGACTGAAGTAATTCTTTCGTGGAAATTGGTGCAAACGGAACTTACCACTGGACTGTTTCGCCAAATTATTTACTACGTGTTTTGTACTATTCAGGATTCACTGGTTTCCGTTGCTGAAGAATCCAGTAGAATTCCGTGGAACTTCAGTTCCTCTACGCCTTTCAGCAAATGGGATTCGTACCCTTCCGGAAGTCCAATAAGGGAAGCTATCCGCCCGGCAATGCCGTTCAGATCGCAGGGGGTGGCCAATGCGCGCCAGATTGCAGGCCCAATGCCGGTCAGCCGGACTACGCCTTGCCCGGTCATGGCGATGAGCTCCGTGCCCTGTCCGTCCGGCAGCGGAAATTCGACGGCGTCAAGAAGCTCGGCGCGCTTCAGAACCATGGACCGAACGGCATCGGGGTGCGGAAGCCCTTGGGTTGCCTGTGTGTCCTCAGCCAGTACTGACCTCCACGTCTTGGAGATGGCTGGACGTTCCAGGATGGCCGCCAGGACTGCGGCCAAGTCCCCGGCTTCGCGGTATGACACCCGAACCGCCCCACCGGTGGCGTCCAGGATTCCGCACAGGCGACTCAGTGGCCGGTTGACGTCCCCCAAGGACGAAGTATGGGGTGCCAGTTCGATGATCGCTTCAGCATGGGAAAGCGGGACCACCTTGGGATCGGCAGCATCCGGATTTCTGTCAAGCAGAACAAGCGAAGCCAGCATTGGCGCGGCTGGTGCCATCAGCAGTTCCAGGTCATCCGGGCCGACCTGTTTCTTTGGGGCGGCAGGGTCTCCAACTATGAGCGATAGTGGTTTGGCGTAGGGGACTATCCGGCCCGAAGCATCAACGCCAACGGTTTCATCCGTGATGTAGCCCAGTCCGGCCCCGAGACGCTTGGTGGCGGTGGTCTTTCCCATGCCGGAACGGCCCACAAGGGCCACTGCCCTTCCGGTCTTTTCCTCCGCCAACGCAGCACCATGCAGCATAACCAGATCACCCCGGCACTCGGTGATGCCCGCCAAGGTAACAGCGGTTGTCAGATTCGAAGCGAACTCCCTGAACGTGCCGGCGGCCACCGTTGTGGTGCCGGACGTTGAAGAGACAGTGGCCTGAAAGGGACGTTCCTGCGAGCGGCCCGACGCTGGCACGCTGATGTCCCGGGCATGAAACAACCACTCATCGGACTCATCGAGGCAGCGTGACCATACTCGCCGCAACTCCGCATAAAGGTCCGGAGTGACTCCTGCCTCCAGCACCACTGAGACAGCAGCCCCCAGAACACGGAGTTTCAGTTGGTCCCGTTCCGCAATAATTTCTGCTTTTTCTGCCGATTCGCACACCTTGGTCCATTGATGGATGCTCGCCGCAGACCCTGTGGTCATGGTTGTGTTCCTCTTCTTTAAAGTGGCCTCTACCGAAGTTCCCAGCCCTGTAAACTCTCGTAGCGCCGGGTCCGGAATTGCCTCATGGCTCATCGGCATTCTTGATTGCACCCAATAAATACCACTAAATACCCACTGACATTCAGGGCAATCCCCTGCCGTCTACGTAGAAGAGATGGAGTGCGACCACTGATGGCTAGGGGAGAAAAATAAAGTAGGGCTTTCAGCTATAACCCTGCGGAGTGGAACACCGAGGTGGTCTACAGTGTCCACCATGGCTGAACTTATTCTCTTGAACGGTCCCCCGGGAATCGGAAAATCGACTCTTGCCAAAATGTACGCGGATCAGCATTTTGGTGTCCTCAACCTTGATGTGGATCAGGTACGCTGCCTGATCGGAGGCTGGGAGGAGGACTTTCAAGCCGCCGGAAATTTGGTACGTCCGATCGCGCTCACTATGGCCGCTACGCATCTGGCGGCCGGGCATACAGTGATCATGCCGCAGTACCTCGACTCCGGGGATGAAGTTTCCCTGTTCCGGACTGCAGCGGAAAATTCAGGCGCCGGGTTTAGGGAAGTGGTTCTCATGGACAGCCGTGAGGCCTCTGTTGAAAGGTTCTTTTCCCGCAGGGACAGTCATGATCCTTGGCACGCCCGGGTTACAGCCATTGTGGAACAAGGCGGAGGCCCGCGCCTGTTGGAGTCGATGTACGAGGACCTCACCCAGGGCCTCCGCGCCCGAACATCGGCCACCACGATTTTCAGCCGCAGAGGCGAAATTGAGGAGACCTACCAGAGCCTGATGGAAGCTTTGGCGTTGGCCGATCGGTAGCACAGTAAAAGGGCCGCAGGGCGAGGTGAACTCCTCCCCCTACGACCCCTTAGTTGCAGCTATTTGATGAGTGCGGCAGCTTGGTCCATGAGGGCACCGGCGTCAATAAGAGCAACGGGCTAGAAGCCGCCTCCACCCGCCCCGGTTTCACCGGCCATGTTGGCAAAGCGTGAGTAGTGGCCCTGGAACGCAACCACGATGTCCTTGGTAGGACCGTTACGGTGCTTGGCAATGAGGATGTCCGCCTCACCGGCGCGGGGCGACTCTTTGTCATACACATCTTCACGGTGGAGCAGGATGACCATATCGGCATCCTGCTCAATGGAGCCGGATTCACGGAGGTCGGACACCATGGGGCGCTTATCCTGGCGCTGCTCGGAACCACGGTTCAGCTGCGACAAGGCGATGACCGGAACCTGAAGCTCCTTGGCAAGCAGCTTCAGGGCACGGGAGAACTCGGAGACTTCCTGCTGCCGGGACTCAACTTTTTTACCGGAGCTCATGAGCTGGAGGTAGTCGAGGATGACGAGTTTGAGGTCGTGCTGCTGCTTCAGTCGGCGGCACTTTGCACGGATCTCCATAAGGGACATGTTGGGGCTGTCATCAATGAACAGTGGAGCATCGTTCATCCGGCCCATGGTGGTAGCGATCTTGGACCACTGCTCATCCTTGATGGTGCCTTTACGGAGATCCTGGAGGCCAATGGTAGCTTCTGCGGAAAGGAGACGCATGGCGATCTCATTCCGGCCCATTTCCAAGGAAAACATGACGGTGGCCAGATTGTTCTTGATAGCGGCGGAACGGGCGAAGTCCAACGCAAAGGTGGATTTACCTACGGCGGGGCGGGCGGCGATAACAATCATCTGGCCGGGGTGGAGCCCGTGCGTCAGTTCGTCGAGTTCGTAGAAGCCGGTGGGGACACCGGTCATACCTTCGCCGCGGTGACCGGAAGCCTCGATCTCGTCCACGGTGGATTCCATGACGTCCTTCAACGCCACATAGTCCTCGGCAGTGCGCTTTTCAGCCACCGCGTACACCTCGGCCTGGGCCTGGTTGACGAGGTCTTCCACTTCGCCGTCCTGGCCATAGCCCATCTGGACGATCTTGGTACCGGCGTTAACAAGGCGCCGCAGCACCGCACGCTCCGCAACGATCTCCGCGTAGTAACCGGCATTGGCCGCTGTTGGGACCGTCTGAATGAGTTCGTGGAGGTACGCGGGCCCGCCGATCCGGTTGATTTCACCGCGCTTTGTCAGCTCGTCCGAGACGGTGACGGCGTCAGCGGGTTCGCCGCGGCCGTAAAGATCAATGATGGACTCATAGATGGTCTCGTGGGCGGGACGGTAGAAGTCGTGTCCTCGAACGATCTCCACGACGTCCGCAATGGCATCCTTGGACAGCATCATGCCGCCGAGCACCGACTGTTCGGCCGGGATGTCCTGGGGAGGTTTCCGGCTCGAGTCCGAAGCGCGAGAGCCCTCGATTGAGTCCAAGTGCGTAACTGACAAAGCCGTCCTCCATTTGTGTGCCGCTGCAGAGCTGTTTTCCCTGGCGGCCCGTAAAGCGCAGTATGTGGCTACGGTCCGCCTGATGCATCTCACGATCTCAGGCGGGTCCGACAGAATAAGCCGTATCCACAAGTTATCCACAGTCGATTCCGAGGATCCGTGGTAAGCGGCGACTTTTCACGGGCCCGGAAACACATTGCGGGATATCGGTGCCCAAAATGGACACTTCAGACACGTTACAGCAGGCGCTGACCACCCCCTGTGGATAACCTGTGGAATACCGACCACACGTTGTGCACAGACTGTGCGTTACCCTGTGGATAGAGAATTTCTTTTTGAGGAAATAACGCTCTGACCTGCGGAAACACTCCTCACATGCTGTGGAGGGAAGAAAGTTTTAACGGCAACTAATCCACAGCCGGCACGGCATAAACAGTCTCCCGCGTTGGGAAAATGATCCCCAACATGCCCCAAATGTGATGCATCTTACTTAAAGGGACTTAATTTGACAGCGACCTATCGGAAGCCTATGCCGAAAGTGGAATGTGCTGTGGATAACCAAGTTCTGGCATAAGCTCTAAGCATGGGGATGAACTTTGGTGACGTACTGACGATTGTCCTTCCGCTTCTTGTCCTTGTAGGCCTGCTGTGGGCGCTCACCGCGGCCTTCAAACCACGCGATACGGGTGTCTCTGACGCCGAGAGATACCAGCGCGAACTAGCGGCACGTTCAGCCGCCCACCAAGCCGCCCAGGTGCAGGAGGCGCTTGCCCTCCGGGCCCGGATCGAAGCCACCACCAAGCCGAGCCAAAATACGGCAAGCCAAAGCGAGCAGGCGCAACAACGCCGAATTCCGATTCAGGCGCAGACCGGCCCGTCCCAGGCTGCACGCCCGGGCGAGCAGCCCGCAGTGCTGCCCAATGGTCAATTGAACCCGCAGCTCGCCTTCGAGCTACAGAACCTGGTCCGTAGTGGTAAAAAGATCGAGGCCATCAAAGTCCTGCGCCAGGCCACCCACACAGATTTGCTTACTGCCAAGAACTACGTAGATCGGCTCTGACGACGCCATGGATTCCATCCTTATCCCGCTCCTGATCCTTGTTGCGGTCATAGCGGGCGTGCTCCTGCTTATTCGCTCCTTCTCCAAGCGCTCCGCCGAGAGCCAGGCCGATTTCGCTGCGGCGAATGCGCCCAAGGATCCAGTGGAGTTGGCCAAGGAGTCTGCAGCCAAGCTCAACCAGGAGCAGCACAGGCAGCTTTACTCGCTCATTGCGCAGGGGCAGGGCATGGCGGCCATCAAGCTGTACCTGCAGGCCACGGGAGAGGGCCTGCGGGCCTCGCGCAACGCCGTCGGGGCCTTGGCTGCGCATCCCCAGCCGTTCACGCCTGAAGCGCCGCCCAGGGACTTGCTGGCCGACGACGACGATGAGCCCGAACGTTTTCCCTACAGGTATAGGGCGATCGTCAGCAAGGGGGATGTCACCAGGGAAGTGAGCAGCAACATGCTCAACGACGAGATCTACGGACGCATCCGTACGCTGGCCAAAAGCGGCGATGTTGAGGGCGCGGCACTTGCCTTGACGCGCCACTCTGACATCAACATCAAGCAGGCCCGCGAATTCATTGAGCTCCTGGACGACTAAAGCCTAGAAGTCGAACAAGTCTCCCAGGAAGCCTTCCTTCTTTTTGCGCTTGCGGCCGTATTGGTCGTACCCGTCACGACGATCATTGTCCCTACGGTCGTAATCGCGCCTGTCCCTGTCGTCATACCGCGGCTGCTGAGGCCGTGACTCGAAGGGGTTGTAGATGGGCGGCGGCGCAATCGGGGGCTGCGCCGGCGCGGCTGCGGGGCGGGCCGGGATGGTTTCGGCCGCGACGCGATCAATGATCTTGTCCAACTCCCCACGATCCAGCCACACACCCCTGCACTGCGGGCAGTAGTCGATCTCCACGCCGCTTCGTTCACTCATCACCAGGTCAATGGAATCCACAGGACATTTCATGCTTGCCCCAACGATCGGACCCGCCAATAAGTTCGGGTGTATCAAAGACCGGAGTCAACCAAGCGTCGGTCAGCGTTCCGAGGCGCCGCAATCCCATGTCAGCGAGCGTCAAAAGCCGCGCCGGACCGCCGTACCGTCTGCCTGGAGGTGATTCCGCGCCCGGCGGAGAAAGCTGTCCAGCGCCTCTGCCTCCGAATCCGTGCGAAGGACGGAGAAGTCCATGATCACTGCCCGCTCATCGGTATCCCACACCCGCCAACCCAGGCCTTCGCGCTTAATCCACGAGGACCTGTCCGGACGCCCGGTTGGGCCAAACCAGTTGGCGGTGGCCAGGCGATGGGTGGCGAGGTATTCCGACACCCTGGCCAGGGTCAGGGGTTCGCCCTCCGCCAGCAACTGGTCCAGATCGTTCAGCGTTGGAGATTGCATAATCCCATCATTGGTCACAATGCGATCGAAGCCGCTCATTTCCCGCACTGAGGCACAGGGATTTACCTGCCCGCTGAGATTCCAGCCAGGAGTTGTTCAAACGGCAGCGACTCCAGAACCGGGGCCTTACGCCCGGGCTGGGGGCCGCTCAACAACTGCACGAGTTCACCCGCGGCCCGGTCCACTCGCGAGGAAAGGGGCGAGCCGCCGTCGTCGGTGTTTCCCCAGTCCTGCGGACCTGCGAAGACGCCGGTGGCCGCAATCCTGGTGCGCAGGTAGCTGAACAGCGGACGCATGGCGTAGTCGAGGACCATCTGGTGGCGGTCGGTGCCGCCCGTGGCGCCCAAGAGTACGGCCTTTCCGTCCAGCGATTTGGGGTCCAGGACGTCAATGAACGACTTGAACAGTCCGCTATAGGAGGCGCTGAAGACCGGGCTCACCGCGATGATGGCGTCGGAATCCTCGACGCCGGCAATCACGTCCGCGAGGCGGGGCGCCGCATAGCCGGTGACGAAGTTATTGGCGATGTCCACCGCGAGGTCGCGCAGTTCCACGACGTCGATCTTCACATCGAACCCGGCCACGCGCAGCTGCCGCTCGGTGGAGGCAGCCAACTGGTCGGCCAGCAGGCGGCTCGACGACGGGACGCCGAGTCCGGCGGAAAGGACGGTGATGCGGCGGGTTTCCATGGCATTCTCCTGTTGCTCGTTCATCCAGCTTACATGCGTTTGCATCTAAATCAGTGAACAGGGGCCCGATCAAAAGTATTCCCGGAATGCCGGTTCAGCCCTTCAGTTGCTCCAGGAACGCCGCGGTGGCCTCGCCGATCTGCTTCCGGGCATCGTCACGGCTCACGGACGGTTCGCCATCCCCGGGCTGCGCTCCATAGTCTCCGAAGAACGCATGGTTCCCGCCGCGAACCTCCACGAAGGTGGCATTGAGGGGCAGCAGCTCCCGGGAAGCGTCAATCTTGGCAGGAGTGCTGAGGCCGTCTTCCGAGCCGGATACGGACAAAACCTGCAGATCCCGGCGGTCACGCAGGGAGTCCAGCGGGTAGGAAGCGTAGAGCAGAAGACCAGTAACATCCTGGTTTTCCAACGCAAAGGAGCTCGCGCTCACCCCACCCAAGGAGTGGCCACCTACTGCCCACGTGGCGATCCCGGGATGCTCAACCATGGCCCCGCGCGCCTGGTTTCCGTCCAGCAGGCTGAGGTTCAGGGGCGTCTTCAGGATCACCACGAGGACCCCTGCTTCCGCTGCAGGCCGGAGGATGTCCGCGTAAGCGCGTGCTTCAACACGCGCGCCCGGAATGAAAACCAGCCCGCGGGTGGCAGCTGCCCCGGCGGGCTTCATGGTGAGGGCGGTGGGCGATTCCGACAGCGAAATTCCGGCGCTTAATCCCGCCCCGGAAGCCTGATATGCGAAGGGGTTCAGCCACGCCAGTGCGGCCACGAGTGCCAATACGGCCACCCGCGCGGCCCACGCGCCAACGGACCTGGCCGGAGACCGTCTTGCAGCGCTATGGCGCCGACGCCACAGCAGAACACCCCAAAGAAGTCCGACGACGGCGGCGGTCACCAAAATGGCGGGCAGCAACGGGTGGCCACGCAGGACAGCCGGATTCCCGATCAACATCCAGCCCGGGATAAGGACCAAAGCTGCAGCACATACTCCTGAAGCCCAGTAGAGGGCAGGCCTTCGGGTGGGTTGCTGGGCGTCAGGAGAGGAGGTCATAACTCCAATAATAGTTCCATGATGGAGATACTTTTACTGCTGCCTGCTTTGACGGGACCCATCAGCGCCGCGGGGCGTGCACGGACAGGAAATCAAACGTCTTGTCCCGCGCCTCACGTGCCTCGGCAAAGTTCAAATGGAACTGGTACTCGTGCGGCAGCTCCGGCTCATGAGTGGCAGGCCAGAACAGTTCAGTCACCGGAACTCCCGAGTCCTTCAGGCGGTTGCTGTAAGGCACGGACTGAAGCCAGGTAAGTCCGTCTCCGTTGCCACCGCTGATGAAGGTGGGAGGGAATTCATCGGTCACGAAGTCGATGGTGGACATGGTGGCGCCGGCGTAGGTTGCGGACCAGTCTTTGGTACCCGTGTAGGCCCACAGGGAAGTCTTGAATCCCCACGCCACAATCCCGCTGAGATCCGCCATGGCCCGGAGGTCATACACACCGCAATGGAGAATGGTGGCGGCAAGATCGGACTTCTGCAGCGCGGGCTCAATACCCATCAGGTTGGCGTACTCGGGGTTCACGGTGAGCGTGGTCATCTGGCTGGCGAGTTGAGCGCCGGCGGAGTCCCCGGCCAGGACAATCCGGCTGGTATCAACGTTCAGCTCGGCGGCGTGGGCCTTGATGTAGGCCAGGGCCTCATTGATGTCCCGAACGGCGGTTGGGTAGGTAGCTTCCGGGGCAATCGGGTAACTCATGCCAATGGTGGTGTAGCCCTCGGCGGCAATGATCTGCAGATACGGATTCACGTCGCGCTGGGCTCCCGAAATCCAGGCACCTCCGTGAATCCAAACCACCGTAGGAAGCGGGGCGGTGGTGCCCGAAGGGCTGAACACATCAAAGGTGGAACCGGGCTTGTAAAGAACCCCCATCTCCGTTTGCAACGGCGCCGGGGGTACGTACGGCGTCATTTCATCGATGGTTGCCTGCGCCCCGCGCTCAAAAACACTGCGGATCAGCATTGCCGAGGGCCACGGGGTGGCAGAAAGTGCCAGCGCGACGATCAGCACCAGCAGAATTGCCAGCTCGAGCTTCCGCTGCCGCGTAGTCCGTTTTCGTGGAGCCCTCGACGTTGGATCCTTTTGTGCGGGGTCACTCTGCCTCGTATTGGCTTGGATCGATTCCAACGGCCCCATCACACACTCCCCCGGTCGGTGCATTCTCTGGACCATGCTAAAGCGGAACGGCGTCCCTTGGGGTCAGGCCAGCGGTCGCGCCGCCCGCAGCGGGACCCCTTCACCGGCGTCGGGCGTTACCGGCTCGGACTGTGAAAGTCATGTTCCGGTCCGATTTCAGAAAGGCTTGCATTATGAGTGCACACTCATATTAGGAGATCGGTGAAACGGCCCCGCCAACCGCCTGCCCGCCACGCACGGAAGAAGACCATGACACAGCAAACAATTGCCCCTCTGGACGGCGTCCGGGTTCTGGAACTCGGCAACTACATCGCCGCGCCCACGGCAGGCAGGCTGCTCGCTGACTTCGGAGCTGAGGTCATCAAAATTGAACGGCCGGGCACCGGTGATGAACTGCGCAACTGGCGCCTGCACAAGGGCACCACGTCCATGCTGTACCGCACATTGAACCGCAATAAGAAGTCCGTGGTTCTGGATCTGCGAACGGACGCCGGCAAGCAGGCCGTGCTGGATCTCGTGGCCAAGTGCGACATCCTGCTGGAGAACTTCCGCCCCGGCACCTTGGAGAAGTGGGGCTTGGGGCCGGAGGTCCTCAACGAGGCCAACCCGGACCTGATTGTTACGCGAATTTCAGCCTTCGGACAGACCGGGCCTTTGTCCGAGCGGCCGGGTTTCGCCGCCGTCGCCGAGGCCTACGGAGGCTTCCGTAACCTGGTGGGCGATCCCGACCGCGCACCAGTGCGCGTAGGCGTTTCCATTGGTGATTCGATCGCGGGCCTGTACGCCGCCTTCGGCTCCGTCATGAGCTTGTACCAGCGTGAAGCACGACGCCGGGACCCGGCCGGCGCTGTCCCCCTCACCGAACGCGTCATTGACGTCGCCCTGAATGAGGCCATGTTCTCCATGATGGAGTCACTGATTCCGGACTATCAGGCCTATGGCGTGGACCGGCAGCGTGTTGGCGGCCGCATGGAGGGAATCGCTCCCTCCAACGCTTACCTGTGCAAGGACGGGTCCAGTATTGTGGTGGCCGGAAACGGTGACTCGATCTATCAGCGGTACATGCAGACCATCGGCCGCCCAGACCTGGCGGAGGACCCGGCCCTGCAAACAAATGCCGGCCGTTGGGCAAAGCGCGAGGAACTTGACCGGGCTATCGGTGAATGGGCAGCTACGCTTTCAGGCCCTGAGGCCCTGGCTGCACTTGAGGCCGCCGGCGTCCCTGCGGGACCCATCTACACCGCGGCGGATATCAGCACGGACAGCCAATACGCGGCCCGGAACATGATTCAAAAGTTTGATGTTTCCACAGGCGAGGAAATTCTCCCCGGCGTAGGATTTCCGGGCATTGTTCCGGTCATCGGGGACCAGTCCCTGCCCATACGGAACCTCGGCCCTGACCTGGGCGAGAATACGCAGGAAATCCTTGGCGGACTCCTGAACATGGACTCCGCACAGATCAGGGCGGCTTCAGGCCGCGAGGAGGCCATCACATCATGACGCGCTTTGAAAGCCCCCTGGCCGCAACACTTGGCAACGTCATTCTGAGGGACGTCACCTTGCGCGACGGGCTCCAGCTGACCGGCAAACTCCTGCCCACCGAGCAGAAGATCGACACCGTGCGGGAGCTGCTGCGCCTGGGAGTGCCGGCGATTGAACTGGGATCCATGGCCCGCGCAGACCTGGTCCCCACAATGGCCAACACACTCGAAGTGGTCCAGGCCCTCACCCCCGAGGAACTGGAAAAGTGCTGGATCTGGGTGGCCACCCCCGGCCATGTAGCCAAGGCGTCTGCCGCTGGTGCCCGGAATTTCCAGTACTGCCTGTCCGCGTCAGATTCCCATAACAAAGCGAATATAGGGCGCACCACTGATGAGAGCCTGGCTGCCCTGCCACAAGCTGTTGAGTACGCGCGCGCAGTGAATGGCCAAATCCAACTGTGCATCGCAACCTCCTTCACCTGCCCTTTTGAGGGCTATGTTCCCGAGGAGCGTGTCCTCTCCATCGCCAACGATCCCCGGGCGGAGGGCACCACGGACATCGTCATCTGCGACACCCTGGGCCAGGCCGTTCCGGCCCAGGTATCCCGGCTGATCACCCGCGTAAGGGATGAGTCCCCTGCCCGGCGGATTGTCTATCACGGCCACGACACCTGGGGCTTGGGCGTTGCCAATACCCTGGCCGCCATTCAGGCCGGGGCTTACATGGTGGACGGCGCCCTGGGCGGGTTGGGCGGCTGCCCCTTCGCGCCCGGCGCCAGCGGAAACACCTCCAGCGAAGACATTCTGTTCGCAACCCGTCCCGCTTGGCTCACCCCGAATGTTTTTGCGGAGCTCGTGGTGCTTTCGGAGAAGCTGCTTGCCGAATTGGGCGAACCGAACCGCTCCAAGGCAGCCCAAGGCGCACGGTCCAAGGCCGCGGCCTTTGACTGGGTTATGCCGTCCGCCTAGCGTTCCTGTGGATCCACGACTCTATCTGCCGGCCCCACCGGCGGCCATCAATTCAAGGCGTTTCAAGGTCTCCCGGTTCCGGACGCCGATGACAGGATCCCGCAGGACCTTGGGAACCACTTTTCCCGGACCACGCACAGCGTCCTCGGCAATGGACACCCGGCACTCACGGCCACCCAGATCTTCAAGGGTGATCACTATTTTCGCTTCACCCATGGGCCACCCCCGGGCCAGGAGCTCCAGCTTACGGCCGGTCTCCACGCCGGTCACGCTGGTGCTGTCATCGATGAGGAAGGGCCAAGAACCCACGGAATGATGCAGTTTTGCCCCCAGTTGCGGCCATGTCCCGTCCACTGCGCGGATTCGGGAGGCACCCACCACCCAACCGGAGTAGAGCCAGCCATCCTCGATCACTTTCCAGACGTCCGCGGCAGGGGTTTTGAACAGCTGGGTCACTGTGGACATGGTGTTCCTCTCTGCGTGCTCACCGGGATGCCTTGACTAAGCTAAGCATGCTTAGTGTCAGCGTGTCACTGGGGCATTAAGGAGTGGGCTTGCTCGCCTTGCCGTCCAACCAGAGAGTGTCCGATTCGTCGCGGTGCGTGCCGTCCGATCCCACATGCTTGCTGTCAATCCGCGGCCCCTTCTTGATGACATGCACCAACGCCATTCCGTGACCGCGTCCAAGATCGTAGTCCGCTTTGAGCCATTCAAGAATCGCCCCGGCCTTCACCGAAGGGTCTTTGAAACCCTTGGTCTCTGCTATTTCAACCAACTGACGCGGAGTGAGACCGGTTTTGTCTTCAATAGCGTCAAGGTAGGCCTGGAATGACATCAGGGTGGCCTTTCGTCCGGGAATCGGCGAGCAGAATTCTGCGTGCGTGCGGTCATCTTACCCAGCTCAAGGCAACAGATCATGCCCATGTAGGCTGGGATCGGCAAAATGGGGGAATCAGTGGCTGAACCGGGCAAAACTCAAACACGTCCGCCCTTAGGATGCTTTGCCGTGCTCCTTATTGGAGTGGTCTTGTTTGCATGGGTGTGCTCTATCCTCTGGACAGCAATAGACGAGGGCGCCGTTCCACCGGATTCAGCATTTCCCTCGATTCCCGGCCCCAGTCAACCGAGGGCTGTTTCCACTGAATGCGGATCCGGTGGTTGTTGGCGCGAAATGGCTGTAGAGGTCAAAGCACCGCATACTGCCGAATCCCTGGCAGCCGAAATGGGCCTGGCTTCGCACCGTTGCGGTGCAGCAAACTTGTGGACTCTAAGAAAAACCTGCACCGGAATCGCCCATACCAGTGCGGGGAAGCTCCGGATCTCCTTGTCATATTCGCCTCTTATCTCAGAGTACTAACCGCGAAGCGGATACCGGGCAGGAGCGGACCGCGGAAGGGCTCCACCTGGTTGGCCCGGAGACTCCTACTGGTCCGCGCCCCTACACTGATCGCATGACGTGCCGGCAGCGGCTTTCCCTTGCGGCGGGTCTGGCTCTGGCCATGACCATGCCATTTCTGGCTGCCTGCAGCTCCGGCTCTCCCTCCGGCAGCGGGAGTACCCAGCCCGTGGCTGTGGAGATCAACCAGTCCCGGGACCAATATGGAAAACAGGCCATCCTGCTGCAGCTCACCAACACCACGGATTCGCCAATAACTGTGACTGTGGCGCAGCTGCAATCCCCGCTGTTCCAAGGTGACATCTCCTGGAAGCCATCTGCTGGCGGCCTCGAACTGCCACCCCGTCAGCCGAAGAGCCTGCCCGCAATGCTGCCCGCTGCCGCCTGCGAAGTATCAGAAGGCACAACAACAGAACTCAACGCCAGGATCACCTATGCAGAACCGGGCAAGGAGCCCGTGGAGGCCAGCACCAACGCTTCCGATCCCTTCGGGGTCCTTTCCAGAAACGCCGGCGAGCTGTGCCTGGCATCTGAGGCCGCCGCCGTCGCAGCCCTGGTCCTGGACCCCGCGCTGGAGGTAGCAGCGGACGGCCGCACCGCCGTCGTACGCCTTCGCATAACGCCAGCCAAAGCCGGAGATGACCCGGGACGAATCACTATCGAATCAATTGAGGAGACCACACTGCTGGCGCAATCCCCCACAGACCCCTGGCCGGCCAATGTCAGTGTGGGCGCGATCAAACAGGAACTACCACTCACTATCCGCCCCGCCCGCTGCGATCCCCACGCTGTTGCAGAAGACAAGGTGGGCACCCTTTTGCCGCTGAGGGTGACCGTTGGTGACCGGAAGGGCCTGGTGAAGATAGCAGCCTCCAATGAACTGCGCGGCCGGATCCATGACTTCGTTACGGCCGCCTGCGCCCCGGCAGGCTAGAAGTGTGTCTAACGCAGGCTAGAAGTGTCTAACCGAGCGTAGCCAGAGCGCGGGGAGCGCACTCCACCCGGACCTTGACGTTGGCCTCAACGGACTTCACTTCACCGTCCATTTGGTATGGCAGGGGCTTGAGCGTGGTGAATTCGTAGCTGCTCACGCTCGGCTGGTCACCCAAACCTTGCGTTGTGGCCTTCAGCGCAGTCAGGAGAGTGCGCCACTTGGGCATGTGCGGGAACACGATCACCTCGAACTTCCCGTCCGACGGGTGGTCCTCTGCCTCGCTCAAGGTGGCGTACTTGGCCATTTCATTGATGTTGGCGAAGACGAGGCTGTCGAACTTGCGGCGCTTCCCATCTGCCAGGCGGATACCAAAGGGCTCAAACTTGGAGAAGGTCTGAATGACGGTGACCATCTCCTTGAGCGCGCCTTTGCTGCCCTTCTCGAGTTCCGTGGCCACCACGGGAGTGAGGCCGAATCCGATGTACGAATGAGCGTATTCGAGGGGCTCATTTTCTTTTTGGCCCGTGTGAATACGGAGGAGGTCGATGTTATGCACATGGCCCTCCGCAATGGCCTCTTCCAGAGGTTTTGTCCCGATGATCCGGCTGTGATCATTGGCATTGCCCGCGGCCCGGACTGCGCAGACGGCATTCGGGTTCCCGGCCTGCATCACGCCGTTGACCACCTCGTTGTAGCCGCCATCTCCACTCACCGAAACCACCAGGACGTCGCCGCCCCTGGAAGCCGCTTCCCGCGCCAAATCCACGGCGTGGCCGGCGTGCTCAGTAGGCTGAAGCGTGATTTCCGGCTGGTAAGTGAGCAGCTCCCTCAGCTTGTCATGCAATTCCTGCGCCAACTCAGGCGCGTCCCCGGTGCTGTTGGGGTTGAAGATGATGACAATCGACTCAAAGGTCCGTGCAGAATCCATACTTGCTCCTCCTAGGTGCGCCCGCTTAACTTCTACCCAATGCGCTGGGCGTCAATCAGGTGCCGGGTGGAGTGAGTGATGAAGGGGCGGCCAGCTCTCATTTGCTCGTCCAGCTCTTTGAGTTTGTCACGATAGCCCGCGAGGGAGAAGTCGGACGCCCACCATCCGCAATTTTCGCGAAGAATCCGCAGCTCTGCGCTGCGTAGACCAAGCAGGTGGTGTGATCAGGGCAAACACCTGGACCCGGTCACACTATTTACACCATTGGCATGAAGCTGCCGGGACCTCTCAAGGCAGACAGTGAGCCTGAAAAGGGATTTGTGGAAAAGCCAGAGTCGTCCTTCTTGTCCGCCCGGTACTGGCCGCAGCTGGACGGGCTCCGAACCGTCAGCATCGCAATGGTTCTCGTATCGCACATGAGCGACCCCCATATCTGGGGATTTCTCAACGGATCGCTGGGAGTGACTCTCTTCTTTGTCATCAGCGGTTTCCTGATTACATCGCTCCTGACCCGGGAAGAACGCCGGCGCGGCCGTGTCTCGATCATCCGTTTCTATGTCAGGCGGGCATTTCGCATTCTGCCGCTTTACTATCTTGCGCTCTCAACTGCTGCCATAGCAGTCTTCGTGTTGGGGCTTGGTGAGGGTCCGGAGAAATTCGCGGAGCGGCTACCCCTCCTGGCAACTTTCAATGGAGACCTCGCCGGCGGCGGCTCCTTTGTCCATAGCTGGTCGCTTGGAATCGAGGAAAAGTTTTACGTCGTATGGCCATTCCTCATGTTCGCCATACCGCTGATGAAAAGGCACCGCCTTGCCGCGGCCACGGTTCTGCTGGGCCTCGCATCCGCAGCAGGCTACATTGAAGGTGCCCGCTACTTTGGGACCTACACCGCCATTCTGGCCGGTTGCGTCCTTGGCCTCATCATGCACACGCCCCGGGGATTCCGGGTAGTGTCCAAGCTCGCCCAGCCAAGAGTGGCCGCCCTGCTTATACCTGTAGCAATCACCGCGTACATCCTTGACCCGATACTCCCCGGCGGTTACCAGAGCGGCCACGCGCACGTGGTGTTCTCCTACACCGTTGCCCTTCTCTTCCCCTCCGTCATTCTCGCTGCCTCGCCCCTGACCAAATTGCTTAGTTGGAAGCCCGTAGCATTCCTCGGGACCAGGACGTATGCGATCTACCTTTTCCACCCTTTTTGCATCGACGTAGTCAGCATGGCCATCCCTGCCGGCCAGCAGAACTTTGCACTTGCCATCGTCAGGCTGGTGCTGGCCGCAGTCCTGTCAGTCGCCGTTGCGGAGGTCATGGCCCGCGCAATCGAGCAGCCCCTGATCCGGATGGGGAAGCGGCTGACCTCCTCTCCGGGGCCCACGACTACCCGGTCCCCGGCACCGGTCAGCGAAAGTTAGTTGCAGCGCAATTCATCGCAACGCCTAAGCGATTCGTTCACTCTCCGAAAGATGGGACAAGTGAATCGGCGACGCCGGACCGCCGACCAGCGGGCAGTAGGGTCTTACGGTGGCTACACGAAGAATTGTTACCTTGCTCGATGACCTCGACGGTACGGATGCGGAGGAGACCGTGGTGTTTTCCGTTGACGGAAATGACTACGAAATTGATCTCAACAGTTCCCACACCAATGAACTCAGGGATGCCCTGCGACCCTTCATTGCCGCAGCCCGAACCGTAAAGCGGACCAGAAGATCCCGTGGTGGGACCAATTCTCTCCGGGGAACCGTCCACCGCTGAGCCTGGCCCGATGGCACCCATCCCGCCGGTAGGGTTGCCTCATGGGGACAGTCTTGGAGGCCGAAGGCCTGTTGGTTGGCTACGCCGGGGCTCCGGTGTGCGGAGAAGTTTCCGCGTCCGTTGAAGCCGGTGAAGTCCTGGGAATCGTGGGAGTGAACGGCGCCGGAAAATCCACGGTAGCCCGAACCATTGCAGGACGCCAGGCTGCCCTTTCCGGTGATGTGAAGGTCCACGGCCTCCTCATCGATCCGGACGCCGTGCCCTTCCGCCGGCAGGTCTCTGCCGTCTTTGACGATGACCTCTTCTTCCCGTCCCTCACCGTCCGTGAGCACCTGCTCCTCATCGCCCGCGGGCACTCCTTGGAGCACCCCGAAGCCCGCGTTGAGGAAGAGTTGGAATTCTTCGGGCTATTAGGCAGGGCCCACGCCATCCCCGATGCATTGTCTTCCGGCCAGCGCCGCAGGCTGCTGCTTGCCGCCGGACTCATCCGCCCGTCGTCGCTCCTGATCCTGGACGAGCCGGAACAGCGGCTCGATCCCCGGATGCGCGCAGCGATGGGTGAGCGGATCGCAGCGCACGCACAGGACGGTGGCGCCGTTGTCCTGGTGACCCACGATCCTCAACTGCTGTTGGCCACAGCCTCCACATGTTTGGTCATTGATGAAGAAGTCCAGGCGTTCGATCCGGAGCAGGGGGCCTCGATCATTGCCGGCTCCTGACATGCTCACCGCAGCACACTCCGCGCAGGACCGGCAGCTGGCCTCCGAAATTGTCCGCTTCACCCGCCAATCCGCCAAGCGCTACAAACGCAGCAGGATTTCGTGGGGAACCCGCTTTGTTGACGCCTACAGTTGGGGACTGGGCATCGGGGTTTCCCTGACCATCGCGGCCTCGTTCGTCCTGGCGTTGCGCAATGAAATTGCGGACAGGGCATCCACACAGAAAAGCATCATCGGGGCACAGTGGCTGGTACTCCCGGAACCACTGCTGTGGACGTCCATCACGTTTGCTGCCCTCCTGGCCGTCAACAACCTCGCCCGGAAACTTGGACCGGTATCCACGAATGGAGCAGAGAGCTCCTGGTGGCTGGCCCTCCCCATCGACCGCCGGCCGATGGTCCTCCCGCCCTTCATCCGTAAAGCCGCCTTCACAGCAGCTGGCTCAGCCGTGATCTATCTGCCCTTCAGCATGGTTACAGCTGTTGACCGGGCTCCCCTCGAACACCTTCTTGCCTCACTCACCTTCGGCGCCGCAGGAGCCATCGCGCTGGTTCTGGCAGCCCTGCAGCAACTTGCCCTCTTAGGTCCGCGCTGGGGGACGGTAACAACTGCTGCAGCACTCCTGGCATGCTCTGTCCTGCCGATGTTCTCATCTGCACCTTGGGCCACCGCAGTGGTGACCGTTGCCGCCGTCGGACTCCTTGCTGTGGTGGTGCCGCGCGCCGGACAGGTGCGCGGCACCGAACTGGCCAGAGGCGGTGCCGTGGCGGGGCACGCCGGTGCCTCGCTGTTCATGATGGACGCCAACGAGGTGCTTCGAGCTCTCGGCGGCAATCGAAAAAGGATCGACGGCGGCCGCGCAGCCCGCTTGTACGCCCGCCCGGTCCGAGGGCCCCTGGCTGCGCTGATCCGTGCTGATGTGGTGGCCTTCATCAGGCTCAATCCGCCGCTGCTGCCATCCATTCTTTGGCTCGCCTCCTGCGTGGCCATATTGCTTGTGGAAGGTGGCCTTCCCGAGTTCGCCCAGTTGGCGGTGATCGTGATCTGCGGCTGTGCCACGGCGTCGGGTCTGGGCGGTGTTGCCCGCAAAACCGCGTTGGTCCCCGAGCTCGACGCTCTGTTGCCACTGCATCCGGCCCTGGTAAGGACCAGCCGCACGCTCATGCCGTGCCTGGCCATGGCTGTGTGGATGGCCATGCTCTGCAGTCTGTTGGCGCTGCTCGGGGCGGCGAACCCTGCCTTAATAGGCGTTGGTGCCCTGGCCGGGGTCGGCATGGGTGCCGGGACTCTCCGCGCAGCCACCAGGACCCCGCCGGACTGGACCGCGCCACCGGTTGAAACCCCGTTCGGTCCGGTCCCGCGGGCCCAACTGGGTTCCCTCATGCGCGGGCTGGACGTGACTATCCTGGCCATGGTTCCCCTGCTGGTGGCGCTGTACCTTGGCTACGTGCCGATGTCCGTTATCGCTGTGCAGGCGGCCTTCAGTGCCGGCATCTTCTTGCTGGTTATCCTCACCCGCCCCAAGCGCTCCTAATCGGCGTTTAGAGCAGCACCGTGCCTTCGATGCACGTGGCTGAGGCTCCGCCCACCCATATTTCGCCATCCTCCGCTTTGACGTGAATACGCCCACTCCTGCCCAGGACAGTTCCCTGAGCAACTAGGTACTCCTTGGGAGCCCTTCCGCTGCCAATCAGCCACTGAGCAGCACCGGCATTGAAACTTCCCGTCACAGGGTCCTCCACCATGGCGTCCCCGGGGATGAAGGTACGGACTTCAAAGTCGACGCCGGATCCCGGCTCATGGGGGCCAATCACCCCGACCTTGAGGTCACCCATCGCCACGAGGTCAGGCTCGATGGCCAGCACTTGTTCCGCAGAGCCGAGCAGCACGCCAATCCACGTGGGGCCGTTGACCAGCCACGACGCGTCCAGCAGGGCATCCTCCGGAAGCTGCAGGCCAGCCGCGAGCTGGGTTCGGATAGCGTCATCCACCGGGCCGAAGCGAGTCAGTGGCGGGGCAGCGAAAGCCAAGCGGCCGGCGTCGTGCTTAACGCTCACCAAACCCGCGCCGCATTCCTGGACCAGGACGCCTTCAGTCTTGGGCACTCCCCCGGCCTGCAACCACGTATGCGCCGAACCAAGCGTGGGGTGACCGGCGAACGGAAACTCCTCACTGCCGGTGAAAATGCGAACCCTGTAGTCCGCTTCGGCATGGGTGGGCGGCAACAAGAACGTGGTCTCCGAGAGGTTGGTCCAGTTGGCAAAGTGCTGCATGGCCTCCGTGCTGAGGCCTTCAGCATCAACCACAACAGCAAGCGGGTTGCCGAGGTAAGGCACCTCGGAGAAGACGTCCACTTGGTGGAACGGACGGGTGCGCAGGGGTTCTGAGGTCACCGCTGAAGGCTATCACCGGGCGCTGGCAGGCCTGTCCCGCGTCTGCCAAACTACCCCTATGGCAGAGAACAAGACCCAGCCCACGGACGTTTCCGTGGAAGAATTCCTGGCTGCAGTGGAGCATCCCACCCGGCGCGCAGACGGCTTTGAATTACTGGATATGATGCGTCAGGCAACCGGCCAGGAACCCGTCATGTGGGGGCCATCGATTATTGGTTTCGGCCGGTACCACTACAAGTACGAGACCGGACGCGAAGGTGATTCGGCCGCCGTCGGATTCTCTCCCCGGAAGGCCAACCTGGCCCTGTATGGACTGACCTACGGGCCGGATGCCGATCGTTTGCTTCCCGAGCTCGGCAAACACAAAACCGGTGCTGCGTGCCTCTACGTCAACAATCTTGACGACGTGGACCGCGGCATCCTGGCCGAGATGATCCGCACCGGCTACAAGCACATCATGGAGGAGCTCCACTCGCAGTAAGTCCCGCACCGAGCTTGAGGGTGGGGGAAAGCAAAAGGCCCCCACCACCGGAATCCGGTAGCGGGGGCCTTCTTTGCAGTCAGAGACTACTTGCTTGCAACGACCTCGAGGTCGATGACAGCAGAAACATCCTCGTGCAGGCGAACGTTGGCCGTGTACGAACCGACAGACTTGATGTGGTTCGGCAGTTCAACGTTGCGCTTGTCGATTGCGCCGAGGCCAGCGGCCTCAACAGCAGCAGCGACATCAGCAGGCTTGACGGTGCCGAAGAGACGACCGGACTCGCCGGCCTTCACCTCGAGCTTGACCTTCTTGGAGGACAGAGCCTGGGCCTGTGCCTGTGCAGCTTCAACAGAAGCGTGCGCACGAGCGGCGCGGGCAGCCTTGATGGACTCAACCTGCTTCTCGCCACCCTTGGACCAGGTCAGAGCGAAGCCGCGGGGGAGCAGGAAGTTACGTGCGTAACCGTCCTTGACCTCCACAACATCGCCAGCAGCACCGAGACCGGTTACTTCGTGGGTCAGAATGAGCTTTGCCATGTTAGTTAATCCCTTCCCTTAGCCGCGGCCAGCGCCGGAGTAAGGCAGCAGAGCAACTTCGCGGGCGTTCTTGATTGCCTGGGCGATCTTGCGCTGTTCCTGAACGGTAACGCCAGTGACGCGACGAGCGCGGATCTTTCCGCGGTCGGAGATGAACTTGCGCAGCAGTGCTACGTCCTTGTAGTCGATGACAGTGATGTCAGCGGCCTTCAAGGGGTTGGACTTTGGTTTGGGCTTACGGAGTTCAGCCTTAGCCATCGTGGAGCTCCTTTTCTATGGAGCCCGTGGATATTGATCCACGGGATGGTGGTGTTCGACGGCGGTTGTCACCATGGTGCCTTGCGGCAGTTCCGGTGGGTGTCCGGCGTCGGACGTTTATTTGGTGTTTAGAAGGGAGGTTCGGAATCCGGGCCGTTGCCCCAACCGCCAGCATTGCTGACACCGGGCGTAGCCCAGGGGTCATCCTGCTGTTGTGCGGGCTGGTTGCCGCCCCAGGTTCCACCGGAGTTGCCGCCGCCCTGGTTTCCACCAGGAGCGCCACCTCCGAAGCCACCGGAATTACCGGCGTTACCGCCACCGAAGCCACCCTGGCCACCGCCGGAGCGCTGGGTACGGTTGACCTTGGCGTTGGCGTAACGCAGGCTCGGGCCGATTTCATCGACCTCAAGCTCGATTACGGTGCGCTTTTCGCCTTCTTTTGTTTCGTAAGAACGGCTCTTCAAACGGCCGGAAACGATGACGCGCATGCCCTTGGTGAGGGACTCGGCCACGTTCTCGGCTGCTTCGCGCCATACCGATGCGCGGAGGAACAGGGTTTCCCCGTCCTTCCACTCATTGGACTGGCGGTCAAAGGTCCGGGGAGTAGAAGCGATGGTGAAGTTCGCTACTGCTGAGCCAGACGGGGTGAACCGCAGCTCGGGGTCATTGGTGAGATTACCGATGACCGTAATAGTGGTTTCGCCTGCCATCTACTGCCTCCTTGTTCGTTCCTTCGGGGTAAAGACTTGGAAGGGGCTGATTACTCAGCAACGACCTTCTGGTCTTCAGGGCGGATGATCTTGGTGCGCATGATCGTCTCGTTGAGAGACAGCTGGCGATCAAGTTCCTTGGCGGTAGCCGGAGCTGCGGTGAAGTTCACCACGGCGTAGATACCTTCGGACTTCTTCTTGATGTCGTACGCCAGACGGCGACGGCCCCAGATGTCAACCTTTTCGATGGTTCCACCATCGGTGGTGATGACATTGAGGAACTTCTGAAGCGACGACTCTACGGTACGCTCTTCGACCTCGGGGTCGATGATTACCATCAATTCGTAAGGACGCATATGTGAACCCACCTCCTTTGGGCTAAGCGGTTACGGTATTTCCGTAACAGGAGGTTCATTTGCGATGCTGCGTTGGCGCTCCCCGGCCTAAAACACGGCAAGAGGGCGTAACACAGACTTCAATATCTTAGTGCATCTCCTGCACCCAAAGCTATTCGGCGGAATCTCCGGCCGGAACCCGCCACATTGCGTATGTGGATAACCCGGGTCCACAGCACGCGATACTGAGGTTATGACTGTGCTGAAGTCCATCATTCTCTTCGTTTTCGCCGCCATCGCAGAGATCGGCGGAGCCTGGCTGATCTGGCAGTCCGTCCGCGAAGGCAAAGCCTGGTGGTGGGCAGGACTGGGCATCATTGCATTGGGTATCTACGGATTCTTCGCAGCCTTCCAACCCGAGGCCCATTTTGGCCGGGTCCTGGCGGCCTACGGCGGCGTGTTCATCGCGGGCTCGCTTGCGTGGGGAATGCTGATGGACGGGTTCCGCCCGGACCGTTGGGATGTGATCGGCGCGGCAATCTGCATTGTGGGCGTTGGCGTCATCATGTTCGCGCCGCGCACCGGCAGCTGAGGCCCGCGTAGCTTCACACCACGCCTGGACACGACAAAACCCCCGGAAGTTCAACTTCCGGGGGTTTCTTTGTGCGCGGAGGGGGACTTGAACCCCCACCCCCTTTCGAGGACTAGCACCTCAAGCTAGCGCGTCTGCCATTCCGCCACCCGCGCAAGGTGATCAGGAGAAACAATGTTTCTTTTTTCTCCTTGACAGCGTCAAAGACACTAACACGAAGAAGGGCAATCTGTGGATTCCTGTTGCCTCGCGAGTGGCCCGGGTGACTCGCCGCTAGGGTTGGGGCCATGGATGCCACACCTATAAGTGCCTTGGTTCTGACCGTTGTGTTCTCAGCAATCGCCCTCTATTTCCTGTACTACGTGGTCCGAGCAGGAGTACGCGACGGCATTTTGCAAGCGGACGAGAAGCGCAGCAAGCAATCGGAAGCGTCACGCCATACACACTCTTGAGCTCCCCCGGTTCGGCCACCCCTTGGAATCCAAGGGTTTCAGCCCCGGCGCACGGTAAACATTGCAGGGCGTGACGCCGCACGCCATCACGCACCATAAATGGAAACGGAACAGCCGCCGTCGAATATTGACGGCGGCTGTTCCGCATTGAGAAGTGACGACGCCGGTCAGGAACCGATCTTGCTCCGCTCGGCGTCTCCGCCAAGCACCGGAGTGGAAGGCGTCTGCGCCTTCTTGCGGTAGCGGAGCACACCGATTCCCACCACAACGGCGGCCAGCGCCAGCGAAAGGAACAGCGATTCGCGGGTGGACTCGATGATGACCATGCCGATGATCAACGCCACAATGGCGCCGATGGTGACCCAGGTGAGGGCGGGGAAGAGCCACATCTTGAGCTCAAGATCCTTGGCGGCCGCCCCCATTCGCTTGCGGAGGATCAACTGCGAGGTGGCAATGACCAACCAGACAAACAGTGCGATGGCACCCGAGGTGTTCACAAGGAACAGGAACACTGTGTCCGGGGCGATGTAGTTGGCTCCTACGGTGAGGAATCCCACCACGGTGGATGCGAGTACTGCCGCAGCCGGAACGCCGCGCTTGGAGATCTTCATCCAGGCCCGGGGTGCGTCGCCGCGCTGCGAGAGCGAGAAGAGCATGCGGCTGGCGGTGTAGAGGCCTGAGTTCAGGCAGGAGAGCACCGAGGTGAGGACAACGATGTCCATGATGGTGCCGGCGCCCGGGATTCCGTAGAGCTCAATAACAGCAACGTAAGGGCTCTTGGCCACCGAAGCATCGTTCCAAGGCAGCAGGGTTACCACAATCGCAATGGAGCCGATGTAGAAGATGAGGATGCGCCACACAGTGGACTTCACGGCCTTCTTGACCGCATCAACGGGATTCTCGGATTCGCCGGCGGCAATGGTGGCGATTTCAGCGCCGAAGAAGGAGAAGACCACCACGAGAATGCCTGCAAGAACAGCGCCCGGACCGTTGGGCATGAAGCCGCCCTGATCCAGGAGGTTGACCACGCCGGGGGCGGAAACACCCGGCATGAAGCCGAGGATGGCAACGATGCCTGCCAACAGGAAGATGACAATTGCCGCTACTTTGATGGAGGCGAACCAGAATTCGAATTCACCGTAGGACTTCACGGATCCCAGGTTGGTCAGAGTGAGGAGCACCATGAGGATGAGCGCCCATACCCACTGATCCACGCCGGGAACCCAGCGGTGCATGATGGCGGCACCGGCCGTGGCTTCAATGCCCAGGACGATGATCCAGAACCAGGCGTAGAGCCAGCCAATGCTGAATCCGGCCCAGCGGCCAAGTGCTTTGTCCGCATAGGTGGAGAACGAACCCGTTTCGGGGTTGGCCGCGGCCATCTCACCAAGCATGCGCATGACGAGGATGACCACGAGGCCGGCCGCAAGATAGGCCACGAGAATTCCGGGGCCCGCCTGCTGGATGGCTGCCCCGGAGCCAACGAACAGGCCAGCTCCAATGACGCCGGCGATGGCGATCATGGAGAGGTGTCGGGGCTTGAGGGACTTGGAAAGCTGTTGGTCAGCGTGCATGGTTCTGCGCCGTCCTTTATTTTGGGGTTGGCCACAGTGGTGTGCCACGGGCCACATGACTACATCACGCTAACCCGCCCCGGGACCCGCTTGGCTATGCAGATGGACAGTTTGAGCACCTCAGATCAGGGACAATGCACAAAATGTAACCCGTAGAGCATCCGATGTTTCCTATAGGAAACTTTTATTACAGCCCTGAAATGAGTGCTTGAGGCTTCTTCTACGCTGCGGTGCTGAAGAAGTGCTCAATCACCGAGCTTAGGCTCCTCGCATCCGCCACTCCGCACAGCTCGCGCGCAGAGTGCATGGACAGCAGCGGGATGCCCACATCCACAGTCCGGATCCCCAGCCGCGTGGCAGTCAGAGGCCCAATGGTGGAACCGCAGGGAAGATCGTTGTTGGAAACGTACTCTTGGTACGGAACGCCGGACTCATCGCATAGCCGTGCCCAGAATGCGGCCCCCGTAGCATCCGTGGCGTAGCGCTGGTTGGCGTTGATCTTGAGCAGCGGGCCACCGTTCAGCACCGGTTTGTTGGCGGGATCGTGCTTCTCGGCGTAGTTCGGGTGGACGGCGTGGCCGGCGTCCGCGGAAACACAGAACGACGCCGCCAACGCCTGCCGCCTTTGGCTCACCGAAGCACCAAGGCCATCGGAGATACGCACCAGGACGTCCTCGAGGATGGGGCCGCAGGCTCCCGAGCGGGAGTTTGAACCGATCTCTTCATGATCGAACGCCGCTAGGACGGCGATGGGACCCGTTGCCGGAGCAGCCGCTGCGTGGGCAATCAAAGCCACCAGGCCTGCATGTGTGGAGGACAGATTGTCCAGGCGGCCGGAGGCGAAGAACTCCCCCTTGGCACCGAAAACTGCAGGTTCCTGCGTGTCCGCAATGACGACGTCGTACCCGCCGATGTCCTCAGCATCAACGGCGGCGCCTTCCACGCGGGAGGCGAGCAGGGCCAGAAGATCCTCACCGGCAGGATCACCCTGACCAAAGATGGGATTCATGTGCTGCTGCTTGGACAGGTGCAGCCCGTTGTCGTTGACCCCCCGATCCAGATGAATGGCAAGTTGCGGGAAGCGAAGGAGCGGACCCGTTGCGGTCAAGTGCTCAGTACCGTCGCGCAGCACCAGTCGGCCGGCCAGTTGCAGCTCGCGGTCCAGCCAGGAGTTCAGCAACGGCCCGCCATAAACCTCGACGCCGGCCTGCAGCCAACCGAATTTGCCGGTGGTGGGCTTCGGTTTCAGTTTGAACGACGGAGAGTCCGTGTGCGCACCCAGGATGTTGAAAGCAGTGGTGGGGCCGGCGCCTTCCGGCGTTACCCACGCTATGAGTGCGCCGTCCCGGATCACGTAAAACTTGCCCGCTCCGCCATCCCAAGGCTGCAGTTCGTCCAATCCCGTGAAGCCTGCAGCATCCAATCGCCGCGCGGCCTCGTGGACCGCGTGGAAGCTGGAGGGGGACGCCGACACGTAGGCGCCAAGGTCCTTGATGTGGTCAATTGCGGCGGAGGCATTCGAAGGCATGCCCCCGAGTCTAGCCCCGCTTTATGTGCCGGCCGGGCTAAACAGTCACGTTCAGCGCAGCCGTGTAGCCACCAGCCACGGAGCCGGACATAGTCGCCAATTGGTATATTCCCCCGTCGCCCCCAAAGACGTTGTCCGAGGTCAGCGTGGTGTTGGGGAAGTTCCGGGCACTGGACTCGTACCCTTGGCTCGCGTAAACCTCCTTGCAGGCAGACTCAGTCAGGGCGATCTGCGAGACGGCGAGGACCTGGCCGGCGGCCGTGGTGTTGCTCATGGATTCAAATACCTCAAAGTGAATATGTGGCCAGCGGCCGTTGTACGCACCGGGGTAGATGGTGCTGAACGTGAGTTGCCCGTTGGCATCGGCCTCCTGCACACCACGGAGGTAGTTTTCATTCTCCAGGCCGGAATCGTAGAGCGAGTATTTACCGTCCTGATCGCAATGCCAGGCGTACACAGCGGCGCCGGCCAACGGAGCGCAACCGTTGGAATTGTCCAACAGCGTTAACGTAACCGTCAGGGGCACCCCTTCGGCCTTGGTAGTGGACCCGCCAAAGCTGGACCTGATATCCCGACGAACCACGCCGCTTGCCTCCAGCACATTGGGGCCATTGGAACCGTCCGCCGGATAGGGCCCCAGTGTCTCCTCCGGGATTTCCACTCCGCATTCCGCGAAGGCGCGGGTCACCGTGCTGGTGGCGGACGCGGAAGGTGATGCGGCCGCCGTCGTGCTCTCCGTAACTGCAGCGGAAGCGCTGGAAGTGCCCGACGGCGATGCGCCGCCGCCTCCGCCGGTTGGCGTACACGCCGCGAGGGCGGCGGCCGTGCCTGCACCGAACAGGATCCCCAGGCTGCGGCGCCGGCTAAGGAGGGTGGAGAGATCGAACTCGAGGCCGCGGTCATGGTTGGGGTGTGGAGTAGTCATGCATCCATGAAACGCGGCACGCCTATGGGTTGTATATGGGGAAACTGTGTCCTGGCTTAGAGATTCTTTACCTAGCGTGCAATATAAACATTTCCATATGCTTGTTATGCTCATCACATCATGGCACGATGTCTCGAAGACAACTGACGGAAGGGTCGCTGATATGAACATTGAACTCAAGACGGTGCGCAAGCTCCGCATCCACTGGCCCATTCCCACGGAAACCATGACTCGACTGGCCGCCGGCGACCTCCAGGCGTTGCACTCCGACGCCGGCATCAGCGTCCTGCTGAATACCCTCCAGGCCACGCCGGAACTGGGCGGTTTCGGCAACTATCACCACGTCTTCGAATCCTCGGCCGGCTACGAAGGGTTCACTGTGGCGGAAGGGGCCAACCCCACCCTCGGCACTGTGGGCCAGCGGACCATCTCACCCACGTTCGTGTTCACCACCTACTTTGACGACTCCCTGGATCACGGCACCGTCCAACGCCTTGTTCAACGGATTGTGGACATCCATCCGTGGGAAGTGCCGGTCATTGAAGTTTCAGGACCACTCAGCGTTTCCAGCAGTGCCGTAGCCGCTCACACCGAATCAAGGATGGCATCATGAGCTCTCCGCTGTGGCCGGACCTGGCGCCACTTCTCCTCAACAGAACATTCACGGACCTGACCCACGCCTTTCATCCAGGCCAGCCGCACTTTCCCGCCTTTCCCAATGAGACCAGGGAAACTCTCTTCGACCTCGAAAAAGGGGATGGATTTACTGCACACAGGTATTCGATTGTGGGCCAGTGGGGCACCCACGTGGATCCGCCGTCGCACTTTGTCCGCGGCGGGCGGACCCTTGATCAGCTCCCCGTTGAGGAGATGGTTTTGCCGCTGGTGGTCCTGGACATCAGCAGCCGGGTCTCTGCCGATCCGGACGCTACACCCCGTCTCAACGACGTCCTCGAGTGGGAATCGCGCAACGGAGAAATCCCGGCGGGTTCATTCGTGGCCCTTCGCACCGGGTGGAGCCGCAGGTGGCCGGATTCCGCAGCCATGGCCAACCGCGACGACGCCGGAATAAGCCACACCCCGGGATGGTCCCGCGAAGTGTTGGAGTACTTGATCGAAAAACGCGAAGTCACTGCCGTTGGGCACGAACAAACGGACACGGACCCAGGCATGGCCACCTCGCGGAACGATTTCAGCCTGGAAAGCTACGTTCTGGCACAGGACAAATGGCAGATCGAGCTGATGGCCAATCTGGAGCACGTTCCCGAGTCCGGAGCTGCGCTGATGGCAACATGGGCCAAGCCGTTGGAGGGCAGCGGCTTTCCGGCACGGGTCTTCTCCATCCACTAGGCCTGCATGGCACCAACGGGTGGCTAGAATCGACCCATGTCAAAGACCTCCAGCATGGGCCGCGGAATGCTGGCCCTCCTTGCCGTCGGGGAGCGTCACGCAGAAAATTTCGACGGCGGCACGGTGGCGGACATTTCCGCCAGGCTGGGCAAAGACCGCAGTCAAGTCTCCCGAAGCCTGAAAGGGGCCCAGCAGGAAGGTTTCCTGAGGCGGACCGGGCAGCGTGAGTACAGCCTGGACTGGTCAATCCTGACGGACGCTCAACTGGTGACTGAGCAGCGGCTGAAGACCGATGGCCTCACTGCTTTGGAGGGTTTGGCCTCCGAAACCAACGAGGCCTGCTTCCTGGGGGTGCTCAGCGGAAACAGCACCGTGACGATCGGGGAGCAGGTACCCGATAGCGCCAATCTTGTGGGTTCCTGGCTGGGCCGCCCCTACCCCGCCTACTGCAGCGATGCCGGCCAAGCACTCCTCTGGGATGCTTCGGACGAGGAGATCCGCAAGATCCTGGGTGACGTTGAATTCATCAACCACGGACCCAACACCCCGGTTTCAGTGGAAGATTTTCTGGACCGGCTCAACAGGGCGCGGGCGCGCGGATACTCAATAGTGGATGAGGAAGCCGAACCCGGGCTCTACTCCTTGGCAGCGCCCATCAGGGACTTTAAGGGAGAAGTTGCAGCCGCCCTGCAGATTGTTGGCCCCAAGGCCAGGATTGACCCCCAGCGGGAGGCATTTGCCGTAGCTCTGGGCTCATGGCGAGAGTGGCTGGAGGCCCAAGTGGGCGGGCGACCCCAGGCGCAGTGACGTTGCGTGGAGAACCGCGGCAATCTCCGGGGCAGACTCCTCAAGGCTTGACCGGCTTCCCAGGACGCTGAGGGCCGCCACAATCCCGCCGCCAGCCTCGCGCACAGGAACAGCCAACTCCCAAACACCGTGCTCGAACTCTTCGGCAGCCAACACAAAGCCCTGGCGACGGTCGCGTTCCATGAATTCAGCCACCTCCGCGGCCGAATGCGCGGCAGCCGGACCGCCGACGCCGATGAAGTTGACGTCGGCCAGCAGCGACTCAATGTCAGCGGCGGAAGAATCCCACAACAGCGCCCTGCCCGAGCCCGTGCACCACACCGGCGTCACCATGCCCGGCTTGGCGAATCCGCCCAGCACTGAGTTGTTGGTTGACGAGCGCACCAAGAGAACCCGGACGCCGTCGAGCACTGAAAGCCGGGCCCTCAGCCCGAAGGCTGACACCAGCTCCTCCAACTCCGCGCGTGACTGACGCACCCATCCCGCGTTGAGTGAGGCAGCCAGAGCGAAAAACCGCGGCCCGGTACGGAAGGGCCCCCGGTCCACACGCTCGAGCAGGCCCAGATCACACAGTTCCTGAGCCAGGCGGGACACTCGGCTTTGCTCCATGTCCAACTCGGCGGCCAGCTGCGAAACTCCCAGAAGTTGACGGCCCTGCTTCTCACGGTCCGTTACCAAGCGAACAAGACGAAGGCCCTGAGATAGGGACGACGCCTCAGGTGACATATCCACGGATCCGCTCCTTCCACCAAGCGCTCACGCAATTCTCACATGCCGGCGTGAGCGCAGGTCATCAGGGAGTCCTGACACAGCAAGTTCCGCGGCCGGACAGCAAGCCCGGCCGCGGAACTGATGGAAGCCCGGATCAGAGCTGGTTGGCTGCCGCAGACTTCCTGCCATACCGGAAGTGGAAGTACAGGTAACAGGCCGCCACAAAAGGAACACCGAAGTACAGTGCAGCAATCTGGGATGGGTCCAGGGCTATGCCAACGAGGGAGACCAGACAGAGCACAAAGGCCAGGATAGGCACCAAAGGATAGAGCGGTGCTTTGTAGGCAAGATCCGCCACCCGCCCGCCATTGCGGACGAATGCCCTGCGATGGAAGAAGTGGGATGCGGTGATGGACATCCACACACCCACCACGGCAAAACCTGCGATCGAAACGAGGGCCAGATACACAATCTCCGGTGCGGCCACACTGCTGACCAACGATGCCAAGCCGCCAACCATGCTCACGGAAAGGGCTATCAGGGGTATCCCCCGCCGGGTGAGTCGCCTGAAGGCCTTGGGCGCGTGCCCTTCGTCAGCCAATGAATAGAGCATGCGTGCGCACGAGAACAAACCGCTGTTTCCGGCGGACAGAAGCGCTGTGATGATGACGAAGTTCATGATGTCAGCTGCGAACGGGATACCTACGGAAGCAAAGACCGTGACGAAAGGGCTCTCGTCCAAACCCACCTGATCAAACGGTACGGTTGCGGCGATCACGGCGATGGCACCCACAAAGAAGATCAGGAGCCGGATCACCGTGCTGCGCATGGCCTTGGGGATGCTCCGGGCGGGATCCTTGGTTTCTCCGGCTGCCACACCAATAAGTTCCGAGCCGGAGAAGGCATAGAACACTGCCAGCGCCGTCACCAGGACGCCGGAGAATCCATGAGGGAACAGCCCGTCCGGAGTATTGAAGTTCTCAAAGAGGAACGGGTGGCTGGTGGATTCGGACATGGGGTGGAAGCCAAAGAGGGCGGCCCCGCCAAAGATGATCAGGGCGATGATGGCCCCCACCTTGACTATGGAGAACCAGAACTCGGATTCTCCGAAGAACTTGGAGGAAAAGGCGTTGAAGGCGAACAACATGGCAGC
The DNA here is from genome assembly GCF_041549525.1 of Paenarthrobacter aurescens. Taxonomy (NCBI): domain Bacteria; kingdom Bacillati; phylum Actinomycetota; class Actinomycetes; order Micrococcales; family Micrococcaceae; genus Paenarthrobacter; species Paenarthrobacter aurescens. The sequence goes on from NZ_CP157456.1 coordinate 4,306,030, forward strand.
GAAGACGAGGCACCACACCCACACTTCAACATCCGGAAACCACCGCTGCATGAGCAATCCGGAGGCTGTGAACTCAGATCCGATTGCTACAGCCCAACAGAGCCAATAAAGCCAGGCCGTGGTAAAGCCGGTTGCCGGACCGATGGAGCGGGAAGCGTAGATGTGAAAAGCGCCGGACACAGGGTAGGCAATGGCCAGTTCACCGAGGCAGGCCATCACCAGGTAGACCACAAAGGCGCCCACCAGATAGGCAAGGACTGCTCCGAGCGGGCCTGCTTGGGAGATGGTGTAGCCGGAGCTGAGGAAGAGCCCTGAACCGATCACCCCGCCCATCGCGATCATGATCAGGTGCCGAGGGCCCATTGACCGGCGCAGCCCGGATTCTGCGGCGATGGGTAGGGCGTCCGAGGGGTGGTCCAGTTTGAGCGGTGCGGAAGATTCCATGTCTTGTCTCCGTTACGTGACAAATGCGAACGGTACGCCGCGGCTGCTGGAGGGAACCACGGCGCTTGTAGTGACGAAGGTAACACAGGATTCGCACTTTGTGAGCGTTAAATGCATTTATGAATGCATATAACGCACACCTCGCTGAAGCCGGTTTCAGTCCCTCCCATCCTGCGCGAGAACCCGCTTGAGTTCTTTCCGGGCCCTGGAATAGCGGGTCCGGGACGCTGTAGGCGAGAGTCCAAGGATCTTCCCAGCCTCGGCCACCCCGAACCCGTCCCAGATGATCAACATGACGAGTTCCCTGTCCATAGGACGAAGCCGGGAAAGCGCTCCGGAGATTGCGTCATCCTGATGATCGGGCGCCTGCGGCTCATGAACCAGCCCCTGACGCAGCTTCTCGGACAATGCTCCCCGGCGGATTTTTCCCCGCCGGTAATTGGCCAGCACGCCTTTGGCCACACCAAAGCTCCAGGCCCGGATTTCTGCAGGCTCCGCGGGCAAGCGGTCACGTTGCCGCCACAGGACCATGAGTAACTCAGAAACACAATCGGCTGCATCCTCCGCAGGGTCAACCCGGCGCACGAAGTAGGCCATGAGCGCCGGAGTCAGGGTGCGGACACAGTCCTCGAATCGGTCTTCCACGGCCACCGGCATTGCAATGTCCTCGCGGGCAGGGAACGGAGTCACTGCTTCAGACCTTTGATCAAGTCCAGGCAGCCCAAAGTCCGGTGGTACTCCTCAACGGTTTCAGCATCACCTGATTCGGCAGCCGCAACGGAGACTTTCATTCGTACCACCACGCCACCTCCGTCAGTGGCTACCGTGGCAGGCCAACTGAGTGACTTCTGGAGAACGGAAACCGCGGCGACTTGTCCTGGCTGATCGCCTTCGGAGTGCCGGTCCAGCCATTCCTCTTCCCAAAGGCACCGGACCACCCACTCATACCGGACAGTTGGCGCTATGTCCTGGGTGATAGTGCCGCTGCCCTGATTATTCTCCTGATACATCTCTGCTTCCTTCAGGGCAGAAGCATCCTTGAGCCGCTCTTCGTCATAGCCCGGAGGCAACGGCAGCGAACCGTACTTGGTTTTGGCGAAGCGCGCGTAGTCAGAAGCAAGCGGGTTGATCCATCGTGAATCCGGGATGTCCAGGTTCCCGGTGGTGCCATCCCCGCTTGATGAAGGAACGGGTGGCGCGTTCTCCACTTCTTCGGTTACGAACCCCATGAACTGCGCTACGGCCGGGGAAGCCACTCCCGCGCCGGCCACAGCTACGGCCCCGGCCACCAGCAGCGAAATCCACCTCCGCCGCCCCTTGTTCATCGACTGACCCTCATCTGCGGCCCGTAAATGCCTTAGGACGTTGTGGGCTGTCTCGGGCTCAAAAGCCCACTTGTTTGCTGGATCTGCCCGGCGCAGCTGCGCATCCAGTTGCTCATCGTCCATCATTCGCCCAACAGTGCGTTCCCGTCCCTAACACCCAATACATGTCCGGACAGGCAGCAAACGTGGCAAGGAAATAAGGACGGGTTGGTTCAGCGTCAGTAATCCGGGTTGCTGGGCACCACGAGCCCGGTTTCGTAGGCGTAAACCACTACCTGCACCCTGTCCCTCAGTTGGAGCTTGCTCAGGATCCGCCGCACGTGCGTCTTCACCGTAGCCTCCGAAAGGAAGAACTTATGCGCTATCTCAGCGTTGGAAAGACCCTCGGCAATGGTGGTGAGGATTTCCGTTTCACGCGGTGTGAGTTCATCCAGAAGCGGGTCGCGGTGCGGAGCAGGCGAATTCCCCGGGACCACGCCGCCGCGAACATACGTTTCCAGCAGACGTTGAGTGACACGCGGTGCCACCACCGCGTCTCCGCTGGCTACAAGGCGCACAGCATGCACCAGTTCGGAAGGGGCAACGTCCTTCAGGAGGAACGCCGATGCCCCGGCCTGCAAGCCGCTGAAGGCGTACTCATCCAAGTCAAAGGTGGTCAGGATGATGACCCTGGCATCGGAGCCTGAATCCGAAATTCGCCGCGTAGCCTCAATGCCGTCCATGCCCGGCATGCGGACGTCCATCAAAACAACGTCCGGTTGCAAGGCCTCCGTTTGGCGAACGGCCTCTATGCCGTCCGAAGCCTCTCCCACAACGTGGAAGTCGTCTTCGCCTTCAAGAATGAGCCGGAAGCCCATCCGCAAGAGCGGCTGATCGTCTACGAGCAGCACTTTGATGGTCTCTTCGGTCATGATTCCCCCTTTTCGCCGTTCCAGCGGAGCTCAGCGTGGACCGCCCAGCCTCCCCTTTTTGCCGGACCGGCAGTAACGATTCCAGCATAAATTCCAGCACGTTCATTCATTCCGGCAATGCCCTGCCCGGTCCCCAGGCTGCCCACGGGTTCACTGCCGCCCTCACGGGTTCCCCGGCCGTCGTCGTAAACGTCAATGGTGACCAAATCGCCGTCGCGAGCCACTTGAACGTCAACGCGGCTGAGCGAGCGCCCGTACCGCAGGACGTTTGTCAGCGACTCCTGGACAATCCGGTAAACGGTCAGTTCAAAGGCCGGATCAGCCGGGAGACCCGGCCCCGTGTGCGCGTAGTGCAGGGGCAGGCCGGCGGTTCGGAAACCGTCCAGAAGTTTGGCCAGGTTTTGCCCGGATTCGAGCGGCGTCAGGGGAGCCGGCCTGCCTGAATCGTCCCGCAGAACGCCGAGTACCCTGCGCATGTCTGCCAAGGCGGCCCTGCCAGTTCTGGACAATTCGCCCAGAACGTCCCCGGCCCGCTGCGGATCCTTCCTCACCACCACTGCGGCACCGTCCGAGAGGCTGATCATCACCGTTAGCGAGTGAGCAACGACGTCGTGCATCTCGCGGGCTATCCTGTTGCGTTCGGTGACCTTGCCCAGCTGCGTTGTCCGCGCCGCCCACGCCGCGATCTCCGCTTCATGCTCCCTGCGTTGGCGCACGGAGATGCCGATGCCCGTTGCAAGGAGATTGGAAAGCATGATGGTCACCGAAGTGGCGATGTTGTTGATGAGGTGGAAGTTCTCCGGAACGTCCTGAAGGGTGTCCATCTGGCTGGGACTCGTCCACATGAACAAGTACAAGAGGCTCAGCGGCAGGCTGGCTGCGGCAAAGACCATCAGTGTCAGAGCGCGCTTCCTGAGCGATGCCACTGCGTAGAGCGCGAACCAAAGACCTGCGGAAACGTTCGAACCCCAGGGGTTGAGGATGGTGGCCGAAATTTCCAGAAGTGCCACCGCAAGAACTACCTGAAGCGGGAATTGCCGCCTGAAGAACAAAGCGGCGGCAATCATCAGGAGTATGGCCACCACAAACCATTTGCCATCAATGGCCGAAGTGATGATGGTGGGCAGCGCCAACAGAACGTAGCAAAGGATCACCACCGCATCCATTGCGCGGGGTCGCTTGTAGAAGTAGCGCCGGATCCGGCCTCTGCGACGCTGGGCGATTTCAGCAAAGGACGCATCGGCCGTGGTGGCCGATGCGTCCCTCATCTGTGGAGCTTCAGTCATGAATTGAGCCTAGACGGCACCCCGTCCTAGACGTCCCGCTTCTGGAGCAAAATCATGGCCAGTGCAACCGGGACAACTACCCAGGCTCCCAGGACCAAGCCTGCCTGCCACGCTTCCAGCGTTTCCGGGACATGCTCGACGGCGGTCAGCGGGCTGATGGTGTTACCGGGAAGGTACTTGCTGGCTTCCTTGAAGAAGTCGCCCGGAATGAGCTGGAAAGCAATCGGTGCCACGAAGAACAGCCCAACGAGGCTCATGATTCCGCCCGCTGAATTGCGAACGATGGTTCCCAGGGCCATACCAATGGCGGCCACGGCTGCTACATAGATGCTGTTGACCAGGAGAAGCTTGACTGATTGGGAGCTGCCCAGATCCAGTTTGAGGTCATAGTTGTCAAGGATGGGCAATGCAACCAAACCTGCGATGTAAGTAGACAAAGCAGTGAGGATGAATGCGCTGACCATGACCACAATGAGCTTGGCCAGGAACGGGATCACTCGCTTGGGAACGGCAGCAAAAGTGGAACGTGCCATGCCCGTAGTGAACTCGGAGCTCATCAGGAGGACGCCCAAGGAGCCGAGGATGAGCTGGGCAAAGACGATGCCTGAGGTTGGAATGGAGACCGCGAGGTCACCACCCTGGGCTGCCACGGCGGCCGCGGCTTCAGGATCGGAGGCCACCTGCTCAGCGAATGACCCTGTGCCCCACGCCCCGAGGGCCGCAAAGCCCACCATCACAAGAGCGGTGCAGGCCAGGAGGATCACGGTGGACATCAGCGTGCGGAACTTGATGAATTCGGAGTTGAGTACGCGGTGGAATGCCGGTCCGGGACCGACGGAGTTACGGATGGACTTGCGGTCCAAAGTGGTGGTGCTCATGTCTATTTCCCTCCGGCCTGAGCGGGTACCGAGGCCCCGGTGGTGATGTGCGAGTGGTATTCGACCTCGTCCTTGGTCAGTTCCATGTAAGCCTCTTCCAGGCTTGCCTGGAGCGGGGTCAGCTCATAGACCATGACCTGGTTCTCCAAGGCCGTCCGGGCAATGCCGCGCGGATCGATCCCCGAGACCTCCAGCAGTTCGCGCTCGTGTGCCTCCACGGAAACGCCGGTTCCGGCAAGGAGCTGCATGAGGCGTTCCGGCTGATCGGTCCGGACGCGGGTGCGTGCCTGTCCCTTGCCGGTGATGATTTCCGCTATGGGCGCGTCTGCGATGATCCGGCCGCGGCCGATCACGATCAGGTGGTCTGCCGTCAGCGCCATCTCGCTCATGAGGTGGCTGGACAGGAACACCGTGCGGCCTTCAGAAGCCAGGTACTTGACGAGGTTGCGGACCCACACCACGCCTTCGGGATCAAGCCCGTTGACCGGCTCATCAAGGATGATGGTTTGCGGATCGCCCAGCAGCGCGGCGGCGATTCCGAGGCGTTGGCCCATTCCAAGTGAGAAGCCCTTGACCTTCTTCTTGGCGACGTCGCCCAGGCCGGTCATCTCGATGACTTCCCGGACACGGCTCTTGGGGATGCTGTGCGTTGCTGCCATGGCAAGAAGATGGTTGTACGCGGTGCGGCTCGTGTGGACAGCCTTTGCATCCAGGAGGGCACCGATCTCCCGCAGTGGCGCCTTGTGTTGCGCGAAAGGCTCACCGTTCACGGTTACCGAGCCCGATGTAGGAGCGTCCAGCCCCATGATCATGCGCATGGTGGTTGACTTGCCGGCACCGTTCGGACCCAGGAAGCCCGTCACCCGTCCAGCTTGGACTGTGAAACTGACGCCGCCCACGGCGGTCTTCTCGCCGTAGACCTTGGTCAGGCCTTTTGCTTCGATCATGGAAGCGTTCCCTCCTCGGAGCACATGTGTGTGCAAGTGAGTTTCGAATGTACTGACAACGCTACTCACGGAAGGGACGCAAATCGCCTGTCTCAGGGATGATTCAGGGTTCAGTCAGGGTAGTCCTAGCGGATGATCCGCGGTGCTCAGGCCTCCGGCAGCGGCGAGTACACCGTGAGCTCCCGGGGCTTTACCGTGAACGTGGCACGACGCACCCCTGGCTTCGGCTCCCCATCGACCGCCAGAACCAACGGCTGCCCTATCGCTTCCACGGTGACCGTAGTGGCCTCGGTCAGATGGGTGACCTTGGACGCGGCAACGGTGCCGGTCACCACTGCCCAGAGCAACCGGGCCCGTGCGAACGGCTCATCCGCAGTGATCATACGGAGATCGAAAACGCCGTCGTCCAGTACCGGCCTGCGCAGAGGTGCATGGTCACTGGGATAGAACCGGCCCCGCCCCATGTAAAGAATCCAGAGCTTGTGCTTCACCCCATCCACCAGGAGCGTGGTGGGGGAGTTCACTCCGAAGGTGCGCAGCGATGCCACAACGCCGGCCAACGGCTTACCCATGGCCGGCTGAAGCCGTTCACGCCGGCGGACCATGTTGGGATAGACGCCCACGCTGGCTGTATTGAGCATCGCCATCTCGCTGGTTTCCGGCGTCTCAGGCAGTCCGCGTTGAACCTCCACATGCCCCAGGTCAACGGAGGCAGCGTGTCCCTTGGTCACGGCATCAATGGCATCCTCGATCGAGCTGGTGCCGAGGTCGCGGGCGAAGTGGTTAAGGGTCCCGCCCGGAAGAACCACGAGCGGCAGTGAATGTTCGACGGCGGCAGCCGCCGCAGAGCCAACCGTTCCGTCACCGCCCCAAACACCTAGCGCCACGGTCCCCGCCCGGGTGGCTGCGGCCTCAATCTCCGCGGCAACGTCTTCCCCTTCGGCTATTTCACGAATATACGCCTTAGGGAATATCTCCTTCAGCAGCTCACCGGTTTCGGGAGTGTAAGAACCGCCCAGGGTGTTCACCGCGATACTCAGCCCCTCGCCGTCGTGAATCGCGGGAGCGTCCGCCGGCGTCCGGCGCGGCTTTGGCTCTGCGGGCCTCGCGGGCCACCATTTACGGGTAAGGAATGCCGCGCCGGCACCCAGGGCCGAGCCGAAGAAGACATCCGAAGGCCAATGGGCACCAGTATGGACGCGGGAGTACGCCACGCCAGCCGCAACGGGGGCCAAAGCCACGCCGGACGCCGGCGAAACTATTCCAGCCCCGACGGCGAATGCCACAGCGGAGGCCGAATGACCCGAGGGCATGGATGAACTGGTGGGCTGTGGATCCACAAAGCGGAACAGCGGCAGATGTTCCGGAAGGGGCCGGGCCCGCGGAAGAGCCTTCTTGAAGATCAGGTTGGTAACCGCCGAGGCTACGCCTAAGGCCAGCACACCATGAAGGGCCGCCCTGCGGGGTTTACCGGGAAAGGTTGCCATAATCCCGGCTATGCCAAACCACAGCTTCCCCTTGGTAGCGGCCGCGGAGAGTCTGCGGAAAAACACATCGTGGTCACCCTGGGGTTGCCGGGATACGGCACGAACCAGGAAATGATCGAATCTGGCAACCCGTTTGGGGCCTTTACCCAAGAAGCCTCGCATCCCATCACCCTAGCGCCTGGCGTTGCCTCTCATCTGCCATGGCTACCATGAATGGATGATTCGCGTACTCCGTCCACAACCACGGCCCGGTTGGCAGTTGATCACGCCTGGAATACTCCTGCTGTGTGCCTTCGCGGTTCCAGGGGCACTGATCATGGCGGGCCAGGGCGAGCCGGCTTTCAACCGGGTGGACACCGGCTGGCAGTCCTACGTCTTCAGCATGCGCTCCACTTTCTGGGACGGAGTAAACGTAGTCCTCAACTGGGCCGGCTATGCGGGGATGCTTGCCTTCCACGCTGTGCTCGCGGTTTCCCTGGTCATCTGGCAGCGACCTAAAGCAGCAATTTTTGCCGCCACAAGCGGCATTCTGGTGCTGGCGTTGACGCAACTCGCCAAAGCCGTGGTGGGCAGAGACAGGCCGGAGGGGGCCAGGGTACTCAGCGACACAGGCTCATACCCCTCGGGGCATGTATCTGCTACCACGGCTTTCTTGTTGGTGCTGGCACTGCTGATGGGTCGTTGGTGGATGGGGCTCATAGCTGCGGTGGGTGTGGTGTCCATGATGATCAGCCGCACCTATCTCTCCGCTCACTGGTTGAGCGACGTCCTGGGAGGTGCCTGCCTTGCCGCCGGGGTTGTTCTCCTGATGTGGTGGCGCTTTCGCGATATATGCATCAAGGAGAATGACTTGGCCGGGGGTCAAACTATTTGGTCGGCAAAGGCTTTGCGACGCCGGCAAGCAGCAGAGCAAGCAAAATAGGCGCTCCAATGGCCAGCAATGCCATGTGGATTCCGGTGTGGTCGCCAAGGTAGCCCAGGAGGGGCGGCCCTGCCAGGAAGGCGACATAACCGATGGTGGAAACCACGGATACGCGGGCTGCAGCATGCTTGGGATCGTCCGCTGCGGCTGACATTCCCATGGGGAAGGCCAACGCCGCGCCGACGCCCCACAGTGCGGCGCCGATGCCCGCCAGCACCACGTTCCCGGCAAAGACGAACAACGCCAGTCCCATGGCAGCTGCGGCCATGCTGGCCCGGAGGACGTTTACACGCCCGAACTTGTCAATCGCTTTGCCACCGAGGAACCGCATGACAGTCATGGCAAGGACGAACAACGCAAACAGCAACGCTCCGGTGGACTCGGAGGCACCAAGTCCGTCCACTGCCGCCTTCGCGATCCAGTCATTGCCCGCGCCTTCGGTGAGCGTGGCGCCGAGGACAACCACGCCGATGAGCAGCGTCCTGCCATCCCGCCAAGCTGTGGGGCCCTTCTCAGCCGCCACCCCGCCGTCGTGAATTTCTTCTACCTGGTGCGGCAGGAAGTATTTGGGAACCGTCAGCGCCAAGACGACAGCAATGGCTGCGATGACCAACAAGTGCTCCGGCAAGCCCACGCCCAGCTGTGATAGGCCGGCGCCGATCAGCGCGCCCAGGAACGCGCCACCACTGAAGGCGGCGTGGAACTGCGGCATGATGGTGCGCTTGAGCCGGTGCTCAACATCCGCGCCCTCGATGTTCTGTGCGACATCCCATAGGCCGATGCCGATGCCGAAGAAGAACAGGGCAATGGCCGTGGCCGGAACCGAGGCAGCCATGAGCGAGAAGGCAATGGCTGCTCCTGCGGCACCCGCCACGATGCCGGCAAGGCGGACCGTGTTGGCTGTACCGATCCGGCCCACAACCCATCCGGCTGATGGCAGTGCCAGCAGGGAGCCCACGGCGGTGCAGAGCAGCAGGGTGCCCATCTGGCCGGACGTGAGACTCAGCGCTTCCGTCACGGCAGGGATGCGGGCGGCCCAGCTGGCGAACACCAAACCGTTCATGCCGAAGATCAGGAACGTTGCCACGGCTGCGGCGTTGACGCTGGTGGTGCTTCTGGTGCTGGTGGTCATGCAATCACAACTTCCACAGAGAGTTTGTTGAGCCGGGCGAGATCTTCGGGGGAGGGTTCCTGGTCTGTCACTATGGTGTCCACGGCGTCCAAGGCTGCAACCAGGGCTACTGCGCTGGCGTGCCACTTGCTGCCTGCCGATGCCACGATCACCCGCGCTGCGGACTCCAGCCCGGCGCGTTTGACTGCCGCGTCTTCAAGATCGTGGGCCAAGAGGCCATCCTTGAGGTTGAGCGCGCAGGGGGTTACGACGGCGGCGTCGAACCTCAGCGACCGAACGTTGGCTTCAGTCATGGGTCCCCTGAAGGACTGTTCTCCAGCGATGAGCCGACCTCCGGGGAGAATGAGCTCCGGCGCGCGGCCGTCCTTCGCTTGAGCCAGAGCATCAACGGCATGAAGTGACATGGGCATCACCGTCAGTTCCCGGTTGCCCAGGCGGCGTGCGATTTCGGTTGCCGTGGAACCACTGTCCAACCACACGTATTCGCGGTCCTTGATCAGCTGGTCCACAGCTTTGGCGATGCGGACCTTGACCTCGTGGTCCTCGAGTTCGCGCTGGCCGTAGCCCGGATTGTCTCCCCGCGCCAGCAAGCTGCGGGCACCGCCGTGGATGCGCTTCAGCACTCCGTTGGCCGCGAGGATTTCCAGATCCCGCCGGACAGTGGCCCCGGAGGCGCCCGTAGCGTGGACGAGCTCGTCCACTGTTGCTTCCTCGCGGGCGCGCAGCAGCTCGCCAATGAGCCGGTGGCGGTCAGCAGTTCCCATGCCACAACCCTAGCAACATTTGAGCAAATAATCACGTGGCGTGATCATTTGATCACCATCCCTCTCTCGCGTCCCGCGCCCTTAAACCAAACGCTCTTCCAGTGAGTGGAAGAGCGTTGGCCGAAAGGGGCGGTTATGTGAGAGAGCGTTTGGGGTTAGCGGGCGCGCTCCACGCGCTTCTCGTCCCAGACTGGTTCCTCGGACTCGTAGACCTTGCCGTCAGAACCAAAGATGAGGAAGCGGTCAAAGGACTTGGCGAACCAGCGGTCGTGCGTGACAGCAAGGACAGTGCCTTCGAAAGAGTCGATGGCACGCTCCAATGCCTCGCCCGAGTGAAGGTCCAAGTTGTCCGTGGGCTCGTCCAGCAACAAGAGGGTAGCGCCGGACAGCTGCAGGAGCAGGATTTGGAAACGTGCCTGTTGGCCACCGGACAGCGACTCGTACTTCTGCTCGGACTGACCGGCCAGGCCATAGGAATCAAGGGCGCCGGCTGCGGCCTCACGGGCGAGCCCGGACCGGTGCTCGTCGCCTCGATGCAGGATCTCCAGCAGGGTTCGGCCCAGGAGGTCGGGACGGACGTGGGTCTGCGCGAAGAACCCAGGCCGGATGCGGGCGCCCAGTTTCACAGTCCCTTCGTGCGGTACTTCCGCGATCACGACGTCGGACACCGGCAGGTGCTCCCGCTCGGGATCGGTGCCACCGGTGGCGAGCAGGCGCAGGAAGTGGCTCTTCCCTGAACCGTTGGAACCCAGTACGCCAACGCGGTCGCCAAACCAGATTTCCGTAGAGAATGGCTTCATAAGCCCTGTCAGTTCAAGCTTCTGGGCCACGACAGCCCGCTTGGCGGTACGTCCACCCTTGAGCCGCATCTTGACGTTCTGCTCGATCGGCAGTGCCTCAGGCGGACCAACTTCCAAGAACTTGGCAAGGCGGGTCTGCGCTGCCTGGTACCTGTTAGCCATGTCGGAGCGGAACGCAGCCTTGTTCTTGTACATATTGACGAGTTCCTTGAGCTTGATGTGCTCCTCGTCCCAGCGTTTCCGGAGTTCCTCAAAACGGGCGTTGCGGTCGGCACGCGCCTCGACGTATGTGCCGAAGCCGCCACCATGGATCCATGCTGAAGCGCCATTGATACCGGGCTCGAGTGTGACGATACGGCTGGCCGCGTTGTTGAGCAGCTCGCGGTCGTGGCTGATGAACAGGACGGTCTTTTTGGACTCGTTGAGCTTGCTTTCCAGCCAGCGCTTGCCGGGAACGTCCAGGTAGTTGTCCGGTTCGTCGAGCAGGAGGAGCTCGTCCGGGCCGGCGAACAGGGCTTCCAGGACCAGGCGCTTCTGCTCGCCACCGGACAGGGTGGAGGCGCGGCGGAACTGCGCTTTGTCGAACGAAATCCCCAAGGCTGCCATGCACACCTCGTCCCAGACCGTCTCGAGGTCATAGCCGCCGGCGTCTCCCCAATCCACAATCGCCTGCGCGTACTTCATCTGGGTTGGTTCGTCGTCGTGCTCCATCATGGCCAGCTCGGTTTCTTCCACCGCCTTGGCAGCTGCCGCGAGGCCTGCCTGGGCCGTGGACACCAAGAGATCGCGGACCGTGGATTCATCGCGGACCTGGCCCACGAACTGCCGCATGATGCCCATGTTTCCGGACCGGCCCACTACTCCTTCGTCGGGAGTGAGATCGCCGGAAATGATCTTGAACAGGGTGGTCTTGCCCGTTCCGTTGGGCCCGATCAGCGCCGTCTTGGTGCCGTCGGGGACCTTGAAGGTCACCCCGTTGAGCAGCTGGGTGCCGTCGGAGAGGAAGTAGTCGATGCCGGAAACGTCAATATGGGCCACGTTTCAATCCTCCCACGGCGGCGTTACTGGTCAGCCCGCCGCGGCAGTAAGGAACGTCTTCAGCAGCGGCCCACTGACCGTTGCACCCAGGCCGCCTTCTTCCACGAACACGGCAACAGCCAGATCCCCATGCGTTGCGACGATCCAGGCGTGGGTCTTGGGCGGATTGTCATTGCCGAATTCCGCGGTGCCGGTCTTGGCGCCAACCGGTGTGCCCGGGACTTCGGCCAGGAAGCCTGCGTGGCCTGACGTCACCACGGCCCGCATCATGTCAGCCAGGGATGCAGCCTCTTCCTTGGTAATGGGCTTGGTGGATGCCGGTGAGGCGGGAAGCGCTGAAGCAGAAGCGGACGACGGCGGCGCGCTGCCACTTTCGGTGGGCGTGGCACCGGCGCTGGGGTTCTGGGTGGCCCCGGACCCCTGTGCGGCGTCGGCGTTCAGCACGAGCTGCGGAGAGACGGGCGCACCATTGGCGACGGAAGCAGCCATGACCGCGGCCGAGAGCGGGGAAAAGAGCACCTTGCCCTGGCCAATCATGGAAGCTGCGTGCTCAGTGCCTTCGGCAGCACCGGGAACCGAACCAAGGAATGCATCAGCGCCAAGCTTGGGAGCCTCAACCGCCACGCCCAGGGCTTGGGCTGCGGATTCGAGCTGGTCCTGGCTAACGGCATCGCGGGCGTTGATGAAGGCCGTGTTGCAGGAGTGTGCAAAAGCGTCGCGGAGGGCCACCGAGCCAAGGGAGCTTTCCGGGTAGCCCTCGGCATTTTTGAACGTGCGGCCGTCCACCGTCAGCGTTGAGGGGCACTCAACCTTCGAGTCCGGGGTGGCACCATTGCGGAACATCGCCAGGGAATCAACAATTTTGAACGTGGAACCTGGAGCGTACTGACCCAGCAAGGCGGTGTTGTAACCGTTGCTGCCTGGTCCGGAGGCGGCAGCAAGGACGGCCCCGGTTGAAGGTTTGAGGGCAACAATGGCCGACGCTGGCCCCACCTTCGCCAGCGTCTCTTCCGCCAGCTGCTGCAGCTTGAGGTCCAGCGTGGTTTTGAGCGTAGTGCCGGGGGACGGCAGGGAAGAGAAGAACACCTTGGTACCGGGTGTCTCGCCTTCGGACTTCACCTCAGGGGTGGCGAGAACTTCCACACCGTCTTTACCGCGGAGCAAAGAGTCGTACTTCTGCTGCAGACCGCCAGTACCCGTGGTGTCCCCGGCGCGCAGGGCACCATTGGAGTTCTCAATTTGTTCAGCACTGGCTTGGCCAACGCTGCCGAGCAATGCCCGCGCGAAGGTGCGGGTGGGGGCCAAAGCCATGGAGTCCAGGATGCTCGATCCGCCCGGGATGGCCTCAATCTTCGCTTCAGTGATTTCCGGAGTGTAGGCCCGCAGCACAAGGCCCTCCACAAAAGCCTGCGGACCTGAGGCGGCAACCTGCTTGGCGTACTCTTCCGCATCCAGTCCGAGCAACGCAGCCATGGCACGCGCAGAAGCGTCCGCTTGCTCAGCCGGAACCTTGGTTTTGTCGATGCCTACCCGGAAGACCGGACGGTCCTCAACAATGGGAGCGTCTCCGGCGCCCAGGATCTGACCCCGCTGGGCAGGAACGGTTTTGACGGAGAGGGTCTCGCCTTCGGAGAGTTCCGGGGCGAGGAGGGCAGGGGTCCATTGGACAGCCCATTTGTCGCCGGACTTCTTCAGTGTGGCTTCGGAGCTGTATTCCCACTTGGCCGAGCCGATGTTCCAGCTGTAGTTCAGGGGGAAAGTTGCGGTGTCGCCGTCGAGCTTCACATCGCCGGACTCCACCGCAGGCTTGGCGTCCAGTCCCTCGAACACTGCTTTGAGTTGTTCGTTGGCCGCGGCAGCGTCCTTACCCTCAACGGCGATCTGGCCGACGTCGAGCGCCGCAAGCGAGGAGGCCAGCTGCTTCGCTGCCCCTTCCGCACCCGCGCGGCCGTCATCGCAGGCGGTCAGTGAACCCGCCATCACCAGCGACACGAGACCAAGGACAAGACGATGCTTTTTCAATTTCCCCATTTGCGACATTATGCCCGGTTCCCCTGACAGTTTCTTCCGATGCCCGTTAAACGGACAGCCGCCGCCCGCCACCCCTGGGGAGTTGGCGGGCGACGGCCGTCTGCCAACTTACGCTACGGAGCGCAGGTGAACTTCGCATCACCCCAAACACCGTGAGCGCCGTTGATGGAGCCGGAGGGGTCAACCACCAATTCCACGTATGCGGCACCAGTGAGGTCCACGGATACCGACTCCGGCGCGAAGCCCGGCGTGTAGGTGCGGGACTGATACTTGTTCACGCCATCGGCATTGACCTTGAAGATGATGTTGCCGCCGAAGCCACTCTCAAGGCCCACCTGGGAAGTGAATGAGCTGCACTTTCCACCCAGGTAATAGGTGATCTTTGAGGGAGCGTGGACGCCAAGGCCCTTGCTGAACACAGGCTGCTGACCGGTGGCGGGATCGGTGTAGTTGATGGCCAGCGCCTTGTCCGGGGACGATGCCGAGTCCTTGTTTGCCACGTTTTTGCCGATCACGCCGTAGCCGTTCAATGCCTGGACCCACGGAGTTTCAGAGGCGTACACCGAGCCAACCGGCACCTCGGGCAAGGGCTGAGTGGTCACCTTCCAGTCGAAGAACTTCACCCGGGTGTCAGTGGGCAGGGTGACCGATGCCAGCTCTTTGGTGGGATTGAGCCGGACCGTATTGGAGAAGGCCTGGTACTTGTACTGCGTGTACTCCGGCGACGGTCCGTTGGCGTTGTTCCTGCCCTGCTCCGAAACGGCCACCACTGCCCCGTTGAGGACGGAGGGCTGCAACCAGTTGGGGAAGAAGATGGATTGCTGCTCGGTGGTCCCGTCCGCGTAGCTCAGCGTCAAAACCGGGCTGGTTCCATTGCCTACCGCGGCGGATCCGAGCACAGCCAAGTGCGTTCCCTTGCCCTGGACGGCGATGGTCTGAGCGGAGAGTGCCACGGAGTTGGGAACGTCCGGGCCAACGGCAGGCCACGTGTAGTCAACCTGGGTCGGCTTTCCGGCATCCACGGTCACGGTGCTGCCCGGCCGGACACCGCCTGCCGGTACCGTAGCGGCCGCCAGCTGTTCGGCAGCGAAGGTGGCCCCTCCGCCGTCGAAGTTTCCAAGCGCCTTGCCGGCCACGGTGGTGATTGAGACGGTGTTGTAGGCCGAGGCCAAGGAACCGTAAGCCACATAGATCTGGTTGCCGCCTGTCACGGTCTGCAGCGAACCGGAAGAAACGTACGACGCCGATACCCGCACGGTCTGTTGGCCCGCCTTCGCGCTGGTGCCCGGCTTGATGACGAACGTGGCGGTTACCGTGGCGCCGCCTTCAACCTTGGCTGCGGTTGCTCCGGAGGAAGAGACCACAGTCCAGCCCTCAGGGAGCACCGGAGTCAGCACCACGTTGCTCTTGGCCTTGGCACCAGTGTTCACAAAGGCCGCGGTGACCGTGGTTTCCTGATCCTGGAAGACCTGCTGACCGGTGGTTACACGAACTTCAGCAGCTGAGTCCTCCTGGCTCTTGCCACCCAACGGCCCTGCTTGCTGGAGCTGGACTGTGGCGGTCTGGTTTGACGCAATGGACCCTGTCTTGACCCAGATAGTGCCGTTGTTGGCCTCATCGAAGAACCAGCCGGTTGCTGCTGCGGCGTAGGCGGCCTGGGTAGAGTGCTGGGCGAGCTTGGTGCCGCCGATCTTCACGTCCTTGGGTGCTGCGCCGGCGTGGACCTTCAGCTCGTAGGGACGGGCAGCGGCCTTGCCGGTGTACTCACCCTTCCGCTCACCGATGGAGACCATCACACTGCTGTTGCCGGTGCCCGGAGCGTCTACGGTGAAGAGCTGGCTGGAGGACTTGCCGTCCTTGAATTCGCGGGTGACTTTGTCATCCTCGTACAGCGTGAAGGTGTCCTGGCCCTGAGCGTAAACGTCCAAAGTGATCATGGAATCCTCGGGAACCAAGGACGCGTTGCGCGCCACGATGCCTTGCGGGATCACTGCACCTGCACGAACGAAGACCGGCAGCTTGTCCAGAGGGGCGTTGTAACCGTTGAGGATCTGACCACCCTGGTAGAGCTTGCCTGTCCAGTAATCCACCCACTGCTGGCCCGCCGGGAGGAAGATGCCGTTGCGGACGTCGGTCTGGGTGAAGACCGGGGCCACCAGGAAGTCGGAGCCGAGCATGAACTGGTTGTTTGCCTCGGCACCGTAGGACCATTCCTGATCAGGGAATTCCAGGGCCATGGAGCGCATCATGGAAACGCCTGTTGCCGACGATTCCTGGGCGAGGGTGTAGATGAAGGGCATGAGTTTCTGGCGGAGCTGGAGGTACTGGCGGTTGATGGCCGTGGCTTCGTCACCGTAGAGCCACGGACGCTTGTCAGTGGCTGCCCAGCCGGACATGGAGTACAGCGCCGGAGCGAAGGCCTTCCACTGGAGATCGCGGACGTAGGACTCTGCCGAACCACCGAAGATCCCGTCAACGTCGCCCGTGGTGAACGCCAAACCTGAGTTGCCGGCACCGGTGAGGGCCGAGACCTGCCAGCGGACGGCGTCGAGGTTTCCTGAATGGTCCCCCGTCCATTGCATGCCGCAGCGCTGGGAGCCGGCCCAGCCTTCCACCATCAGCGAGGTACCGCGGGCATCGGAGTACTGCTCAATGCCGCCGTGGGCGGCCTCGCAACCGGTGAGTGCTTGGCGGTAGCCCTGACCCACCCACGCGACGTCGAGCTTCCGGAGGCGGACGCCGGCCTCGCCCACTTCGTACTCCTGGTTGGTCAGGGAACGCTGCGTCCACAGGCCAACTTTGAGGTCGGTTTCTTCCTCGATGTTGCTCACGGTTTCCGGGAGTTGCTGGTATTCGCAGCCGTAGCCGTCGTTGACCAGCATCCAGCCTGCAGGCATGTCGTTCTCAACAAATTTTCGCGCAGTCTTGATCGCATCCGGGGTACGTTGCTTGGCACCGTCCGGGTCACCGTAGCCGGAGGAGGAATAGCCCGGGTTGGAGCGGTTGTAGCAGTCAGCATCGCCGTACTCCAGGGCGTACACCGGGGGCATCATGGGCTTGCCGGTCAATGTGGTGTAGGCGCCGAGCGACTGCTTGTAGTCACCCACGAAGTAGTAGGCGTCAAAGCGCTTTTCCTCATGCGTGGTGGTGGGCTGGCCGGCAAAGTTATAGGACCCGCGGGCAAACGTGTCGCGGAGTACGCCGTAGCCCTTGGAGGACATGTAGTAAGGCACTGCGTTGGGGTAGCCGTCGTCATCCCAGTCGAAGTTCCTGGCAATGTTGATCAGGGCGCCTGTATGGACAGAACGGCCGTTTTGCATGCCGCCGCCAATGAACTGCTCACCGTCCTGTTGAGCCAGGTGCTGCGTGGCTGAGTTGGCGCCGAAAGTGATGGGCGCGGACTCTTCCAGCACCAACGAGCCGTCAGCCCTGAGAACGCGAAGTTGCGTGGTGGCCTTGTTGATCTCGACGCTGATTTTGGCGGTCTTTAGGACCAACCAGTCGCCGTCGGTAATGGTGGGGGCGACGCCCGGGAACTTGTCCTTGCCCACTACGATGTTGGCGGTCCTGGCGGGGTCGCCTTGGTCAGTGTTGGCGGGATCGGTGAAGTTTCCGCTGGGGTCAGCTTCCAGGCGGAAGTTGCCGTCGTCCAGGAACGTGACGCGGATGGCGCCCTTCTCCGCGGAAAGGTGGACGACGTTGCCGGACTGGGTGAACCCGGTCACCGCTCCGAGAGGTACTCCGGCGGCATCGACGGGGACTTCGGGGGTGACTGCTTTGATGGCGGCCGGATCGCCGGGAGCGGCATTGGCGGCGGTGAAGGAGAGCGCGGGGATGGTTCCTGCGAGGAGCAGCGAGGCCAAGCCAAGGGAGGCGGCCTTCCTGACTAGCTTTTTGGCTCGTCCGGGGCTGGTGGGGACAGCGCCGGATAAGCCCAATGCGGGTGCGGACATGTGAGGCCAACTTTCGACGAGTGACTTTTTGTGATCTAACCCATAGCGAAACGTGCACTAATCGTCACCGCAAAAAGGCCAAAGGTCAACCGTTTCACCAAAATTGCTTAGGGCAGTCAGCGCCCGCGGATGATCCTTCGCTGCGTCGCCACAGCGATGGCAGCAGTCCGGTTGTCCACCCCGAGCTTCGAGTAGATGTGCACCAAGTGGGTCTTCACCGTGGCCTCGGAAATGAAGAGTTGCTTGGCCATGGCACGGTTGCTCATGCCCGTGGCCAGAAGCTCCAACAGCTGCACTTCCCGGGCACTCAAAGCGGGCGAAGGATTCCGGATGCGGCCCATGAGCCGCGCCGCCACCTCCGGCGCAAGGGCAGTTTGCCCCGCCGCGGCGGACAGGACGGCCTGCCTGATCTGCTCGGGCGGGGCGTCTTTGAGCATGTAGCCGCTCGCGCCGGCCTCCACTGCGGCGAGGATGTCGGCGTCGGTGTCGTACGTGGTCAGAATCAGCACGGGCGGCGGGGGAGTCCCGGCCTCGCCCGCCTTGATCTTCTCCGTGGCCGTCACCCCGTCCATTCCGCTGCCCATCTGCAGGTCCATGAGCACCAGATCCACCGGCTGGCCCAGCGTGTGCAGCTTGCGGAGTTCGGTCAGCGCGGCATCACCATCAGCGGCCTCCGCAACCACGGTCACACCCGGGAAATCGGCGAGCATTGCCCGCAAACCCGCCCGAACCACCGGGTGATCATCCACCAGCAACACGCGAATCCCACTCACGCAGCACCCTCCGCCGGAAGCGGTACCCGGACAGCAACCACAGTCCCCTCCCCAGGGGCTGACTCAATTTCCATTCGACCATCCAACGCCGCCAGCCGCTCGCGCAAACTCTGAAGCCCGACGCCGGTTCCGTCGCCACGCGCCGTACCGGCCGCCGTCGACGGCTCGAATCCTATGCCGTCGTCAAAAACGTCCAAGGTCACTTCCCCTCCAAGGAAGGACAGGGTCACGACGGCTGCGCGCGCGTGGGCGTGTGCCCACACGTTTGCGAGGGAAGCCTGGGCGGCCCGGAGCAGGGTGGTCTGGTACGTATTCGGCAGCTCAACAGGCGTACCCACCAGTTCGAAGCGACAGCGCAACGCGGACCCCCGGGCTGCAGCTTCCGTCTCCGTTTTCGCGCACAGCCTCCGCAGCGTGTCCACAAGTCCGGACTCTTCAAGATCCGGGGAACGCAGGCCGCGAACAAAGCTGCGGGCCTCGGCAAGGTTGGTGGAGGCCGTGTCCTGAACCGTCCTCAGCCGCTCCTTCGCAGCCGTGGTGTTGCCTTGGTCCAAGGCTTTCGCCGCCGATCTGCCCATCAGAATGATGCTTGAGAAGCCCTGGGCCAAAGTGTCGTGAATTTCCCGGGCGAGCCGTTCACGTTCGGCGAGCATTCCGGCGTCGTGCTGGGTCTTGGCGAGTTCGGCGCGCGTCCTGCGAAGCTCGTCTGCCACAGCACGCTGGTTTTCCGCTTCGAGGAACAGGGCACGGTAAGCCAGGCCGGTGACCACGGCGAAGACTGCCCCAAACACTGGCCCCAGGACCATGGCAAGCTGCAAACCGCCGTCGGACGCGCCCCTGCTGTGGAACCAAAGCGTGCCCACCAGAAGCGCAGTGCTCACGGCAATAACTGACAACGCTGGGCCACGGGGGAGCAGGTGCAGTTGCAGGAAGAACAACGGGAAGGCCACCCATGCGAAGTCGCTGCTGACCAGGAGGAGCAGCAACCACAGGAGCATCACCGCTCCCAGCCACCAGCGTGCATAGGGTGCCGGGTTGAACCGGGTGGGAACAGTCGCGTGGCGTTTCTCCAGGAGAGTCCCGCCGAGGTACACCAGCGCCAGCAGGGCAGAAAGCCCCAGACCGGCGGCCAGGGCCACAGCCGACGCCGCACCACTGGTTCCCATTCCCGTCATCAAACGGACCACGGCCACCAGCAACAGAACCGCGAAACCTACATGCAGGCTCACGCGCAGCACGCGGAGGATAGTGGCTGCGCCAGCGGGAGACTGCATGCTTCACAGCGTATCCCCGGCGTGAAGTAAACCGCCCCGAACCCGGCCCTGTGCGGCCTGAATCAACCATTCGGATGATCTCTGGCTCAACCCCACGATGCCAGCCAATCCACCCGGCTCCCGATGCCCCTCAGGCCTATCGCCGGAAGAGTTGATATAGCCGGGATCAAGCCCGCATTGAATCGAAGGAATCCGATGTTTCTTGCCATCCGCGACATCCGTTTCGCCAAGGGCCGCTTTGCGCTCATGGGCAGCGTGGTCGCCCTGATCACCTTGCTGCTGGTCATGCTGTCCGGGCTGACGGCGGGCTTGGGCAACCAGTCGACGTCGGCCCTTGGGGCCCTGCCTGTGCAGCAGATTGCCTTCGGCGCACCCGCTGGGGCCGAGCCAAAGGCTTCGTACACCGAGTCCGAAGTTTCCGCTGGTCAGCTCGCGGCATGGCGGGATCAGCCGGGCGTTGCCTCCGCGGAGGCGCTGGGAATCAGCCAAACCCGTTTTCAGTCACTGAGTGATGGCGGGACTCCGGCTGGAACCGCCAATGTTGCAGTCTTTGGCGGCGGCCTGGCACCGTCAGCGGTGGAGGACGGGACGGTGGCGGTGGGTGAATCGCTGGCCAAGGAACTGGCGTTGGACGTCGGCAGCCGTGTCCGTGCGGGAGGGACAGACCTGAGGGTTTCAGCTGTTGTGGAGGACCAGTGGTACTCCCACACCGGCGTGGTGTGGACCTCCCTGGACACGTGGCGGTCCATCGCCCACGCGGCACCTGGCTCTGCCACGGTGATCGCCGCAACCTTCGACGATGGCGCTTCCGTGGACGTCGACGCCGCCAACGCAGCGGCCGGCACAGTCAGCACGGATCCGGTGGGCTCATTCCAGGCGCTGGCCTCCTACAAAAGCGAGAACGGCTCACTCATGCTGATGCAGGCATTTCTCTATGGAATCTCGGCCTTGGTGATCGTGGCCTTCCTGACTGTGTGGACTGTGCAGCGCACACGTGACATCGCTGTCCTCAAAGCCTTGGGTGCATCATCGGCCTACGTGCTGCGCGATGCCCTTACCCAGGCGGCCATGGTGCTGCTGGCGGGAGCGTTTGTGGGTGGTCTCCTCGGCCTTGCCGGCGGGTTTTTTGCGTCCCAGGCAGCCCCCTTCCTGATCACGCCTTTAACCACTCTTGTCCCGATGGTGGGGATTATTCTCCTCGGCCTGGCAGGCGCTGTACTGGCAGTTAGAAGCGTCACCAAGGTGGATCCGCTGTTGGCCCTCGGCGGCAACTAATACATTCCTAGAAAGGCATGCATCGTGAGTGCAGCATTGAACCTGATCAACGTCTCCCTCGAATACCCGGACGGCACCTCAACTCTCAAGGCACTGGACGCCGTCAACCTCAGCGTCCGCCCTGGTGAATACCTCTCCCTCGTTGGTCCTTCCGGGTCCGGCAAATCCTCGCTTCTGGCAGTGGCCGCAACCCTCGTAAAGCCCACGGCCGGGCAAGTCATCATCGACCAGCAGGACGCCTCAGCCCTTTCGCAGGCCGAACGCACAAGCCTTCGCCGGGACAAGGTGGGCATCATCTTCCAGCAACCCAACCTGCTGCCGGCACTGACCGCCGTCGAGCAGTTGCTGATCCGCGAGCACCTGCGGGGAAGGAGAGGCCGCGGGGAACGGGAGAGGGCCGCTGAGCTGCTGGACGTCGTCGGACTTTCAGAAGCTGCACACAAGAGGCCGCACCAGTTGTCCGGGGGCCAACGTCAGCGGGTCAACATTGCCAGGGCCCTGATGGGCAAACCCACCGTTCTTCTGGTCGATGAGCCCACGGCCGCGCTCGACCATGAACGGAGCGAGTCCATTGTCCGGCTACTGCGGCGGGTGACCGATGAGTTCCGGACTGCCACCGTCATGGTCACGCACGACACGGAGTTCCTGGCCCTCACTGATGCAGTGGCCACCATGAGGGACGGACGCATCAGCCGCGCCCTGGTCCCGTCCGCGTAGCCCAGCTCAAGCAGCCGATCAGTTGGATGGGCCCAGGAGGGCTTCGTCCTGCGCTTCGTCGTAGGCGTCGCGGGCTTCCAGGATGGTGGGCACGTGGCTCTCGGCCCAATGCCGCAACATGGTCAGCGGCTGCAGCAGGGACTCGCCCAGAGCCGTCAGCTCATACTCCACCCGGGGCGGTACCTGCGCGTACACGGTCCGTGTAATCAAACCGTCCCGCTCCAGGGCGCGAAGGGTTTGCGTCAGAACCTTCGGAGTAACAACGTTCACCATTTTGCGCAGTTCTGAGAACCGAACAGGCCCGTCACCCAGCACCTGGATCACCAGGGACGCCCATTTGTCTCCGATGCGCTGGAACACCACCCGCGACGGGCAGTTGGGGTCGAGGATATTGCCTGGGAGATCTTTAGTATCCAAAAGGTAACTCGGTTCCTTTGAAGCTATCAGTATCCAATGGATACCGTGGGGGATGTTGCAAGGATACCAATCTCAAGGAGAGCTATGAAAATCGCAGTCTACGGCGCCACGGGCATGGTCGGCAGCCAGATCGTCAACGAGTCCCTCACCCGCGGCCACGAGGTCACGGCCATCTCCCGCAAGGGCGCAGAGGTTCCCGGCGCTGCCGCTCAAGCAGCTGATCAGGCTGACGCTGAGATCTTCGCCTCCATCGCCAAAGAGCACGACGTCGTGGTGCTGGCTACGGGACCCAGCCGCACCGGCGGCGATCATTCAGAATGGCTCGACGCCATGGCTACTGCGTACAGCAACGCCGAAGGCACCCGCCTGATGATCGTTGGAGGCGCCGGAACCCTTGAGGTGGACGGCGTCCGCCTGCTCGACTCTCCGGACTTCCCGGAGGCCTACAAGGCTGAAGCCACCACCGCGGCCAAGGCCCTGGAAACCGTGAGGAAATCCCCGGAATCCCTGGACTGGACGGTCCTGGCCCCCGCCCCCGTCATCCAGCCGGGCGAGCGTACAGGAGAGTACGCGGTGGCCAAGGATTCACCCGCCGGCGGCAGCATCTCCACCCAGGACTACGCTGTGGCCATGTTGGACGAGATCGAACGCCCGGCTCACCGGCGCGCCCGCTTCACGGCCGCCAACTAAGGGCAGCTACAGTCCTACCCCCAGCCCGGGTACCCGCATCTTGAATATGTCTTTCAAGGCATATCTTGCTGCGTGGTACCCGGGCATACCCGTTACCCCGGGCCCCGGCGGCGTTGAAGAGGAACACAGATACACACCGGGCATGGGCGTTCGCCAAGGCACGTTGGACACTACGGGCCGTTGCACCAGACCTCGTAGATCCAGCAGGCCTGCACTGAAGTCTCCACCCACATAATTCTCGTTGTACGCGGACAGTTCCGCCGCCGTCGTGGTCTTTGAAGCCACCACCAGATCACGGAAACCGGGCGCGTAGCGCTCAATCCGGGCCATAACAGCTTCAGCCATGTCCACACTGGAATTGGCGGGCACATGACAGTAGGTCCACAGCACATGGCGGCCCTCGGGAGCCCGTGACGGGTCTACAACGGATGGCTGCGACACCAAAACATATGGCTCCCTTGGATGCTTGCCCATGTCCACGAGGTTCTCTGACTCTGCCATCGCCAACCTGGAACCGCCCACGTGGACGGTACCGGCCTTGGCCAATCCCGGGTCACGCCACGGAACGGGTCCGGACAGGATGAAGTCCACTTTGCACGCTGCATTCCCAAAGCGGAATGCTTCGAGCGCCTTGCGGTAGCGGTCCGGGACCTCGGAACCACCCAGGCGCGCCAAAGTTGGCGGGGCCACATCCAAGAGGATGGCTTTTGCGGGCCGTACCTGGTCCAGGGAGTTCACGCGCTCACCAACCTGGATGGTGCCGCCATGCGCTGTGAGGTCATCAGCCATTGCTTTGGCGATGGACATGGAACCGCCCACGGGGATCACCCAACCGCCCGCATGGGCAAGGACGCTGAGCAATAGTCCGGCACCGGTTGAACTGAGGGACGGCTGCGAGCCCAGGGCGTGTGACATGACACCCGTCAAGAGCGCGGGCGCCGCGTCTTCGCGGAATCGTCGCATCCACAGCGGGGTCCCTTGATCCAGGGTGGCCAGACCAAACCTGACAGCGGCCAGAGGATCCTTCGGAACGCGCAGGAGTTGGTTGGACGTAAAGTCCACCACCCCATCCACCCGCTGCAGCAAAGGTTGGAGCAGCCGACGGTAAGCCGGCCCATCCACTCCCAGCTCCTCCACCGTCCGGTCCAGGGATTGGTAGGCCAGGGCCGCGCCTCCACTGTCCAACGGGGTACCGTGCTGGACTTCGGGCACCCGCAGGTCCACGCGCTGTGACAACTCAAAAGCGCGGAAGAAGGGGGACGCCACAGCCATGGGGTGCACTGCCGAGCAAACATCGTAAAGGTAGCCGGGTTCAATCAACTCGCTGGTCCGGGAACCACCGCCGATCGCCTCGCCTGCCTCATACAGGCGGACACTCAGGCCTGCGCGGGCCATAACCACTGCAGCGGCCAGCCCGTTGGGACCGGCGCCGACGACGGCGACATCAACCATCGCTGTTTACCTCCGTACGCTGGGGTGCTTTCGCTTCGGTAGTCTCCACCGTAGCCCGGGGACGCCAGGGCAGCACTGACCGTGAAGGATGGAATACGTCGAATCGCAGCCAGTCCCGTGCGGCGTTGAACGGACCGCCGTGAGGATCATCCCCGCCATGCGCGCGGAGTGGGTCCTGGGCGGGATCCCATATGTCCATAACCACCCGTGCCATGAGATAGGCCGTTGCCACCATGTGCAACCCCACGGCCAGCACGTAGTACGACATATCGATGTTGTGCTGGACGGAGCCGCCGCTGGTGGTTTGGCCCAGGTACATCCACACCGCTGCCCAGTGCAGACCTTCAGCCGCTTGCCAGATGAGGAAGTCCCGCCAGCGGGGTCTGGCCAGGGCAAGGAGCGGTATGAGCCAAATGACGAACTGCGGGGAGTAGACCTTGTTGGTCAGGATGAATGCGGCAACTATGAGGAACAAAAGTTGTGCCAGGCGGGGTCGTCGTGGGGCACACAGGGCCAAGGCGCCAACCAGCACGCACGCCAGGACGAAGAGAACCAGGGCCAGAGTGTTGATGGTTGCTCCATCAAGCTGCATCCAACGAACCCTGTCCGCCACAAGGTTGTAGGCAAACCAGGGTGAGCTGTACCCGGCAGGGCGATTTTGGCTGAACTCGAAGAAGTAGCGCCAGCCTGATGGGTTCAGTGCTGCGATGGGCAGATTCACGGCCAGCCAGGACACCAATGCTGTACCGGCGGTAATGAAGAACGCGCGCAGCTTTCCGGTGCGCAGCGCCAGGACCACTATGGCACCCAAAATCAGGACGGGGTACATCTTGGTGGCGGCTCCCAGCCCAATGAATACTCCGGCCAGGACCAGCTTGTCCCGGGAGAAGAAATACATGGCCAGGGCCAGCAACGCCACGGCCCACATGTCCCAGTTGATAAAGCCCGCAAGGATGATCCCGGGAGCCACGGCCACCATGGCGGCATCCCATGGGCGGTGCTTGTTGATCCTTGCGGTCAGGAGCACCGTGACGATCCATACTGCGACGATCAGTGTGGCATTGACGTCAAAGTAACCCAGTACGCGTTCGCTTCCTGCGCCCTGCCCCGGTACCAGCAAAGCCGTAATCCCTGCAATGACGCCTATGAGCACCGGATACTCGAACAGGCTGCCTTGGCTGAAGAAGGGAAAGATGCCCTCGCCCAAGCCCCGGTTCCGGAATAGCTCAGGAAAGTCCGAGTAGCAGGTGGCATAGAACTGACCGGGAGTTTCCCAACCGCGAACACGGCAGTAATCCTTGGCCAGCACGGCCAGTAGCGCGGCGAAGACGGTGAGGATGATCAGGACACGTTCAACGGTGAAAGGACCTGATCTCATCTCACCCGGCGAGGAGTGTTTGCCCAACGGACCGCCCACAAGCTCCGTGAAATTGCGAAGCAGGGAATCACTGCGGCTCGGAACCACAAAGCGGGCACGGTTTTGCAGCCGGTGAGGCTTCGTCTCCTGCATGGGATCGAGCTTACAGTCCTGCCCGGTTCCACTGGTGAGGCGCGGTTCAGTTGCTCTGGAGCTTCCGCCTGCCTGGTCCCGGCTCGGCCGGCTTAAAGGGGAGGAGCCCACGCGTAGCCGCGTGGGCTCCTCGAGGTTCAGCATGAATGTGTGGCATCTGAACTCCTTCGGGGTCAGCTGAAGAGGAGTCAGCGGATGAGTCCCAGCTGGTGCAGGACAACGTAGACGTCTTCACGGCGCTGATCGAGCAGCTGGCCGTTGAACAGAGTGCGGTCCTTGGGAGCATCAGTGCTCTTGAAGAAGCGCATGTCTTCCGGGCGTTTGCGCATGGTTCACCTCCTTTCCGTGGAAACTCATCGGTATTTAGGCACAACAATTAAAGCCCTGTGAATTCAAAAGAATTCATAACTAAAAAGGGCATAAATTACCGAGGCTAATATGGGGTTGCGGACCGAATCCAAATGGGATTCGTTGTGCAATAGCGCGTGCTTCCGGCAGTCGACCCAACAAGAAGCTGGTTCCGAACTATGGGGAAACTGCGCACCCGCGGCATGCTGCGTGGGTCCGCGCCTACAACTGACTTCTCAGCCGTCCAGAGAAAGGAGGGCTGTCCGGAATATCGCCGGCATCAAGCCGGTCCGATGGTTCAGGAGTGGGTCAGAGAGCAAAAATGGCGTCGATCATCAGCAGAGGCCGGGGCAGCATTGACGGTCAACTTCCGTCCGCTAGTCAAAGTAATCATTTTTCCCAACCTCCTTTTCTGGTCACAGGGACCTGCTGTGGCATTCACATGGCTGACTGAACCAAGGAATGCGCGCCTTGTTCCCGGCGGGTCGCTCTGGGAACGAGATATAAGCTACCTCATGAAGAAGGAGTTTGACCAGCTAAATTAGCTAATTCGCCAAAAGTTTTTCCAAATTAGAGTTTTAGAGTCCCCACCGCACAATTGCGGGCGTCCTCTTATCCCAGCCGAGCGTGCACACCTTTGCCGTTCCCAGAATGAAGTGCCGGCCTTCGCGGGCGTCCATTTCAAGCCAGCGGGCGGTAAGGATTCTGGAGAAGTGACCGTGCGCCACAATCAGGACGTTGTCCATTCCGGATTCCAGGACCCGTCCAATAATCTTGTCCGCCCGGGCAGCTACTTCGTCCAGGGTTTCCCCATTGGGAACGCCATCAGTCCAGATGAGGTAGTCCGGGTTGTCCTTGCGGATCAGGTCCGAGCTGATGCCTTCGTAGTCGCCATAGTTCCATTCCACGGCCAGCGGCTCATGGACAGCCTCCGGGTAGCCTGCGAGCTCGGCTGTTCGCCGTGCCCGGCGGAGCGGCGAGGTCAACACAAGGTCAAAGTCGATGTTTTCCAGGACCTTGCGGGCTTCAACGGCCTGCTGCTCGCCCTCGACAGTGAGGGGAAGATCCGTCAGTCCGGTGTACTGGCCGCTCTTGGACCATTCAGTTTCGCCATGGCGAAGGATCCAGAGTTGCGGACGCGGTGAAATGGCAGCGTTCATGAAGGCTCCTCAGTTTCGGTCAATGGCTCAACGACGACGGCGGACTCGGGTTGCGCTTCCCACCACGCCAAGAGTTTCTGCTCGGCTTCTTCGGGGGACAGGGGTCCGTGTTCCATGCGTTCTTCCAGAAGGAATTTGTAGGCCCGCCCCACCACCGGGCCAGGCTTGAGTCCCAGGAGTGCCATGATCTGGGCGCCGTCAAGGTCTGGGCGGACGGCAGCCAATGATTCCTGTTCCAGAAGCGCCGAGATGCGATTCTCAAGGTCATCGTAGGCGAAGGACAGACGGTCGGCCTTGCGCTGGTTACGTGTGGTGACATCGGAGCGTGTGAGGCGGTGCAGTCGCTCCAAGAGGGGGCCGGCGTCGGTGACATAGCGGCGGACTGCGGAATCACTCCAACCGGCATCACCGTAGCCGTAGAACCGCATGTGCAGTTCAACCAGCCGGGAGACTGCTTTGATCGACTCATTGTCGAACCGCAGTGCCTTCATCCGCTTGGCCGTCAGTTTTGCACCTACAACATCGTGGTGTCGGAAGCTCACCGCGCCGCCCGGTTCAAAACGGCGCGTAGCCGGCTTGCCGACGTCGTGCATCAACGCGGCGAACCGCAACACAAAGTCGGGGCCCGGCACGGCACCGTCAGGGCCTGTCTCCAGAGCAGCGGCCTGTTCCAGCACCTGCAGTGAGTGCTGGTAGACGTCCTTGTGCCGGTGGTGCTCATCGGCTTCGAGACGCAGTGCGGAGACTTCGGGGAGCACGAATTCGGCCAGGCCCGTGTCCACCAGGAGATCGATGCCGACGCGCGGGTGCGCTCCGTTGATGAGCTTGACCAGTTCCTCCCGGACGCGCTCCGCGGAAATGATCTTGATGCGGTCAGCCATCTGCGACATCGCGAGCCGGACGTCGTCGTGAACCGACACGCCCAACTGGGAAGCGAATCTGGCCGCGCGCATCATGCGCAGGGGATCGTCGGAGAAGGATGCCTCCGGGGCACCCGGCGTGGCGAGCTCCGAAGCGTGGAGGTCGCGCACGCCGCCGAACGGATCCACGAGTTCAAGGCTGGGCAGCCGCAGCGCCATGGCATTGATAGTGAAGTCGCGGCGCAGGAGATCGTCCGTCAGGGAGTTGCCGAAAGCCACCACGGGCTTGCGCGAGTCGGGGTCGTAGGCCTCCGCGCGATACGTGGTGATTTCAATCTGGAACCCACTCTTCTTCATCCCGATGGTGCCGAATGCGCGGCCGATTTCCCAGAAGTTGTCCGCCCACTTCCTGATGACGCCAATGGTTTGGTCGGGCGTGGCGTCAGTGGTGAAATCCAGGTCCGGGGATGTCCTCCCCAGGAAGAGGTCCCGTACAGGCCCGCCCACAAGGGACAGCTCGAAGCCGGCATCAACAAAGCGCTGCCCGAGGTCGAGCACCACCGGATCGATGGTGAAGTTAACTGAAGAGCTGTCCAATACGTGCGCCATAGTCCCTTAAGCTTGGCAGATTTTTACTCAGCATTGGGCCACTGTTCCATGCGAAATCAGGCATGTGTCCACTGACCATCGCCTGCAGTCCATCTTGTGGCCATGTCCCGGTCATCACTCGAGGGCAAGAGTCGTTAGAGTGGACCTCATGGCCAACCCGATCCCGAGCGCTCCTGGCAGGAGGACAAACGCACCGTTGCCGTCGGCAATCGGTGCTCACGTCGCGCCTGCCCAGCAGCACCCGGTGCAGGCCTCGCTTCCCACTGTGGAGGAAGTTTCAGCCGGTGGCGTTGTAGTAGACACGTCCGACGGCGAACTCCGGGTTGCGATCATCGCCCGCCTTAATAGGGGTGGCCGGCTTGAATGGTGCCTCCCGAAGGGACATCCGGAAGGCCGGGAGAACAATGAGGAAGCCGCTGTCCGCGAGATTGCCGAGGAAACCGGGATCGAAGGCAGCATCCTGGCCCCCTTGGGCAGCATCGACTACTGGTTCACCGTGAGTGGCCACCGCGTCCACAAAACCGTGCACCATTTCCTGCTCCGGGCAACGGGTGGCGAGCTCACAATCGAGAATGATCCGGACCAGGAAGCCGTGGACGCCGCATGGGTCCCCATCCAGGAACTGGCCCGGAAATTGTCCTTCCCGAATGAACGCCGCATTGCCGATTTGGCGCGGGAAGTGTTGCCCGAACATCTCTGACCCGGCTGCATGGGACGATTAAGGCGATGTCTGAAGCCAAAACAACCCAGTCCGTTCAGTCCGGAGAAGCACGTTCCAGCGCCATCATGGCAGCAGGAACCCTCGTTTCCCGGTTCCTTGGCTTCGCCAAAACGTGGATGCTCGGCGCCGCCCTCGGCCTGGGCTCCACCATCAATGACACGTTCATCAACGCGAACAACCTGCCCAACCTGATCTTCCTGCTGGTTGCCGGCGGCGTGTTCAACGCGGTCCTTGTCCCGCAGATCATCAAAGCCAGCAAAGCCCCGGACCGTGGTGCGGACTACATCAGCCGCCTGCTGACACTGGCAGTCCTGGTGCTTCTGGCACTCACGGCGCTGGTGACACTCGCCGCGCCCCTGGTCATAGACCTCACCACCCAGGGCTACTCCGAGCAACAGAAAGCCCTGGCAGTCACTTTCGCCTTCTGGTGCCTGCCGCAGATCTTCTTCTACGGGCTCTATGCCCTCCTCACGCAGGTGCTGAACGCCCACGGAGCGTTCGGGCCCGCCATGTGGGCCCCCATCCTGAACAACCTGGTGGCCATCGCCGGTCTGGGCATGTTCATTTGGATCCTCGGCGAGAACGTTTACAACCCGCACACCTTGGACAATTGGGGCCCCACCCAGACGCTCCTGATCGCCGGTTTCTCCACGTTTGGTGTGGTGGCCCAAACCGCCATCCTGCTGATTCCGGTCTTCCGTTTGCGCCTCGGACTGCGCCCCCGGTTCGGTTGGCGCGGCGTTGGACTTGGCCAGGCCGCGAAGCTGAGCGTCTGGACGTTGGCCACTGCCGCCGTCGGGCAGTTGGCGTTCCTGTACGTCATGAGGATCGCCACCATTCCCGGTGCTGAACGCCTTCGCCTGGACAATGCGGGGGACAAGGCCGCCGCGGCTGTCCTTCCCGGTAACGCCGTCCTGGAAGTCGCGAGCCAGCTGTACCTGCTGCCGCACTCCATCATCGCCCTGTCACTGGCAACGGTCCTCTTCAACCGCATGACACGTGCCTCGCAGGACGGCAACAAAGCCGAGCTGCGCGACGCCCTTTCCCACGGTCTTCGCACCATGGCCGTGGCCACAGTTTTCGGCGCCCTGGCCCTGTTTGCGCTGGCCGGGCCGTTGGGCATGTTCTTCTCCGGCGGTGAGCCGCAGGACGGCGTCATGCTGGCCCAGACACTGACCATCCTTGCCCTCAGCACTCCTTTCCTGAGTGCCAACTTCATGATGTCCCGCGTGTTCTACGCCAACGAGGACGCCCGCACGCCCCTGTATGTTCAGCTGTGGCTGGCCGTCATATACGTGGTGGGCGCGTTCTTCATCCAGTTCCTCCCCGTGGGCCAGATCATCTATGCGATCGCCATTCTCTACACGCTGGGCAACATCCTTTCCGTAGTCATCAGCGTGGTGTTCCTGCGCCGCCTCCTGGGTCACCTCGACGGTCCCCGGATCGCCAACTCCTACATCCGGATGGGGTACGCGGGCCTGGGTTCTGCGCTGGCTGGCGCAGGAGCCCTGTGGCTTCTGGGCAGCTACCGTGCCGACGGTTTCGCATGGAGCAGCCGCCCTGCCGCTTTGGTGACGGTAGTCGTCGTCGGGCCGGTCATGCTGCTTGCGTACCTGGTCCTCCTGCGCGTCTTCCACGTCACCGAGTTGCGTGACCTCCTGCGGCCGCTCATGGGTCGCCTGGGTAGGGGCATCCCCGCGCCTGCCGGCGCCCCCGCGGAACCCACGACGCCGGCACGCGCCACGGTCTCGGACGATACCGGTCTGATTCCGCGCATCTCCGGAGAGTTCGATGCTGCCTCGTTCAGGGCCGGACCGGCCCTTGCACCCCAGCGCTCCAACCACCCCTCCGAGCCGTCCGCTGAGCACCTACCCGAGGCACCCAAGACGTACTTGCCTGAGGAAGATGCACCCAGCACGGCTCGTGGCGGCAAGTTCAAACCCCAGGTCCCGCTTCCGGGCCGTCGCACGTACCAGGGCGACGCCGGACAGAATCCGTACTTCCCCACACGTGGCAACCACAAGAAGTAGGCCGGTGCCGCCAACGTGGGCGGCGGGCCTCAATCCGCTAGGCTAGAAACGAATATAGGTAGTTGCAAAAGAGGTTCAACCGGCCAGCCGGGTGAGCCGGAAGCAGGACCGCAGCTCCCGGACAGCCTAGGAGGAACACGTGTCCCACCCGATCGACGTCGGATCAGTACTTGGCGGCCGCTACAAGGTCACGGCCAATGTATTGACCTCGCATGACCAAGATCAGGTGCTCGACGGCGTGGACCAGGTCCTCAACCGTCCCGTGAGCATCCTTGTTGCCGGTCCCGGAAATGCCGAGCAGGTGGCCCAGAGCGCCCGCGAAGTAGCCACAGGGGAGCGGCCGGGCCACGTTCAGATCCTGGACCTTGGCATCAGCGAAAACACCACCTACCTGATCACCAACCACAGCACCGCACCGGACCTCCTGGACCTGGTGGTAGCCACCAACCCGCCGTACATTGAGCCCTTCTTTACGGAGACGCTCGGCAGCGAGATCTTCGGCCAGCCGCGTACCTACGAGCCCGAGACGTACGACGGCCTGTATGAGGATGACGAGCACGACGCCGAGTACATCCAGTACGACGAAAACGGCTACCCCATCCCGTCGGAATATGACGAGCCTGCGTCCGAGCCCGCCACACCCGCACGCACCGCGCCGCACGTGCCGCCTATGCCTTCTTCCAGCCCGTCTGCGCCCAAGAGCGGCATAGCAGGCAAGCTGGCTGCAGCGGCTGCCGGCGCGGGAGCAGCGGGTATTGCCGCCGCCGCTGCACTGAAGAACTCCAGCTCCAAGAACAACGACGCCGGTGCTGGCGCCGCTTCCACGGACGCCGCTTCCGGCGGTGGAGCCTCACCTGCTGCTGCGTCCCAGCCACCTACGCAGGCCGTTTCTTCGCAGCCGATCAGCCGCGAGCCTGCTGCACCGGAGCCTTCGATCCGCGAATCAGCCAGCCGGGAATCTGCAAGCCGGGAATCTGCAAGCCGTGATTCGGCCGGACGCGATTCGGCTGCGGAGCCGAAGGTTTCACTGTGGTCCGAAGAGGACTACGGCTTCAGGGATCGAGGGGCAGGTGCCGCTGCCGGCGCCGCTGCCTCGGCAGGTGCGGGTGGTCTCGGAAACCGCGGCAATGACTCCACCTTCGATCGCAACGCAAGCAACTTCCCGGCGTCGTCCGCTGCCACGGGCAACTATGGCGATGAATACGCTGAAGAAGAAGTCTACGAAGACGAGGCTCCTGAGAAGGAACCCCGTTCCCTGCGCTGGCTCGTTGGTGGACTCCTTGCTGCCGTGTTGGTGGTGGGACTCGTCCTGGCGGTGACCAACCTCGGCAGCCTCCTGCCCAGTGGTACTCCGGCTGCGACTCAAAGCACGCCTGCCCCACAAACCACCCCGGCGGAAACCGAAGAGCCCGCGCCCACAGAGGCTCCGGCTCCTGCTACTCCGCCGGAAATTGAAGAGATTACCCGCCTCGGTGACTTCCCCTTCGCCGCTACCTACGACAAGGATCTTGCCAAGGCGTTTGATGGCAACGCTGCCAGCTATTGGTCTTACATGGAGTTTGCTACCGCCGACTGGGGCGGACTGGCAAAGGAAGTGCCTCTGATGATCAAGCTGAAGGAAGCCACTGAGGTCAAGTCCGTTGTACTGAACCAGTTGGGTGGTTCCGGCGGTAGCATCAGCGTCTACACCAATGATCGTCCTGCCATGGACGGTGCAAAGCTGGTGGGCACCAACAGCTTTACATCACCGGAACTGACCATGCCGCTTGCCGCACCGACGCAAGCCCAGTACGTCATGGTGGTCATCACCACGCTGCCTAAGCTGGCCGCACCCAAGACACAGTACGGCTTCGGTCTCCGCCTCGCCGAGGTCACCGTTCAGTAGCCACTCGACTCAAGTAGAAGCAGAGGCCGTTTTGATTCATCAGGACGGCCTCTGCTGTTCTCTCCTTTGCGTCACCGCTTAGATTCGGCACGCGTGCAGACGGTACCCTGAATGATGGTGGCTTTTAGGGTCCCCATCTCCAACGGAATATTTGGAACACAACAGGGGTTGAGTCAGATGGCTGCCCCGAAAGCAGCAGCATCGACCAAGGAAGAGGTTCACGCCAAGTGAGCATTGCAGAAAACAGCGCATCGCAGGTGCGTGACGTCATCATCGTAGGTTCAGGCCCCGCCGGCTACACAGCCGCTGTTTACACCGCCCGAGCCAACATGAAGCCTCTGCTCATTGCCGGTTCCGTCACTGCTGGTGGCGAACTGATGAACACCACAGACGTGGAAAACTACCCCGGATTCCCGGACGGCATCATGGGCCCGGACCTCATGGAGAACTTCGAAAAGCAGGCCGCCCGCTTCGGCACCGAGATCCTGTTCGAGGATGTCACCGAGCTGGACCTCGACGGCGATATCAAGACTGTAACCATCGGAACGGGGGAGACCTTCCAGGCGAAGGCCATCATCCTGTCCACTGGTTCGGCCTACCGCGAGCTCGGCCTTGCCAACGAAAAGCGCCTCTCAGGCCACGGTGTTAGCTGGTGTGCAACCTGCGATGGTTTCTTCTTCAAGGACCAGGACATCGCCGTCATCGGTGGTGGCGACTCCGCCATGGAGGAAGCACTGTTCCTCACCAAGTTCGCAAAGTCCGTCACCGTTGTCCACCGACGCGACACCCTGAAGGCTTCCAAGATCATGGGCGACCGCGCCCAAGCCCACGAGAAGATCAACTTCGTTTGGAACACCGCCGTCGAAGATGTTCTCGGCGGGGACAAAGTCACTGGCCTGAAATTGAAGAACCTGGTGGACGGCACCGAGTCTGAACTCGCTGTCACCGGCGTGTTCGTCGCTATCGGCAACGATCCCCGCACTGACCTCATCAAGGGCAAGGTGGATCTGACCCCCGAGGGAACCATCGCTGTGGAAGGCCGTAGCTCCCGTACCAACATCAAGGGTGTCTTCGCTGCCGGCGATGTCATTGATCCCACGTACCGCCAGGCCATCACGGCTTCGGGCTACGGTTGTGTGGCTGCCCTTGACGTTGAGCACTACCTCGCAGACCTGCACTCCTAAAGCTGCATCCAAGCAACCATACGAAGGGAAAAGTTATGAGCAACGCAAAAGACGTAACTGACGCAAGCTTCAGCACGGATGTCCTGGCTTCCGAGAAGCCGGTCATCGTGGATTTCTGGGCAGAGTGGTGTGGCCCCTGCCGCAAGCTCGGTCCCATCCTCGACGAGATCTCCGTTGAGTACAGTGACAAGGTTGAAGTTGTGAAGCTCAACGTTGACGACAACCCTGCCATTGCCGCCGAGTACGGCATCACGTCCATCCCGGCCGTGTACCTGTTCAGCGGGGGAGAAGTTAAGAGCACTGTCATCGGTGCCAAGCCCAAGCAGTTCTTCGAAAAGGAATTCGCGGACGTCCTGTCCTAGGCATCAGTCTTAGCTGAATTTCTCAGAAGCCGGCGGTTTCCGTTCCTCAAGGAGCGGGAGACCGCCGGCTTTTTGTTGCTTCCATTGAAATGAACCTCTATCGGTCGCTTGGCAGGCTCTTTTGCTCTGAAGCGGGTTCTGCAGCCTCTGGACCGAGTGAGTGGCTTGTCCTTACCTGGGGTAGGGGAACTTTCTGTAGTTGCTGCACTTTCTGCAGTAGTTGCACTTTCTGTAGTAGTTGCGACCTTGCTGGTCTGAACATGTCCGCGCATCCCCGGACTATCAGCTGGTTCTTTCCTTTGGACCCGCAGGCCGCTCAAGCGCGCCCAGCCCCTCGGCCGCCGGCCCACGTACCGAGTACCGAGCATCTAGTGCCCCGCCCTGCTGAAACGAGCCCGCCGTGATTGGTGTCCAGCCTTCCAATTCGTCCAGCCTCCAAGTCGTCCAGCAGCCAATCCAGCCAGCCAGGCGCGCTGATCGGGCAAAGACCGTAGCTTCCAAAACCGGTTCATCATGGCGGGGAAGTCGGGTAATCAGGAGTCAGGCTGACACCGCTGAGTTTTGGTTTCGTTTCACGTGAAACATCGTGGGTATGTTCGAAGGTCTTGTCCAGCATCCAGGGTATGCTTCAGATATCCCTTTCCATCCGGATTTGGAGGCACGTAGCCCTGAGTCCAGATGCCTTGGAGCGGCTACGCAGTGCCTGGCGCGCGGGAACACGCGCCCCGCCTGGGAGCCAGTCCACGGACTGGTAAACCGTTCCGGTGCCACTCGATGCGTCGTGCCATGTCAGGTGCAGGGCAATCAGGCGGCGACTGGCGCCCAAGTGTCTATGACGCCACCAGGTTGATAGAGGAATTCTTCAACTCTCATCAGGAACATTTCGCGCCTACCGAATACTGCCTCGCTCAGCCTCTAAGTACGCAGTTGAAGTCAATGGATCAACACGTCTACGCCGTGGTGCTTTCCCGGCGCCAGCCCTCAAGCCGTTCCGCGTTCAGACAGTCCGCGATCCACACTAGGGCCCACACCAAGCCGGTCAGCACCTCGGGTACCCCCGACTAAATGAACTTCGGCAGATTCCTGGCTGGCTGACCATGGCATTCATTGCAGACTGGTTCGCGGCCCCCTCTGCCATTGGTGCCATGCTGAGTCGCCTGGAGTACCCATACAGCGGCTTCGCGGTCTCCTCAGAGGCCCACGGCTTCCCTGCGGGGCACCAATGCGCCTGCGAAACGATGAAGGCGCTGTGAGGGGCGTGGGCTCTGCGGCACCATCAAAGGGCATGACGCCGGCCCCTTCTGAAAGTCTTGAGCCCCGGCCCCGCTCAGATAGGTAGCTCTTTCATCACCACGCGCCATTTCCAGCCCTGAACCGCCAAACGGGAGGTGTATCCGCGGTTGCAGTAGTCACCCTGAGTCATCCCAGGGACGCCCTGGCACTGGAGTTGCAGGCAAGACTCACCTCGACGAACTGTTCGCATTTCAGCTCCCAACGCGTCAGCATGAAGACAACTCCGTCCCTTAGGCGTGTCTTGTATGCGTCTACCCGGCTCCAGGCAACAAAACCAGAAAGTAAGCCGGCAGGAAGACCATTCTCAAGGTCCCTTCTGTACTGCGCCTAGTGGTCATCAAGCTCACCGAATCAGCGGAAGGCCTTCATGCGACCCAACAAGGAACCCCGGAACCCAGCCAGCGTGGGTAGGGAATAGTCTTCTGTGGGGCGAGACGAAGAGCCTGACGCTCTCTGTTTCACGTGAAACACTGGCGAAGAATGCAACACGGCTTTGAAGGCGCTTCCTCCTGATGCGCCAATGTGATGCCCGTATGACCAATAGCTGATTTGCGGCGAAGAGGCTTTTCCTACGGGGAGTTCGACGGACGTATCGAATAGTCGAACAAGGGTTTTCACCAGGCCCAATCCACATACTTCACAGCGAAAGCTGCCTGCTACGGGCTCCTTGTGCCCAACTAATCTAACTGATGCACCTATATAAGTCCGGCCAATCGACGAAAGGTCGATGCAATAGCTGGCGCCGACGTGCTTGACCCTTGTTCAATAGACTCCGAGATAGACGCAGAACAACCTCGTCAAGCCAACCAGTCGATGCAACGGCCAGCTCTGCTTGTGATGCTCACTGTTTCACGTGAAACAGCAACTGAGTTGGCTCCGCGGCTAGTAGACACATTGACCCGAAGTTATGGGAAACCGTTCGGGAATACGGTATTGCGCGCCGACCTTCTGCCCATCAGTTCATCAGCAGCCAGTCCGCCAGTCCGCCAGTCCGTCAGCCCGTCAGCCCGTCAGTCCGTCAGTCCGTCAGTCCGTCAGCCTATCTCAGAAGGTCACTTCTACCTGCCGCATGCGTAGAGGCGCCCTTTATCCACATAAGTTCCCACGGAAGAATCCGCCGAGTGGGTCGTCACTGCGTTGCACACCCCCAAGCCCCGGCATAGACCTCAAAGGAAGTGCCACTACCGATCACGCGAGCGACGTTCACTCAGCTCCCGCCCTGGAAGTGGATCTAGCCCGCTCTTCGAGCATCTGCTTGGCGTAACCCTGTGGCCTCTCCGCGGAGTGCAATGCGCCGTAAACCGTCGCCAGGTTCCTTGGCTCACCAGCTGCCAGCTGCCAGCCAAGATTCCCCGTCGTGCCCGGGGGACTGCGAGGACTACACCCTTCGCCCGCAGCTCACAGAGCACCTGCACGGACCAACAGCTCAGCCCCAACTGCGTCCCAACTGTTCGGAACGCCTATGCGGTCCAACTGCCCCTCCCATTCCCATGGGTGGTGCGCATCCAATGAGGGCGACAACCACCCGCAGGCAGTCATTCCCGCGCTGCCCAGTCGCGGGATGCAACAGTTCGGCCAGCCTGTCGCTCCAACCGCCCTTGCGCCTCCATGGAGGTGCTCAGTCTGCGGGGCGACACCCGCCTCCCTTATTTGGGGACCTGGATGGAGCGTACGCCACCTCCGGCGAGCTCACCAGATGCTCCTCATATCCGTTTGGCCAGGACGGCAAACACTCTCGGATACGCCTCATCTTCGGTCCCTTAGAACGGTGAGGACGGTCCCATGGTGAGCGCAGGTTTGTCCAGCGACAGAGGGGCACGAATGACCCATGCACAACCATGAAGTCCATTTGAGGCACATTCCACCCGGCCACCCTTCTTGCCAGTGAATCCCTCATTCGGGGAGGGGCTTGCACCTTCGGCCAGCTCAGGTAGATCCCATGGAATCATCCGGCCGCCACCAGTCGAGCATCCCCGGCGCTCCCTCGGGCACGGCATCGGTGAGCCTCTGTTTCACGTGAAACACTCCAAACCACCGTCCGCCGGCCCTGCTCTTTCGGCGCATCACACACCCGAGGTGCCAGGGATGGACTGCAGTGGACAATAGGCGGGCACGATCCGGTCCCAGTCGTATCACCATGTTTGAAAGCCAGGCACCCCTTTCCTGCAGATACTGGAGGCAGGGACAGTCTGTGAACAGCTCAATTGCCGCCCCCGCGCGATGTCCGAGCTCAACCACTCATCACTGAGACATCGGATGAATAGCACACCACACCAGCCTGGTGGGTCGCGTCCATCTCAAGACTCAGCAGGCACGCTAACTGAAGGTCGGTATGTGTTGTACCCAAACCTGTCACACTGAAGGGCAGTCCGCGACAAGAGGGACGGCTGGGTACAACATCACCCCGTTAGCCACGGCGGGCGACGTTGGCACCCTCTCACGATGGGCCGCCAGCACCACTGAACGTCGGACACACTCAGGTACATCCAATCGGATTATCCACCAACTTATGCACAGCGTTATCCACAGGCTTATCCACCGGCCATGATCTTACACACACTACGGATCTAGTGATGGCTGTACGAGACGTATCTGCATCATTGCCGCGTCCGATGGCGGACTGTGAATCTGGATCTGGGGCATTCGCTATTTCCAGCCGAAGGGATGGTCATAAACCCGCAAAATCAATGGAAACTGAGCTGTTTGCACCTGTCATGACGCGGCGAGTCACACGCCTCGGTAGGCCACTCAGTCGTGGCAAACCAAGGGTTCTAAGTTCTCGCTCCGGCGGTCAGGCGGAGGAGAGTCCCGCGAAGCAGGCGCGTGCTGAATCCACATAGTTATCCCCAAAGTTATCCACAGAGATATCCACTGGCTTATCCACCGCGCAAGCAAGCTCACCCGGTGCGACTTCAAAGCTTTCTCCGGGCAGAGGGAGCGACCGTTTCACGTGAAACATAGCCAGGCATGTTTATGTGACATTCGACGGTTCACCGGCTATCGCGAATGCTTATGTGTCACGCACCTTCCCTTGAACCCCGGATAGTGGGGACCCACCGGAATCAAGTCAGTGATCACCACATTGAAAACAGCGACATCAGACCAATTGTCGTCTGGGTCACTTGCGAATTCCAGGATGGATGGAGGTACGCCGGTCCTAGCTGATCCTGAGAGTGGGATACTCATCGCCACCGGGGGAGCCCCGGGCATGATCGATGGCTGGCAATGGCGTGGTCAAGGCTGGGCTGCTTCGAGCCAGCCAGCTGTCCTGGTTGGTGTGTCCAGTCGGACTGCTGGATCTGCGATACCTCATTTCGTGTTGGCACCACCCAAGGGATCATTGGACGAGGCTAGTGTGCTGGACTCACCTCTGCGGGGAGGCAGAGCGCATTTACGCCAACAAGAACAAGTGTTCGCTCCCGCCGCGAGCCCAGCCCGATCGACACGCAGCACATTCACATGGACACCTGAGCAATCTGTATTGAATCCTCACAGCTCACTGACGGGCAGCGACTCGAGACAGCCTCCACATACGCATAAATTCAAAGACAGGGGGTCGAGGCATGGCAATGAACACAAGGGTCGTGTCGGTGTCAGGACGCACCGCCTATCTGACCATCTCCCGGCCGACTTCCGTTGCCGAAGCACCCTCCACTCAGGGGAGTGACGCCCCCACTGACCACTGTTGGAGAACGTCAGCCCCCTTTCTGTCCATCGCCGCATGGAGCTCGTAACGTCCCCCGATCACTGGGACTAGCGCCAGGACATGCAGCGACCCCGCCATGTCAGGAGTGTCGAATGGAAGGAGTGTCGAATGGAAATGGGCGTTTGCTTGTACTTCATCTGTGGCGAGAGACAGCCCAGCTTCAGGAACAGTGAGAGGGCCGGGGAAGATAATGATCACCTGCCAGGTCCCAGGCCCAATCTACTCCAGTCCACAAAGGCGGAACGGAGTCAGAGGCCAGCAGTAGGGGAGGCAGTTGAAATCGTCACAAGATTACTGCGGGACTATGGACGAGTACACCTCAACCCGCGCACGGACTCCGGCTGATAAAACCCCTGGGAACTCGTTCATGTCTCTTATTCACTTTAGGCGTGCATGACTGAGCTCTTGAGCCTCCTGGAATGATCGCGACATGTTTCACGTGAAACGGTACCTAGACAGTAGTCAGAGTCGTCGATTCCCAAGGAGAACGATCAACACAGCTGGCCGGCCTCCAATACTCAGGGTCGCTGGCCCCAGTGCTTTAAGCAATGGAACCAGAGCCTCTAAGACATGGCCTGGTTCCCGAGTTTCACGTGAAACATAGAGAACATTCACGCTGATAGAGCTGAATGCACGCTCGCCATGGCTCAGGTGAGGGACTTGCCGGGTTTCCTGACATCAATTGGAAGACTATTCCGGCCTACTCCATGCACCCGGACTGCTCCCTACGCTTATGAACTCTACGGAGAGGTGCAGTGTCGCAGAAGCTGATCAGCCAGTTTGGGAATCTTATCGATAGCCGCTGAAATGGCAGAAGTCCGCATAATCCGCTATTCGGGGGAGCGGCCTCCTCCTCACTGGGCGCGGACAGTCCGAAATGGCCTAAGAGCGCGGAAGGCCTCCAAGAGGCCGCCAAAAGCCCACCCAAGGCCAGCTTGAGGCTGCCTCACTGCTAACCAGGAACCACAACTGACCCAAAAAGGTTCTGAAGCAATGCTCATTTCAAAATTTCCCACTGCAGCCGAAGTGTACTCGCAACGTTTCACGTGAAACGGGAAGTAGCGCTTGAGCGCCTGTACCCGAAAGCGGTGAAAACCCTCAACACACATAACCGATCGAATCGCAGCCTAAGGGGCCGAACAACCGCCACTGGGAGCCTTCTCACCCGCGCGACGACGAAGAAGAAGTCCATCAGCTCGAAGGCTCTTGGACGCGGGCTCAAGGCCCGTCGCCCGCCCTTACACACTTGGCGCCTGGGAGAAGCTCCAGTACCGATTTCCCGTGTAAACACGCAAAATGATCCCCGATGACGGGTCTGTTCGTCTGCAGGCCCTAAACTCGATACGCGCGAGAGGAGTAGTGCCTTCCAGGGATGCAGGAGCGCATGCAAAGAGCTTCGCGGAACCATCCATTCTCCTATTTCACGGGCTCTCCCACATGGACAAACAAGAGCGCTACCGGAAATGGGCAGGCACCCCTCAACAGCCTAGCTTTGCCTCAAACGCAAGCATTGGAGCCGGGACAAGCAACAAGCTACCTTGTTTCACGTGAAACAAGCAGGTGAGAAGCGCCACGCCAACGAGTAAGTCCGTAAGACATGGACCGCAAGCGAGAGCGAGGCCATGAGACAACAAAAAATGGGGCCCACTGAAACGTGAGCCCCATTTATGTCTGTCTTGAGAGTTAGTCGCCGGCGCCCGGGCCGAGAACATCCATAATTCGGTTGAGATCCTCCACGCTGGCAAACTCGATGCTGACGCGTCCTTTACGAGCACCAAGAGTGATCTTCACATTTGTATCCAACCGGTCTGACAATGACGACGCCAGGTAGTCCAAACGCTCGTGCCGCGCATTCGGCTTCGGGATGCTGCTCTTGGCCGGTGTTGCGGGGTCTTGGTACATGGCAACCGACTCTTCGGTGGCACGAACGGACATTCCCTCCGCAACAATCTTCTGTGCCATCCGTTCCATAGCAGCAGAATCCGGAAGAGCAAGCAGGGCGCGTGCATGCCCTGCCGACAAGACACCTGCAGCTACCCGGCGCTGAACGAGCGGCGGGAGCTTGAGAAGTCGCAGCGTGTTGGAAACCTGAGGGCGGGAACGGCCAATTCGGTCCGCTAGCTGCTCATGCGTGGTGCCGAAGTCTTCCAAAAGCTGCTGGTAGGCCGCGGCTTCTTCCAAGGGGTTCAGCTGGCTTCGGTGAAGGTTTTCAAGGAGCGCATCGCGGAGAAGGTCATCATCCGTGGTATCTCGAACAATTGCGGGGATCGTTTCGAGTCCGGCGGCCTGCACTGCACGCCACCGACGTTCGCCCATAACCAGCTCGTACGGTTCTCCACCCTTTTCGGTTGAAGTACGTACAACAATTGGCTGAAGGACGCCGATTTCGCGAACGGAGTGTACAAGCTCCGCCATGTCGTCTTCATCGAAGACGGAACGAGGCTGTTTGCGGTTCGGATGGATGTCACCCACCGGAATTTCTGCAAACCTGGCTCCGGGGACCTCCACCAACTCCACCTCTGGGGTGGATTTGGGGGCGGGGGCAGTAACTGCGGCAGACGCCGTCGACTCTTCTGCGTCTGATGCTTTCTTGCTCGCAGATGAACGTGAGCCGGTCGCTTTGGAAGCTGGCCTTGAGGGCGCAGCAGATTTGGCGCCTGTTGACTTGGTCGCCGTCGTTTTGGTGCGTGACTTGACCTCGGCACCATCCGCTGCGGATGCGGATGCTGATTCTTCAACAGTCGGCTTCAAATCAGCAGGGCTGGAATCCTCGAGTAGCGTCTCCACAGTGGTGGATGCTGTCTTCCTTGCCTCGGGAAAGAACAGATCCACAGGACGGGAGGGTGCAGCCCCATTGCCCTGGCCCGAAGCCGAGCTGGGAATGAGAGCCCCAAGACCCCTGCCGAGGCCCCTTCGCTTTTCGCTCATTGATTCATCCCTCCGATGGAATAGCCGAGCACGGACCGGCCCAAGCTGTTGCAGTGTTTCAAGAATTCTAGCGTTCAGCTATTTCGGCTGCGGCTTCCATGTAGGAAAGCGCGCCACTGGAAGAGGGGTCGTACGTCATGACCGTCTGCTGGTAACTGGGAGCTTCAGAGATGCGAACCGACCGCGGAACTACAGCCCCCAGAACCTGATCCGGGAAGTGCTGGCGGACCTCTGAGGCAACCTGGGCAGCCAGGTTGGTGCGACCGTCGTACATGGTCAAGAGAATGGTGGAGACCACAAGGTCAGCGTTGAGGTGCTTCTGAATCATCTCAATGTTCTTCAGGAGCTGGCTCAGGCCTTCCAGCGCGTAGTACTCACACTGGATGGGAATGAGAACTTCACTCGCCGCACAGAAGGCGTTGACGGTCAGCAGCCCAAGGCTGGGCGGGCAGTCGATGAAGATGTAGTCCAAGCGGCCTTCGCCGTCGTTTTCCCGTTCCTTGGCATAAACATCTATGGCACGGCGGAGTCGTTGTTCCCGTGCAACCAATGACACGAGTTCAATCTCGGCTCCAGCCAGGTGAATCGTGGCAGGTGCGCAGATGAGGTTGGGGATATCCGGGCACGGCGCTACGACGTCCTTGAGGGGAAGGTCGTTGATGAGGACATCGTAAATGCTGTCTACGTCCGCGTGGTGTTCAATCCCCAA
Source organism: Paenarthrobacter aurescens (assembly GCF_041549525.1). Lineage (NCBI taxonomy): Bacteria > Bacillati > Actinomycetota > Actinomycetes > Micrococcales > Micrococcaceae > Paenarthrobacter > Paenarthrobacter aurescens. The sequence continues at coordinate 4,349,851 of NZ_CP157456.1, forward strand.
AGCGGTTGATGCATTTCCCTGGGGGTCGATGTCTATCACCAGCACGTTGAGGCCGGCCGAGGCCAGGGCCGCAGCAATGTTAACCGTGGTGGTTGTCTTGCCAACGCCACCCTTTTGGTTGGACACAGTGAAGATACGGGTCTTGTCAGGCTTGGGCAGTTCCCTGCCGATCAGTTTTTCTCGCCGGCGGGTCTCATTGGCCAGTTGACGGGCGATGGGGCTGGAATCATCAATGGAATCCATGACGTTGCGCACTCCATCTGAGACGGTTTCACGTGAAACGGCAGCATTATCAACCGAATTAGGGCGCACGATTGCAGACTGAAGAGACGCAGAGGGTGTAGCCATGGCCCGCGCGGACCCCAAAGACATAAACGGGGGGATCCGCTGCGTGGAGGTTTCACTACTGCCCACTGGTCACACTCTCACTCTCATTCGGCGCTTTGCTGCCGTTCTCTAGCCTAACCGCTCAGCCGCCGACACGCGGGAAACCGAGCGGGACCTACGCCGTCTTTCCGGGCTTGTTGACGATGATCCTCACCACGGTGGTGGGTTCCTCCAAAAGCTCCTGTCCACAAACCACAACTGACGTTTCCACGCCACCGAGTTTGCGAATAACTTTCCCGGCCTTCTCGATTTCCTCGGCCGCACTGCGTCCCTTGATGGCAACCACTTCGCCATGTCCGTTCAACAGAGGAATGGTGAGACCAGCGAGGTTGGAAAGAGCGGAAACGGCACGTGCTGTGACAACATCGGCATCCACCAATCCAACGGCCAGCTCAGCCCGGGTCCTCATGATGGTGACGTTGTCCAAGCCAAGATCGTCCACCACCTCCTGAAGCCAGATGACACGGCGTTCCAGAGGTTCAATCAGAGTCAACTCAAGGTCCGGACGCGCAATTGCAAGGCAAAGGCCTGGCAAACCTGCACCGGATCCGACATCGGCAACATGGCTATCCATGGCAATGGCGGATTCTATGACAGCACAATTGAGGACGTGGCGGCTCCATAGCCGCGGAATTTCGCGCGGACCTATCAGACCGCGCTCAGTCCCGGACGTAGCCAGGTGTTCCACATAGCGCTTAGCAAGATCCAAGCGCTCCCCAAAAATCTTCTCGGCCGCTTCCAGTTCAGCTGCGGTGATTTCTACCATGAGCTGCTAGTCAGCCGAAACGACGATGTGGCGGCCAGCGCCTTCGCCTTCGGACTCGGAGACGTATCCGAGGTCAGCCACGGCGTCGTGGACGATCTTGCGCTCGTAAGCACTCATCGGTTCCAGAGCAACTGTTCCGCCGTCAGCCTTAACCTTGGCCACGGCATCCTCGGCGATCTTCTGCAGTACTCCTGCGCGTTCCTTACGGTATCCATTGATATCCAGGACCAAGCGTGAACGGCTTTCGGTAGCGGACAGAACTGAGAGCCGGGCCAGTTCCTGCAGAGCTTCAAGGACTTCTCCATCACGCCCTACCAGGCTGTCCAACGCAGCGGACTCTTCATCAGCACCGATGGAGATGTACGTGCGTCCGTTGCGGACCTCGATGTCGATGTCGCCGTCAATGTCTGCGATGTCCAGGAGTTCTTCGAGGTAATCGGCAGCGATGTCGCCTTCCTCTTCCAAGCGGCTGGCCGTCTTGGACTGCGTTTCTTCCTGGGTGTCCTCTTGGTCTTCAGTCACAGCGGTCATGGCTTCTTCAGTGCTCTCGGCAGACATTACTTCTTCTTCCTGTTCTTACGTTGTGGCTGGACGCGCTGGGCCCTGATCTCGGCGGCTGCCGCAGCAGCTGCTTCGGCTTCGGCGGCGGCGTCCGCGGCGGCGTTCTTCTTTCCACCCAACAGCGGCGGCAGTCCCTTTGCGGCGCGGCGCTCTTCCAAGGCCTTGGCTGCGGGGGAACCCGGCGTGGGCATGCGGCGGATAACAAAGAACTGCTGGCCCATGGTCCAAAGGTTGGTGGTGGTCCAGTAGATGAGGACACCGATCGGGAAGTTGATGCCACCGATGCCAAACACGAGGGGCAGGATGTAAAGCATCATCTTCTGCTGGCGCATGAACGGGCTGGCCATGGCTTCTTCAGACATGTTCTTGGCCATGATCTGCTTCTGCGTGATGAACTGCGAGGCCGTCATGGCAATGATCATGATGATGCTCAGGATCCAGACAGCAACGGCACTGTTGCCACCACTGGGATCACCGTGAAGCAGCGATGCGGAGAGCGGAGCACCGAAGATGCTGGAAGAGTCGAACTGGACAACCTGTTCGTGGCTCATGGCACCGACGCCCTGGCCCTGCTTGGCGTTGGTGGAAATGCCCGACAACACCTGGAACAGCGCAAAGAAGAACGGCATCTGGATCAGCATCGGCAAACACGCCGAGAAGGGGTTGGTGCCGTGCTTCTTGTACAGCGCCATCTGTTCCTGTGCCATGGCCTGGCGGGACAGCTGGTCGGTTTTGCCCTTGTACTTGGTCTGAAGTTTCTTCAGGTCCGGCTGCAGCAGCTGCATGCCGCGCTGGGCTTTGATCTGCTTGACGAAGACAGGAATCAGGGCAGCGCGGATCACCAACACGAGGCCGATGATGGACAGAGTCCACGTCCAGCCGTTGGCGGCAGGCAGGCCAATGAAGCTCAGTCCCTCGTGGAAGCCAACCATGATGATTGACACCAGCCACTTGAACGGAAACATGATTGTTTCAAAGAAGTCCATACGATATCCCTATTCGTTAGGCCGCAGAGCGGCCTTCTTCATCAGCCTGAACAGCCAGGAACTGGTCCGGATTGTTCAGTACAACAATTGTGGGCGTCCGGCCTTCAGGCCAATGACGATGGCCGGCGGGGACATGGTCCACTCCACCGGCATTCCAAGGATGACATTTGGCGAGCCTTTTGGCTGCGAGCCAGCTACCCTTCACGGCGCCATGCACCGTTACCGCTTCCAGCGCATATGCGGAGCAGGAGGGAAAGAAACGGCAAACCTGGCCGTACAGGGGCGAGATGACCTTGCGGTACGTCTTCAGCAAAATGATGAGGATGTTGCGGGGCAGGTCCCAAAGGAACATGCCTGCCGCGGCCGGAAGGCTCCTACGCGGAACACTCCCGGAGGGGTCACTTGAGGAAGGAACGACGGCGGTGCTTATGTCATGCACGCGGTGTCCCTTCCGTAGTGGTGCCGTTGTGTTCAGTCGAAGCGTTGCGTGGACCTGAGCCACCCAATCGCTTCGTCGTCACTGCCAGTGCGGCGTTGTAGTCCGAGAGCAACTGCTCCCAGCTGGCTGTTGCAGCTGCGGGCAGCGCCCGGACTACTACCGCCAGACCCGTTCCATGCGTGTGCAAGGACAGGGCGCCTGCTTCTCTCAGTCTCCTCTTAACGAGGTTCCTGGTCACGGCGTTCCCGACGGCTTTGGAGACAATGAAACCGATTCGACTCGGCTCCTCGGCCCCTATAGAGGCCGTATATAACACTAAGTTCCGGCGTCCATTGCGGACGCCGGAACGTACAGTTGTTGAAAAGTCGGTAGACGTCCGCAGACGGTTAGGGGTGGCTAGCACCGTCGAACCCGCAAAAAGACCCTGACCGACAAGTCAGTTATTTACGCCGACAGTTCGACGCGGCCCTTGCCGCGACGGGCAGCCAGGATGGCGCGGCCGGCACGGGTGCGCATACGAAGGCGGAAGCCGTGCTTCTTGGCCCGACGGCGGTTATTCGGCTGAAAAGTCCGCTTGCTCACGTTAGTTACTCCAGTGGATCAAAGGTGCGCCCACCCGATCAAAAAAGGGGAAGAACTGGCCGACGCTAAGTTTTGTATGTGCCTGCCGCCGTTGCCTTCCGCACGGTGAACGTACGGGGTTACAACTGATCTCAAAAGCGGACACAAAGGACTTCACAACGTTAGGGCAAAAAGGCACCCACAGTCAAACCGGGAGCCTGCCGCGGGACTATCCACAGCTGTGCCCAACTGCTGTTGGCAGCCTGTGGATGAAGTGGCTCACAGGCCGCTTTCGCGAACCACAACCGTGTAATTATCCACAGGCAACTTCCCAGCTATCTTCTAGCGAATTCATCCCCTAGAGTGGCTCAGTAGCCCAATGTCCACCCGCTGTGTATAACTCTGTGGATTATCGCCCAGAACAGCGCCGCCGGAGAGACTTCGGCTGCCAGCAACGCCGGCAAGCAAGTATTTAGGAACTGATTGATGACAGTAGACGAAGCCAACCACGCCAACACTGTCGGAAGTTCCTGGCGCAGGGTGCTGAGCCTCATGGAACAGGACGACCGGGTTTCACCCCGCCAGCGCGGTTTCGTCATCCTCGCCCAAGCGCAGGGCCTTATTGGTTCAACCCTGCTGGTGGCCGTCCCCAATGAGCTCACCCGTGAAGTCCTCCAGACCCAGGTGAAGGATGCCCTGGACGATGCTCTTCGCAACGTCTTCTCGGATGACATCCGCTGCGCGATTGACGTGGACACTGACCTGGTTCCCGTCCACGCAGAGCCCGAACCCGTCGTCGAGCTTTCCGCGGTTTCTGATTTCGCCGAACCGAAGCCGCAACCCACACCCCCCAGTACTTCGCACGAGTTCGGACGCCTGAACCCGAAGTACATCTTCGACACTTTTGTGATCGGTTCCTCGAACCGCTTTGCGCACGCTGCTGCGGTAGCTGTGGCTGAGGCGCCGGCGAAGGCCTACAACCCGCTGTTCATCTACGGTGACTCCGGTCTTGGCAAAACCCATCTGCTGCACGCAATCGGCCACTATGCCCGCCGCCTCTACAGCGGCATCAGGGTCCGCTACGTGAACTCCGAGGAATTCACCAACGACTTCATCAACTCCATCCGTGATGATGAAGGCACCAGCTTCAAGACCACGTACCGGAACGTGGACGTGCTTCTGATCGATGACATCCAGTTTCTGGCAGGCAAGGACCGGACCCAGGAAGAGTTCTTCCACACGTTCAATGCGCTGCACAATGCCAACAAGCAGGTTGTCATCACTTCAGATCAGCCGCCCAAGATGCTGGCTGGCTTCGAGGACCGTATGACCTCGCGCTTCGAGTGGGGCCTGCTGACGGACATCCAGCCGCCGGAACTGGAGACCCGGATCGCCATCCTGCGGAAGAAAGGCCTCAGCGAAGGTCTTTCCGCGCCGGACGACGCACTGGAGTACATCGCCTCAAAAATCTCCAGCAACATCCGCGAGCTTGAGGGCGCCTTGATCCGCGTTACGGCGTTCGCAAGCCTCAACCGCCAGCCCGTGGACGTCGCCCTGGCCGAAATGGTCCTGAAGGATCTCATCACCGACGACGGCGCCCAGGAGATCACGGCAAAGCAGATCCTGGACCAGACGGCGGACTACTTCAAGCTCAGCATGGAAGAGCTCTGCAGCAAGTCCCGGACACGCACCCTGGTAACTGCACGGCAGATCGCCATGTACCTGTGCCGGGAGCTGACTGACATGTCCCTGCCGAAGATCGGACAGGAACTCGGCGGCCGCGATCACACCACGGTCATCCACGCTGACCGGAAGATCCGCGAGTTGATGGCCGAGCGTCGTGTGATTTACAACCAGGTCACCGAGCTGACCAACCGGATCAAACAGCAGCAACGCGACTCCTG